>NZ_JAESWB010000169.1 GCF_016765675.1 Neobacillus paridis
ATTGGATTTAGGGAAATGGAGAAGAATCCTTTTGTCGCAGCCATGCCGCAATGGGTGCTCATCCCTATTAGTGAAGTGTGCGGCTTAGTGCACACAACCGAACATCTTTCGCTTGTGGCATCAAGAAATGAGCCAGGCCAGCGCTATGTGCTTGATCGGCTCTGCGATACCTTTGTTTTTGAAATCATCCGCTACATGTCTCAGCGGGAAAAGCTTAAAGCTGGAACGTTGGCCGGTTTTACCAACCCGGGCATTGCCCGTTTCCTGATCTCTATTCACAATGCGCCTGGTGCAGACTGGACGATCGAAACCATGGCAATTGAAGCTTCAATGTCGCGCAGCAAATTTTCGGCTGGCTTCCACGAACTTGTTGGTACTACCCCGGCGCGTTACCTCATCGACTAGCGCGTTTCTATTGCAAAAAAGTTGTTGAAGAAAAACTATTCCGTGAAGGCTGTTGCCAGCGCGATTGGATACCGAACACAGCTATCCTTTTCCAAGGCGTTCACAGAAAGCATAGGGATTTCACCGAAACAATGGTTGCCAAAAGAAAGATTGTCAGACGCCTAATGTCTAATTACGCTGCGGTAGCAGACAATGGGAGAG
>NZ_JAESWB010000017.1 GCF_016765675.1 Neobacillus paridis
AGGCCGGATCACGCGAGGCGGTCGAGACGCTGCTGGCGCATCTGGCCAAGCCGGCTGCCGAAGCGGCGTTGAAGACAGCAGACCAGTTGCAGAAATCCTCGCCGGCGGACGTGACTTCCTGGCTGCAGCGCTGGCTTTATGACGTGTTTTCCGTCAAGTTTTCCGGAAAGATCCGTTATTATCCAAAGCACCGCCGGGAAATCGATGCCCTTGCCATGCGTGCAGACCCAGTCAGGCTGCTGGCGGTGATGAAGTCGATGAATGAGAGGCGCGCCATTGCGGACCATCCGCTATCGCCCAAGCTGTTCATCGAAGACATGTTGCTGGATTACTCCACCGTTTTTGCATAGGTTGGCCATGGCAGAAATCAGCGGCGCCACGCCGCCCCGTCCCTCCGTCCTTTCGCTTTCCGTGAAGGAAAAGGCAGCGCTGTATGCGGCCTATATGCCTTTTCTGGCGAACGGTGGCATCTTTGTCCCGACCAGCCGCAGTCACCAGTTAGGCGACGAAATCTATCTGATTCTGTCGCTGATGGACGACGCCAG
>NZ_JAESWB010000170.1 GCF_016765675.1 Neobacillus paridis
CTGCGCAATTCGCTGGACGTGCGGAGGAAGTCTTGAGCTTGCTGAATGTACAGGGATTGAGCGTTGCCTTCGGCGACGCCGTTGTCGTCGACGATGTCAGCTTTGCCATCGCGCCCGGCGAGAAGTTCGCGCTGGTTGGCGAGTCCGGCTCCGGCAAGACCGTCACGGCGCTGTCGGCATTGCGTCTGAACCAGGATGCGCGCTACCGGGGCAGCATCCTGTTCAATGGCGAAGACATCCTGAAAATGTCCGAATCCGCCTTGCGCCGGCTGCGCGGCAAGGATGCGGCGATGATCTTCCAGGAGCCGATGACGGCCCTGAACCCGCTGTTCACAATAGGCAACCAGATCGCCGAAGTGCTGATGCTGCACGAGGGCCTGTCGGCAAAGGCGGCGGCGCAGCGCACCGTGCAGTTGCTGGACAAGACCGGGATACCGGAGCCGGCGCGGCGCGCGCTGGCCTATCCGCACCAGCTCTCCGGCGGCCAGCGCCAGCGCGCGATGATTGCCATGGCGCTGGCCTGCAAGCCGCACCTGCTGATCG
>NZ_JAESWB010000171.1 GCF_016765675.1 Neobacillus paridis
AAGCATTAAAAGAGTTGGCCGGTTTTTAAAAAAGACAAATTTTCTATCAAGAGAGCACTCTAAATAAGTGAATCCGCTTTCACTTCTGTGGAGATAAAAAAACTGCCCACAAATACTTGACTCAAACGGTCGGTATTGAGGGTTTGTTCATTTGCTGTATCAATGGTATGCTTTAATTTAGTTATCCTTTCTTCCAGCGTCTTCTGTTCGGCTTCATATTCAGCCGACATCTTGTAAAAACGCTCTTCGGGAATTTTGCCCATCACATTATCCTCATATAGCTTTCGAATGATTTTGTCTATGTCAGCAATGCGAGTCTGTGCTTGTTCATACTCCTTTTGACTTTGGCGGAGTTCTTTGGCAAGTTCCTTTTCTGAATTATTCATAACTATACGGATGAATTCCTGTTCATGGTCTTTGGCAAAGGAGGTTACACGTCTTAAGTCCTCTAGCAAAAGCTGTTCCACTACAACATTGCGTATCTGATGTGAACTGCACATACCCTTTTTCTTGCGGTAAGTAGCACAAACGAAGTATTCCTTATCGTGTGTCCATCCCTTGCCTCTAACCTGATACAGCTTTGCTCCACAGTCGGCACAAAACATCATGCCAGAAAGCATTCCCATTTCACCTAATCGTGATGGTCTTCGCTTGCCATCTCTGATTTTCTGCACTGTTTCCCAAGTCCCCTCATCAATAATTGCTTCATGGGTATTTTTGAAAACCAGCCAATCTTCTGGATTGTTCAATATCTTAACTTTGCTCTTATATGACTTTTTAGAAGTCTTGAAATTTATCGTGTGACCTAGATATTCCATTTTAGCCAGAATATCTGCTACGGTACGAGCCGACCAAGCATATGGGTTTTCAGGTGGTCTTGCTGGAGTGTTAATACCCATTTTGCGAAGATGAACCGTAGGTGTATCAATGCATCGCTTTTCAAGTTGCTTTGCTATCTGCGTGGGTCCAAAGCCAGCCATGCACAGTCGGAAAATATCTCTGACCACCTCGGCGGCTTTCTCATCTATAATCCAGTGCAACTTATCTTCAGGGTCTTTAATATAACCGTAAGGCGGATTGGTGCAGAGCGGCTTACCAGATTGTCCCTTGGATTTGAACACGGCGCGGATTTTCTTGCTAGTATCCTTAGCATACCATTCATTAATAATGTTAAGAAACGGTGTAAAGTCACTGTCTGCTTGGTTTGCACTATCAATACCATTGTTAATAGCAATGAATCGTACATCTGCTTCAGGAAACATAATCTCTGTGTAATAGCCTACTTTGAGGTAATCCCTGCCGAAACGGGACATATCCTTGATGATAATCGTTCCGATTCTACCGGACTCTACATCTGCAATCATGCGGTTAAAGTCTGGTCTATCAAAAGTTGTACCGCTGACCCCATCATCCACATAAAATTCGATGTTGCGAAAACCGTTGTCCTCAGCATATTTTTTTAGAATTGCCTTCTGGTTCACTATGCTGTTGCTGTCTCCTGCAAGCTCATCATCACGTGAAAGCCTGCAGTAAAGAGCAGTAAGTTTTGCTTCTTCAAATGCTAATGTTGATTTACGTATAGTGCTAAATGTTGACTGTCTATTCATTTTTATCCTCCATTTCCGACAGTCTTCAAGCGGTTTAGCACTATGTATATTACCGTACTACCTTGAAGAAGTCGAGTTGATTTCCGTGGGTTTATATGAACTATCTGATAACTTTGAAAGGCTTTTTGCGTTGACTGTAATCAGTCGTTTCAGCTTGGAATATGCACTTTCCTTTGCTGAATCACTTACTCGTGATTCCACCACATAGACCGTACCTCCGATATCGGATTTGGTTGTGCGGCTGTTACTTTGATTCTCCATATCGTAACCTCCTGTCCTATGTTTTGAAGGAACTGGCACTGAGCTGAATTGATGACTCAGTGCCTAATCCATTATTTAAGCTTTTATTTGTAATATTTTCAGAGCATCCGGTTGAATTAGCTTGCCATCCAATCTCTCGTAAGCAGAAAATCCAATTTGCCCCTGCAATGCATATAACTCATTTAATTTTTTTATTGTTATTGGCTGACGCTCAATCAGCCAGTAATAAGATAAATCTCCAATTACAATGCTTTTTGCTCCTGCTGATACTGTAGGCATATATGGAGAGGTAACTACAGGCTTTCCGAAGATGGTGTTATCTGAAGGATTCCACAGATAACTGCCGCTTGTATCCTTAAGGGTTCTAAGAAGCATAGCTGTATTATCGTGCATGATAAACACAGCGTTATTTCGGTATTCATCTTTTAATGAAAAATACAGAGAGATAATCTCATCAAAAGAGATGGTAGCACTATCTGCTGTAGTTACATCTCCATCTGCTGTAAGGATACCTGTTGGCTGTGTTGTGCCATTTCCATTAAGCAATGCATTTTCCTCAGCCTTGCCAAAACGCTTCGCAAAATCACCCATCAGATATTTTTCTAGATTAAAGTTCATATCGGTGACGAATGAGCGGTTTAGCTTGACAAGAGATGCCAGCTTGTATGATTTCACCAGAAACTGTGTAAATGTATCGGCACTTTCAGGGATTGGATCTCCGTTTTCAACCCAATCTGCTGTACCCGTTGAGGATACCGCTTGAATTTTACCTTCTGCAGAAGATAGATTGATAACAGTAGCAAATCTGCGGAATATATTCTCCTTTGCCAAAGCAGTGTTAAAGCCTTCTCTGAACTCATCTGGTGCGACATAGGCTCCTGCATTATCAAAGCCCTCGCTTAGATTTTGATTATTTTCTTCTTTTCCTTTCATAACATTCCAAAACGCTCTATTATAAGTTGTTGATGTTGCCATAATCGTTTACCTCCTAAATTTTATTAAATGTGGGGTATATACCCTGTTTGAAACCGCGTTTTTTTACGCGTTGCCCCACGCCCGTTATCCAGATGAAAAGGTGTGGAGATTTGACCTCCCCTAGGGCAGGTATTAACACATGAAGTTGTATCCAGTGGTTTTAGTGGTTTTAAGCTTTGTAGCAAGATGTAGCAGGTAAAAACTAAACTCTCTATACGAGAGCGATTTTTTATATAACCTGTTTTTCTTGCTACAAGCTGCTACACTGTGTTTAAATAAGAAAAAATTCTTCTTCTGTCAGCTTATATCCGATAAGCATTGTGGTCATTCCACCACCAGAACGTGGTCGTTTCCGTTCTACACGGGCGATAGCTGTTAATGCTTGTTTGAAGTTTCTTGCATTCTCCGAATAACATCCATTGGCACTACACCAACGCTGATACCGGGCATACACTTCGGATGTCCGCACCTCACTGTTAGGACTTTCCTCCAAGGCATCCTCTAAAAACAATGCTATTTTATCGCTGTCACGTTTATAAGCCTCCGTTGCTGTCTTAACGGAATCAGGTAAAGTCAAGCCTTCCTTCTTTAACAACTGATAGCCTTCAATTAGCCAGTTAAGGATAGCACTCTGATTCTTTGGTTTGGCGAATTCACGTTTTAGGTTTTTATCCTGCTCGCTTTCATCGAAGTGTCGTTCAAAAGGAATAATCACCACTCTGCCACTGGAAAACAGCGTCATATCCGTAATAACTGGCAGATAATTGGTGTTGATATACAGCTTAAACTTTGGCGAAAAGTCAAAAGAATTCTCATGTAGAAACCTTGCGTTGATGGTGTCACCACCCGTCATGCTTTTTACCTGTGCAGCATTTAGGACAAGTCCTCTGCTAGGTTCGGAGATATTCACAAAGCGAACTCCTGCAAGCCGGGCAATATCTTCACTTGGACTTGAACTGTTATTGTTCTTTTTCAGACTGATAGTCTCTGGCCTTGCGGTACAGCCATAACTGCCTAATACCTTAAGAATGCTCTCACATAGCGTACCTTTACCGTTTCGAGTTGTAGCACCATAGAGAACAAACAGGCATTCATACCGAGTGTCTCCGCTGATACTGTACCCAAAGGCTTTTTGGAGGAATTTTGCCTTTTCCTCATCTCCGCTCATAATCTCATGAATAAATCTATCCCATCGCTCGCTTTTGCTTCTGGATCATATTTAACGCCAGATATCTTTGTGAGTCTGTCCTCGCTGTTGTGGGGATGAAAATCCATGGATATTAAAAACAAGGTGCCATTAGCACAGTTGAGCATAAGCGGGTCTTGGTCAAATTCAGCCATTGATATGGGATATACGCTCTGTGCATCTTTAAGTACCGTTTCTCGGTATCTTCTTGACTGCCACTTACTGCAATAGTCAATGTATGCCTTTCTTTGATGTTCATCCTGAATAGTCAAAGCATAGGTTAGTAGTTGGTTAGCCAATGATTTACACATTTCCATTACTTTGAGATTACCGACATCAGGAATCCAAATACCATTCTCGTAGCAAAACCACATCTTCCTTTCGGGAACATAGCGGGCAAAAGATTTATAATAATCAGCAAACAGCCTGCTTGCCCCAATATCCGTCCAAGGGTAGCGATCGTTACTCTCAGGCTTAAAGCCAGTAAGGGAACATTCACCAAAATCTTCTGTAGTTGATGAATGTATACCACCTGGTTTATATATTTCAGTAGCATTTGCGATAGCTTTTTCTATGGTTATCATTCCATAAGTACTGCCGGACTGTGGTCTATTCCATTTATCCCGCATTAAGCCGCTTTTTTGGAAAAGTCTGTCCATCTGCCCAATATCCCTGCCACACCAAAATGCCAGCATACCGCAAAGTGCCAAATCAGCTTCACTGGCAGAAGCATAACCAGATGTATCTCCCTGCCACAATGCTTTGAACCTTTCTCCGTTTGACGATTTTAATGCCTTCTCAATAACAGACTTGTCAGACAGATAGGATTTACTTTCTGTATCCAGTAGTTGCTTCACAGGGGTAGGACGCAGCATATATTTGTCTAGTATCATCTGTAGTTCATTCGATTTCTTCGGTATATCACCATCTGCAAATACATTGCCCGTTACGGTAACAAAGCGGTTTGTTGCTCCAGCCACATAGACCTCAACTCCCAGCTTTCTGTTGTTGATATAGTATTTTGTTTTGTCAAAGTTAAAGCCTGTGGCCTTAAAGAAAATATGCAACCCTTTTTCAGATGGACTGTGTTCCATATAGCAACCACTGAAAGCGTCTACAACACTTTGGGAAATAGGCTTAAGCTTACCGCTGCTATCAAAGCAATCATCTAAGTCGATAACACATATGTCATTACCTACCAAAAATCCGATACCGTCATAATAACTTACAGCAGCTACCGCCGAACTAAAATCTTTAAAAGTACCCTGTTTATCTGCTTTTGCCCTTTTTCCTGTTACTGGGTTATAGGGAACTTTGGTTTTTCTGCCACTTCTTTCCTCATATTTCCAACAGCAAAACTGTGGCTTACTTTTAAGTATCTGTGGCAAGTTCTCATATTGTGTTTTCAGTTACTTCACCTCCTTGACTTTTATAAATGATCCGAAACGCTACGGTTCCAGAGGGTTTGCCTTGTATGACACAACCTCGTTATCTTTCAAGAATTACGCTCGGAATTATCGTCATGGCATATTCACCTTGAAGTATCTCTTGCATTTCGGGGTATTCAGTTGTCAAGGAGCAGTGAGAGAAAAACTATGCTTTTATTGGGGGATTATTTTTCCTCTCACCTTATAGCCTTGGTAAAACACATTAATTGAGGATTTTCTAAAAATATTTTTTCTTCCTCATCCATAAGCGAAGAATCCTATTGATTCGAACCCCTAAAATAAAAAAAACAGCCTGTCTTTTTTCTAAGGTAAAGACGGCTGTAATGATTGTGCTTTTGCTCAAATTTGAGCGAAAGTGGTATTAAATTTAAGAAGGCTTAATGTTATAACTTTGACTTTGGTTTTACAAATAGACTTACAGACATTTTTGTCTAAAAGTATAAAAATCAAAAATAAAGGCATACACAACTATCATTCTATCATTATCTTTGTTAACATTGTAAAATTACTTCACAAACACAGAATTATCATGTTATTTTTGAAGAAAATGTGCTATAATGGAAAAAACATATATAAAGAGGTGACCAAAGTGTCCGTTAGCTATAAAAAGCTTTGGAAATTGTTGATAGACCGCGATATGAAGAAGAAAGATTTACAAGCTGCTGCGGGAATAAGTCCATCGTCAATTTCAAAGCTTTCTAAAAACGAATATGTCAGTATGGACGTTCTTGTAAAGGTTTGTACGGCACTTGGCGTTGATTTTAAAGATATCATGGAATTAGTGCCCAATATGGTTGAAGAAAGGAAGTAGAGTTATGGAAAATAACAGAAAAGAACAGGAACGGGCGGAATTACACCGCACGATATGGAATATGGCAAATGATCTAAGAGGCAGTGTAGATGGATGGGACTTTAAGCAATATGTTCTAGGAATGCTTTTTTACCGTTACATATCTGAAAATATTACTGCCTATATTAACGCCGGAGAATGGGAAGCTGGTAATAGGGATTTTGATTATACCAAGTTATCCGACGAAGAAGCAGAACAGGCACGAGAGGATTTAGTTAAGACAAAAGGCTTCTTTATTTTACCCAGCGAGCTTTTTGAAAATGTCCGAGCTCGTGCAAAGGACGATGAAAACTTAAATGAAACACTGGAACAGATTTTCAGTAATATAGAAGCATCTGCCCAAGGAACAGAGAGTGAAGATAATTTCAAAGGCCTGTTTGACGATATTGATGTTAACAGCAATAAGCTAGGAAACACTGTAGTAAAGCGTAATGAAAAGCTGGTTAAGCTAATGAATTCTGTTGGAGAAATGAAGCTGGGAGATTACAAAGACAATACCATAGATGCATTCGGTGATGCTTATGAATTTTTAATGGGTATGTATGCATCCAATGCAGGAAAAAGTGGTGGTGAATACTATACGCCGCAGGAGGTTTCTGAACTCCTTACCCACTTAACATTAGTAGGAAAAACTGAAGTCAACAAGGTATATGACCCCGCTTGCGGTTCTGGCTCTCTACTGCTAAAGTTTGCAAAAATCTTAGGAAAAGAAAATGTACGTCAAGGTTTCTTCGGTCAAGAAATCAACATTACAACCTACAACCTGTGCAGAATTAATATGTTCCTGCACGATATTGATTATGACAAATTTGATATTGCCCTTGGTGACACGCTAACAGATCCGCAACATTGGGATGATGAGCCTTTTGAAGCCATTGTATCAAATCCACCTTACTCTATTAAATGGAAGGGCGATAATGATCCTATTTTGATTAACGATCCCCGTTTTTCTCCAGCGGGAGTATTGGCTCCTAAATCCAAGGCAGACCTTGCTTTTATCATGCATAGTCTTTCTTGGCTTGCAACAAACGGAACAGCGGCTATCGTTTGTTTCCCCGGTGTAATGTACCGCGGAGGCGCTGAAAAGAAAATCAGGCAGTACCTGATTGACAATAACTATATCGACTGTATCATTCAGTTACCGGATAACTTGTTCTATGGTACCAGCAT
Source organism: Neobacillus paridis (assembly GCF_016765675.1). GTDB lineage: Bacteria > Bacillota > Bacilli > Bacillales > Cytobacillaceae > Neobacillus > Neobacillus paridis. Next base: position 7,498 of record NZ_JAESWB010000171.1, read on the forward strand.
TGCTACCTGCATTATGGTTCTAAAGAAATCTAAATCAGAAAATAGTACCTTATTTATCGATGCATCTAAGGAATTTGTCAAGGTTACGAATAACAACAAACTAACACAGGAAAATATTGAGACCATTCTTAACGCATTCAAAGATAGAAAAGATATAGAGCATTTTGCTAGGCTTGTGCCAAACAGCGAAATTGCTGAACAAGATTATAACCTGTCTGTTTCTACCTATGTTGAACAAGAGGATACGAGAGAAAAGATTGATATTGTCGCCCTCAATGCTGAGATAGAAAAGATTGTGGCGAGAGAGCAGGTTTTGAGGGAAGAAATAGATAAGATTATTGCGGAAATTGAGGTGGGCAAATGAGTAAGTTAGATGAATTGATTGCTGAACTTTGTCCAGATGGAGTGGAGTATGTGCGACTTGCGGAATGTTGTGATATAGAGGACAACAAACGGAAGCCTGTTAAATCATCATTACGCATACCAGGTGACACCCCGTATTATGGTGCTAACAATATCCAAGATTATGTTGAGGGGTATACGCACTATGGACAATATGTACTAATTGCAGAAGATGGCTCTGCAAGTCTTGAAAATTATTCTGTACAATATGTAGATGGTTTCTTTTGGGCTAACAACCATGTCCATGTTATAAAAGGCCGTAAGGATTTAGATACCAAGTTTTTATATTACTACTTAACAAGTTTTAATTTTATCCCCTTCTTGACCGGAGGAACAAGAGCTAAACTAAATAAGGGGAATATGGAGGAAATCCAAATCCCCGTTCCCCCTCTGCCTGTGCAGCAGGAAATTGTCCGTATTCTGGACAATTTCACAGAGCTTACAGCAGAGCTTACAGCAGAGCTTACAGCAGAGCTTACAGCAAGAAGAAAGCAGTATGAGTATTATAGGGATTTGCTGCTGACGTTTGATGATGATGTGCCAAAAGTAAGGTTGGATAAGGTTACGACAATAACGAGGGGAGTTCGTGTCGTAAAAAGCCAACTTACAGAAACTGGAACATATCCAGTTTTTCAAAACAGTATGACACCTTTAGGTTACTACGAAAAAAGTAATTTCAATAAAAACACAGTTTTCATAATCGGTGCAGGTGCTGCTGGAGAAATAGGTTATAGTAAAATAGATTTCTGGGCTGCAGATGATTGCTATTGTCTAACTTGTTCAGACCGTTTGCAAAGCAGATTTCTATATTATGCAATACTGTGTCAAAAAAGTTATCTTTTATCAAGAGTTAGAAGAGCAAGTGTACCACGATTGGCTCGTTCTGTTATTGAAAGACTAGAAATTCCCGTCCCCCCTCTCAAAGAACAAGAGCGCATCGTATCTATCCTAGACCGCTTTGACGCTCTCTGTAACGACTTAACCAGCGGCATTCCTGCTGAAATCGAAGCACGGCAAAAGCAATATGAATATTACAGAGATAAACTGTTATCTTTCAAGGAGGTGACGGGATGAGCATTTACAACATCGTTGCCAGTACTGATGAAGCAACGGTTGTTGCTGAATATGCAGCTGAATATAATGTCCGTCCTGAAAAGTATCAGAGCGAGGCAGAACTTGAGCGGGAGTTTATCAGGCAACTAACTTCACAAGGATATGAATATATTTCAGTACACAATGAAGCTTCATTGATAGAAAATCTCCGAAAGCAACTTGAACTGCTTAATGATTTTACATTTACTGATAGTGAATGGGATAAATTTTTCACAGAATGTATTGCCAATACAAATGAAGGAATTGTTGAAAAGACCAGAAAAATTCAGGATGACCATATCCAGATTCTAAAACGTGAAGATGGAACAACAAAGAACATATACCTTTTGGATAAGAAGAATATCCATAACAATCGTTTGCAGGTTATTAATCAATACGAAGAAGTGAGTGGCAAGCATGAAACCCGATATGATGTAACAATCCTTGTAAATGGACTTCCACTAGTTCATGTAGAGTTAAAGCGTCGTGGTGTTGCTATCCGTGAAGCTTTCAACCAGATAAAAAGATACCAGCGTGACAGCTTTTGGGCGGCTTCTGGTTTATTTGAATATGTACAAATATTCGTAATCTCCAATGGCACCCATACAAAGTATTATAGTAACACCACAAGAAATGCTCATATCAAGGAGCAAAGCAGCAGTGAACGTCGAAGAAGCAAAAAAACAAGCAACAGCTTTGAATTTACCAGCTTTTGGGCAGATGCAAATAACAAAATTATTCCTGACCTTGTGGACTTTACTAAAACATTTTTTGCCAAGCATACCCTCTTAAATATACTAACAAAATATTGTATCTTTACTTCTGAAGATCTGCTCCTTGTAATGCGTCCTTATCAAATAGCTGCTGCAGAACGTATATTATCACGTATTGTAGTATCAACCAACTACAAGAAGATGGGCACAACTGCAGCTGGAGGATATATTTGGCATACAACAGGCTCTGGTAAGACATTGACCAGTTTTAAGACAGCCCAATTAGCTTCTGCCTTGCCTTACATAGACAAGGTACTGTTTGTTGTTGACCGTAAAGACCTAGACTATCAGACTATGAAGGAATATGACCGTTTTGAAAAGGGGGCAGCTAACGGTAATACGTCCACAAGAGTTCTTCAAAGACAATTGGAGGACAGGGATGAAAAAGGAAATCCTCATGAATACAAAATCATTGTAACCACTATTCAGAAGTTGGATATATTTATACGTAAAAACAAACAGCATGATATTTACAAGAAACATGTGGTATTGATTTTTGATGAGTGTCACCGTTCCCAATTTGGTGAAATGCATCAAGCTATTACGAAGAGCTTTAAGAACTATCATATCTTCGGCTTTACGGGAACCCCAATTTTTGCTGCCAATGCCAGTTCAGGAGGTAACCCACTGCTTCGTACAACAGAGCAGGCTTTTGGAGAAAAGCTACATACTTATACCATTGTAGATGCCATCAATGATGGGAATGTTCTGCCTTTTAGAATAGATTTTATCAATACCATTAAGATGCCTGATTACGTTAATGATAAAAAAGTCTATAGCATAGATAGAGAAAAAGCCTTAGCAGATCCACAGCGAATCAGTGAAATTGTTTCTTACGTTCTTGAACACTTTGATCAAAAGACGAAGCGCAATAGTTATTACACATTCTCTGCGAAATGGGAAGAAGCAGATAAGCACAACCCTAAAAAGATGATAGAAAAGCGTGAAACAAGGCGAGTTGCCGGTTTCAACTCCATATTTGCTGCTGCATCCATCCCAATGGCAATCAGATACTATAATGAGTTTAAGAAGCAGATAGCGGAAAAAAACCGTAACCTTACCATTGCAACTATTTTCAGTTTTAGTGCAAATGAGGAGGAGCCAGATGGACTGTTGCCTGAAGAGGATTTTAATATGGAAAACCTTGACCAGAGCTCCAGAGATTTTCTTGAGGCGGCTATCCGAGATTACAATTCCACATTTAGCACAAATTACGATACTTCCTCGGATAAGTTCCAGAATTATTATAAAGACCTCTCTCTTCGTGTAAAGAATCGGGAGATCGATATATTGATTGTTGTTAATATGTTCCTTACTGGCTTTGATGCAACAACTCTGAATACACTATGGGTAGACAAAAATCTGCGGCAGCATGGACTTATACAGGCGTTTTCAAGGACTAACCGCATCCTAAACAGCGTTAAGACATATGGTAATATCGTTTGCTTTAGAGATTTGAAAGAAGAAACAGACAAAGCCATTGCACTATTCGGCAATAAGGATGCAGGCGGTATTGTACTGCTAAAAACATTCGATGAATATTATAAGGGATATGATGAAAAAGGTGAACACAAGCCGGGCTATGCTGAACTGATTGCAACCCTTACAACACAGTATCCCCTTGGACAACCTATTCTCGGAGAAGAAGCTGAAAAAGACTTTATACGGCTATATGGAGCAATACTTCGACTCAGAAATATTCTTACTTCCTTCGATGACTTTGAAGGAAACGAGATTTTATCTGAAAGGGATTTTCAGGACTATCAGAGCATTTATATTGACCTGTATCAGGAATATAGAAAAGGTGCTGATGGTGACAAAGAAACTATCAATGATGACATAGTTTTCGAGATTGAACTGGTCAAACAGATAGAGGTAAATATTGACTACATCCTTATGCTTGTAGCCAAATATCAAAAATCCAACTGTAAGGATAAAACCATTCTTACGACAATTGATAAGGCTATCAATTCGAGTATTGAACTTCGAAGTAAGAAAGAGCTTATCGAGCGTTTTATTGAGCAAGTCAATGTATCGACCAAAGTGGATGAGGATTGGCGTAAATTCCTCCATGAGCGTAAGGAAGCGGATATTACAGCAATTATAGAAGAAGAAAGATTAAAGCCTGAAGAAACCCGCCGTTTCATCGACAATGCTTTCCGAGACGGAATGCTTAAAACGACCGGTACAGCTATTGATAAAATCATGCCACCTGTATCCCGCTTTGGCGGAGGCAGAGCCGCGAAAAAGCAAGGAATTATCGAAAAACTAATGTTATTCTTTGAGAAGTATTTAGGGTTGGTGTAGCAAATAATCAATACAGCAGATTAAATAAATTGATAGGTTACTATAGAATAAATATTGTGAGGTGAAATGATTGGATAAAAAGCAAAAATCTCCATTTGAGCTATTAAGAAATAAGGCTATTCTAGCTATTTTAGACGGTGATTCTCAATTTGGAGAAATAGATGATGTAGAGATTTCAATGCCTTATTTAAGTGGCCCGACTATAGTAGAAATTTCCCAATTATTTGGACTGTCTGAAACATACGGATGGAATGGAGGAGCATTAAGTAGATGGAATTACTTAGATAACCTTCTTAAGCATGGAATTGAGACTAACCGAATTAATGATATTCTTTCCTATCTACTTTCAAAACAGCAATTTACAGATAAACTTAAAGGGAAAACACCAGATCAGATTGAAGAGATCTATAATTATATCGTTAAGACAGTAATAGAACAGATTAATGGAATACTTTATTTTGGTGGCAAAAAACTTACTATCATCAATCAAAGATTTCATATTATTCCAATAAATTCTACGATTAAAGTAACTACTCCTCAAGTAAAAAACATTGATCGAGAATACATTAAAGATATTTCTGAGAGGGCAATGCTTGATGTGGTAAATGGAAGTTATGACAGTGCAATCACTAAATCTAGAACATTATTAGAAGAAGTATTTTGTTATGTTATCGAAAACAAGAATGAAACGCCAACAGACAGTGGAGACATAGGTAGGCTTTATAAGCAAGTAAAAGGGTTATACAATATGCACACAGATAAAAACCTTGATAGACGAATCAATACACTACTTTCAGGTTTGGAAAAAATCGTTTCATCTATTGCTGAGATGAGAAACAATAATAGTGATGCGCATGGTGTTGGAAGTCAAAGAATTAGTATATCTGAGCATCATGCTAGACTTCTTGTAAATTCTGCAATGACTATGGCTGAATTTATACTTTCAGTGGGAAATAATACAAAATAATAAAGAGACCAGCCACATCAAGCCATTAAGTTTAAATGTGACTGGTCTTTTACTTTTACCCCGCTTGAAGCTGTCAGTTACGTTTTTCTTCAATCCCTAAGTGAACGCTTCTTTGGCCGCTTTTATATTCAAAATAAATAAGACCGCCAAAATCAAAATAAGATCTAAATCCATCACGAGTCTAGCTGAGGTATTTTTCTTGACTAAATACGTCATTAAGACTAAAGCAGGAATAGCGACAACGATTAATACTTTTACTGTTGCAAAATTGCCTTGTAATAGATTGATAGGAATATCAATTGCGAAGAACAACCATGTTGCCTTAATAATGAACAGGTTTCGTTGTTTCATTACCTCTAGATTATTCAATGAACTCCCCCCTTTCTATAGGAATATTTTACTATAATTTAAGGTAGTTCAACATAACTTCCATTAACGCCGCCTTCATTTTTTTGAAAAAAAGCTCCGTCTCGATAAAATCAAGGCGGAGCATGATCCTTTTTATTGAAAAAAATAACCTAAATCATCGAATATAAAACATCGGGAATGGCGGACAGGCTTGCTTGTTTTTCCACTGCACCGATTTCAAACGCCACTTTTGGCATTCCATAGACAACGGAAGTTTTCTCATCCTGGCCAATCGTTCGGGCTCCTTTTCGCCGCATCGCCAGTAATCCTTTTGCACCATCATAGCCCATACCGGTTAAAATAATGCCAATCGCCTGCTTTCCCACTTCTTTCGCAACGGAATCAAAGAGAATATCAATTGAGGGGCAGTGGCCGTTCACCTTTTCCCCACGGAAACACTCCACTTTATACTTGGCGCCCTCTTTTTTGACGCGCATATGCCTGTCACCGGGGGCAATTAGCACCGTGCCTGTTTCAATATAATCCCCTGTCTGCGCTTCCTTGACAGATAGCGGCAGCTCGCTATTCAGTCTCTCCGCAAACATCGTCGAGAACAGCGGTGGGATATGTTGCACAATGACTATACCAGGCAGATTACTTGACAGGGATTTTAATAGATTCAAAATCGCTTCCGTTCCCCCGGTCGAGGCACCAATGGCAATCAGCTTTTTGGTGATTCCAGTTGAATGGACGGGATCAGGTGACTGCTTGACTGTATTTCGCCGCGGCAATACCTTTGCCATGGAGGCAATCTTAATCTTCTCAATCAATTCTTCAATAAAAACCTCTACATTATTGGCCTCTCGCATATTTGGCTTAGCAATAAAATCAACAGCTCCAGCGTTTAATGCATCGAAAACAGCATGACTAATCACACTGACAACAATCACGGGTATCGGATATTGCGGTAATAGCCGATTGATGAACTCAATGCCATTCATTTTGGGCATCTCAATATCACAAATCATGATATCTGGCTGATATTGCAAAAGCTTATCTCTAGCTTCAAAAGGATCCGCTGCTTTTGCGATAACTTCTATATCAGGATCTGTCGAAATCCCGCGTGAGATAACTTCTCGGAACAAGAGAGAATCATCAACTACTAATACATTGATTGTCTTTTTTATTCTCATAGAATCATCTCCAATTTTCTCCAGTCATTCTTTTTGATACACGGAGGGAATAATGTAGTGAAATTTCTGATACTCTTTGTCGATTGATTCGGAATGGCCCATAAACAGATAGCCTTTTGGCTCTAACCAATGATAAAATTTATCGATTAATGCTAATTTTGTTTGATGATCAAAATAGATCATCACATTTCGGCAAAAAATGATATGAAACTTTTTTTTAAAAGGAAAAACTGGCCTCATCAGATTAAACCGGCGGAAGACGATCTCTCTTTTTATGTCATCAATAACCTCAAATTCCTCATTATTATGCTGAATGAGATAAGTTAAGCGCCAGTTTTTAGGAAGGGAGGCCACCGCTTGCTTATTGTATATTCCCGTTTTAGCAATCGATAAGGCATTCTCGGATATATCGGTTGCGAGAATTTTTCTATCCCAGAGCTTTTTTTCGTGGTTAAGATACTCATCAATTAACATCGCCAGCGTATACGGCTCCTCACCTGTTGAGCAGCCGGCACTCCAAATTCGCAAATCTTTTTTAGGCAAGGATGGGAGGAGAGTCGGAAAGACCTTTTCTTTTAAAAAATGAAAATGCCCGGCCTCCCTCATGAAAAACGTATGATTCGTCGAAATTTTATTGATTAAGGTGGTCAGAGCTTCGCCACTCTTGTCAGAAAGAAGATAGTCATAGTAATCGGAAAAGGTATCGATCTGTAATTGTTGCAGGACGGGGCTCAGTCTTCCTACTAAAAGCACTTTCTTTTCTTCTTTCAGGTAAATTCCGAAATTGGCTTTAATATAAGCGGCTAATTGTCGAAATTCTTTATCTGTTATCGTATACGGGAACATTTCATCACTCCCAGCCAATTTAAATGAAAACTTGCCGACTGGCGAGTCCTTAAGGACGGTTCATAAGGCGTAGTTGAATTTAGGCGACATAGGAAAGAATAAAGATTGGAAAAATTCCCTATTTGTTAAAAAAGAAGGAAGGAAAGAGCCCAGCGACTCTCTCCTAAAATAGGCTTCAATATTTGCCAAATTCAGTATCACTTAAGTCAATTTCTGTTTTTTGTCTCGTCGTGGCGCTCTCTGCATAGGCAGCTTGAGTTTTGGCTAAATTGGCCTTTTTCTTTTCAGATAGTTGTTCAAGCATGTTTAATAATTCCGGATTTAAATCTTCTATCCCGGCATGATAGGTATTATTGTAATAACCCTTTCTAATTGTAAATTTTTGCACTTGTTCTTTTAATATTTGAGCTTGGCCGGATAATTGCTCGCTGGCTGCAGCACTTTCTTCCGAGGTAGCTGAATTTTCTTGAACGACTTGCGAAACTTGCATAATTCCTTGGTTGATTTGATTGATGCCCACTGCTTGTTCATTGGAAGCAACATCGATATTATTGACGAGGTGAGCGACTTTCGCTACATCATCAACAATTTTTTGCAGTGCTGATGCTGTCTCATTCGCGATCCTTGTTCCATCTTCCACTTTCTTGATGGAGCCTTCAATCATTTCTGTTGTTTCCTTTGCGGCATTGGCCGATCTGGCGGCGAGATTGCGAACTTCCTCAGCAACCACGGCAAATCCCTTGCCATGCTGGCCGGCTCTTGCTGCTTCAACCGCTGCATTTAATGCTAAAATATTGGTTTGGAAGGCAATTTCATCAATAACCTTTATAATTTTTGAAATATTTTCCGAGGCAATGTTGATCTCATCCATCGCCTTTAACATTTCCTGCATCTGCTCGTTGCCTTGGGTCGCATTCGCTTTCGTCGATTCTGCCAAAACGTTAGCTTGGTTGGCATTCTCGGCATTTTGTTTCGTCTGAGAAGAGATTTCCTCAATCGATGAAGTTAATTGTTCAATCGAGCTCGCCTGTTCGGTTGCCCCTTGAGACAGAGAAACACTTGATGAGGAAACTTCCTTAGCACCGCTGGCAACTTGCTCGGCTGCTGTCTGGATATTTCCCATTACCTCATTAAAGGAATTAATAATGTTATTTAAGGAATCTTTGATTTCTGCAAAATCTCCTTTGTAATCATTGATGATCGCAACATCTAAGTTACCGTCTGCCATTTCTGCCAAAACTTGGGAAATTTCTGTTACATAGCCTGATAATGTAGCACCCATGCCGTTTAACGAGTTTTTGATCTTAGCATGGTCGCCTTTGTATTCTCCCTTTACGCTGACGTGAAGATTTCCTTTTGCCATTTCATCCAAAACAACAGCAGCTTCTTGGATTGGTTCCAAGATGGCATCGATGAGGCCGTTTAAGCCTTCCATTAGTTCCGCCCAGTCCCCATGGAAGAGTTCGATGTTGGCTCTTTCACTAAGCTTACCTTCATTAGAGGCAACAATCAGTTTCCTAATTTCCGCATTCACGTCTTTAAGATTCTTTCTCAATGCTTCGATATGATCGTTAATAAATGCTTTTTTACCCGGGAACTTTTCCAGTTCGGCATCGAAATTACCGTTGGCAAACTCGGCGATGCAAGCCATCGCTTTTTTCTTCACGTTAATGTGTCCTCTAACCATCGTATTGACGCCTTGGGCCATGATCCTAAAGTCACCCTGGAACTCTTCTTCCGGTAAGTAAACATCAATATCCCCGGCATCATGTTCGGCCGACATCTTGGTCATTTCGGCGATAAATTGTTTAATATTTTTTCGCAAACCTTCGATATGATCATTAATGAACGCCTTCTTACCCGGGAATTTTTCCAGATCAGCATCGAAATTACCGTTGGCAAACTCGGCGATGCAAGCCATCGCTTTTTTCTTTACACTGATATGATTTTTTACCATGTTGTTAACGCCTTGAGCCATTGTCTTGTAAGCACCGTTGAATTGGCCATCGGGAATGAACACATCAATATCCCCAGCATCATGCTCTCTAGACATCTGGGTCATTTCATGCATTAAGGTTCTAAGTGTTTCAACAACCTGTTTCAAGCTCCGTGACAGGATATCCTGATCAGACTTCACTTCTGCATGGATATCGAGATCGCCGGAAGCAATTTTATTTGCAGCTTCGGCTTGATTACGAGTTGTGGTCAAGATTTTTGCGAACGATGTCATTAATTGGCCAAATTCATCTTGACGCTCAACATCAAGGTCTACAGCAAAATTCCCCTCTGCTATGTTGTTGGCACTATGAATCAGGTTCTGAAGCGGTCTGCCAATCACGCCAGAAAGGAATAATCCCAGGAATAAATTCAAGAGGATGGCAGCAATGACGATACTAGTAAATAAAGATATTTGACTTAACTGATCTCCATAATTGATCGCAATCAGACCAACGATAACGGTTAAAAAGGCATTGAGGGAAAAACAAAACAATATTTTCGACTTCATTTTCACGTTTCTTAACCAGTTCATTGCTAATGCTCCTTCCCGATTGTTTCTAAAGTTTGGGCTTCGTCAGTATTTAACAGCTTGGTGCAATCCAAGATTAATTTCACGTCCTCCCCTACGGTGCCGACACCCATCACATATTTGTTTCCTTTTTGATGGATTTCAGGTGGAGCGACAATTTCGCTGTCCGGTATCGAAAGAACCTCCGATACACTATCGACAATCAGACCAATTGATAGATCATCAACATCAATCACCACAATGCATGTCCGATCGTTGTATGGTTGAAATGGCTTTTTAAAGCGCAGCCGAATGTCCATAACGGGAATAATTTTCCCCCGCAAATTGATGATTCCCCGAATAAAGTCTGGCATCTCGGGAATTTCGGTTATTTTCTGGATGCCAATGATTTCGGTGACATATTTAATTTCAATTCCATAACATTCATTTTCAACAATAAAGGTAAGAAATTTGTCCTTCTGCGTATCCTCCTCCCATGTTTCCACCTCTTGAGATCCTATTTCTGTCATCATCTACAGCTCCTTTCGTTCAAATTCTAGTCTTCATTAACCCTGTTACATCAAGAATTAAGCTAATACTTCCATCACCTAATAGTGTACAGCCGGAGATAGTTTCAATATTTTTGATTCTTTTTATATACGGTGGCAGAGACTTGACCACGACTTGCTGCTCACCCAATAATTCATCAACAAAAAGACAGATACACTGATCCTCCTGTTCCACCATAATCAGAATCCCTTCATGTATTTGAAGTTTATCCGCTTTCGTATGATAAAGCTGATGAAGCCGAAGAATCGGATAGCATTGACCGCGAATCATGATCATTTCATTCCCATCAGGATCGGTGATAACATCGTTTTTCCCCGGTCTGAATGATTCCTTAATCACCGTTGTCGGTAAGGTATAATAGGAATGACCGACTCTTGTATTCATCCCGTCGATAATTGCCAGGGTCAGCGGGATTTTAATAGATATGGTTGTACCTTGATTGGGCACACTGTCGACGGAAACAGAACCACCTACGGCTGAGATGTTTTGGACGACGACATCCATTCCTACCCCCCGTCCGCTAAATTCGGTGATCTTCTCCTTTGTCGAGAAGCCCGGAAGGAAAATCATCTGGTAGATCTCTTTATCCGTCAGCTCTTCTTCGTTTTTATGTAGTAAATGACTTTTCTTCGCTTTTTCGAGAATTTTATCGCGGTTTAAGCCTTTTCCATCATCCTTTACCTGAATGATCACTTCCCCACCGGCATTTTTGGCTTCAAGAGTAATCGCCCCTAATTCCGGCTTACCGCTTATCCGCCGCTCTTCTGCCGATTCAATCCCATGATCCAGGGAATTTCTAACTAAGTGCATAATTGGATCAGAGATATGCTCGACAATACTTTTATCCACCTCCGTTTCTTCCCCAATTAATTGCAGGTGAGCGGTTTTGCCAAGCTTTTTACACATATCATGGACGACCCGGTGCATCTTGTGAAATGTGCTTGTTAATGGGACTAGGCGAATAGCCATGACTTTATCTTGAATTTCATTGGTAATCTTTTGCAGGTGCCTTGCCGCTTTCTGAAATTGTTCCAGCTCAAGACCGTTCAAATCAGGATTTTGGGTGACCATCGCTTCAGCAATCACTAATTCGCCCACTAAATCCATTAGTTCATCTAATCTCAAAACATTCACATTGATAAAACTGGTGTGCTGGCTATTGAGTCGCTTTTCTTCAATAGACCTTCGCTGATGTGAATAATTGCTCTCATCAGCACTTGCTCTCTCTTCTTCTCTGTTAATCTGTGAAATCTTCAACTGCTGTAAAAAACTAGACTGAGAAAGCAGCTGCTCAATTTCCTCACGAGATTTTTCTGTCCGAATAAATATCTGAAAGCCTTGATTTCTAATCACCTCACTGGAAACGATAAATTCCTTTTCGATCTCTTCCGGGATATGATAAAGTTCATTGGCAATGTCTTTTAATCGATAGACAATTTGAAACGCACGGACATTCTCCATTTCACAGCCAGCTTCAAAATAGACCGTTATATGGAATAGGTTTAAATCATCATTGTTCCTGTCACTCAACATCCGTTCGATCATATCAGCAGCCTGCCGGTCTTGCCTTTGTAGATCATTTCCCTGCTGACTCTCGCCATTTGTCGCAACTCTGCTATTTTTCAAATTTGATAAATAGGATTTGGCAGACTCAATCAAAGAAGAGGCTTCTCCATCAACCGTATCAAGGTTTTTGGCTTTTTGAACCTCAACTTTAATGAAGTCGATGCTATCCAAAATCAAATCAGAAAGAGTGGAGAAATCGATGAATTGAGGTTTTTCTACCCTAATAAAAGAGAAAATATCTTCTAATGAATGGGACAATGCTGCAATATTTTCATGATGCATCATCGCCGAAGAACCCTTTATCGTATGCATAATCCGAAAAATCTCATTCACGGCATTTTTCGAAAAATGTTTGGCTTCCTCACTTTCCAGAATTAGTTCTTCTAGTTGTTCCAGCAGCTGAGAGGTTTCCATAATATACATTTCAAGAAACGAGTCATTTTCTGTTTGGTTCGGCATATTCTCCCCCTCTTTCCTCTATTAATTTCTGCTAACAATGTATGAAACATTTTTCCTGAGAACAAACAGAACTCTATATAAAAAGAAAAAAGCTATCCAACAAATGAATAGCTTTTCCGCAAAACTTAGCTATCCGGTAACCTGTCAACCATCGCATTTAAATTGCATTAGGCACATGGCTTTGCGTCCCTACCTTTCAGAAGGTTTGCCTTTATCGAAACGGAGTTAAACTCTAATCATAGTTAGGTACATAGTCCTAAATTTCAATATACAAAGTGTGAATAAAGGATGCTGTGAAAAATGTCACCGTAATATTACTAAAACAACAAATACATAAAAAATTCACATAATAAACCAATATTACTTAAAAAATTCATTATCAATGATAGAAAAAGGCAACGCCCGTTGTTTCGGGTTCGTTGCCTTGTCCATTATTCCATGTGGGAGATTGTCCAAAAAAATCCAAATTTTGATGTGTTTGAAGCAGACGAGATCCATTTCAAGCATCATTTAATTTTATCAATTTGGTTGTTTACTTCAGTAATTGCTTTTACAACTTCGTCGGATTGTTTTGTTTGAACTTGGAAAATTTTATTTAATTCTTCTGCTTGTTTTAGATCGTTTTCGATTTCCAAAGCCATTTCTTTACTAGATTGTAATTGATGACGTGCAGCAGCCACTATTATTCCAGTCATTTCTTTCAAGCTATTAATATTACGGACAATTTCCGCTTCAGTAATCGATTGCTCCCGGGTTGCATTTTTCACCGTATTAGATTGGTTCGTAACATTTTCTGCTGCCTCTACAATCTCCATGATGCCTTTCGCCTGTTCTGCAGTGGCAATTGAAATTTGCTGTACTTGGTCACTTGCTCCGGAGATACCTTTCACCATTTCCTCAGCAGTGATCGATTGTTCCTTCGTCGAATGCGTCATTTCCGACGCCTTTTTCTTCACATTCTCAACCGCTAGGGTAATCATTTCACTATTCCTCGTCTGTTCCTCTGTCGCTTTGGCAATCTGATTCATTTCCTCTGTTACATGCGCAATCCCTTTGACAATCTTCTGAATGGCTTCGGTTGTTTTTTCCGCAAGCTGGTTGCCAACCTTGACTTTATCTGCACCATCCTTAATGGAAGTAACAGCAACTGACGTTTCTTCTTGAATTCCCTTGATTAACTTCGAAATTTCTTTCGTTGCTTGGGCGGAACGCTCGGCTAATTTCCGCACTTCCTCCGCTACCACAGCAAAACCTTTTCCGTGTTCACCAGCACGGGCAGCTTCAATAGCAGCATTCAGTGCCAAGAGATTGGTCTGATCGGCAATATCATCGATTACTTGAATGATCATGCCAATTTCATCTGAACTTCTTCCCAGTCTTACCATCACTTCGCTGGCCTGATTTATGACTAATGAAATTTCCTTCATGCCATGTAAGGTTTTATTCAGAGATTCCGTTCCTTCCAAGGCATCATCTTGAACGGTGTTGCTTAACTGGTTCACCGTTTGGGCGCTTTCGGCGATTTGCTTAATCGAAACGACCATTTCTTCCACTGCATCTGCCGTTTGTTCTGCGTCATCCGTTAAGCTTTCTGCACGCTTGCTTACACCTTTTATGGACTTACTCATTTCTTCGATTGCTGCTGAAATTTGATCAACCGTTGCCCCGGCACTGCTGACATTTAACGCAACTTGTTCAATCGAGGTCATCATCTCTTGAATGGCGGAAGAGGTTTGCTCAGCAGAGGCTGAAAGGGTATCTGCACTTGATGCCACGATGTTTCCCGATACTCCCGCTTGTTCGATTGCAGCCGAAATTTCATCGATACTGGAACTGGCTCCATTGGTATCTGACGCAAGCTTCTCGACAAAGGCCAATAATTCTTTTGTATTAGCACTTGAGCTGTGCATATGCTCCTCAAGTATTTGAACCTTATTGGCGGTTTCATCAATCAACTTTTTAATTTCCATAACAGATTCGGTCGTAATATCTACATTTTGGATAACCCCAACGACAGAACGACGGATCCGTCTGGTAATGATGAAGGCTACAACAATACAGAATAGCTCTGCTAAAATGGACACAATAATAATTTGCTTTGCCGCATTAGCTGACTGGTGCTCTGCATCCGCAATGATTTTGTTATTATCTTTTTCTACTCTTTTTGTTAAAACATCTAAAGAAGCGATCGTGCTGCTTCCGCTTTCCGTCATGGCTGTTAATTTTCTTTGTGCCTCCTCTTTGTCGTTCCTTTTAGAGGCTTGAAGAAATGATGAAAGATCAGAAGCATAGGTTTCAAAATTTTTATTAAAGATATTCAATTGGTCATTATTCTCTTTGTTAATAATGAACTGATGAACTTCTTTAATATCTTTTCTAGCATCAGCAATCTTTATATTCATGAGGTTTTCCAAATTTTCTCTGCCTTTATCACTGGCATCCAACGAATAATTACTAGAAAACATGCCAATATAAAGGACATCTTCTTTTAAACTTCCAGCAATTGAAGCTTTTTCATTTGCTGATTACCAATTTGATGAATTTTACTTGTTGAATCACTTATATATTTATAGGAAAAGGACGATATAAACACAATCACTAAAAATACAATAATATAACTGCTCCACAATTTGATCCCCATTGAAAACAGATTTTTCTTTTTCTTCATTTTACCGTCTCACTTTCATTCTGAGATATAGATTCAATATATTATATCAAGCTAAAAAAACGCCTTCAAAGGAGGAAATTGGCATTTTATTCTTTTCAGAACATTTTGTGTGTCAGAAAAATGACATTTTTGATTTCACTCAACGGATACGAATATAAAGGGCTCGTTTTAGAAGAAAATCTTTAGCAGCTGCAATTCACAGCAAAAAGAAGTTCAAAAATTCTCTTACTTTTTCAGACATTTTTCATTTTGGACGGTTAGGCTAAAGATAATAAATCTTACGAAAGGAGTTCCTTCCATGAATTATAAAGTGATATTCATCGGATTGTTGTTTGTTTTTGCTCTTGGTTTTGTTTCAGCAGGAAGTCACCTTGTTTCAGCCGATGATGATTTCGATAAAAAGTATGAACATCATGAAGGACACGATAAAGATGAAAAAGACTATGAGGATATTGGTAAAACGGTTGGCTGGGGAACCGCTGCAGCGATAGGAGCAGCGGGACTGATTTTTCCAATCAGAAGATCGACGAAATTCATGGTAAAAAATTTCCCCGATAGGAAGAAGCTTTTTATCTCCCTCTCTAAGTTTTTTGGAAAATATCATCTTTTTATCGGAGTTATTGCCTTGGGCTTAAGTATCACTCATGGTGTTGTCATGTACTTAGACAAAGGTGAACTGGAAGGTGAAGGGATGATTGGCTTAGCCGCAGTTATCTTAATGGCAATTGCCGGCATCGTGGGGGCAGTCTTATTTAAAAATAAAAAAGCCAAAACTCTGCGAACCGCCCATACAGGTGTGATCGCTTTGGCTATTCTAATCGGATTGATTCATATTTTTGCTTCATAACTACGTGTGCCCTAGAGTTAGACAGGCCCTGGCTCACCGGTAAACTGCTTGTTTTTATGCCGATATGGTACAATAAAAAGACATGATGCAAAGGAGTAATGGAGATGGAATCTGTATCATCGATTTTTAAAAGACAGTACCATATCGACCTTAGAGATGTTGATTTCAACAAACAGTTAAAGTTAAGCACCCTTTTCAGTTACTTCCAAGATATCGCTAGTTTGGCTTCCGCGGACCTTGGTTTTGGAATTGAAACGCTGGAGAAGAAATTTGGGGTAGCTTGGATTTTAACCCGAATTCGCGTCGATATCCTCCGGATGCCCAATTGGGATGAGGAGATTACGATTGAAACCTGGCCCTTGGAACCAACCAGGGTGGAGTTTGACCGTGATTACCTTGTCAAAGATGCCAGCGGGAATATAATCATCAAGGCTGTATCCAAATGGGTGATTATGGATATAAAAGAGCGAAAAATTAAACGAAGTGACCTCATTCAGATTCACTATCCGGAGAAAATAACGAAACGAGCCATCGCGGGAAAGTTAGCAAAACTAAAGGATTTTGGCAAGTTAGAACCAGTGTACGACAAAGTCATCGGATACAGTGACATCGACTTTAATGGTCATTTAAACAATTCCAAATATGTCGACTACATCATGGATTGCTTTCCGGTGGCAGATCACCAAAACTACACGATTCAAACCATTGATCTCAATTTTAATCAAGAAGCATTGCCTGGTGATTCGATCACGCTTTTTAAAGACACCTCAGGAGTGGATGAAAATGTCATATACATAGAGGGTGTCAATCAAACGGACGATAATGTGGTATTCAAATCACTCATTACGATTAAAGAAAACAGTTAGGCTGATCCTCCCACCTGCGGAGCGTTCACTGCCTGCTTATGAAAAAACTGCTCCGCCAATCTTAGAAAAACAGGATCATGTCTTAAATGAGAGGTTTTAGAAAAAACTAAAACCTCTTTTTTATTTCTTTTGATTCTCAGTTGACCTGAGCTAACCTAGACCTTTTTCGGATAGGTAAATCGCTCCTTGCTGCCCGAACAAATCTCCATTTTCGTTTTTTGGGTAACTAGACCCCAGCTTGGCCCACCCTCTGCTGATTCCATTAACCATTACCACTAGTGGCAAAGTTTGCTAAAAAGTTCAAAAAGTTGTCATGAACACCTTGTAAAACATTGGTATAGTTAGATTAAACAGTGTTTAAAACAATGTTTAAAACACAACAGAAATCGGGGATAAAAATGAATAATATCACAGAATCGGAATTCACAAAGAAGGAGCTTATTCTCAAAGCGACTTTGAACCTGATTAAAAAACAAGGCTTTGAAGGCGTAACGATGAGGAAAATTGCTTCTGAAGCAAAGGTAAACGTTGGCCTTGTCAATTATCATTTCGGTTCCAAAGATAAGTTAATCAATGCGGTGATCCAAATCCTCGTCGATTCCCTAAAGGAAACGTTCACCATATTGGATGATGATTCGATCGAACCAAGACAGCGGTTAAAGCAATTTCTGCTTCAATACATCAATGCCTATTATCAATATCCCTTTATTGCACAGCGAATGCTTGTCGAAGGGACCATCATTTTTGACAGTCAAAAGGAATTTATCCATTTTATGAAAGCATTCGGGATAAAGAAAATGCAGCATACGGTTGAACAATTAATCGGCAAAACAGAACCGGAAACGCTCATTATCATTATGTCTCATCTATTAGGGGCAACGTTTTTGCCTGCGTTGATTGAACCATTGTATGAAAAAGTGACCGGTTTTCGGTTTCCTGAAATGGAAAAAAGAATTGATCTTTTATTGGATCGCTATTTTTCCGATGCAAACTCAGAAGAGACATGATTTTCCTAGTTGCCCGATGATTATTTTTCGTGAAACAAACTAATAAAAAGGTGTGTTTCTCAAGGAGGATTTTGCTTTTTCTTTTACCAAAGCAAGCTTATAAAAAGACATGATGTTTTCAAGGAGAGGGGAACCATGGAACTGAAAGTTGGCCTTGATGTTGGCTCAACAACAGCCAAACTCGTTGCCTTAAACAACCAAAATGAAATTGTCTTTAAATTTTATCAACGGCATTTTTCTGATATCAAAACGACCACGTTAAGATTGTTGCGTCTGGTGTCTGAGCGATTTCCTTATGCAAAACTGAAAATGAATGCCAGTGGTTCATCAGGCCTTGGATTATGTGAACCGCTGGGTATCCCGTTTATTCAAGAAGTCGTTGCCTGCACGGAAGCGGTAAAATCGACCGAAAATGATATTGATGTCATTATCGAGCTGGGCGGTGAAGACGCCAAGATCATCTACCTTACAAACGGAATTGAGCAGCGAATGAACGCTGCCTGCGCCGGCGGAACGGGGGCGTTCATCGACCAAATTGCCACCCTGCTAAATACAGATGCCGCTGGATTAAATGAACTGGCAAAAGGCGCAGAAAAAATCTATCCGATTGCCTCAAGATGCGGTGTATTTGCGAAAACGGATATCCAGCCGTTGATAAATGAAGGAGCCCGAAAAGAAGATATCGCTGCATCTGTGTTTCAGGCGGTCGTCAATCAAACCATCGCCGGACTTGCAAACGGCAGACCGATTCGCGGCAATGTCGCCTTCTTAGGCGGTCCGTTAACTTTTTTATCGGAACTGAGAAAGAGTTTCATACATACCTTAAAGCTGACCGGTGAACATATATTATACAGTCAGGACGGGCATTATTATGTCGCGATCGGGGCGGCCCTGGAAAGCAATAATAATGAATCAATTGAAGTGGACAAACTGATTCAAATCCTTGCGAATATGGATCAAGCTGTCAATGTCGACCAGTCCAAACGGCTTGAGCCCCTCTTCCGTTCAAAGGCAGATTATGAAGCATTCAAAAGCCGCCATTCCTTGGCAAAAGTAAAACAAAGTCCGCTGTCAGCCTATTCCGGTCACGCTTTTTTAGGGATCGACGCCGGGTCGACGACAACGAAAATGGTGTTAACCGGTGAAACCGATGAAGTGCTGTTCCGTTTTTATGAAAAAAATAAAGGGAACCCGATTGGAACCGTCCGTGAAGGCTTAACGGCTCTGTACCAAGCGCTGCCGGTGGATGTGAAAATTGTCCGTTCCACCGTAACCGGATATGGCGAAAAATTAATTCAGGCAGCCTTTCGGATTGACGATGGGGAAATTGAAACGGTGGCCCACTATACTGCGGCAAAGCAATTCCAGCCGGATGTCGACTTTATCATTGACATCGGCGGCCAGGATATGAAGTGTATCAAAATCAAAAACGGCGTGATTGACCAAATCTTACTGAATGAAGCATGCTCGTCAGGCTGCGGCTCGTTCCTCGAAAGTTTTGCAGAAACGTTGGAAAAAAGTGTCCAGGAGTTTTCTGAAATGGCCTTAATGGCGGAGGCACCAGCCGACCTCGGGTCACGATGTACCGTGTTCATGAATTCAAAAGTTAAACAATTGCAAAAAGAAGGCGCCAGCA
This sequence comes from Neobacillus paridis, assembly GCF_016765675.1. Classification (GTDB taxonomy): domain Bacteria; phylum Bacillota; class Bacilli; order Bacillales; family Cytobacillaceae; genus Neobacillus; species Neobacillus paridis. The sequence goes on from NZ_JAESWB010000171.1 coordinate 27,551, forward strand.
TTCCCGACATTTCCGCCGGCTTGGCACATTCGATCATTTCCAATGCGATTTACAAAGTCATTAAGCTCAAATCAGCCGAACAGCTCGGCAATCATGTGGTCGTCCAGGGAGGAACCTTCCTAAATGATGCCGTCCTTCGCTCGTTTGAAAAAATTACCGGTAAACAAGTTATTCGTCCGGATATGGCGGGATTGATGGGAGCCTACGGCTGTGCCCTGATTGCCAAAGAAAGATGGGATGGACAATCGGTGTCTTCGCTGCTACCGGTGGAACAGCTCGGCAATTTTACCCTGCAAACGTTCCACCGCCGCTGTGGTAAATGTGAGAATAACTGTCCGATTACCGTGAATAAATTCTCTGACAAACGGTCCTTCATTACGGGGAATCGCTGCGAGCGGGGGGCCGGAAAGCAAAAGCAAAAAAGTCCATATCCCAATTTAGTTGAAGAAAAATTGGATAAAGTATTTAACCGTGTCTGCCTTGAAGGCGATGAAGCGGAAAGAGGAAAAATCGGCCTGCCCCGTGTGTTAAATATGTTTGATAACTATCCGTTCTGGCACCGCTTCTTCACCGAATTAAGTTTTGAGGTGGTTTTATCGGACCCTTCCAGTAAGGCCATTTTTGAAAAAGGGATTGAAACCATTCCGTCAGAATCTGTCTGTTATCCAGCCAAGCTTTCACATGGTCATATTTTGAACTTGATTGAAAAAGGCGTCAAGACCATCTTTTATCCGTCCGTTGTTTTTGAAAAACGGGAAAATCAGGCCCAGCAAAATCATTACAATTGTCCGATTGTGGCCTCCTATCCTGAGGTGATCAGGGTGAATTTGGAGAAAGTCTTTATTGATAATCAAGTAACATACTTAAACCCATTCTTAACGATCGATCATCCTGCCGCACTGTTGAAAAATCTGAGTGAATGTTTTCAGGACATTCCAAAAGTCGAACTCAAAAGGGCTCTTAAGAAGGCCCAGGCTGAAAAAGAGGCCTATACCGAATGGCTGCACAGACGTGGCGAGGAAGTCATTGCTCAATTACGCAAAGAACAGCGAAAAGGGATTGTCTTTTCGGGGCATCCGTATCATATTGACCCTGCGATTAATCATGGCATTCCGGGTGAGATCAATAAATTGGGGTTCGCCGTGTTAACCGAGGACGCGATTGTCCAGCTGGCTCCGGAGGATTTGGAGGTGGATGTCGTCAATCAATGGACCTATCACTCCCGACTTTATCAGGCGGCAGATGTGGTTAAAAAAGAACCTTGTCTCGAACTGCTGCAGGTTACCTCCTTCGGCTGCGGGCTGGACGCGATCACAACAGATGCGGTACAGGAAATTTTGGAGGAAAGCAATCAGTTATATACGTGGATAAAGATGGATGAAGTCAGCAATTTGGGAGCAGCACGGATTCGTCTTCGTTCCTTAAACGCAGCCATTGAAGAGAGAGAAAATCATCCAGAATTACAGCATAAACAGAACACAGCGAAAATCAGACCGCCTAAATTTGCCAAAGGTGATAAAAAAAGATACACGATCCTTGCACCGCAGCTGCTGCCCAGTCATTTTGATCTGTTTGCCAAGGCGTTTGCTCTCGATGGATATGATTTAAAAATATTGCAGGATGTCAAAGATGCCGATGTCGAGGTTGGATTACGCTATGTCAACAATGATGCCTGTTATCCGGCGGTCATCACAATTGGTCAGCTTGTCGGCGCTTTGAAGAACGGAGAATACGATTTGGACCGAACCGCTGTGATTATGTCGCAAACCGGCGGCGGCTGCCGGGCAACCAACTATTTCGCGCTGCTAAAGAAGGCGTTGCGGAATGCCGGAATGCCTCAAGTTCCTGTGATCTCCTTAAACGGCGGCGGGATGGAGAAAAAGAATCAGCCGGGATTTAAGATCTCCCCTACGCTCGCCAAATCGATGGTAATTGCCGCCTGTCTCGGTGATTTGCTCATGCGATTGAAACTTACCGTCAGGCCCTATGAAAAAGTCACCGGCAGCACCGAAAAAGTTTATCAAAAATGGCTAGAATCCAGCAAGCAGCTGTTAGAAGCGTTCTCGATGCGCGCATATAAGAAAGTGATTAATGAGATCATTGCCGATTTCAGCGAAATTGAAATGATTCCAGAGCGAAAACCGCGGGTCGGAATCGTGGGTGAAATACTTGTTAAATTCCACCCATATGCCAACAACCAGCTGATTGAAACCATCGAAAAAGAAGGCGGCGAAGCCGTTGTTCCGGACTTTATTGATTTCTTCTTATATGGGCTTTACAACCGGAAATATAAGGTGGAGCACTTTGGTAAATCCAAACTGAATATTGCCATTGGAACAGTAGCGATTCAATTGATTGAATATTATCGCAGTCCGATCCGTGAGGCTCTGTTAGCAAGCGAGCGCTTTGAAGCTCCACTAAAAATTTCCGAAGTGGCGGAAAAAGCATCACGCTTCTTAAGTATCGGCAATCAGATGGGGGAAGGCTGGCTCTTGCCGGGAGAAATGGTTGAGTTAATGGACTCCGGCGTTGATAATGTCGTTTGCGTCCAACCGTTTGGCTGCCTGCCAAATCACGTTATCGGCAGAGGCATGTTTAACGGCATTAAGAAGGAATATCCAAATGCCAACATTATTTCGATCGACTATGACTCTAGCATCAGCAAAGTAAACCAGGTCAATCGCATCAAGCTGATGATTAATATCGCTAAAAACAAACTAAAACAAGAAAATGATCTAATCATGAAATCATGACAATGGCTGTCAGGCACTCTGTGAATTTTTCACATAGTGCCTTTTTCCTATTGACGCGCTGCTCCTTTCAATTGGCGGGTTGCACTTTTTGATTGGCGCTTTTCCCGCTCCTATTGGCGCCTTGCTCCTTTCAATTGGCGTTTTTCCCGCTCCTATTGGCGCGTTGCTCCTTTCAATCGGCGTCTTATCCGTTCCAATTGGCGCACCTAAAATTAATACCACAAAAATTTCTACCAATCTCCAAGTATTCCACAAATTTCTTTATTTTTCAGCAAATAAAGTGTACACTATTTCTTAAGTGAATATAGCTTGCAGGGAATAGGTTGCTAATTCGTTAGCTTAATAGGGAATCCGGTGAAATACCGGAGCTGTTTCCGCAACTGTAAGTGCTGATGAAATAAGAAATAGCCACTGTTTGTCAAAGAGTCAAAGACTCAACTTCAGGCAAATGGGAAGGTTCTTAGAGTAAAATGATGCACAAGCCAGGAGACCTGCCTATTCTTGAACGTATTATGCTCTTCGGAAGATAAGAGGATTGTACGGCAGATTTCATCTGGTTCTTACATATTTTAGCAAGAATCTACAGCCGGCCAATTTTTTATCTGGGCGGCTTTTTTGTATTTAAAAACAAATTGTCGGTCGGATAACTTAAATAAACAAACCATCTTTATATATTTGTCTTACTCTTCTTCCGAGGAACTTGATATCGCAGGTGTTTCACAAAAATAAAATTACAAGGAGGAGAGTAATCATGCCAAAAAAAGACTTGCGATTTCTTTGTTATCCCTTTATGCGTGAGTCAGCCTCGACCGTCGATTTTGAAATCCGGACCGATTCATTAACGACGAAAATTGGCTTGGCCGCGTCATTAACAAAGGATATCCCGATTATCCACGAAGATTTACTGTATCTGCTTCCCATGGCCTACCATCTTAATGGCTCAGCACGGGGAAAGCTTGCCATTCAAGAGAAAGATTTAGAACGATTAAGCATGATGTATGATTTTTATGAAGCTGAGGTGAAAGATCGCATTGATCAGTTCCTGCTTCCTTATGGAACGACGGCCGCCTGTGTTCTTCATACTTGCAGGAGTGAAGCCAAAAAATCTGTCAGAGCTCTACATAAGCTGAGTCTCGAAAAAGAAATTCCGGAAATTCTGTTCGACTACACTCACTTGCTGGCGAATGTCCTGTTTTTGATGGCGGTTTATACCAACAAGCAGAACGGCATCCGAGAAATTCCATTTATCAGTAAATCCTATCCAGTAAGACAAAAAAGGAACTTGGAGGGTCAAAATCAATGAAAAAGAAATATTTACTCAGCATATTAACTATGATCATCATGATTGTTTTTGCAGCTGGCTGTCAGTCAAATGAAAAAAGCACGGCTACTGCTAATCCGCAAAAGCCCGCAGCAAAAACAACTTCGTATTCGGTAACGGACGACAGAGGGAAAAAAATTACTTTTAAAAAGGTTCCGGAAAAGATCGTATCCTTGCAGCCAAGCAACACGGAAATATTATTCGCCTTGGGTGCCGGTAATAAAATCATCGGTGTGACTGATTTTGATAACTATCCAAAAGAGGCAAGTAAGATTGAGCGGGTATCTGATTCTGTTAAAATGAATGCTGAAAGAATTATCGAACTCAAGCCTGATGTAGTGTTGGCCTATACAATTGGAGATAAAAACGCGCTTAAACCGCTGGAAGATGCCGACATTCCCGTTTTTGTGATTCAATCGGCTACTACTATTGAAGATGTCTATGGCGATATCGCACAAATTGCTGAGGTCATGGGGGTTAAAGAGAAAGGCGAACAGCTTGTTGAAGAGATTCAGTCACAAGTTAAACATGTCGAAGAAAAACTACAAGGCATAGAGAAACAAAAGCGGGTCTACTTCGAAATCAGCCCGTCACCAGACATTTATACAACCGGAAAAAATACATTCCAGCAGGAAATCCTGCAAAAAGCAGGGGTGGAGAATGTCTTTGCTAAACAAGAAGGCTGGGTAAAACTTTCAGAAGAAGATGTGGTCAAGCAAAACCCCGAGATCATTGTCACGACGGTGAATTATACAAAAGACCCGATTGGCGAAATCAAAGCCCGAAAAGGGTGGAAAACGATCAATGCCATTCAAAAAAATAACGTCTATCAATTAGACCCGGACATCCTGTCCCGCCCAGGCCCAAGAATCGGCGAAGCAGTAGAGCTGGTAGCTAAAACTGTTTATCCTGAACTATTCAAGTAGCCTGGAGGAACGAGGGTCTTCCCAATACTCTTATACAAAAAAATAATGAGAACCAATCATATTACAAAAGCTGGTTGGTTCTCACTGTTTACAATTTTAGGTATTTGCTGAAACGATTGCCTTAAAAAAACGTTAGGGTATTTCACCTAAACACGTCGTTCGGAACATCAAATATTTTCCACAAAAACAAAACAAAGACGAAAGAGAAAAGCCATGCCAGCCATGGACGGGTATAGTGGACTCTAAGGGTGATGAACATAACGACATTAAACAAGATGGACCAGGCAAGATTCCATCCATTGTAATACTTGATTAGGTTAAAAAAGTTATCGACTAATTCATTAGCAATGTAAAGCAATACCCAGCCGGTAATATACAATATTTGTTTGATTCTTTTTTCCGGAAATTTGGATAAGTAAATAAACGTGGTGGTGGGATATTTAATAGCCATAATTGAGAAAGAGACATGGGCATTAGTCAATCCGATATTTTCATCGATTCCTTGCGGGTTATACTTCCACATCGGGTAACAGTCAGATAATAAATAGAGATATAAAAAATCCCCCAGCAAAAAGAACAGATAGGTAGGATAGTACTTATGCCAATTCTTAAGGTCACCCCATTTAAAAAATGCAAACAGCCAAATTAATGCGTAAACTACATTCAAAATGCAACATCCTCCAACATTATTACTAACTATATTATTTCCACTATTTTCCTAAAATAACATTTTTTATTAGACATACAAAAAAAGTGCCTGCACCACCCCAAAATTATCGATGAATCCCCGACAAATTGCAGGCAGTGACAGGCACTTATCCCCAATCACTCGTGTTATGTAAGTGATGAAGTCTGATCAGTCTCCTCAAAATTCACTTTTGTGATATTCGTCTTAAAGATCTTCAATTGAATAACCATATAAGTTAAACCAATGATGACCCAAATAATCCCACCAATCAGGGCATCCGCGCTTAGGTGATACCACAAGATTCCCGTCGTTCCGGCTCCAAGGAGCGGCATGATGACATAATTGAAAAAGTCTTTTCCTGTTTTATATTTCTTTTGGTGAAAGACGAAATGAGCAAGTACTGACAAATTGACGAATGTAAAGGCAATGAGTGCGCCAAAATTTATAACGGATGCGATTAACTCAAGTGAAGGAGTAATCGCTAGCAATGAAACAATACCGACCAAAATAACGTTAAATGCCGGTGTGCGAAATTTCGGATGAACATAACCAAAAGCCTTTTTCGGGAGAACCCCATTGCGCCCCATTACATATAGCAGCCGAGAAACACTTGCATGTGAGGCAAGCCCAGATGCAGCTGTTGCGGCAAATCCCCCTGCAACCAAAAATATTTTGAAAATCGTGCCGCCAACGAACAATCCAATCTCAGGCAGAGTGTTGTCGGTTACTTTAAAGTTTGCTAGATTGGGGAACAAGGCTTGGGCGAAAAAGGATGAAACTAGAAAAATCGCTCCACCGATTAAAACCGTTAAAATGATCGCTCTTGGCAGTGTTTTTTCATCAACCGCCTCTTCGGCGTACATCGTTATCGCATCAAATCCAATAAAGGAAAAACAGACAACGGTTGCCCCGGCTAAAACCGCTCCGAGTTGTACATTGGAATGATATAAAGGTGTTAAAGTAAAAATGGTTCCTTGGCCCATTCCATTGGTAAGCTTAATAGAGGCAAGTACGATAAAGGCGACAATCAGGAAGAGAGAAAAAATGACCAGAGTTGCATTTGCATTAGAGGTTTTACCCATACTCCAGACATTTAAAATCGTGACAATCGCAACATAGGAAACCACCCATATCCAAGCCGGGAGATTAGGAAAAAATGATTCCATATAAAGGCGAATAATAAGGGCATTTACCATTGGGAGAAGAAGATAATCAAGTAAGGCTGTCCAGCCAACCATAAATCCCAGATATGGGTTCATCGTCTCTCGCGTATACGTATAGGCTGATCCGGCACTTGGAAATACTCGTACCATTTTTCCGTAGCTAATCGCCGTGAATAACATGACAATTAAAGCAGCTAGGTAGGCCATAGGAACAACGCCATTTGTTTCATCCGATACAATTCCAAACGTATCAAACACAACGGTTGGTGTCATATACCCCAATCCAAGCCCGACAATTGCCCATAGTCCCAGTGAACGCTTAAGTGTTACATTCTCCAATTGCACCACTCCCCCTATTTTTAAAACTTTCTTACTATTATAACAATTTGACAGAGTTTTAACAATAATCAGAAATTTTCATTCCATTGGAGTGGAATCTCTACAAGCAGTGACAGGCAGGTTCATCTTTTGGACATGTCCCTCCAATCCACCTCATATATTGATGGAAGAAGGATGTGAGTTCATGGTCCAGTTATTTCTTTTTTTACTTTTCATAGGATTGTTTATTTACGGCATGACACTGTTAAGGTCAGGTCTTTTTAATCTATCTGCAGATTCTTTGAAAAAATGGATTCTGAACGTAACGGATACCCCCTTGAAAGGGGTTTTAGTAGGAATTATTATCACTATTTTGCTACAAAGCAGTTCCGCCGTTTTGATTATTACCGTAGGATTCGTCTCAGCCCGGCTGCTTACCTTCCCGCAATCAATCGGAATTATTTTAGGATCCAATATCGGCACCACGATGACAACCGAATTAATTACCTTTAATATTGAATCCTATCTTATTCCGATCGCGATTATCGGGGCTATTCTTGCCCTTATGAAAAAGAAAAATCTGCGTAGCATGGGATTGATTTTATTAGGAATTGCTGTTGTGTTTTCGGCGATTCGCGGCTTTGAATACTTGGCTGCTCCGTTAAAGGATATGGATTTGATTAATGAATGGCTGCTGACCATCGATAAACACCGTTTGTATGCGGTTGTGACGGGTATCATTCTTTCAGCCATTATCCAGTCGAGTACAGCAACAACCGCGATTGTTATGGGGTTTCTTACAGCAGGAACGATGCATTTAGATACAGGGATCGCAATTGTCCTCGGGGCCAATATCGGAACTTGCGTTGATGTTTTTCTCGCTTCCATCGGGTCAGGTAAAGAAGCGAAACTAACCGCTTACGCTCACATCTGGTTAAATGTCCTAGGTGTAGCTGCTTTTTATCCTTTTATTGGCGGCCTCGCTAGTCTAGGAGCTCAGCTTTCCAATCAATCGGACGCACAACTCGCCCATATCAGCGTGATCTTTAACGTTATATCTTCCTTAGTTGTCCTTCCGTTCACAAATCAATTCGCCAAGTTTATTACAAAATTACATGGTCGGTGACGTGACTTTTTCATTTCTGCTTTCGGGCAACTAGACCGCTCCTGGCTGACCGAAATGGCTCCTTTTTTCTGTTTTCGGGCAACTAGACTGCTGCTTGCTGACTGAAATGTTTTCTTTTTCTGTTTTCGGGCAACTAGACTGCTGCTTGCTAACTGAGCGGATAACTATTTTCATTTTTCGGTAACCTGGCAGCCACCTCCCTCTTCCAGCTCAAAAAAACTGCCTGTCACCGCCCGGATACTGGAGATATCAGTTCAACCGTTTCCAGACAGGCAACAGGCATATTTTTAATCAAACAGGATAAACCCCATGTTTACGTTCCGAAAATACCAGATACTTAGACATATAGAATTCTAAACGAGTGGCCAGTTCTTCGCGAAGACGATTGGGTTCGACGATATCATCAATAATCAGATCTGAAGCGAGCCGGTAAATATCGATATCCTGACGATATTCTTCGCGTTTTTCGGCGATGAAGGCGGCGCGCTCCTCCTCTGGTAAACTGGCAATCTTATTGGCATATACCGCATTAACGGCAGCTTCCGGCCCCATCACCGCAATCGCCGCCGTTGGCAGGGCGATACAGCAATCCGGTTCAAATGCAGGACCGGCCATGGCATACAATCCGGCCCCGTAAGCTTTACGGACAATGACAGTCATTTTGGGAACAGTTGCTTCACTCATTGCCGAAATCATCTTGGCGCCATGGCGAATTATACCTGCCCGCTCCACATTGGTTCCAATCATGAATCCCGGTACATCGGCCAAAAACAACAGCGGAATATGGTAGGCATCACATAAATTAATAAACTTGGCCGCTTTATCGGCGCTGTCATGAAATAGCACGCCCCCTTTTACCCGCGGCTGATTGGCGATAATTCCAATCGGCTGGCCGTTGATCCGCGCAAGGCAGGTAATCAATTCCGGAGCAAATAATTTCTTTATCTCACAAATGGTATCCGCGTCAACAATGCGCTCAATCAATTGATACATATCAAAAGGGGCATTCTGATTCTTTGGAATAATTTCCTCGATTGATTTTTCGAAGGAAGTTGGCGGCTTTGCTGCTGCTTTCTCCGGTTTTTCGGAAAAATTATTCGGGAAATAGGTAAGATAGTTGCGGGTAAAAGCGATGGCTTCATCCTCACTTTTGGCTAAAACATCCCCACAGCCGGAAACGGAGCAATGCATCCTAGCACCGCCCATCTGTTCCAGTGTCACTTTTTCACCGATCACCATCTCCGCCATCCTTGGCGAGCCCAGATACATCGAGGCGTTGCCTTCCACCATCACCACGATGTCGCAAAAGGCAGGGATATAAGCTCCCCCGGCTGCCGATGGACCAAATAAAAGGCAAATTTGCGGAACTTTCCCCGACAATTTAACTTGATTATAAAAAATCCGGCCGGCTCCTCTTCTTCCCGGGAACATTTCCAATTGATCGGTAATTCTTGCTCCGGCAGAATCGACAAGATAGAGCAGCGGACAACGCAGCTTTTCCGCTGTCTCCTGAATGCGTATGATTTTCTCCACGGTCCGCTGTCCCCAAGAACCTGCTTTTACAGTTGAATCATTGGCCATCACACACACGGTTCGGCCATGAATTTTCCCGATTCCGGTGACAACTCCGTCCGCCGGAAGGTCTCCGGCGAGTAGATTGGCGAACATCCCGTCCTCCGCTTGAAGACCGTTATCCAATAATAATCTGAGACGATCGCGGACAAACAATTTCCCCTGTTCCCAATTCTTTTTATGATATTTCTCATGCCCCCCTTTTAATACGGTTTCTTTCCTTTGCTGGTAATCTGATTTTGTATTGACTTCGTTCAATTATAGTTCCTCCTTTTGGCGGCCAGGCACCATCTGAAGATAGTAACTGGATCGTTTATTTCCCTTTATATTGAGGAGCCCGTTTTTCGGCAAAGGCTCGCAGTCCTTCCAATCTGTCCTCGGTGGGAATCAGGGCATCATAGGCCAACTCTTCTATTTTGAGGCCGGTGGCTAAGTCCACTTCCAGTCCTTTGTTAATCGCCAGTTTGGCCTGCACCAGCGCAAGCGGCCCATTTTTCACCATTGCAGCGGCAAGCTCCAGCGCTTTTTCTCGCACCTCTGACTGGGGAACGACGTATTCGAGCATGCCGACTGCCGCCGCCTCCTGGGCCGATAATCGTTTCGCCGTGTAAATTAATTCCTTTGCTTTGCCCAGACCGATTAATCGGGGCAGGCGCTGAGTTCCTCCGGCCCCGGGAATAATCGCCAGGGAGGTTTCGGTAAGACCAAGTTTGGCTTCGGCTGCCCCGATCCGCAAATCGCAGGCAAGCGCCAGCTCCAGCCCGCCGCCAAAGGCCGCACCATTCATCGCGGCGATGACCGGCTGCGGCAACTCTTCAACCTCTTTAATCACGGCACCAATGAGACGGACTGTCTGTCTTACCTCGGAATCGGTCATTCCCTTCCGCTCTTTTAAATCGGCACCAGCACAAAATACCTTGGTTCCAGAACCGGTCAAGATCACAACTCGAACATCTGGATCATGTCTAATGTCAGCTACTGCTTCTTGAAGATCATAAAGCATCTGTTTGGAAAAAGCGTTTGCCGCTTCAGGACGGTTCAATGTGATCCAGGCAATTCCATTATTCAGCTTTTCTAGCTGTACTGTTTTCACGGCCATTTCCTTCACAACCCCCCTCCTTTCTACAAGATTGTCAGCTTGCTAAACTTGTTTTTCAATCCAGCTGCTTAAATGAAAACTCGTCGACTGGCGAGTCCTTAAGGACGGTTCATGAGGCGTAGTTGAATTTATGCGACATAAAAAAGCATAAAATTTGGAAAAATTTTATACTTTCTTATTAGTCCACTATGCAGGGCAAAATCAACGCTGCACCACAAAGAATGAAAATAGTTATCCTTTCACGGTAGCTAAAAATTTTTCATTGGGTCGGAATTAGGTCTTTCGTTTGCTCAATAAGTTTGTACTTTTGAATTTTTCCCGATGCGGTCATTGGGTAAGAATCGGTAAAGAATATATACTTTGGCACCTTTTGACGGGATATCCTTTCTTTGCAGTACTGTCTAATCTCCTCTTCTGTCGCGATGCAGCCCTCTCTCAAAATAATCCAGGCACATACCTCTTCGCCAAATACCTTATCGGGAACGCCGACAATCTGGGCATCGAGAATTTTCGGATGGGTGTAGAGGAATTCTTCAATTTCCCGCGGATAGACATTTTCACCGCCGCGGATAATCATATCCTTTAGCCGGCCGGTGATGCGGCAATAGCCGTTTTCATCCATAATCGCCAAATCGCCTGTATGCAGCCAGCCGTCCTCATCAATCGCTTCCCTTGTGGCATCGGGGTTTTTATAATAGCCTTTCATCACATGGTAGCCGCGCGTGCATAGTTCCCCTTGTTGGTTAAAGGGCAATTCACGGCTGGTTCCCGGCTCAACAATTTTCACTTCTACATTTGGCAGTGCTTTTCCGACTGTTTCCACCCGCAGTTCGACCGGATCATTGGTACGGGTCTGGGTAATTACCGGCGATGACTCCGTCTGACCATAACAAATGGTAATTTCCGTCATGTTCATTTTATTCATCACGTTTTTCATCACTTCAACCGGGCAGTTGGAGCCAGCCATCACCCCGGTTCTCAACGTAGACAAGTCATATTTCGGGAAGTTAGGATGATTGAGCTCGGCGATAAACATTGTCGGCACCCCATGAAGCGCGGTACATTTCTCCTGTTCCACAGTTTGCAGCACCACTTCGGGATCAAACTCCTGAACCGGAACCATCGTCGCTCCGACACTAACAGCGGCAAGCGTTCCGATCACACAGCCAAAGCAATGGAAAAACGGGACAGGAATACAGAGCCGGTCCTGCTGGCCTAGTTCCATGCAGCGGGCGATATTGTAGGCATTATTGACCAGGTTGCTATGGGTCAGCATGACACCTTTCGGAAATCCCGTTGTTCCCGACGTATATTGCATATTAATCACTTCGTCCGGTTTCAATGACCGAGAGCGCTCCTCCAGCTCTTGAGCGGTAACACGATCAGCCATTTCTAAGATGTCTGTCCACCTAAAGGTGCCTTTATATGTTTTTTCACTTAAGACGACAACATTTTTTAACAGCGGCAGCCTTTTTGATTCCAGTTTTCCCGGCTCACAATGTTCAAGCTCCGGGCAAATCTCATAAATGGTATCAATATAGGAATTTCCCCGATAGTTTTCGATTAAAAATAATGTGGTGGTGTCTGATTGTCTTAATAGATATTCAAGTTCAGCCGTACGATAATTCGTGTTGACGGTGACGAGGACCGCTCCCATTTTACCGGTAGCAAATTGCAAACTGACCCATTCCGGGACATTCGTTGCCCAAGCGGCAACGTTCTCCCCCTTTTGAATTCCAAGACCGATTAACCCTTTGGCGATTCTTTCACAGACAGCATGAAATTGTTGGTACGAATACCTCAGTCCTCGGTCCGGATAGACGAGGGCCTCATGATCCGGCATTTCTGTGGCACGATCCGCTAACAATTGTCCTACGGTTTTACGAATTAATTCAGACATCCTATCTCCTCCTGTTTAGCATCCTATATGGCGGGCAATGACTAAACGTTGAATCTCCGAAGTTCCTTCGCCGATTTCCATTAATTTAATATCACGCAAATGTCTTTCGACGTCATACTCTTTCATATAACCGGAACCACCATGGATTTGGATTGCCTGATTACAGACGCGGAACCCGGCTTCCGAAGCAAATAATTTAGCAAACGCTGCTTCTTTTCCGAATGGTTTTCCTTGATCTTTTAACCAGGCAGCCTTGTAAACTTGATTTCTCGCTAACTCAATTTCCATTGCCATATCGGCCAATTTAAATTGAATCGCCTGGAATTTAGATATGGTTTGGCCAAACTGAACCCGTTCTTTTGCAAATTTTAATGCTTTTTCATAGGCGGCCTGGGCGATGCCGACAGCGAGAGCGGCAATCGAGATTCGGCCCCCATCTAAGGTGTATAAAAACTGGCTGAAGCCCTTTTTCTCATCGCCAAGCAGGTTTTCTTTGGGCACGCGGACGTTGTCGAGGATGATTTCACATGTATTGGAGCCGCGAACCCCCATCTTGTCATAATTGCTGGAGATCTTCACGCCCGGTGTGTCTGTTGGGACAATAATTGCGGAAACAATGTTTCTTCCGTCCTCTCGCTTTCCTGTGACAGCGGTTACAATTACTTGTCTGGAAAAACTAGCATTGGTAATCCAACATTTCTCACCGTTAATCACCCATTCCCCGCCATCAAGGACTGCTTTTGTTCTCGTGCCACCAGCATCCGAGCCGGCATTTGGTTCGGTCAAACCGAAAGCGCCCAGTGTTTTCCCACTGGCCATCGGAACGAGCCATTCCTGCTTTTGCGCTTCTGTTCCAAAATAATAAATCGGACTTGCCCCTAAACTGGTGTTGGCCGCATAGTTCAAACCGGTTCCGCCACACGCCTTGCCAATTTCCTCGACAGCAATAACATAAGAGATGGTGTCGCCACCGGAACCGCCATATTTTTCCGGAAACGGAATTCCCAGCAACCCTAATTCCCCTAATTTTTCAAAAGTTTCATAGCGCATTTGCGCTGTCTCATCGACTTCACGGGCAAATGGCTTGATTTCCTTTTCAGCAAATTCGCGTACCATTTCTTTGAGCATTTGCTGCTCTTCGGTTAACTCAAAGTTCATTATTTTCCCCCTCGATTGTTGTCATTAATGGGATCCTGCAAACGGACTAGTCGGTTTGTTTTATGCCTCAGCCGTCAGAGTGTGATTTTTCAGTAAAAAAAGTTGCACAACTTCCTGTTTCTTCCCTTTCTCGGATAAGAGAGAATGGAGCAACAAATCATTAAAGATCTGGGCAATCGATTCAATCGATAACCGACCGTCTTTGTTAAACCATTTATATGTCCAATTAATCATCCCAATGATGGCCATGGCCGCAATATCAGCTGGCACCTCAGGGCGAAAATCGCCGCTAGTCTGACCTTCCTCGATGATTTGGACAATGATCCTGCGGTACTGATCGCGTTTTTCGTTTATGCGTTGGGAATATTCTTCAGTCAAATAAGTACTTTCTTGATAAAAAACAGTAATATGAGGTTTGTATAAATCAAATACTTTGGTGAAAGATTGAATGGTAGCACATAAGCGTGCTGTCGGTGTTTCAAAATGATGATTATTCTGTACGTCTATTGCTTTTTCAAGAACATAGGAGATAAAAACGTCGTGGATGTGATAAAGTAATTCATCTTTTGTTTTAAAATTATGGTAAAACCCGCCTTTGGATGTTCCAGATTGTTCAACAATCTGGTCTACGGTCACCCCGTGGTAGCCATTTTTTTCAAATAGCACCAAGGCCGTGTCAATAATCCTTTCCTTCAGTGATTTCTTCTTCACTTTCATCCCCCTTCTGAAAAAAATAGTAACATATTGATTTCACTAATTCAATATATTTTCCGAAAAGTATATCTATTCAGAATTAACTACTCTATTAACATTTTTGCAAATCCTATCATCAAAATTGAAAACTCGCTGACTGGCGAGTCCTTAAGGGCGGTTCATGAGGCATAGTTAAATTTATGAGACGTGGAAAAATTTTATACTTTTTTATAGCCCATCATGCAGTGCAAAATCAACGCTGTACCACAAAGAAAGAATGAAAATAGTTATACTTTCATAGTAGCCAAAAAAAGAATCTCGTGAAATTGTTCTCGTTCACGAGATCCTTGGATTATTTTTAATGTTTAACCATCATGATGGGTCAGCCTTCGGGAAACAGCTTTACGAATTTCTTCAATCATGAGAATGATCGGCGGCACACAGAAAAGGAGGAGCCAATTCTTTGTCCCAATTGGTGCTGTCCCAAAGACGTCCTGTAATAAAGGAACGTACATAATGAGAGCCAGAAAAAGGATTTCTGCAGCAATTCCGATATTTATGATAGGATTTTTCCAAAGTCCCTTTTTAAAAACAGATTGTCTTTCCGTACGACAATTCATTACGGCACCAATTTGACTAAACACAATACCGGCCAATGTCATCGTCGTTGCCACCAGATAAACATTGCTGCCCTTTTCCGCCCACCCTGCTGCTGAATATCCATGGGAAAAGTTGACAAAGAAATATCCACACATGGAAATGACTGATGCCAAAATCCCATACCAGCAGAAAGCTTTGAAGATAATCCGTTTATTTAATAAGGGTTCAGCCAAATTTCGCGGCGGTTTACGCATAATTCCGCTTTCCGGTTCTTCTGATCCCAAGCCTAATGCCGGAATTAGATCGGTACCAAGGTCAATAAATAAAATTTGCATAATCGTTAACGGCAATGGAATCGTCCCTCTTGAAAATAAGAAGAACGCCGAAGGGACCGCTTCCGGCATATTGCTATTTAAAATATAGAGCAGGAACTTACGAATATTGTTATATACTGCACGGCCCTGTTCAACCGCCTGGACAATCGAAGCAAAATTATCGTCAGTTAAGATCATATCTGCTGCTTCTTTGGCCACATCAGTTCCGGAGATCCCCATAGCAACTCCAATATCCGCTTTCTTAAGGGCCGGAGCATCATTGACGCCATCACCAGTTACGGCTACGACTTCGCCGACTTTTTGTAAATTTTCAACAACACGATACTTTTGCTCAGGGGCAACGCGGGCAAAAATAATTTCCTCTTTTAATAATTTCCTTAGCTCTTCATCGGATAGATTTTCTAATTCGACACCGGAAATCACCCGTGGAGAATCGCCCCTTACAATACCAATTTGTTTAGCGATACTTTCAGCTGTTAATCCATAATCACCAGTAATCATCACAATTCGAATTCCCGCTTGATGGCATTTTGCGACCGCATCAGGAACCTCCGGACGCGGCGGGTCAGCCATCACAACTAAGCCGATAAAGGTCATTTTTCGTTCGATATTTTCTACTGTATACTCACTAACATCAGCCGGGAGATCCTGGTCATCTTCTCCGATATAGCGGACCGCTACGGCCAAAACACGCAAACCCAAACGGGCATACTGATCATTTGCGGCCATCACCGTTGCTTTGAACTCAGCCGTTAACGGAGAAACCGCTCCATTTACGTTCACTGTTTCACATAAATCGATTAATTCTTTTGGGGCACCTTTTGTAAAAGCTACTCGGGTTTTTCCATGAACCTGTGTGTTAAGTTCGTGAATTGTTGTCATTCTTTTTCTTCTCGAATCAAAATGCAATTCGTAAATTCGCGGCAATTCTCTTTGCAAAAAGTCCACACGGACACCGGCTTTTTCAGCAACAACACCTAAGCAGGCTTCAGTCGGGTCTCCGAGAACCGTGTAATGCGGATTATCCTGATTGGGTGGAATCACTTTGGCATTACTGCAAAGGCTTGCAGCGGTAACAAGCAAATTTAATGCTGAATCATTAGCTGCGGAAATTTCTCGGCCGTTATCGAGAATTTTACCTTTTGGAGCAAATCCGCTACCCGTCACCTTTAATTCTCTGCCCGGCAGCCATATATGGTTAACGGTCATTTCATTTTGCGTCAGCGTTCCTGTTTTATCGGTACAAATAACGGTGGTACAGCCCAGTGTTTCAACCGATGAGAGGTTTTTCACCAAGGCATTTTTCTTGGCCATTCGTTGAACACCCTGTGCCAAAGCCAGGGTAACCGTGGGCGACAGTCCTTCTGGAATAAAGGCAACGATCATCCCCAGAGCGAAAATAAACGATTCCGCCATCGGATTTTTCACAAAGAAAATCGCCAGCAAAAAGAATGTCAAACCAAAAGCAAAGGCAATAATGGAAATCTGTTTTGTCAGCCGAACCAGTTCTTTTTGCAGTGGACTTAATTCTTCAGATACATTGAGAGTTAAATCGGCAATTTTACCAAATTCCGTATTCATGCCGGTCTTGACGACAACAGCTTGTCCGGAACCGCTGGAAACCGTACTTCCCGCAAAAATTAAATTGGGGATTTCAAAGCTTTCTAAATCTTTCCTCTCGACAGCATCGGCATATTTTTGCACGGGATGGGATTCACCTGTAAGTGCGGATTGATTTACCCGTAAATCACTGGACATAACTAGGCGGGCATCCGCCGAAATTTTCTCACCTTCCTCGATCAATATCAGATCACCCGGCACAAGTTCCTCTGCCAAAATTTGCTGCTCTTGTCCATCACGAATTACCCTGGCGTACGAGGAGATTAAGCTTTTTAAGGCCTCTGTTGCCTTCCCTGCCCGATATTCCTGAATAAAACTAAAGATCCCATTAATCAGATTGACACACCAAACGGCAATCCCCAATTGCGGCATTTGAGCAATAAAAGCAATGGCGCCGCTGACCCATAGAAGAATGGCCAGCATACTGGTGAAGTTGGCGAGAAATAACGGATAAAGTGATTTTCCTTGTTTCTCTTTAATGGTATTTTTCCCGTAAAGGTCTAATCTCTTAGTGGCCTCTTCTGTTGTCAAACCTTCCTCATTTGTTTGCAATTGTTCAAAGACTTGATTTGGAACCAATTTAGCTATTGTTTGATCAACCGTATCAAACTCTAATTTCTCATTCATTGTTAGTTCCCCCATTTACAAACGTATTAAGAAAATTCGCTAGAGGCTAGTTTATTCTGTTAAAAGTGTTGTTATTGATGTAAAACAATGGAAAAATATTTTCCTACTATTATAGTACTCCCACTTATGCTAGGTGTAAATCGATTTGAAAAAAGGTTCATAATCGTTCACATAGCTGTTGGGCTAACAGAAAAAAGCATGGCACACCCATGCTCTCTGTTGTTTTTATTCAAGGTTACTCTTTGCCGGTTTTAGTCTTTGAACTCTAGTCAGCTGATGGATCCTTCGATTTCTCCCCTGTCGTTTTTTGAAGTGTTTCTTGGTCGACTACTGTTCTTATTGCCCGAATAATAGGATCAAAGTTTGCGTATTTTTTTCCATATTCCAGATTGAATTGATAATCAAAACCTTTCGGATTTTTTCCTTGGTTATGCTGAATAATGGTTTCAATTTTATCCAGTGCTTTAACCAATTTAGCTTCTTTTGTTTCAGCTTGATTATATTCTTGCCACAATGCTAAAAACTGTTCTTGTATTTTTGGCGAAAGTGGTTCGATCATTTTGTTTAAAGCAAATTCTTCCCTTTTTAATTTTTCACTGGTATTTCCAGTCTCCTTGGCTGAAATATCCCCTTCATAAGCTTCCCCTAAATCATGGATCAAAGCCATCCGCAGCACCTTATTAAAGTCGACATCGGGAAAAGAATCCTCCAGTACGAAAGTAAAAAGGCACAGGCGCCAGGAGTGCTCCGCAATGCTTTCGTGCCTGCCAGTGCTTGTCCATGCTGTTCTGGTATTGTTTTTTAATCGTTCCAGTTCTTTGATAAACGAAACAATATTTTCCTCCTTCATCTATTAGCTCCTCCAATTACTGTATTTTTTAGTTTGAAATAAAAAGAGCCTAATTCCAAATAGTTGGAAAAGGCTCTTTATTTTTCATTTCAAAATTAGCTATGCATCTCTTAAAGATCCTATGTTAATGCAATACTCTTGTAGCAGTAGTAAATTTAGACGGATTAAATGGTGCAATTCTTACAACGTCACCCGTTTGCGGTGCATGAATATATTGCCCGCCCCCAATATAAATGGCAACATGATGAGCCGGGTTCCCTCTAAAGATTAAATCTCCCGGTTGCACTTGGCTTAAAGGAATTTGTTGACCAACATCTTGCTGGGCTCTTGAAACCCTTGGCAGGCTGATGCCAACAGAACGAAATACATATTGAACGAATCCTGAACAGTCAAATCCGCTTGGTGATGTTCCACCCCAAACATACGGAACTCCCAGATATTTTTTAGCATTCGCAATAACAGCGCTCGCTGATGCCGAACCCGTTACTTTGACAGGTGGGGCCGATGGTGTTGACGGTGTTGACGGACTGGAATTGGACGATCCGTTATCGGAAGATTGCGGACGGTCTTGCTGTTGCTGAGCTGCTTCAGCTCTCTTTTGCGCTTCTCTTTGTTGTGCCTCCCGCTGCTGCGCTATTTTAGCCAGCCGTTCAGCTTCTTGTTGAGCAAGTTGATTTTGTTGGCTTTGCAATTTGTTTTTGGCATTCGCCAATTCTTTGAAAACTTCTTTTTTAGCTTCTTTAATTTCTTTTTGCTCGGCAGCTAAGTCAGCTTGACTCTGTTTTAAATTTTCTAATTCATCGCTTAGTTTTTGTTCTGCATTTTTAAGTGCCTGTTCTTTTTCATTCAGACCGTTTAAAAGATCTGTATCACTTTGCATAATCTCTGAAATAGCTGTAAAACGAGTTAAAAACTCCGAAAAGTTATCGGATGAAAGCAATAGTTCTGCATATGTAACGAGGGAATCTTTTCCTTCTGCCTGAAGACTTTTTAGTCTTTCGGAATAGATCTCTTTGTGAATCTCTAAGTCTTTTTTGGCTTTTACAATTTCGGCCTCAGTATCCTTTATTTTTGCTTGTTGTTTTTTAATATGATCATTTAATTCTTGACTTTTCACCATTGCGACGGTGATTCGGTCATCCAATTTCTCAATTTTCATTTCGAAGTCCTCGATTTGGCTCTTGGTTGCTTCGATTTGATCTTTTGTCACTGTCGCCGGTGCTGCAAAAGCAGGTGTTACTTGAATCGTAGTGGCAAGGACGGCTACGGATATCGTGTACTTACATAATTTCTTAATCATACAAAATCTCCTTTTACTACTAATCATTCAGTCAATTAATCTATGTACTAGTTTATCTGCCAAGGGAGAGAATTACAATAATCCTGTCGGTAATGTAATATAATTGTAATGTTATGTAGAAAAAATAGGAAATGAGTCGACCGTACAACTGCCACCAAAATGATCACTTGGTGCCGGAGCCGAACCTAGAAACTATGACTACTTTAGCGGCACGGATAAAGCCACGACGAATCTTTTGGGGCCGGCCCAGCTGAGGTGATTTCTGAATTCTGTTGGAGGCAGTCGCTGTCAAATAATTTATATTTCACGTTAAAGAAGGATGCCACATTTTAGGCATCCTTCTTTAAATATCTTGCTGCTAAACACCTTTCTAGAATAACATGTGAGCATAAAGGAAGCTGATTGGATATCATTTATATGAGCTCACTAATGAAAAAAATTACAATATCAGCAAACAGTGACAGTAAATTCAGCGCGAATATTACTTTGGTTAAACAGCATGGGCCAGTTTTGCTGCTTCAGCGGTCGCATCAATGGCTCGACGTGGCTTAAGGGCATCGCCAATGCAATGATACTCAATACCGAGCCTATGGCAGCATTCCTCCAGCTCCGGTAAAGAGGTACTCTGCGCCCCCACCGCGACCGCAACAGCGTCACATGGCAGTATTTCCGTTTTTCCCTCATGCTCGACGACCACGCCTTCAGGCTTAATTTCTACGCACTTCGTTGACGTAAGCATGTCCACACCGGCACCATAAAGGTTTTCCATGACAATAATTTTGCGAGTGGAACCAAGATCCGCTCCGATTGTGTCAAGCATTTCAATAACCGTGATCTTACAGCCGTTATGAAGCAAATATTCAGCTGTCTCCAATCCTACAAGACCGCCGCCAATGACCACAACATGGCCGTCTGGAATCCGTTCACCTTGGAGAATTTCCGGATAACTGTAGACATTCGCTAATTCAGCTCCCGGAACTTTTAATTTGATCGGCATTGCCCCAGCTGCATTGACAACGATATCAGGCTTTATTTCTTCAATAACAGCAGGCGTTAACGCTGTGTTCAGCCGGACATCCACCCCCATTTTTTGCAGTTGCTGTCCCCGGTGAATAGCAGCAGCTTTCATTTCTGCCTTTCTTGGGGCGAGGCCTGCCAAGATAAACTGACCACCAAGCGTGTTGGATTTTTCAAATAAGATTGGATTGTGTCCCCGTTGCTTCAGTATCGAGGCAAGTTCCATCCCCGCCATACCACCGCCGGCTATTAGCACAGTCTTAGGTGCGTCAGTGGAAACAATTGCATATTCCGCTTCATGCCCGCAAGCAGGATTTTGCAGACAGCTGATAAAAGGAATATCGGCCCGCTCGTTGGCGTCATAACACCCTTGGTTGCAGCCGACACAACGGACGATCTCATCCACCCTTCCTTCTCTTGCCTTATTGCAAAACTCAGGATCCGCAATTTGTCCCCGCCCAATGACCACCATGTCCACCTTGTCACTTTCAAGAATCTCTTCAGCAAAGGCAGGGTCGTTGATACGACCTACACCGATCGTAAGCATTCCAGTCTCCTGACGAATTCTGGCAGCATTTTCAATGTTGAAGCCCCATTGTAGGTCAATAGGCGGCACCTCATACTTAAGGGCGGCGGAAATAATGTTCCCCCGTGAAATATCTAAAACATCTACGCCTGCGTCCTTCGCCCACTTGCAAAATTGAATGACCTCTTCAATCGTAAGGCCACCTTCAAGATAATCATCATGTGCGTCGATCCGCATCAATAGAGGCATGTCTTCAGGCATCTGTGCCCGGATTGCCCTAATGACGGCCAGCGGAAAGCGGGCCCGATTTTCTAATGAACCGCCGTACTCATCTGTTCGCCGGTTAATCCCGCCCGAGAGAAATGAATGCAAAATGTAATTGTGTGCCATGTGAACTTCTATGCAGTCGAAACCGGATTCAACGGAACGGCGAGCAGCCTGGCCAAAGCACTCGGTCAGCTCGGCAATTAACTCATGGCTTGCCCCGGGAACCGTATATTCAGGCGAGAGCTGCATATCACTGGCGACAATGATCATGGCCTTCGGGTCACTAGCGACAGCGATACTGCCTTGCCAGAGTTGAATACAAGTCTTTCCCCCCGCTTCATGAATAGCTTGATTAAAGCGCTTAAAACCAGGAATATATTTATCTTCTGCTATCGAAAAAAAGCGACCAGGTGTAGATGGTGCGTGTACGCCGGTGCATTCCATAATATTTAGCCCTGTCCCACCTTTTGTACGCGCTACATGAAAATCGATCAGCTGGTCGGTCATACTGCTGTCTGTTGTGAATTTCGTCCCCATAGCCGGCAAGATAATGCGATTTTTTAGTTCAAGCCCCTTAAGCCTGATCGGTGAAAACAATTTAGGAAACATCTATATTTCTCCTTTCGCCATGCGAAGTATTTCACATTAATTTTACACTCATTTTTCAGGAAAGAGAGGGCAAATTCAGCAAAATTATTTACAAAATAAGGACAAATATAGTTAAGGTAATCTCATTTTGTGAAGATGCGGATCAGCCCTTTCAATGAACGGTTTTCGTTGGCGGTTCCCGTTTTTGTGCACGTTGAATCTTCCCATGAACACTTTTCATTTGCTGCTCTCCGATTTCGTGCTCGTTAGACCTTCCCATGAACACTTTTCAAAGGTGGTTCCCTGTTTTTGTGCTCGTTGGGTCTTCCTATGAACACTTTTCATTTGCTGCTCTCCGATTTGGTGCTCGTTAGACCTTCCCATGAACACTTTTCCTTGGGAGTTCTCCATGTTTGTGCCCGTTAGACCTTCCCATGAACACTTTTCAAAGGTGGTTCCCGTTTTTGTGCTCGTTGGGTCTTCCTATGAACACTTTTCATTTGCTGCTCTCCGATTTCGTGCACATTAAACCTTCCTATGAACACTTTTCCTTGGGAGTTCTCCATGTTTGTGCCCGTTAGACCTTCCCATGAACACTTTTCAAAGGCGGTTCCGATTAAGTCCGTATAATTGTGTAAAAATAATGAGTCATTTTATTCACTTTTGGCAACACTGTTTTCAACCACGATAAACAATGAAAAGAGGAATAAAAATGACTCAAGTACAGTTTAACCTGAATA
>NZ_JAESWB010000172.1 GCF_016765675.1 Neobacillus paridis
CGTTTAGGGGAAGTCTGCGCTACGTGAAAAAAGCGACCGGCCTGCCCGACAGATTACGTGAAGCAATCCTCAAGGAGCTATGCCGTATCGTCAACACCCTGGCAAACCAATATTTCCATAAAGGATGGCGCGACATGGTGGCGCAATTCAATGCGGAATCCGAAGAAATGCGCACGGCACTGAGGCCGGACATGAATACGGCCTGGGGACGCGTGGAGTTATACGGCGATGGCGGCACACCCTTTTCTTTTGATCAGCCCCTGCATCGGGGCACGTGACAAATTGGGCGGCGCAGACGCATACCGCAATGATCAGCGGGGGCATCGTATTCATCGTCGAAAAGGAGGTTGGCCGACAATACCCTTCCGGTCTGCGAGACACGGTGCAATACCCCGGAGGGGCATTGCACCCTACACGCGTACCAGACAACTTCAGACTGTATCAGCGGATGCCCCGCCTCCGGCCTCGTGGGGCCTCCAGGGCTGCACCGCCTACCCTCCCCCGCGCCGGGTGTAATGATCGAAATACTTCAGAAACGCCGTCCACTGCGCCTCCTCCATCGCCACGAACCGAAAGTGC
>NZ_JAESWB010000173.1 GCF_016765675.1 Neobacillus paridis
CGCACAACAACTTTCTAACGTTGTGTTAATCCCCTTCTGAACACGCAGTGGCTGTATATGTTTCTCGACATTGCAAGGAAATGTCGAGCTTCTAGTTTTGCCTAATTTTTCAAATCTCTTGAAAAATGAGCTAGGCAAACTGCCCACATACGATTGGTAAATTAAGAGTTGTTCGGTACGAAGTAGGTCAGCGCTCGTTGCGTCACAAAGCTCGTTTGAAGAATTGTCTTTCATGCATTTTTTATCAAACGCATTTTATAGACTTAAAGGAGATACTCGATGCAGTTTTCATTGAAAGCTTTGAAAAGAACTGCCTGTTTTTTAACGGCTTTTGCTGTTAGCACATTGGCCATGGCGCAGCAAGAGATAAAGATTGGCGTTCTTTATCCCCTTACTGGTGCTGCAGCATCAACGGGTGCGGAACTCAAAGGTGCTCTTGNGCGAAGGATATCCCCGATTTACCTTTTTCAAACGGAGGCGGATTGCCTAATTTGAAGGGGGCAAAAATCAAGTTGGTTTTTGCTGATCACCAGGGTAATCCCCAAATTGGGGCGACGGAGACAGAACGCTTGATAACCCAAGAAAAAGTGGTGGTGGTAGTCGGCGCTTATTTCAGCAATGTAACCGCAACATCTAGTCAAGTGGCCGAGCGATACAAAATTCCTTATTTGAACCCGGATTCTTCATCGACATCGCTAACTGCGAGAAACTTTAAATGGTTCTATCGAATTACGCCGCATGATGATCT
>NZ_JAESWB010000174.1 GCF_016765675.1 Neobacillus paridis
ACTGGTGCGACCGCAGCTTGCACCTTGACTTGAATCTATGCGGATGTCGAACTGTACGACCGAGTACCAGAGCGCCGGCTGCACGTCGCGCGTCTGGCGAACAAGGACTGTTCGTGTACATCGGTTCGACGGCGCTGCGGGGATAACATTGTTTGGTCATACTGCATGATCGATGTAACGGGAAATGGCAAACCATTTTCGTATCCGAATCCGCAAGCGGGTCCCAAGGCTGGTTTCCATCCCAGGCAGGCCCCGGTCTCCTATTAGCACCGGCCAGGCAAGCTGCCAGCGCTTACTGTTTTCTACCTATCGGTCGTACCTTCCTTTCCTTCCCCAAACTCCAGCGCGGCCACGCCCAGCAAGGCCTGCGCCGCGTCGTTCGGCAGCGCTTCCACTGATTTGCGCTTGCGCGACATCTGGCGGCTGCGCACTTCAGCCTGCTCGATATTGCGGGCCGCCCGCTCCAGCGTCTGCTTGGTGCTGGCCAGCACGTCGCCGAACTTGCCGAACTCGGTCTTGACTGCGCCCAGCACCTGCCATACCTCGGAGGAGCGCTTCTCCAGCGCCAGCGAGCGGAAACCTGGAGGCTGTTGAGCAGCGCGCACAGCGTGGACGGGCCGGCAATGATGATGGTGATGCGGCAGGTGCGCTGGATTTCATCGGCCAGGCCGGGCCGGCGCATCACTTCCGCATACAGGCCTTCGGTGGGCAGGAACAGGATGCCGAAGTCAGTGGTCGCGGTGGCGAGATGTAT
>NZ_JAESWB010000175.1 GCF_016765675.1 Neobacillus paridis
CTGTAAGCGCAGCCGACCGTTGGCGACGGCTGTACCCCTGCGCAACGGCTTCCTATGCAGGCGCGGCATGCTCTGATGATACTTGATCAGACGGGATGGCATACCACGCAGAAGCTGCCGCAACTGGCCAATATCACGCTATTGGCGCTGCCAGAAGGCTCAGCCGAATTGAATCCTGGTGAACAGGTCTGGCAACAACTGCGCGAGCGTAGCCTGGCTAACAGATGCTACGACAGCTACGCGACCACCACGTCCCGTTCTTGCATTATTTCTTTACGCTGCCGATAGTTCAAGGGATAGGCTGCATACCAGCGAATACAAACAAGAATCACGTCGACCGGAAATCGCATTCCTTTGGCATTTAGAGCGTCTAACAAAATGGGAATGGATCGCGTAATGCATTGCTCAGCGTTCGCCAGCAAATCATGGCGCAGCCCAACCGGAGAAATCCTTCATGCATATCGGCCCGGCGTTCATAGCGCACACGCAGCCGGCGAAACTGGTGAAGCCAAGCGAACGTGCGCTCGACTACCCAGCGCGTCAAGCC
>NZ_JAESWB010000176.1 GCF_016765675.1 Neobacillus paridis
ACCGAGACCGTCAAGAGCATCGACGACTTTCTGGTCGAAGATCATCAGACAGGCGACCATCGCCTGCACCGCAGCGCCTTTACCGATGAAGCGCTGTTCGAGCTGGAGATGAAGCACATCTTCGAGGGCAACTGGATCTATCTGGCCCACGAAAGCCAGATCCCCAACAACAATGACTATTACACGACCCATATCGGCCGTCAGCCGGTAGTGATCGCCCGTAATCGCCAGGGCCAGCTGAATGCCTTCATCAATGCCTGCAGCCACCGCGGCGCCACCCTGTGCCGCCACAAGCGCGGCAACAAGGCGACCTACACCTGCCCGTTCCATGGCTGGACCTTCAACAACAGCGGCAAGCTGCTGAAGGTGAAGGACCCGGAAGGCGCCGGCTATCCGGACTGCTTCAACAAGGAGGGCTCGCATGACCTGAAGAAGGTGGCGCGCTTCGAATCCTACCGCGGCTTCCTGTTTGGCAGCCTGAATGACGACGTGCTGCCGCTGACCGAGTTTCTCNGCGCTTCGAATCCTACCGCGGCTTCCTGTTTGGCAGCCTGAATGACGACGTGCTGCCGCTGACCGAGTTTCTCGGCGAGGCGGCCAAGATCATCGACATGATTGTTGACCAGTCCACCGATGGCCTGGAAGTGCTGCGCGGCTCGTCCACCTATACCTTCGAGGGCAACTGGAAGCTGCAGGCGGAGAACGGCGCTGACGGCTACCACGTCTCGGCGGTGCACTGGAACTATGCGGCCACCACCAACCAGCGCAAGGCAGCCAATGCGGGCGACAGCATCCGCGCAATGGATGCCGGCAAGTGGGG
>NZ_JAESWB010000177.1 GCF_016765675.1 Neobacillus paridis
CCGTGATGCCGATCAGGATGGTGTGGCCATCCGGCACCGACTTGGCCACCAGTTCCGAGCCGATGTTGCCGCTCGCGCCCGGACGGTTTTCCACGATGGTGGTCTGCTTCCAGCCTTCCAGCCGGCTGGCAACCATGCGCCCCAGCGTGTCGGTCGCGCCGCCGGCGGGATAGGGCACCACTACCTTGATCATCTTCTCTGGATAGGCCTTGGCGCCCTGCGCCTGCCCTTGCGCCGCGCCCGCCGCCAGCAGCGCGCATGCCATCAGGCCGGTTCTGGCCATTGTTCCTAGACTGCAGAGTGTGCCAAGTGTGATTCGCATTGCTGTCTCCTATTGTTGTCGTATACCGGTGATGCCGGTTTGCGCTTCTCTGGCGCAATCTCCCGCGGTTAGCCGCCGCTGTTCCAGACGGCCATTGCACTATCAACCATGCGCGGCCGCATCACAATTTGCATTTGCATAAGCACCGCTTCCGTCGGGCTTAATCGCAAGCCTTTCCTTCTCCTGCAGTTCGCGCCAGAGGATCTTGCCGGTGCTGGACTTCGGCAGCGCCGCAACGAACTCGACCGCGCAAGGCACCTTGTAGGCCGCCATCTGCTCGCGGCACCAGGCGATGATGTCGGCCTCGGTAATGCCTTGCCGGTCGGGCTTGATCACCAGGACGGC
>NZ_JAESWB010000178.1 GCF_016765675.1 Neobacillus paridis
CATCTGCGCCACCACTGATTCCCGAAACGCCGCAGTGTAGCGGTTCTGTCTGCCCTTGCCACCCCCAGCCGGCGCCTGTGCCGCGGGCGCCTGCCTGGCCTGCGTTGGCACTGCGCAGCCTTGTTTCGTCCTGTCATTGCCATGCACTTGCGCCAGGAAGGCCCTTCTCCACAGGCGCAGCGTCTCGGTCGTCACGCCCAGCTCGCAGGCCACCTCGGCCATGCTGCGTCCAACAGGCAACATGATTTGCTGTATGGCCCATTCCCGGACTGGCTCCGGATGTCGTTTCTTCATTGCTCACTCGCTATCGCCCTCCAGGTTGCTGGATATTTGTGGATGCGACAACTAGCCTGACATGGAGGGCTTCGCCAAAAAAAGTAACCAAAAAAAGGCGACCCGGTGATCGCGCCCCGCTGCGCGGGGTCCCCGTGCCGTCGACGCCTGAAGCGGGGCGCGGCTAAACTCGCTCCGCTTCGCTCCACTCAGNCGCGCCCCGCTGCGCGGGGTCCCCGTGCCGTCGACGCCTGAAGCGGGGCGCGGCTAAACTCGCTCCGCTTCGCTCCACTCAGACAGACGCCGCACCTTATCCGCTTCAGGCATCGCCGTCACGGCGCGCTCAACGGGACTTCACTGCCACGTCAAAAGCAGAAACAACGGCAACGGCAACGGCAACGGCAACGGCAACGGCAACGGCAACGGCAACGGCAACGGCAACGGCAACGGCAACGGCAACGGCAACGGCAACGTCCACGTCAAAAGCAACGGCAACG
>NZ_JAESWB010000179.1 GCF_016765675.1 Neobacillus paridis
CCATCCATGCCAACAGCCCGCGCGATGCACTGACGCGCCTGGAAAACATGCTGGGCATGGCGGGCATGCAATTGTCGCCGCGGGCAGCGCGGCAGCAGATCGCGTCGGCGCTGACCGTGGTGGTGCAGGTCGCGCGGCTGTCGGATGGCCGCAGGCGCGTCATCAGCGTGCAGGAAATCACCGGCATGGAAGGCGATATGGTGACCATGCAGGAAGTGTTCGCATTCCGGCAGACCGGCGTGGCCGCTTGCGGCACGGTCGAAGGCAGCCATATGGTGGCCGGGATCTATCCGCGCTTCTGTGAACGCCTGCAGGCGCGCGGCGTGGCCTTGCCCGCTGCGCTATTCACTGCGGCGGCGCGGGGAGCGGCATGAACGATGATGATCTGGTCCTGGGCCTGACGGTCTTCCTGGTGGTGCTGATGCTCATAGAGGGGCTGCGCATCAGCCTGGCGATGCTGGACGACGCCATGCCGCCGTCGGCCCGCCTGCGCGAGCGGCTGCGCGATGCCGGCCCTCCAGGCCGGCAGCCGGGCGGCTCCATCGTCAAGCAGGGCAGGCTGGCGGATGCCCG
>NZ_JAESWB010000018.1 GCF_016765675.1 Neobacillus paridis
GACTGGATGCTGCCCGACCAGTCCGGCCTGCGCCTGCTTTCCCGGCTGCGCGCCGACCGCAATTTCTCCAGCCTTCCGGTGATCATGCTCACTGCCAAAAGCATGGAGGAAGACAAGATCGCCGGCCTGAACCAGGGCGCGGATGACTACATCACCAAACCGTTTTCGCCGCGCGAGCTGGCGGCCAGGGTCAAGGCGCTATTGCGGCGCAAGGCGCCGGAGCATGCGCAAACGCTGATGCGCACCGGCCCGGTGACGCTGGACCCGGTCAGTTGCACCGTGAGCCTGAACGAGAACCGCATCGACATCGGGCATGCGGAATACAAGCTGCTCAAGTTCTTCATGGCCCATCCGGAACGCGTGTTCTCGCGCAGCCAGTTGCTGGACCGGGTCTGGGGCGATCATGCGGTGATAGAAGAGCGCACGGTCGATGTCCATGTGCTGCGGCTGCGCAAGGCACTGAAAGAGGCCGAGTCGCTGATCAGGACGGTGCGCAGCGTGGGTTACATGCTGTCGGAGAAATAGGGATGCACCTGCCACGATGAGTCCGAAGATGCTGTTCTGGGTGC
>NZ_JAESWB010000180.1 GCF_016765675.1 Neobacillus paridis
TCGTCGAGGAAAACGTGATGCCGCTCGACTCGATCCCCAGGCACATTGGCCTGGCGGCCCACGACATCGAGATGCTGGCCGGCTTGTCGGAAGGGTACTTCCAGGGCAAGCCCAAGGTTGTGCAGCTGGCTCGGTTACGTTCAGTGCGCAGCAGCGCGGACGCACCGGTTGCCACGGGCAGCAACGTCGTGCCGATTCAATTTTCGCCGAAGCGTTGACCGGCGCGTCTATGGAGATCAGTCAAGCGATGAATGACATTGACGCAGTACTGAGCAACAAACCGATTTCCCCGTCCCGGGAGATGGCGGCGTACGAGGCGTTGTGGGCGCATCAAAAAGCTACGTTCAAGACGATCGCTGAATGCTTCCGCGATAGTCCGAATGCGATGCCCTCCGAGCTGGTCTCGGAAGAGGAAATTGACACGGCGCTACGGCGGGTGCGAGACCAGATCGCGCACGCGAAGATTCACGACTTTGGTGTGCGTGTGCATGGCGCGGAAGACTACCCCTATCGGCTGCGCGATGCCGCGCATCCCGTGGAACTTTTGTACTACCGAGGCTGGTGGGATCTGATCGACTCGCCTAAACGGATCGCTATCGTTGGCTCGCGCAGCGTCTCCGACGACGGCC
>NZ_JAESWB010000181.1 GCF_016765675.1 Neobacillus paridis
TTTCATGTATTTAGCTTAGAACACTACCGCGCTTTCGCTTGGTGGCCCCTTTATTTGGTGAGCGATCTGACAATCCCTCACCAAATGAAGGGGTTAAATTTTGCCCACATTAATTTTACTCATACAAGCACAAGCGCCTCGGAATTTCTACGAAACTCAAAAAAGCTCGTTCCTGGCTGATATTTGAGGAACTACATCGAAAAAAATCGGCCCACTACTACTAGTTAGGCCGATTCTGGAAGCTAATATTCGGGATAAAGCGGAAACTTGTTAGTTAACGTATTAACACGTTTACGCGCCTCAGCAAGTTTTGCCTCATCTTCATGGTTTTTCAATGTGAAAGCAATAATGGATGCAATTTCATCCATTTCCGCAAAACCAAATCCACGCGTTGTTACTGCTGCCGTACCGATGCGAATTCCGCTGGTTACAAACGGGCTTTGGCTGTCAAATGGAATCGTGTTTTTATTGACCGTAATGCCAATTTCATCAAGGACATGCTCAGCGGTCTTACCAGTTAAGCCAATTTTCGAAACATCCACTAGCAGCAGGTGATTGTCCGTGCCACCGGATACGAGGGTCAAGCCTTCTTTTTGCAGGCTTTCCGCCAAGCGCTTAGCATTGGCCACAATGTTTTTGGCATATTCTTTAAAGCTGTCCTGCAGCGCCTCGCCAAAGGCAACCGCTTTTGCAGCGATAACATGCATTAATGGACCGCCCTGAATTCCCGGAAAGATTGATTTATCAATCTTCTTACCAAATTCTTCTTTACAGAGAATCATCCCGCCGCGTGGTCCGCGAAGTGTTTTATGAGTGGTCGTGGTGACAAAGTCGGCATATGGAACCGGGTTTTGATGCAAACCTGCAGCAACAAGACCGGCAATGTGAGCCATATCGACCATCAAATAAGCACCGACTTCATCGGCAATCTCGCGAAACTTAGCAAAGTCAATTTCCCTCGGGTACGCGCTGGCACCGGCGACAATCAGCTTTGGCTTGTGCTCGAGAGCTTTGGCGCGAACATCCTCATAATCGATACGATGTGTTTTTTCATCGACACCATATTCAACAAAGTTATATTGAATACCACTGAAGTTAACCGGACTGCCATGGGTTAAGTGACCGCCATGCGACAAGTTCATCCCAAGAACGGTATCACCATGCTCAAGCACCGTAAAGTAGACGGCCATATTTGCCTGAGCTCCTGAGTGCGGCTGCACATTCACATATTCCGCAGCGAAAATTTGCTTCGCCCGGTCACGAGCCAAATTTTCTACAATATCAACGTTTTCACAGCCGCCATAATAACGGCGTCCCGGGTATCCTTCCGCGTATTTATTCGTTAAAACAGATCCTTGCGCCTCCATCACGGCTTCGCTGACAAAGTTTTCCGAGGCGATTAATTCAATTTTCGCACGCTGACGGCCCAGTTCCAGCTGGATCGCTTGGAAAACCTGCTCGTCCGCTTGGGACAAATGCTTCATAATGACAAACCCCCTTGATTATGTAAAAAGCAAAACAGTGTGAAAATTCCTTCTTCATTGTAACATGTTTTTTTTTAAAAGAAAGGTATAACCAGGGGAATTTTAACTGCAGCTGGAATTTTCTTGTTTCCGCTCATAAACGGCTCTGGCACCGCCAATCAGCTTTGGCCGCGTTTTTGCCAATGTCACTAGGGCGCTGCCAACCGTCTTCTGCGTCACCCGAATCGGCACAGCAACATGTTTTAGATGCATGCCAATTAAGGTTTGACCGATATCAATGCCCGCTTCTGCCCTGACAAATTCAACGACAACAGGATCGTCCAAGTGATCAAACGCATAGGTTGCCATGGCCCCGCCAGCTTTTCGGACGGGAATGACGGATACCGCCTCAAACCCTCGGCGGGCGGCAACAGTCCGTTCAACGACCAGCGAACGGTTCAAATGTTCACAGCATTGGAATGCCAGGTCAATGCCTGTTTTCTCCTGCAGTTTCTTCAATGTTTGAAAAATCATTTCGGCCACTTCGAAGGTTCCGGCCGTTCCGATTCGCTGACCGACGACCTCGCTGGTACTGCAGCCTACGACGAGGAGTTCACCCGGTTTAAGTGCTGCCTGCTCGTTAAATTCAGTTAAAATCGTTGCCAACTGTTTTTCCCATTCGTGAATCATCCTGGTCGTCCTTTCTCATGAATTTATAGATGTTTTTCTTCGTATGCGGAAATTTTACCAACGCGACCCGCGTGGCGGCCGCCTTCAAACTTCCCGGTCAGCCAGACTTGCGCAATTTCCCGTGCCAGCCCGGGTCCGATGACGCGCTCCCCCATCGCGAGAATGTTGCTATCATTATGGGCCCGTGTTGCCTTAGCGCTGAACGTATCATGACAAAGAGCGCAGCGGATGCCTTTCACCTTATTGGCCGCGATGGACATGCCAATCCCCGTTCCGCAAATTAAAATACCGCGATCAAACTCGCCGCTGGCCACCTTTTCGGCAACCGGTAGAGCATAGTCCGGATAATCGACCGAGCCCTCGCAGTCACAGCCAAAGTCCACATATTCAATCTTTAATTCGTCCAGCAAGCTGGCGATTTCCTTGCGGATATGGATCCCGCCATGATCAGATGCTATAGCTACTCTCATGTCAAATTCCTCCTAAATCGTTTATCTGTCTTCATTTTGACATACAGCTTGGAAAAGTTAAAGTAATCGAAGCCGATTTAGGAAAATTAATGTATCACTTCGCGGAGAGGTTGCGGCCCCTTTTTTCTATGAAAAATAAAAGCCCTCACTTTAGCGGAGAGCTTATGGTTCTGCTGTTATTTTTTCAATCATTTGATCAATTAGTCTTTCCAGCTCGTGGAATGTTTTCTCGTACTGCTCCAAGTCGCCGCCGTAGGGATCGGTGACGTCGAGGTTGGTTGCTTCACCGGAATATTCCTTTAGTGTAAATACTTTTTCTGCGGCTTGTGGGTATTGCTGCTGGATTGAACGCTTATGAGCGTCAGTCATCGTTATGATGAGGTCGGCCCAGTCGACCTCTGCGCCTGTTAACATCTGTGAGCGATGCTGGTAAGAAAGCTTGTTGTCCTTTAGTACCTGTTTGGCGTGTGCTGAAGCATCGCCGCCATTGGCCGCAAAGATACCCGCAGATTTGACTTCGACTCCGTCAATGTTCCGATGTTTCAGGATCGCCGCCGCCATCGGGCTCCTGCATGTATTGCCGGTACAGACAAACAAAATGTGCCGCATAATGGTTGCCCCTTTCAGAATTATGTCGTTCATTATATTTTACCATAATGCTTGTCTTGTAAAAAATGTCTTTCCGGTTACCAGAACGTGCTCAGCAGTTTGATTCCGAAGGCCAGGAGAATCGATCCGCCCAACGCCTCACTATATGTACCAATCCAGCTCCTTACTTTTTTTCCCAGCAACAGACCCGCCCAGGTTTGCATAGTGGCCAAGATCCCAAAGATTAAAAGGACCAGGACCGTTTTCGCACCGTAAATTCCCAATGTCAGGCCGACGGAGAAACTATCGAGGCTGACGCTAAAGGCAAATAACAAAAGACCGGCACCCGCCGGCGTAATCGCACTCACCGCTTCTTTTTGGAAGCTTGACCAAATCATTTGCACTCCTAATAGGATCAGCAGCAAGCCCCCGATCCATGAAGCAAGCGCACCGAAATTTTCCGATAGCAATTTTCCGGCAAGGATGCCGGCCAGTGGCATGATGACATGGAACAAGCCAATCACCAGGCCGATTTCAAAAATTTTCCGCAGCCGCAGTTTATACATCCCCATCCCAAGTCCAACTGAGAAGGCATCCATTCCTAGTGCTGCTGCCATGATGGTTAGCGTTATGATTTCTCCCACAAATTCTGTCATTCGTGCTCCGCCCCCTTGGACTAACTATTTCAGCATATGCACGTCCATCAGGATTTAGAAGGCAGAAATAGTGGGGGAGTAGGTTTTTCAATCAACTGAAAACTCGCCGATTGGCGAGCCTTTAAGGCGGTTCATGAGGCGTAGTTACACTTATGCCGGATAAGAAAGTTTTTATACTTTCCTATCTGGCCAAGAAAAAACACCAGTCTGCCCGCTGGTGTTTACTCCTTAATGATTTTGTTTCCGGCTGCTTTTTGCAGGCGGTTCATGATGGCGAGCCCAACGCCTGTGGTCGGGAACATTTCGCTAAAAATAATATCTACACCCGCTTGATTAAACTTCCTCAGGGTGTCATAAAGCGACGCCGCCACCGTCCCCAGCTCCGCTCTTCGGCCGCAGGCAAGAACCTCTTCGGCGGAGAATTCAGCGGTAAATTCCTCGGTTGTCAACACCCCAACCCGTAAACCTTCCCGTCGTTTTTCATCCACTAATCGTTGCAAAAATGCTCTGGTGCCTGACACCAAATAGAGCGGGGCATTCGGCGCGTAGTGGCGGTATTTCATTCCCGGGGCTTTCGGCCGGGCTGTTCCTTCAGCTTTTGTCAGGGCCGGATCGATGCGAACCTCCCCAATTACCGCCTCCAGCTGTTCTTTCGTGACCCCGCCCGGCCTGAGAATGACTGGTATTCCCTCGGAGCAGTCTACCACCGTCGACTCCACACCGACTCCGGTTGGACCGGCATCAAGGACACCGGCTATTTTTCCATTAAGGTCGTCGATCACATGAGCGGCTGTTGTCGGACTGGGCTTCCCTGAACTGTTAGCACTCGGTGCGGCAATTGGCAGTCCACAGCGGCGAAATAACGCCAATGCCACCGGATGATCCGGCATTCTAACGGCAACACTTTCGAGTCCTGCTGTCGCTTTCTCTGACAGAACACCTGGTTTCTTTTTAAAAATAATCGTCAGCGGTCCCGGCCAGAAGCTGTCCATCAACCGTTCGGCGGTTGCTGGCACTTCGGCAACAAATTGATCCAGCTGAGCCCGATCAGCAATGTGGATAATTAACGGATTATCCCCCGGCCGGCCTTTTGCAGCATAAATTTTCTCCACAGCCTCATCGCTTTCGGCATTGCCTCCAAGTCCGTAAACGGTCTCCGTCGGCAGCGCAACAACTTCATTATCCCGCAAAAAATGAGCAGCATCCACAATATGTGGATTACTTTCTAATTTGTCCACATACTTATCCACTTTCCAAACCTTTGTTTCCATCATTGTTCCACCTTTATGAGTCTGTATGGCCCTTATCGAAATTTGACGAATCTAGGCACTTTGACACATATTTTTCTCTTAATACGTCTGAAAGTATAAAAGAAGGTGGGCATAAATACAAGTTTTTATCCACAAATTGTGTATAAGTCCTATGAAAAAGTGGATAACTATGGTGAAATATCCACAAACTTATAATGAAAGTTTTAAAAATAGTGAGTTATCCACATTTAAAACATGTCGAATGTGTTCTGAGTGATCAAACTCCTGCGGCAGCTCCTCTCGTTCGACACGTTTAAAACCTAGCAATTCAAAGAACGCTACTGTTGCTGCTTTATTTGTTGCAAGAAATATGCGGTCGATTCCTTTTTCGATTGCCAACTGAACCATTTTGTCTAATAGGTCGATGATTTCCTCTTCCACATGTCCCGGTGAAACGACCAGCGACCGCAATAGCCCGATACCTTGAATAACTTCGATTCCAAGCGTGCCGCTAATCTCCTCATTATCATTCTCCTTGATAAAAAAGGAGGCAATCGTTTCCGCAGTGAGTCCCTCCGTCCCTAGATTCGCCCGCCTAAGAAACTGTTGTACTCGTTCCAAATCTTCTATTTCTGCCTTTCGTATTATCCCTGGCATCTTCATCCACCCCATTTTTTCAATTCTATTCTATGAATATGAAAAAAGAGACAAAATAGAACGGCAAATCTAGTAATTTATCTAATGAACAGAAGAAAGGGTGAAGTGGGAAAATGAAGGTTTAAACTTGTGTTGGATTTTACCCGTCTAGTTTTTCGATTTACCCGCCAGATTTTTGGTTTTACCCGTCTAATTTGTGATTTTACCTGCCCAATTTTACGATTTACCCGTCTAAAAATTACTTTTACCCGTCAACTGTAGCAAATCATCCATACTGGTTCTTAAAAAATCTTTTTCCATAACTCGGCTACGAAAAATTTTACTTTCACTGGCTGCTCATCGTCTTTCGTGTACACTGGAGCTTTTTTAGCCGTGGTATCCGTCTTCTTTTGTTTTTTAGAATCTGTCTTCTTATCGTTATGATTAGACTTTTCCTCTGCTGCTTTTTCCTCGTTATGACCGGGCTTTTCCTTCGCTTTTGATTCTGTCTGATCCTGGGATTCTTCAGCGACGTGGTTTTTCCCGTCGTCTTTGACAGCTTGCTCCGTTGTTTTAGCTATCTTATTTTTTCCATCATCCTTTGTCACTGCAGCTTCCTTTTCTTCAAACCCATCACTGCTGACGGCAACTCCATTGGAAAAGTCAAGGAAACATAATGGCGGATAGAGGACGCACCACCAATTGGCGCCTTCACCTTTGCCTAAAGTGATTAAGATGGCTTGATATTTCCCTGCGGGGTATAAAAATTGTCCATATAGCTTGGTAGGAAACTGAACCTTGCGAAACTCGACTTTGACCGACTGGTGCGATCCTTGTTCTTTAACCGTTTTTTCGGCAATGGCTTGAATCTCTGGCAATTTAGCCTTGATAACCTTGCGCGCCTTTTCCATGGAAGTCAGATCCTTGACCCAAAGCTCGACTTTGGCATTGACGGCATCGCGGACTTTCCGCTTAATTCTTTGGTCTTCCTCAAAGTCGCTGTTGGCGAGAATCCTGAGGCGAATCGCTTCCCCCGGAATCACAATGGATTCCTTCGCGACCGCTTCGGTTTTTGGTATATATAAATTTAGCACCGTGGCTAACGACAAAACACATAAATATCCCCAAACTAATAATTTACTCCTCATCTTTGGCACCGTCCCTTCCCTATCAACATTGTGGACAAAATGCCAGAATCTTAAACTAGTAATTTTTAAAAATCTAGTTTTTTCAAAATTAGGAAAAGCCATCGGCAATCGCCTTCACAATAGAAGCCACAGTAACCAAGGCCAACCCAGGATGAATGCTGTTTTTTTATAAATGAATACGCGCCGAGTGGCGAGTTCGTTAGGGCGGTTCATGAGGCGTTGTTGAATTGCTGCGACATAGAAGAGATTGGGAAATTTCCCAGCAACCAAAAAAGGCCTCAGAGTGCTAAGCTCCGAAGCCGATTTCAGCAAACACCATTCGATCCTTGCTGTTAATATCATGAACAACCTCGACAAAGGCGCCGGGGAATGTCGTTCGCAACATTTCGGCCACAACGTCGCCCTGTCCGGCGCCAATTTCAAAGCAGACGAGCGCTTTTGGAGCGAGCACCTGCGGCAGCTCCACCATAAAGCGGCGGTAAAAGTCAAGCCCGTCTTTTCCGGCAAACAGGGCATTGTGCGGCTCATGCTCCGTGACCACCTCTGACATCCATTCCATATCACGAAGCGGAATATACGGCGGATTCGACAGTACGACATCAAGCCGCTCACCACGCTCGATAAACGGCGCAAGCAAATCCCCCTGCAAAAACTCCACATCCGCCCCCAACCTTGCTGCATTCTCCCGCGCCACCGCCAGCGCCTCCGTAGAAATATCGGTGCCTGACACCCTTCGTGGACATTTGTCCGCCCCAGGTGGACAGTTTGCTTCGGACTCCAGTTTCATCGTGATAGCGATGGCCCCTGAGCCTGTGCCAATGTCGGCTATTGTAAGCTCTTTGTTTGTGGTAGTATCGAACAGCCGCCCGATTCGTTGCAGGGCGCCATAGACGAGCTCTTCCGTTTCCGGTCGTGGAATCAGGACAGCGGGATTGACGAGGAAAGTGCGACCGTAAAATTCCTCGGAGCCAATGATGTATTGCACCGGGACCCCTTGAACATGCTTTTCCACCGCAGCAGCAAATTGCGCCCATACTTCACCTGTCAAATCTTCTCTCATATTGGCAAACAGCTGCGTCCGGGACATCCCGCTGAAGTGCCTGAGCAGCAATTCCCCGGCATTGGCATCGCGACCGGCCGCCAATAAAAAAGAAGAAGCCCATTTCAGAGCTTCAAATACCTTTTTACTCATTGGAGGCATTTTCCAATCGTTTCGCTTGGTCATCAAGGATGAGCGCTTCAATAATTTCATCGAGCTTGCCTTCGATGATCTGATCAAGCTTTTGAATCGTTAAGCCAATCCGGTGGTCGGTGACGCGGTTTTGTGGGTAATTATAGGTCCGAATCCGCTCCGAACGGTCGCCGGTACCAACTGCTGATTTCCGCACTTGATCGTATTCCGCCTGGGCTTCTTGCTGGAATTTATCGTAAATCCGCGCGCGCAGGATTTTCATCGCTTTATCGCGGTTTTTATGCTGCGAGCGCTCATCCTGGCTGGTGGCGACAATTCCGGTCGGTATATGGGTTAAGCGCACCGCAGACATCGTGGTGTTTACGCTCTGTCCGCCGGCACCGCTGGATGCAAATGTATCAAAACGAATATCCTTTTCATTAATCTCGATATCGAATTCTTCGACCTCCGGCAGAGCCGCCACGGTGGCCGTCGATGTGTGAATCCGGCCGCCAGATTCTGTTTCCGGGACACGCTGAACGCGGTGAGCACCATTTTCAAACTTCAAATGGGAGTAGGCCCCAGTTCCGTTGATCATAAAAATAATCTCTTTGAAGCCGCCCAAGCCGGTTTCATTTGCATCAATTACTTCTGTCTTCCAGCCTTGGGACTCAGCATAACGGCAGTACATGCGGTAAAGCGTACCGGCAAACAGCGCTGCCTCTTCTCCCCCGGCAGCACCGCGGATTTCCATAATGACGTTTTTGTCATCATTCGGGTCTTTGGGAATCAGCAGGATTTTCAAGCGTTCCTCTAATTGAGCGATTTTTGACTCCAGTTCGCTTACTTCCTCTTTTACCATTTCCCGCATTTCAGCATCAAGCTTCTCGTCCAGCATGGCCTTGGCATCCTGAAGCTGAGATTTGGCCTCTTTATATTGCCGATAGGTTTGCACCGTTTCTTGAATATCGGCCTGTTCTTTTGAATATTCCCGCAGCTTTTTAGCATCATTGATAATTTCCGGATCGCTTAAAAGCTCATTCAATCGCTCATAGCGATCTTCCACAGATTGGAGACGATCAAACACTTTATTCACCTCGATAATTAGTCTGCATCTATATAAAAATTTTGTTCGTTTTTTAAGCCATAACATTCTAATTATAGTATAGGAAAAAACGCAGGTCAAAACCAAAATCATTTTTAAAAGCCATTTAGGAAAAAATATTAAATGAAAACTTGTCGACTGGCGATTCCTTAAGGACGGTTCATGAGGCGCAGTGAATTGATGCGGCATAGGAAAGAATACAATTCGGAAAAATTGTATTCTTTTCTATTAGTCCACCATACAGCGCAAAATCAGCGAGGCACCACAAAAAATAGTTATACTTACACGGTAGCTAAAAAACCCACAGCCTAAAAGACTGTGGAAGACTAAAGTGACCATAAAAAACATGCCCTGATTTCAGAGCATGCTATCTTCTATCTTCATTTACCCGGACTTCGATATGGTATCGCGGCAGGGCTTTGACCAGTTTTTTATGAAGGCGGGCTTCGGCGGCAATTTTCCCGCGATCGGACAACATTCCTTTTTTATAAACAGACACCCACAACCGGTCGCCATTAATCCAGATAGAATCGGGGACGAACTCATCGGTTGCGGCAATCACAGCCTTCGCTTTGTTAAGATCATTGCCCTGATTACCGGCACCTGCTTCACCGCCGCTGCCGGTTCGGTCCAAATCAAGAAAATTCGGGTTTTGGTTGGTGATGTCGTTTTCGACCAGGTGCCGCTCGTCCTTGCCGCGGTTGGCGACGAAATCCGGGTTATGATTTCGGGCTTCGGAGCGGTTTGACATATAATTGGGCGGACTGTTATCTTTGCGCAAATCGTAGGCGGTATCATCGGCACTGCGATTGGCGTTTTGACATCCAGCTGTGAACATTAACAGCATGATGAACATAGGAAACAGCCATTTTTTCATGTTGTACACCTCCCATTGCTATTATCTTGCCCTAGTCACGGCTGGAACTGTACATGTGAATTGTTTCCAACAGGATGGTTAAGTTGGCAACGGGAGGCCTTTATTGGTTGTCGCAGTTTGAAGGTGGTTACCGACGGATTTTGAGACTTTACCGGTACCTTTCCCCCTTTTACCATCCAATTTGCAGCGAATACTGGCAAAACCCCTTTAGTGGATCTAAAAATCGGCATAAAATCCGTGATAATCCGTATAAAAAAACTGCCCAAGACACATATCTTGGACAGTTTTTTTCGCAAATAAATCAGACACCTGAACCGGCGGCGTCTGCACTCGCTTCGTAAACTGCGGTTTTCGGCACTTCGTGGTGATGACGGCAGCGTGGTTCATATTTTTCAGCGGCTCCCACTAAGATAACCGGATCATGGTAGGATGCCGGACGGCCGTTAATCAGCCGTTGTGTCCGACTGGCGGGCGAACCGCAAACAGCACAAACGGCCTGCAGCTTGGTAACTGACTCGGCAATCGCCATTAGCATCGGCATCGAGCCGAATGGCTCGCCGCGGAAATCCTGATCAAGCCCGGCAATGATCACCCGATGACCACGATCTGCCAGCTGCTGCACGACGCGGACAATGCCTTCATCAAAAAACTGAACCTCATCGATCGCAATGATGTCCATATCAGCCTCGACATGGTGTAAAATTTCGATAGAATGGGAAATTGGCTTCGCATGAAAGGAAGAACCATTATGGGATACAACGGATTGTTCGCTATAGCGATTATCAATTTTTGGTTTAAATACAGCAATTTTTTGTTTGGCAAATTGCGCACGGCGAACACGGCGAATCAATTCCTCCGATTTTCCAGAAAACATACTGCCACAGATAACCTCAACCCAGCCACTTTGCTTCATCACATACATAAATGGCGTCTCCTTCCTGTTACGAACCCTAATCTTAAATTTCATTTTAGTGAACAATAGTTTTTCCAATAAAAAACAGGCAAGTCAAATTTCTTCTTGCCTGTTTTTTTGCATCATTACTTTTGCTTAAGGCCATATCTCTTGTTGAAGCGATCAACACGTCCGCCAGCTTCTGCGAATTTTTGACGACCTGTATAGAACGGATGGCACTCAGAGCAAGTTTCAACACGGATGGATTCTTTTACTGATCCGCTTTCGAAAGTGTTGCCGCAAGCGCAAGTCACCATTACTTTTTTATAATTAGGATGAATTCCTGC
This sequence comes from Neobacillus paridis, assembly GCF_016765675.1. Taxonomy (GTDB): domain Bacteria; phylum Bacillota; class Bacilli; order Bacillales; family Cytobacillaceae; genus Neobacillus; species Neobacillus paridis. The sequence goes on from NZ_JAESWB010000181.1 coordinate 11,294, forward strand.
TTTCATTCTTTTCATCTCCTTCCGCCCTGAATCATTCTGAAACAGAGTTATCGAACAACGTGCTTGTCTAAAACAGGCACTTAAGTGACTATAAACACACTGATGCTATTATACCAACGCATTACCACTTTTGCAAGCTGGGATTTTTAGGTACAGCAATTATTTTTTTAAAAGATGAACCAGTTCCGGTGTGAAAAACAGGCTTACGAGCGACGTGCTTTGAGCTCCATATCCAATTGTTCAAAAAATTCCTGATTTGATTTTGTCTGCCGCAATTTTTTTAAGAAACGCTCGGCAAAATCCGGCGAATCGGACATCGACCTGCGAATGGCCCATAGTTTGTCCAAATGATCCTTTGGAATCAGCAATTCTTCTTTACGGGTACCGGAGCGGCGGATATCAATTGCCGGGAAGACGCGGCGTTCGGCAAGCGAACGGTCCAGATGCAGCTCCATATTGCCTGTCCCTTTAAATTCCTCATAAATAACGTCATCCATCCGTGAACCAGTGTCAACAAGAGCTGTTGCTAAAATCGTCAAGCTGCCGCCTTCTTCGATGTTCCGGGCTGCCCCGAAAAACCGCTTCGGACGGTGGAAGGCTGCTGGGTCGATACCACCGGAAAGGGTCCGGCCGCTTGGCGGAATCACTAAGTTATAGGCACGGGCAAGACGGGTAATACTATCCATGAGAATGACGACATCGCGTTTATGCTCGACCAGACGCATCGCCCGATCAAGTACCAATTCGGCAACTTTGATATGATTTTCCGGTACTTCATCAAACGTCGAGCTGACGACATCGCCAGCAACGGAGCGCTCAATATCGGTGACCTCCTCCGGACGTTCATCGATCAATAGGACGATTAATTCCACTTCCGGATGGTTGGTCGTAATGCTGTTGGCAATTTCCTTCAGCAACATCGTTTTACCGGCTTTTGGCGGGGCCACAATTAAGCCGCGCTGGCCAAACCCGACCGGGGCCACCAAATCCATGATTCTCGTGGAAAGATTTTTTTGCGATGTTTCCAGACGCATCATTCGGTTTGGATATAACGGTGTTAACGCCGGAAAATAGACGCGTTCTTTGGCAGATTCCGGATCCTCGCCGTTAACCGCTTCAACGTGCAGCAAGCCAAAATAACGTTCATTTTCCTTCGGCGGACGTACCTTTCCGGACACTTTGTCGCCGTTGCGAAGATCAAAGCGGCGGATCTGCGAGGCAGAAATATAAATGTCCTCCGAACTTGGCGAATAATTAATCGGACGCAGAAAACCGAACCCTTCCGATTGGATGATTTCCAGGACGCCTTCCATGAAGAAATACCCCTGTTGTTCAGCACGAGATTTTAAAATCGCGAATATTAGTTCTTTTTTCGTTAGCTTGCTGTAATAGGTCACCTTATATTCGCGGGCCAGCTCGTAAAGCTCCTTCAGCTTCATATTTTCTAAACTTGAAATTGTTAAATCCATGTGTACACCACGCTTTTAAATTTTTCCGTCCTTACCGCAAAAGAGCGGGAGATGGTTTTATTAAAAAAAGAGGAATTAGAATAGAAGTTAAAAATGAAATGAATAGATTTGCAGAAATTATGCATAATGTATAAAACAATTTCTATTTTACCCTCTTAGCTAATTATTAATCAACTATATTTTTGACAAAGCCAAAATCCTTTAATACTAAGGGTTCATCCCTTTGGCCGATGCGAACAGGCTTTATGTTAATCAATGGAATTTTTAGATCTGGAAGGAGTTCTCCCTGGGAGAAATCGGAGTCTATTATTTATTTTTAATCGGTGTCAGGCACCAAAATGGCTGCCTGACACCTAATCGTCTTAGAGCACTAAATTTGGTTTTTTCTTTAAGCTGTGGCGCCCTTCGATGAAGCGGACGGTTCCTGACTTAGCCCGCATGACGATAGAATGTGTCGAAGCGAAGGATGCTTTGAATTGGACACCGCGCAATAGTTCGCCGTCGGTTACACCAGTGGCGGCAAAAATGGCATCGTCGCCTTTCACCAGGTCTTCCATGCGCAATACTTTGTTGACATCCAAGCCCATTTTGTTGCAGCGTTCCAGTTCCGCATCATTTTGTGGGATTAGTTTGCCCATCAGTTCGCCACCAAGACATTTTAATGCGACGGCTGAAAGGACACCCTCTGGCGCGCCGCCAGTGCCGAATAAAATGTCAACACCGGTATTGTCAAACGCCGTGTTAATCGCTGCGGCGACATCACCGTCATTGATCAATTTAATCCTCGCACCGGCTTCACGAAGCTGGGCAATAATATGCTCATGACGCGGACGGTTTAAAACCGTGGCCACGACGTCTTCGATATCTTTATTTTTTGCCTTGGCAACAGCCTTTAAGTTATCCAGGATAGGGGCGTTAATATCCACCAGGCCTACCGCTTCCGGTCCAACAGCAATTTTTTCCATATACATATCCGGAGCATGCAGTAAATTCCCATGATCGGCAACGGCAAGAACAGCCAGGGCGTTCCAGCCGCCGGAGGCTAAAATATTGGTGCCTTCAAGCGGGTCTACGGCAACATCGACACGCGGTCCATAGCCGGTTCCCAGCTTTTCGCCAATATAGAGCATCGGGGCTTCATCCATTTCCCCTTCGCCAATTACAACCGTTCCTTTCATCGGCACCGTATCAAAGACATTCCGCATCGCCGTTGTTGCGGCATCATCGGCTTCGTCCTTTTTCCCCCGTCCCATCCAGCGTGCAGAGGCCAAAGCAGCCCCTTCCGTCACCCGGACTAGCTCCATCGTCAAACTTCTTTCCATCGCTTTTCCATCTCCCATTTTTTCTCTTTTCGTCAAAAAGAGGTTTGTTGAACATGCTCTGTCTATGTGTTTTTCTGAAGAAAGCGTTAGCAATCTATCGGCATGCATGCCAAAAAGCGTTAGCTTCAGCTATAGCGGTAAGATATCCGCCGCTTTAGCCGATCGCTTCCGCTTGACTAAATATTTTTCATGTGTTCCAGCTCATCTTTTGTCAAAGCTTCCCGCCATACCGTGGCACCGAGACCGTTCAATTTTTCTACCAGGTCGCTGTAGCCGCGGTCGATGTGCTCAAGTCCGGTCACTTCGGTAATTCCTTCAGCCATGAGTCCGGCAATGAATAGTGACGCCCCGGCCCGAAGGTCACTGGCCTTCACCTTAGCCCCTTGCAGCTGAATGGGACCATTGATGATCGCCGATCGTCCCTCGACCTTAATATTGGCATTCATTCTTCGGAGCTCATCAATATGTTTAAAACGGGCACCATAAATCGTATCGGTAACTACGCTCGATCCGGCAGCACGCGTTAACAGCGTGGTAAACGGCTGCTGCAGATCAGTGGGAAATCCCGGATATACGAGCGTTTTAATATCAACCGCTTTTAAATTCGGCACTGTTTTGACAAAGATTTGATCATCGCCTGATTCCACGAAGACGCCCATTTCACGCAGTTTGGCAATCACCGATTCCAAATGGAGAGGAATGACATTATCAATGATCACACCCTCGCCCATGGCTGCCGCAAGGATCATATATGTACCTGCTTCAATCCGGTCGGGAATGATGGTATGACGGCAGCCGTTCAAGGTTTCAACCCCTTCAATGCGGATGACATCGGTTCCGGCTCCTTTAATTTTCGCCCCCATATTCGTCAGCAGGGTAGCAACATCAATAATTTCCGGTTCCTTGGCAGCATTTTCAATCACCGTCCGGCCTTTTGCCCGGACCGCCGCCAGCATGATATTAATCGTCGCGCCAACACTGACAACGTCAAGGTAAATCCGGGCGCCATGAAGCTCATCAGCCCGCAGATAAATTGCCCCCTGTTCATTGGTCACTTGAGCACCAAGGGCTTCGAAGCCTTTAATATGCTGATCGATGGGACGCGGTCCTAAATGACAGCCCCCGGGCAGACCAATGACCGCCTTTTTGAAACGGCCGAGCATCGCACCCATAAGGTAGTAGGAGGCACGCAGCTTTTTGACCTTGCCATTTGGCAGCGGCATGGAAATCATCGTGGAAGGGTCCACCGTCATTTCTTCGCTGTTAATGTTTACCCTCCCGCCAATCTCTTCGAGCAGGTCTTTCAAGATTTCCACATCAGAAATATGTGGCAGCCCTTCAATCGTTACCGGTGATTCTGCTAAAATAGTGGCGGGTATGAGTGCAACGGCACTATTTTTAGCACCGCTGACACGCACGGTTCCTTTTAACGAATATCCGCCCGCAATTTTAAGCTTTTCCATTTTCGACTCCCTTCTAAGCCTATATTAAAACAGATTGTTGCAGGCTTACAGCGTTTAGAACCCTATTTTTTAGTGCACTAGTCGACTGGTGAGTCCCTAAGGGCAAAGCCAGAAGCGTAGTTACACGTGTGCTTAAGAAAGCTTATTCTTTCTTATTAGCTAAAAAATCTGGTTTTAAACAGCTTTCAGGTATATTTTTCCAACCATCATACCGAAATTCCGACAGTTTGTCTAACTTATAGTTTACACGAAAATTTCATTTTCATGTATCAATCTGAAAAAAATTTCGCGAAAATGGAAAAATCTGTACTATTTTAGGCCTCTGTCCGGGAATTCCAGTCTTTTAAGAATGCCTCAATTCCTTTATCTGTCAATGGATGCTTCGTCAAGCTCATTAATACTTTGTACGGAATGGTCGCAATATGGGCTCCGCGCAATGCTGCTTCGGTGACATGCATTGGGTGGCGGATCGAAGCAGCGATGATTTCCGTCTCAATTCCATGGATCGCGAAAATTTCGGAAATGGTGGAGATCAGATCCAAGCCGTTTTGCCCAATATCATCCAATCGACCAAGGAATGGGGAGACATAGGTTGCCCCTGCTCTTGCTGCCAAAAGTGCCTGGTTGGCGTTAAAAATTAACGTTACATTTGTTTTGATGCCTTCTTGCGACAAGGCATGAACGGCCTTTAACCCATCCGGCGTCATCGGAACTTTTACGGTAATATTGGGAGCGATCGCCGCCAATTCGCGTCCTTCTTTAATCATTCCTTCGGCATCCAGTGCAATCACTTCGGCGCTGACAGAGCCTGATACGAGGCTGGTAATTTCCTTTAACCGCTGGTGGAACGAAACGCCTTTTTCTTTCGCTACCAGTGAAGGATTAGTCGTTACTCCGGCAAGCAGGCCAAGTTCATGAGCCTCGCGTATTTCATCCAAATTAGCTGTATCAATAAAAAATTTCATGACATTCCCTCCAATTTTTTTATTGAAATGAAAGGTAAAACTTTCGAACACACGGAAACCGCCCTTTTTAAATAGGGCGGTTCGCTTTTTATAATGGTGCCTGACACCAACAATTACGCTTTTTGTGAGGAGCCAAACTCGCGAATTTTGCCAATAACGGTTTCTTTAATCGTTTCGCGTGCAGGTCCTAAGTATTTACGTGGATCATACATCTCCGGATTGGCTGCCAACACTTCGCGAACTGTTTTTGCCGAAGCAATTTGGTTTTCAGTATTGACGTTAATTTTTGCTGTCCCAAGTGAAATCGCTTTTTGAATGTCTTTTGTCGGAATTCCAGTACCACCATGAAGGACTAATGGCACACCAGTGATATTGCCGATTTCTTCCATCTCTTTGAAGCCCAGTTTTGGCTCGCCTTTGTAAGGACCATGAACAGAGCCTAATGCAGGAGCCAAGCAGTCAATGCCAGTTCGCTTAACCAGCTCGTTACATTCGTTAGGATCAGCATAAATGATGCCTTCACCGACTACATCGTCTTCTTGTCCGCCGACAGTGCCAAGTTCTGCTTCAACGGAAACTCCTTTGGCATGAGCATATTCTACTACCTTTGAGGTAATCTCGACGTTTTCTTCAAAAGGGTGGTGCGAAGCATCGATCATTACAGAAGTAAAGCCAGCATCAACCGCTTCTTTACATTTTTCAAAGCTTGAACCATGGTCAAGGTGAATCGCCACAGGAACAGTAATTTTATAATCCTCCATTAATCCTTCAACCATTTTTACAACGGTTTTGAAACCGCCTATATAACGGCCTGCACCCTCAGAGACACCAAGAATAACCGGTGATTTTTCTGCCTCTGCTGCTTGCAGAATCGCCTGGGTATATTCCAGGTTATTAATGTTAAACTGCCCAACAGCATAGCCTTCCGCTTTTGCTTTTTTCAGCATTTCTGTCATTGAAACTAAAGGCATTATGATTCCTCCTTAAATTAGGTCGATGTCCCTTCTCAATTGAGTAGTTCATCTAAATGGTTTCCTACTAAATTGTCAATTATGTATTGAGAACCGTACATCGCCAATTAAAAGTCATATGTATCATATCAAATCAAAAACAGAAATACCATTCATCGGGCACAGTTTTTCAAACTGTCATAATGAAAGCGGATCCACTTAAATTTGGAATCCTAGTTTGCTTTTTGCTGGATATATTTCCTTACGGCTGTACGGATATCATCAATGTCAAATGGTTTGGCAAAATGGGTAATGGCGCCCAGATCTTTTGCTTCCTGGATCATATCCAGCTCACCATAGGCGGTCATGATGATCACACGAATGTCCGGATCGATAACCTTCATTCGTTTTAAAATTTCAATCCCGTCCATCCCTGGTATTTTCATGTCCAAGAGGACAAGATCCGGGGCATGCTTGGTCACGATATCAAGCGCCTGAACTCCATTTGCTGCTTGAAACGTTTTGTATCCTTCCTTTTGAAGTACCTCATTTAGCAAGATCCGAATACCAAATTGATCGTCGACAATTAAAATATTCCCTTTCATCCTTCCACCTCTCCCCAATTTACTAAGATAAAACCTTTAAATCCCCCATTATACATGCTATTATTCTACTTTGTCTGAAAGAATTCCTGCTAATTTCTGTCATGTGATCATTTATTTTGAGGAATTGCTGTCTGTTTTTCTTTTATAGGAGGAAAGCTTATAATTCAGATAGCAAATGAAGGAGGATTTTTATGTTAAAAATGTTTACTACCCAGCTAACTGGTTTATTTAAAAGGATTGCTGATACAGCGGAATTTTCCTTTGAAGATGGGGCACGTCTGCTCGCACAGGCGCCTGCCGGCGACGGCTCGATTTATATTTATGGAGTCGCTGAAATGAAAGCGGTCGAGTTGGAGGCTCTTGAAGGGGCTGAGCCGTTGAATTCGGCGAAACGGTTGGACGACTCGACTGTTTCGGAGTTAACCGAAGCCGACAGGGTGATTATTTTTTCGCGGAATTCCACTGATGAAGCGGCCTTGCGTGTTGCCGGGGAGCTTCAAGGAAAAAACATCCCGTTTGTTGCTGTTTCGACGGTGCTGGACGCAGAGGGCTACAGCGGGCTGGCTGAAATAGCGGATGTGCATATCGATTTAGGGCTGAAGATGGGCCTGATTCCCGATGAATTTGGCGGACGGGTCGGTTATCCGGCGGCGATGGCCGGGCTATATGCTTATTACGGTTTAAAATTTACGATTGATGAGATTTTGGAAGAGTACGAGCTGTGATTGTGTTCTTTTTTTTGATCTAGCTGGTCCCTAGTTGACCCAATAGGGGGTTCCCCTTGATTTCAGGCAAGTAGGGCCGCTCTTATTAACCCAATTAGCGCTTTTTTCTTAATTTCAGGCAAGTAGACCTCCTCTAGTTGACTGAAACAGTTATTTTTCCTGATTTCGGGCAAGTAGACTGCTTCTAGCTTACCCAATAAGTTATTTTTTCTAATTTCGGGCAAGTAGACCTATCCCAAGTCTGCCAGTCTAAATACTTTGACATCTTGCGGCATCTTTGGGACCTGTTTTATCTACGTAAATTATGACAAAAATATCTACACTTTTTCGGCGGATATCTACACTAATTATATTTCCAATTTTTCCAAAAAATAAATTCCTTCAAAAAAAGCCGGTTCCCCCATAATGAGGGGAACTGGCCGATATTCAAATCTTATTTTCCACTAATTGTTGCATGAATAAATTCACGGAATAGCGGCTGCGGACGCGTTGGTCTGGAGACGAACTCCGGATGGAACTGGGAGGCAACAAACCACGGATGATCTTTCAGCTCGATGATTTCCACCAAACGGCCGTCCGGGCTGGTTCCTGAAAATACAAAGCCGGCCTCTTCCATCTCTTGACGATAGTGATTGTTAAATTCATATCGATGGCGGTGGCGCTCATATACCACTTTTTCACCATAGGCGGCAAATGCCTTTGTGCCCTCAGCCAGGCGGCATGGATAAAGGCCCAAACGCAACGTTCCACCCATATTCTCGACATCCTTTTGCTCCGGCAGCAGATCGATCAGCGGATGCTTGGTATCCGGAACAAATTCGGAAGAATGAGCATCATGATAGCCTAGCACATTACGGGCAAACTCAATCGTCGCCAGCTGCATTCCGAGACAGATCCCCAGAAACGGTTTCTTCATCTCGCGGGCATAGCGGGTCGCTTCAATTTTCCCTTCAATGCCACGGTCGCCAAAACCGCCGGGAACGAGAACGCCATCAACATCGTTCAGTAGTTCGGCCACATTTTCACGGGTTACGTCCTCGGAATTGATCCATTTCACTTCGACATCAGCATCAAACGCATAACCGGCGTGCTTCAAAGCCTCAACTACGGAAATATAAGCATCTTGGAGCTCAACATATTTCCCGACAAGACCAATACGGGTTTTTCCTGACAACTTTAGTACCTTATCAGCCAAGGCCTTCCATTCCGTCATGTCAGGGTCTTGGGTGACTAATTTCAAGTGGTCACAGACAATTTGATCCATATGCTGCTCCTGCAGCGCAAGCGGGATCGAATACAAGGTGTCGGCATCGCGGCATTCGATAACAGAACGAGCATCAATATCACAGAACAGAGCAATTTTATCCTTCATATCCTGCGAAATCTCCATTTCCGTGCGGACGACGATAATATTTGGCTGAATTCCGAGGCTGCGCAATTCCTTGACACTGTGCTGGGTTGGCTTCGTCTTCATCTCGCCGGCAGCTTTAATATAAGGAACGAGCGTACAGTGGATGTACATCACATTGTCACGGCCGATATCGCTCTTGATTTGGCGAATTGCCTCTAGAAACGGCAGCGACTCGATGTCACCGACAGTTCCGCCAATTTCGGTAATCACGACATCGGCATTTGTTTCCCTGCCGGCGCGGAAGACACGGTCCTTGATTTCATTGGTAATATGCGGAATCACTTGAACGGTTGCCCCTAAATAGTCGCCGCGGCGCTCTTTGTGCAATACCGAAGAGTAGATTTTTCCTGTTGTCACGTTAGAATATTTGTTTAAATTAATATCGATAAAGCGCTCATAGTGGCCCAAATCCAAATCGGTTTCCGCGCCGTCATCAGTGACAAACACCTCACCATGCTGATACGGGCTCATCGTTCCCGGATCGACATTGATGTATGGGTCAAATTTTTGAATCGTGACACTTAACCCCCGATTTTTCAATAATCTGCCTAAGGAAGCCGCCGTAATTCCTTTTCCAAGCGATGAGACAACACCGCCGGTTACAAAAATATACTTTGTCATACAAATTCCCCCTCTGTTACAGTTTGTACATAATTTAAATTGTTAAAGGGCATTTTTCGAAAAAAACCTTTTCCGCTCGTGTAAAATGAAAAAACCCCACGAAAACGGAGTTTTTCCCATAAAAAAACGCTCCACTTTACATATTGTAAGGGAGCGTATTGTTGATAAATACGAATTGTCCTTTTTTAAGGAGCCCAAACAAGATAATACAAGTTGACGTGAGAAAAGTCAAGGCAAAAAAATTACAGGTCTTCCTCCTCTTCCTCTTCTTCCAACTCTTCATCATCAAGCTCGAGTTCTTCATCAATTTCTTCATCCTCATCGAGGTCGAAGGCTTCATCATCATCCAATATTTCTTCGTCTTCGTCAAAATCATCAACACTATCGATGTCATCAAAATCTTCGTCGTCTTCGACCAAATCTTCATCATCGAATTCATCAATGTCATCATAGTCCTCGTCATCGATTTCATCGTAAACATCCAGATCTTCGTCATCGACAACCTTCTTCGCCTTCTTCTTCCTCGGCTTCACCACGGTCACCACTTCTTCTTCCTGTGTATCAACAGGATACCAAACCCGAAGTCCCCAGCGGTTTTCACCTAATGAAAGAAACCGGCCGTCGACATTGATGTCTGTGTAAAATTGTGACAGACGAGACCGCATTTCTTGTTCAGAAATACCGGCAGCTGCCGAAATTTCCTTGACTAAGTCAAGAAACGAAATCGGCTGTTTGCTGTCTTTTAAAAATTCATACGCCATTTCGATGAGGGATAACTCTAATAACTCCTCTTTTGAGTATTGTGCTAGACTCAAGTACAGCACTTCCTTTCTCTATTTAACACGGCATTATTTAAATATTTACCCAAATGCATATTCACCATTATAAACAAATTCCCTCTGTTTATGCTAGTTCAAACCGCAGTTTGTACGAAAATTTTACTCGCCTTCCTTTTCTTTTTGTTCGCGAAACTTTTTGTATTCTTTGATCGAAACCACCAGAAAGAAAATGGCCAACAATAGAAAAGAAATCGCTCCTAATTGCCGTTCGTACAAGTAATACAATGGCCAGGCAAAAACAAGTAAAATAATAATCATGTGACTGAGCTTCATACGTTGACCACCTGCCATACCCATGGATGTTTGTCCGCTTAGTTTATCATTCTATATGACATTTTAACATAAAAATACAATGGCTTTTAACACCATTGTATTTTTATGAAAAAATTTTAACCGTTATCGCTTCTATTTTTCTATCTATTTTATCATCCCGCTCGCTTGATAAAAGCTGGTGTGCCGCGCCTCCTACATATTCCGGCGGTACTGCCCGCCGACCTCATAAAGGGCCCGGGAAATCTGGCCAAGGCTGGCGACCTTGACGGTTTCCATTAATTCCGCAAAAATATTGCCGCCCGTCACCGCTGTCTCCTTCAACCGGTTCAACGCTGCCGGGGCATCAGAAGCATGTTTTTCCTGGAAGGCACGTAAATTATGAATCTGCAGCTCCTTTTCTTCCTTCGTGGCTCTGGCCAACTCCATCTTATCAATCTCTTCCGCAGCCAGCGGATTCGGGTTCAAATAGGTATTAACGCCGATGATTGGCAGTTCCCCGCTATGCTTTTTCATTTCATAATACATTGACTCTTCCTGAATTTTTCCGCGCTGGTACTGGGTTTCCATCGCCCCGAGGACACCGCCGCGGTCATTCAGGCGGTCAAATTCCTGCAGCACCGCTTCCTCGACAAGGTCGGTCAACTCCTCGATAATAAACGACCCTTGGAGCGGATTTTCATTTTTGGTTAAGCCGTGCTCCTTCGTGATAATCAGCTGAATTGCCATCGCCCGGCGCACCGATTCCTCCGTTGGTGTGGTAATCGCCTCGTCATAGGCATTGGTGTGCAGCGAGTTACAGTTATCATGCAGCGCCATCAACGCCTGCAACGTGGTCCGGATATCGTTAAAATCAATTTCCTGGGCGTGCAGCGAGCGACCCGATGTCTGCACATGGTACTTCAGCTTCTGGCTCCGCTCATTGGCGCCGTATTTTTCGCGCATCACCGTGGCCCAAATGCGCCGCGCCACCCTTCCGATCACGGTATACTCCGGATCGAGACCGTTCGAGAAGAAGAACGACAGATTCGGCGCAAAATCATCAATATCCATACCGCGGCTTAAATAATACTCAACATACGTAAAACCGTTGGCCAGCGTAAATGCCAGCTGCGAAATCGGGTTCGCCCCCGCTTCAGCAATATGGTAGCCGGAAATCGACACTGAATAATAATTGCGCACCTGGTGGTCAATAAAGTACTGCTGAATATCGCCCATCATCCGCAGTGCAAATTCGGTCGAAAAAATGCAGGTATTTTGGCCTTGGTCCTCTTTTAAAATATCAGCCTGGACGGTACCGCGGACGGTTCTTAGCGTATAGGCCTTGACGTCGTTAAACTCCTCGACGGTCAGACACCGGCCCAGCTCGGCCTCTTTCTTCTTCACCTGCTGATCGATCGCCGTATTCATAAACATCGCCAAAATAATCGGCGCCGGTCCGTTTATCGTCATCGAAACCGATGTCGACGGGTGGCAGAGATCAAAGCCGTCATACAGTTTTTTCATATCATCCAGCGTACAAACGCTGACACCGCTCTCGCCGACCTTCCCGTAAATATCCGGGCGGTAATCCGGATCCTCTCCGTAAAGGGTGACCGAATCAAAGGCCGTGCTCAAGCGCTTAGCCGGGTCATCCTTTGATAAATAATGGAAACGGCGGTTCGTCCGTTCCGGTGTCCCTTCGCCGGCAAATTGGCGTTTCGGGTCCTCGCCCTCGCGCTTAAACGGAAAAACCCCTGCTGTATACGGGAAGGAGCCGGGAACATTTTCGCGATACACCCAGCGGAGGATTTCACCATAATCCTTATATTTCGGCAACGCCACCTTAGGAATATCAAGACCGGATAAGCTTTTTGTTTTTAACACGGTCATAATTTCTTTATCGCGGATTCTCGTGACAAACTGGTCACCGCTGTAAGCAGCCTTGGTCGCTTCCCAGCCGTCAAGAATCTTTTTCGACTCCGGCGAGAGCTTTGCTTCGGTTTCCTGCTTGACGGCCTCCAAGGCGGCAACCACCTCGGGCTGATCCTTGACCGCCGCCATCGCTCCTTCAAGCTGGAACAGTTTCCGAGCGAGGTTCGCCTGCTCTTCCGCTTTTTTGTGATAATGGCGGACTGTCTCGGATATTTCTCGCAAGTAATAACGGCGTTCCGCTGGAATGATCACATTTTGTTTTTCAACAGCAGCATTCTTGCTAAAAGTAGTCACCCAATCAGTTCCCGCTTTTTCATTGATTTTTTCAATCAGCGCGGCAAACAGGGCGTTTGTCCCCGGATCGTGGAACTGACTGGCAATCGTGCCATACACCGGCATTTCCGACAGATCCTTTTCAAACAGCATGTGGCTGCGCTGGTATTGCTTTTGCACTTGGTTCTTGGCATCCTCCGAACCTTTGCGCTCGAATTTATTGATCACAATCAAATCGGCAAAGTCGATCATATCGATTTTTTCCAGCTGTGACGGTGCGCCAAACTCACTGGTCATCACATACATCGATACATCGCAGATTTCCGTGATGGCCGCATCTCCTTGGCCAATGCCGCTCGTTTCCACGACGATCAGGTCAAAGCCGGCGGCTTTCACCACCGCGACGGCATCTTGAATTGCCAGTGACAATTCGCTTCTTGATGCCCTTGTAGCCAGACTCCGCATATACACATTGGGTGAAAAAATCGCATTCATCCGGATCCGGTCGCCAAGCAGCGCGCCGCCAGTTTTTTGTTTCGTCGGGTCAACCGACAGAATCGCTACCTTTTTCCCTGGGAATTCATTGAGAAAGCGGCGGATTAACTCATCTGTGAGTGAGCTTTTTCCAGCGCCGCCGGTTCCGGTAATGCCAACAACCGGGACGGCCTTCTCAAGCTGCTTCACTTTTTCCAGCGTACTGGCGGCTTCGGCATTTTGCTCAACATGCAGCTCAGCTAAGGTAATCAGTTTGGCAATCGCATTAACATCGCCAGTCGGTAACTTTTCAATCTCCTCAGAAACGTCGCCGCTGACCGTGGAAAAATCACATTCCTCGATCATCAGGTCAATCATCCCCTGGAGACCCATTTCGCGGCCGTCATCCGGCGAAAAGATCCGGGCGATCCCGTAATCATGCAATTCCTTGATTTCTTTTGGAATGATCACACCGCCCCCGCCGCCGTAGATGCGGATGTGCGGCGCGCCTTTTTCCTGCAATAAGTCATACATGTATTTAAAATACTCAACATGGCCGCCTTGATACGAGGAAATCGCAATTCCCTGAACATCCTCTTGAATCGCGGCATTGACAACCTCCTCAACCGAACGGTTATGACCGAGGTGAATGACCTCTGCACCACTCGATTGAAGAATGCGCCGCATAATATTGATGGAGGCATCATGGCCGTCAAACAGGCTTGACGCCGTTACAAAGCGGATATGGTGTTTCGGCTGATATTTTTTCATCCTGCTCCCCCTTTTGGTTGAAACTGACGTAAACCGGCCAGCAACAGTTCTGTCTGCCGTTCAATATATTCATCAAGCGTAAATAACTTTCGTAAGGCCCAGCGGCGGAAGCCCCACATTTGCCCCTGGACGAAAATATTGTGGGCAATGATTTGAATTTGTGGCTCTGTTAATTCCAATTCACCGTTTTCGACACATTTTTGCAGCAGGTCTGCAAACATGCCGACCATTTCCATTTCCTTTTTTAATACATAGGGCAAGGCATCCTTTGACAGTGATTTCACTTCCTGATACATGACCAGCACCTCGGCCTGCATCTCATCCATTACTTGGAAAAAATTGGCCACCCCAAGTTTCAGACTTTCCAATGTCCCCTGCTTGAGCTCAAGATCCTGCTGCAGGCGCTCGCTGACGTGATCATAAATACTGTCACAAACAAGGTACAGGACGTCCTCCTTGGTCCGAATATATTCGTACAATGTACCGATGCTGAACCCAGCCGCCTTGGCAATCTCCCTTGTGGTTGTTCGGTGAAATCCCTTTTCTTTAAATAGCTGCACAGCCCCTTTGATCATTTGATCACGTCGCTTCTGCACAAGGCGTTCATCCTTGACCGAGGCCTGAACTTCCCGTTTACTCATGCATCTACCGCCTTTGTTCAAAGTAAGCAATCCCTGACAACCGCCATTCTTTTTGGAAAAAAAGCATCGTCAGGGAAATTTGTTTTGTTTTTTTGTGAGTTTTCGGATGCCGGATGGCTGGTTAGAAAAATCGCCGCCAGAAGTTGTCTGGGTTACGGCAAAACTAGGTTGTGATCACTTTTTCTACCACAAAGTGGCTTGGTTAGATAAGACTAGGTTGGATCACTTTTCCCACCGCGCATCGTGTAGGTTTCCGCCCAACTGAGGTGGCGAATCCTTTTTTCCAGCCCCGCGCTGTTCGTTTATTTTGTCAGCATCCGGGAAATCACGAGACGCTGGATTTCCTGAGTGCCCTCATAAATTTGTGTAATCTTGGCATCACGCATGAAGCGTTCAACCGGGTAATCCTTTGTATAACCGTAGCCGCCAAAGATTTGCACCGCTTCGGTCGTCACCTTCATCGCAGTGTCGCCAGCAAACAGCTTCGACATCGCTGATTCTTTGCCGTACGGAAGCCCGTTTGATTCAAGCCAGGCTGCCTGATAGGTTAATAGTCTTGAAGCTTCAACCGCTGTTGCCATGTCGGCCAGCTTGAAGCTGATGCCTTGGTTGGCGGCGATTGGTTTGCCAAATTGATGGCGTTCCTTTGCATACTCGACAGCGGCGTCCAGCGCACCTTGAGCAATTCCGACTGCTTGGGCAGCGATCCCGTTGCGCCCGCCATCAAGGGTCATCATGGCAATTTTAAAGCCTTGCCCTTCTTCGCCGAGACGGTTTTCAACCGGAACCTTACAATCTTCAAAAATAATTTCCGTTGTCGGCGAGGAACGAATGCCCAGTTTCTTTTCTTTTTTGCCAACCGAGAAGCCTGGGAAGTCTTTTTCGATAATGAATGCCGTTGTTCCTCTTTGCTTGTTGCTCGGGTCGGTTAAGGCAAAGACGACGTAAATATCCGCCTGACCACCGTTGGTGATGAAAATTTTCGAGCCATTGAGGACATAATGGTCGCCATCGAGTTTCGCCGTTGTTCGCATTCCGCCGGCATCCGAACCGCTGCCCGGCTCCGTTAAGCCGTAGGCACCGATTTTGCTGCCTTCCGCCAACGGACGAAGGTATTTCTGCTTTTGCTCCTCGCTGCCAAATTTGTAGATCGGCCAGCTGGCCAGTGAAGTGTGGGCAGAAAGGGTCACACCGATCGATGAATCCACGCGTGATAACTCCTCGACAGCAATACAATAAGCAAGGTAATCACTGCCAATACCACCGTACTCTTCCGGCCAAGGAATCCCCGTCAAGCCAAGCTCTGCCATCTTGTCAAAAAGTTCGCGGTCAAAGCGCTCTTGCTCGTCTCTTTCCGCTGCAGTTGGGGCAACTTCGTTTCTGGCAAAATCACGCACCATTTTCCGAATCATTTCATGTTCTTCTGTTAATTTAAAGTTCACTGGGTGAACCCCCCTTTGTGAATGTTTTTTTACATAATGTTGTGGATTATTTACGAATTAGAGTGACTTTTTTACGAAATTCCTAGTGGATTATTCAAAAGTTGGCAATCTGCTAGAAATCAGCAGTTTGTTTTTACGTATCTCAAAGACTTTTTTACGAATTTGAATGATTTTTTTGCGAAATTGCTAATGGATTATTCAAAAGTTGGCAATCTGCTAGAAATCAGCAGTTTGTTTTACAAATGCTTGCTGATGACGATTCTTTGGATTTCGCTCGTGCCTTCGTAAATTTCCGTTACTTTAGCATCGCGGAAATAGCGCTCTACTGGGTAATCCTTCGTGTAGCCATAGCCTCCGAACACTTGAATCGCTTCGGTCGTCACTTCTACTGCTGTTCGGCTGGCAAACAATTTTGCCATTGAAGCTTCCATTCCGCACTTCAGACCATGAGAGCGTAGATCGGCGGCGCGATAGACTAATAATTTTGCTGCTTCAACACTTGTCGCCATATCAGCTAGCTTAAAGGCAATCCCTTGCTGGGCGGCGATTGGTTTACCAAATTGATATCGCTCTTTGGCATAAGCAGTGGCCGCATCGAGCGCCGCTTCGGCAATACCGAGCGCCTGCGCAGCAATCCCGATGCGGCCGGCGTCAAGGTTGGCCATGGCAATTTTAAAACCTTCCCCCTCCTTGCCAAGCAGATTAGCTTTCGGTACACGCATATTGTCAAATGTCAACTGGACCGTTCTTGAACCGTGCAGGCCCAGTTTCTTTTCATCCTTGCCTACACATAAGCCAGGGGTGTTTTTTTCGACAATAAAAGCAACAATTCCTTTGGTGCCCAGTTGCGGTTCGGTCGTAGCAAAAACAATATAGACATCCGCTTCACCGCCGTTCGTGATAAACAGCTTCGAGCCGTTCAATACATACTCATCACCATCGCGGACAGCTCGTGTTTTCAGACTGGCGGCATCCGACCCAGCACTTGGCTCGGTCAGGCAAAAAGCGCCTAAGTACTCGCCTGCTGCCAGCTTCGGCACGTATTTTTGTTTCTGCTCTTCGGTGCCAAAATAAACAATCGGGTTCGTGCCGACCGATGTGTGCACGGAAAGAATCACCCCCATCGTCGCGCTCACCTTGGCAAGCTCATGGATCGCGATAATATAGGAGGTGAAATCCATTGCCGCCCCGCCATAAGCCTCTGGAATCGGGATCCCCATCAGACCGAGCTCCCCCATTTTCCGGAGAATCTCACGAGGGAATTCGCCGTTTTCCATGTTTTCGATAAATGGAGCGATTTCCGCCTGAGCAAAATCACGCACCATTTTGCGCATCATCTGTTGTTCTTCTGTAAAAGTAAGATTCATGTTGGTCTCCCCTTCAGAGGATAGTTTTTGTTGATTCGCGGATATCGATTGGCAATTCGCCGAGATCTGATATTGAATCGCCGATATGTAGTAGCAATTCGCCGATATCCGGCATTGAATCGTCGAAATATGACCCGAAACCGCCGATATCTGACCCAGATCCGCTAATATAATCCAGATTTCCGCTGACTAAATCATTTCTGCAGATAAAGCAGCTTTATTCGTAGACGTAAAAGCCGCGTCCGGTCTTCTTGCCAAGCCAGCCTGCCTTGACATATTTGCGCAGCAGCGGGCATGGGCGGTATTTATCGTCGCCGAAGCCATCATGGAGCGTTTCCATAATATATAAGCAGGTGTCCAGCCCGATAAAATCAGCTAATGTTAATGGCCCCATCGGATGGTTCATGCCGAGCTTCATCACTTCATCAATGGCTTCTTTCGTGGCCACGCCCTCGTACAAGGTATAAATCGCTTCATTGATCATCGGCATTAACACGCGGTTAGCCACAAATCCCGGGAAGTCGTTCACTTCCACCGGCACTTTGTTTAACGTTTTTGTCATATCTTCAATCACCTGATATACCTCGTCAGCCGTTGCTAAGCCGCGGATAATTTCCACCAGCTTCATCACCGGCACCGGGTTCATAAAGTGCATCCCGATGACTTTTTCCGGGCGCTTTGTTACCGCGGCAATTTCCGTAATTGGCAATGACGAGGTGTTGCTTGCCAAAATCGTATGTTCCGGGGCAATCTCATCCAGTTGAGCAAAGATTTTTGCCTTGATCTCCATATTTTCCACCGCTGCTTCGATAACAAGATCGACTTCGCTCGCGTCTTGTAAATCGATAGATGGAGTCAGGTTATTTAATACTGCCTGTTTTTGCTCCTCTGTAAGGCGGCCCTTGTCGACATTGCGGGTTAAATTTTTGTTGATCACTCTAAGCCCACGCTCAACAAATTCCAGTTTCAAATCATTTAACAGTACCTTGTAACCTGCCTGAGCACAAACCTGGGCAATCCCCGAGCCCATTTGCCCTGCTCCGACTACCATTACTTTTTCAACTGTCATATTGCTCCCCCCTCTGTTTTTAGTGATTGGATATTTAAAAAATTGCTTTGGACATTTTTTGGGTGGTTTTGGACATTTTTTCAAACGTTTTGGACAAATAGACAAATATCGGTACCAGTACGTTCACTATTGCCCCTTTGGTACCTCAATCATCACGGCATCGCCCTGGCCGCCGCCGGAGCAGATCGCGGCAATCCCGATCCCGCCGCCGCGTCGCTTCAATTCATGGATTAATGTAATGATAATTCTTGCTCCACTTGCACCGATCGGATGTCCGAGAGCAACAGCGCCACCATTGACATTAATTTTTTCCGGATCCAATCCGGCGATTTGACTGCTCGCTAACGTGACAGCGGCAAATGCTTCATTAATTTCAAACAAATCGATATCTGCCAGGCTTTTGCCGGTTTTTCGCAAAATTTCATTGATGACGAAGCCCGGTGTCTTAGGAAAGTCCTTTGCCTCCACGGCGACCGCCGCCTGCCCGATAATCACTGCCTCCACCTTGCGGCCTTCACGCGCCGCCCGCTCCTCACTCATGAGCACCAGGGCACCGGCCCCATCATTCACTCCGGGGGCATTTCCGGCGGTAATGGTCCCTTCACCATTAAAAGCCGGTTCCAGCTTTGCCAGCTTTTCTAGGGATGTATCCTTCCGTGGCGATTCATCATGCTCGACGATTACCGGGGCACCTTTGCGCTGCGGTACCTCAACAGCAACAATTTCTTCGGCAAATTTGCCGCTCTCGATGGCGGCAAGTGCCCGTTGGTGACTCCTAAATGCCCACTCATCCTGGGCTTCGCGGCTGAGTCCCATTTCCTCAGCGGTTGAGTTCCCATATGTGCCCATGTGAACCCCGGTGAAGCTGCAGCTTAAACCGTCGTGAATCATTAAATCTTTCACAGCCGCATCGCCCATCCTTAAGCCCCATCTTGCTTTTGGTAAAAAATACGGGGAGTTGCTCATCGATTCCATACCCCCGGCAACAATCACTTCTTCCTCACCCAGGCGGATGATTTGATCCGCCAAGGTCACGCTGCGTAAGCCCGAGGCACATACCTTGTTGATGGTTTCTGTCTTTACTTCCCATGGTAATCCAGCGTTCCGGGCAGCCTGTCGCGACGGAATTTGCCCTTGCCCGCCTTGTAAAACGGTTCCAAAAATAACTTCACCAACATCTTTTGGCGCCACATCAGCCCTTTTTAGCGCTGCTTTAATGGCGATCCCCCCAAGTTCAACGGCGGAAAGGCTGCTCAAGGCCCCGCCGAATTTGCCAAACGGTGTTCGAACTCCGCTTAAAATAACTGTTCTCCCCATTCAAAAAAGTCCCCCTTTTGCCAATATTTAGTCAGGTGTGTTTATATAGAAACTCGCCAGCTGACGAACCCAAAGAGCGACGACAGAGGCGAAGTTTGCTAGAAAGAATTGTGCTTTCATCAGACATTTTTCCATTAGCTATAAAAGCTATGGTTTACCGAGCGACTGAACGCTCGCTCAATAGGAAGCAAAAAACGAACGCAGACCCAGATTCCCAGCCCACGTAAAATACGCAATGAAAGCGTTTTATGCACATTTCTATTTTACACAAAAAATAGCAGAAGTTGAATTGTTTTTCATAAAATTCCAAAATTTTATTTTCAACCTCTGCTATTGTAATAATTGATAGGTTCTTAGGCTAATTAGAGGCGTGTTTTCGCCAATTGGAGTGTGCCTCCCGCCAATTGATGAAGGTTTTTCGCCAATTGGAGTGTGTCTCCCGCCAATTGACGAAGGTTTTTCGCCAATTGGAGTGCATCTCCCGACAATTGACGAAGCCCTCCCGCCAATTGATCACTGTTATCCGCTAATTGCCACTGCCTGGCACCCAGCTAGGAGCACGTTACCCTGCAATTGTTGCTGGTTCACCGCAGACAGCTTTTTCGAGAAGCTCAGCGACATCGTAAGTGCTGATCTTGTCTTCCACTTCCTTCGCTTTCGTTCCGTCAGACAGCATTGTTAAGCAGTATGGGCAGGCGGAGCTGATCATCGTGGAATGAGTCTCCAGCGCCTGTTCGGTCCGTGCGACATTGATCCGTTGACCGGTATCCTCTTCCATCCACATCAGACCGCCGCCAGCGCCGCAGCACATTGCTCGGTCGTGGTTGCGCTCCATTTCTACAAGCTTCACTCCTGGAATCGCTTTTAAAATCTCGCGCGGCGGATCGTACACTTCGTTGTAGCGTCCTAAATAGCAGGAATCATGGAACGTAATCGTTTCATTGACGGCATGCTTCGGAACGAGTTTGCCGTCACGGACAAGCTGATAGAGAATTTCCGTATGATGATAGACCTCGACACCCTCCAATCCGAAATCAGGGTATTCATTTTTGAAAATATTATAGGCATGCGGGTCAGTGGTGACGATCTTCTTTACGCCCGCTTTCTCAAATTCCTCAATGTTTTTCGTTGCTAATTCCTGGAACAGGAACTCGTTGCCAAGGCGGCGTGCAGTGTCGCCGGAGTTCTTTTCTTTGTTGCCAAGAATAGCAAATTTCACGCCGGCTTCGTTTAATAGCTTGGCAAATGACAAGGCAATCTTCTGGCTGCGGTTGTCAAAAGAACCCATCGAACCAACCCAAAAGAGGTATTCGAACTCTTCACCGGCTTTGTTCATTTCTTTTACCGTTTTGACTTCCACGTCTTCGCGAAGCTCGCGCCAGTTTTCCCGCTCTTTGCGGTTCAAGCCCCATGGGTTGCCTTGACGTTCAATGTTGGTCATTGCACGCTGGGCATCCGGGTTCATTTTTCCTTCTGTTAACACCAGATAACGGCGCAGGTCGATGATTTTTTCAACATGCTCGTTCATGACCGGACATTGATCTTCACAGTTGCGGCAGGTGGTGCACGCCCAGATTTCCTCTTCGGTAATGACATCGCCAATCAGGCTCGGGCTGTACACGGCAGAGGCCGCCGATTCCTGTACTCCTTGTGCGGCAGCCGCGATCGCCAGCTGGTTTCCTTGTGTATGGTTAAACGCAAATGTCGGCACCCACGGCTTTTTCGACGTCACGGCAGCACCATAATTGGTCAAGTGGTCACGCATTTTCAGGATTAAATCCATCGGTGACAGCATCTTTCCAGTGCCAGTTGCCGGACACATGTTGGTACAGCGGCCGCACTCCACACAGGCGTAAAAATCAACCATTTGCAGCTGGGTGAAATCTCCAATTTTTCCTACTCCAAAGGATTCCTGTGACTCATCTTCAAAATCAATCTTTGATAATTTACCGGGATTTTCTAAACGGTTTAAATAAACGTTCGCCGGCCCGGCAATTAAGTGGGCGTGTTTGCCCTGCGGCACATAGACCAGGAAGGAAAGCAGGAATAATAGGTGGAACCACCAAGCGATATAGAAAATCACAATTGAAGCCGTTTCACCGACTCCCGCCAAAGCCATTGAAATGACCGAAGCAACCGGTTCAGTCCATGACGGATCCTCACCGTGCCAGATGATGCCGGCACCGTTTCCTAACAGGACGGAAAGCATCAGGCCGCCGATAAAAATCAATACCAGCCCATTTTTAAAGCCACGCTTTAGGCGAACCAATTTTTCAATGTAACGACGGTAGAAAGCCCAAACAACCGCGACTAAAATCATTAATGTGACAATTTCCTGGAAGAAGGTAAAAGCTGGATACAACGGGCCCAGCGGCAGATGGGAACCCGGTTTAATCCCCTTCCAAATGAAATCAATCGCGCCAAATTGCACAAGAATAAAGCCGTAAAAGAACATGACGTGTATTGCGCCGCTCTTTTTATCCTTTAACAGCTTTTTTTGGCCAAAAACCATAACCCAAATTTTACGCAGCCGTTCCTTTACATTGTTGTCAAACTCCGTCTTTTTCCCAAGCTTAATATATTCAATCCGGGTTTTGACAACATAGGTGAACAGGCTCACAGCGTAAGCGGTTACGGCGAGAAACGCAATGAGGTTAACCCATAGTAGACCATTCATGAAAATGCTCCTTTCGTTTGATCCTCCGCTATAATCTTTTTAAGTTGTAGAAAATGGCTAATTTTCTGAACTAAGCTTGTTTCTATTTTATATAATGAATGAGCATTCAGTCAATCTATTTTTATACTTTTAAATTCTTTTAAAAAAATTATGTAAATACCAAATTTTCAGAAATATACTTATCTCTATTATAGTATGAAAGGTCGCTCAGTCAACCTATTTTTGCAAGATTCTCCTCACTTATAGAAAATGGCTGCCTTGGAAAAACTAATTCCACTGATTGGGGGAATTCCTAATGAAGGTATTGGGTATTTGCATATTTCTTATCATGATCTGGCTCATTCTTGATTTTAGCCTGGGAAGAAAGCAGCATCTTTCGCGTGTTTCGAAACGGGAAACCCCGTTTCTCCACAGCAATTTTGAAATTTTTACGAATGGTAAAGAGCTGATTCACGATTATTTTAACAGTTTGCGGCAGGCGAAAAAACAGATTCATGTTTTATTTTACATTGTTAAAAATGATGCGATCAGCAAGGAATTCCTGACGATTTTAAAAGAAAAGGCACTGGAAGGGATCGAAGTGCGGCTGCTGCTTGATCGGCTCGGCTGCCTCAAGGTGAAACAAGCAGTTGTGAAGGAGTTACGGCAGGCGGGTGTGCAAGTGGCTTTTAGTGCTCCTGTAAAATTGCCCTTTTTGTTTTATTCAGCCCAGGTGCGGAACCATCGAAAAATATCCGTCATTGATGAGAACATCGGCTATCTTGGGGGATTTAATATTGGCAAAGAATATATCGACGCTGGCCCGCCGAAGCTGCGGCCATGGCGGGATTATCATGTAAAAATCAGCGGTGAAGGTGTAAACGAGTTACAAAAAGAGTTCTTGCTAGATTGGCAGCACGCGACGAGTGAAGATGTTTTTCTTAGCTGGCCTGGACCTGTCGGTATGGCCGTCAATTGGGAAGCAGCGGCAGAGCTTACCTTTCCTTTGGGATGTAGAATGGGCGCCAGTCGCCACCAATTCATTGCAACGGAGGCCAATCAGCTGGAAAAACAGTTTATTGAATTAATCCGAATGGCAGAAAAGGAAATCATCATTGGCACGCCTTATTTTATTCCCAGCCGCGAGATTTTGGATGAATTGCTGGCGGCGCTAAAGCGGGGTGTCCGTCTTTTGGTTGTCGTTCCGTACTATGCCGATCATCCGCTCGTGCAGGAGGCTTCCTATCGCTTTTTTCGGCGTCTGCTGCGTGAGGGTGCTGTCGTTTATCAGTATAAAAACGGTTTTTATCATGCGAAAACATTTGTAGTAGACGATAAAGTCTGTGACGTCGGCACTGCCAATTTTGATAAGCGCAGTCTTTACCTAAACAAGGAAATCAACTGTTACATCTATGATTCAGTCTTTATTACCCGCCTTAAGGCGGTGTTAGAAAAGGACATTCAGGATTCCGAACGATTGTCATTGGAAACTTTGGAAAAACCAAATTTGCTTAGGACGGTGAAAGAAGCTACAGCCTATTGTCTTTCTTATTTTTTGTAATCAACTGTAAACTCGCGACTGGCGAGTCTGTAAGGACAGTTCATGAGGCGTAGTTGAATTAATGCGACATAGGGAGGAGCTGTCCAGGAAGTCCATTTTTGAGTAAAAAACACCGAAAATAAAAACCCAAGAATGCCGTAAAATCAACATTCTTGGGTTTATCTATTTTTAATTTTCGGGCTGAAAAACCACTTTTCGTACCTCCCCTCCTATTAGCCAAGAAAAGAGTCCCCGAGCGGTTTCGGAGACTCTTTTCTAGTCTTCAATTAAATTGAGCACCGGGACATCCTGTTCATTGTCCGGGTCTTTTCGGGAATAAATCCGCGCCATTTTCGTTTTCTCATCGACATGCTGAATGATCACCGGCGTGCCATTGTAGGTCACATGAATCATGTCAGCAGACTCGAGAATTTCCTTCGCTCTTCCCACATTCATAGATTTGGCCCACTCCTCGCAAAAAAATACATTACTACTATTTGCATTTTTTTGGATATTATTCATACGAGTGCTCCGGTTGAAAATGGATTTCCAACTGAAAAGTGCCGGCGGGCGCCCCCTGCATCTCGAAATCATAGATGATATCGATTTGGCCGCTGCCATTTTCCTGAGAGGTGAATTCCATTTTTTTCGCCAATGTGGCCGTTTCAAATGCCCCCAGCGATAGCTCATAGCTGCCCGGGAGCTTCTGCTGCAGCCGAAATGGCAGCCGCATTTTAATGGCCCCGCTGCGTAAAATCAGCATTTCCTCTTGTGATACTTTTACGATGGTACGAATAGTGCCTACCTCTTCTAATACTTCCTCATACTGCAAATAGGCAGCCCGCTCTTTTTGAAAGTAGCGGCCAAACACGATCAGTTCCACTGGCGCAGCATCGTTTATGGTGGTTTTCACGGAAATTTTTACAGGTATTTCATTTGTCGTCAAAAAAGTGCACTTCCTTTTTATTTTTTAAAACTGCTTGGATTTTGGATTCGCTAATAAATTGCTTGGATTCGCTAATAAAAGCTATAAATTCGCGAATAAAACTCATTTTTCCGCTAATATACCGGGGGAAATCGCTAATATAGTATAAGTCCAGGTCTAGCTCTGCATAAAACAAAAGATGTCCGTCCTATTGGGAGCAGACATCTCAATTGTATCATCACTATTTCACCCATCCGAGCAGCATTTCGCGAATCAATTTGCTTGCCGTATTGGCGGTTTGCTCGGAAACATCGTAAATCGGGGCAACCTCTACAAGATCGGCGCCGACCACGTTTACTTGCGACCGGGCAATCTCATGAATCGATGCCAGCAGCTCTTTTGAGGTAATCCCGCCGGCTTCGACCGTGCCGGTTCCAGGCGCGTGGGACGGATCGAGTACATCGATATCAATGGTGACATAGACCGGGCGTCCGGCCAGCTTTGGCAGTACTTCCTTTAACGGCTCCAGCACTTCAAATTTGGAAATGTGCATGCCATTTTGCTTCGCCCACTCAAATTCCTCTTTCATCCCGGAGCGGATTCCAAATGAATAGACATTGGACGGCCCCATCAGTTCGGCAATCTTCCGAATTGGAGTTGAATGTGACAACTCTTCGCCTTCGTATTGTTCGCGAAGGTCGGTATGGGCATCCATATGGATAATGGCCAGATCGGGATATTTTTTATAAACAGCCCGCATGACCGGCCAGGAGACCAGGTGCTCTCCGCCCATTCCCAGCGGAAACTTGTCGGCTTCGAGTATTTTTTTGACAAATTCCTCTATCAAATCAAGGCTGCGCTGCGGATTGCCAAACGGCAGCGGAATATCACCGGCATCAAAATATTTAATTTCATCCAGCTCGCGGTCAAGATATGGACTGTACTCCTCCAGCCCAATCGACACCTCGCGAATCCGCGCCGGGCCAAACCGCGACCCGGGCCGATAACTCACCGTCCAATCCATCGGCATCCCATAAATCACAACCTGACTCTCCTCATAATTCGGATGACTCTTAATAAACACATTTCCTGAATAAGCCTCATCAAAACGCATCGCGGCATTCCTCTCTTTCTATGTAATAGGTGTTAATAGTGGTGATAAAGTAGTGTCACAATATTGGTGTCAGGCACCATCTGTGGACACGATTCCACGTGGGGTGGACACATTTTTTGTATATTTGCCTTTTAATGGTAGACTGAATGACTCTACGTGACCGAGTTCTCTTTTTTTTACCCCGTTCGGGCAACTAGAACTCCTCTACTTGACCGCGAACACCTTTTTTCATCACGTTGGGGAGCGTAGACTCCCCGACTTTACCAGGTAGATTTTTTTACACCTTGAAGAACCTACCCGTTAACCTACTGCAGCAATTCCTGGACAAATTTTGGCAGGATGAATGCTGCTTTGTGCAATTCTTTCGTGTAGTACTTTGTTTCGATGTCGTGGAAGCTGTCGTCGCTGACGGCGAGAGGGTCATACACCTTCGAACCGATGGTAAATGCCCACAGGCCGCTAGGATAGGTTGGGATGTTGGCAAGATACAAACGGGTAATCGGAAAAATTTCGCGAACATCCCGCTGGACATTGCGAATCAGCTCTCCCTTGAACCATGGGTTATCCGACTGGGCAACAAACAGTCCGTCCTCCTTCAGCGCCTTGGAAATCCCGGCATAGAACCCCTTCGTGAACAGATTCACGGCCGGCCCGATCGGCTCAGTGGAATCCACCATGATACAATCGTATTCATTTTCGCTGTTGGCAATATGCATGAAGCCGTCAGCCACCCGCACCTCTACGCGCGGGTCATCGAGCCAGCCGGCAATTTCCGGGAGAAACTTTTTTGAATATTCTATCACCTTTCCATCAATATCGACAAGCGTTGCCTTCTTTACACTTGGGTGCTTTAACACCTCGCGGATGACACCGCCGTCGCCGCCGCCGACAACGAGCACATTCTCCGGATTAGGGTGGGTAAACAGCGGTACGTGGGCGACCATCTCATGATAGACAAATTCGTCTTTCACCGAGGTCATCACCATGCCGTCGAGCAGCAGCATGTTGCCCCATTCGGCAGTTTCCACCATCTCTAGCATTTGATATTCGGTTTTTTCTGTATGTAAGGTTTTATTCACTTTCATGGTAATGCCAAAGTTTTCAGTTTGCTTTTCAGTAAACCAAAGTCCAGCCAATAGAATCATCCTTCCTAGTTTTTCTCAGCCATCACTCCTAAGCAGCGCCCGCTGACGCTTTCAAATTTTATCCTACCCAAACTATTGAATTACAATCATCAGAATTTGTCTAGTAAAAATCTGAAAGATTTTAACCCGTAAAGGTTTAAAACCAAGCTGATTTTTCAATACTATTACTATCTAAATTTTTCAGCCGAACAGTTGCTTTTTTTAAAAAACTCGCCGATTGGAAAGCCTTCAAAGCAATGACAGAGGCGCAGTTCTCCCAATAGTATAACTTTTGGGCTGCGATGCCTATGGTTACAAAGGTTACTTTGTTTATTTATACTTTCTTATCGGTCTAAAAAAGGGGTGGTGGGCTTACATGGAAATCATGACAGATCACGGATTTCGCAAAACCATTAAAATTTTTCGCGCTATTTTCTTCATCAGTTTGATCGCCATGGCTTGTGTGGTCATTGTCTTGGCCGGCATTCTTACCTATGCAAAGATCCTCGGACCGCCGCCGCTCGCCGTGCCTCAGTCAACATTGTATTTTTCCGATGATGGCAAATTGATTGGCGAAAGCAACAACGGGCAAAAACGCTACTGGGCCAAGCTTGAGGAAATTTCACCGGATTTAATTCATGCCACCATCGCGATTGAAGACCGGAATTTTTACAACCACCACGGTTTTGATTACAAACGGATTGCCGGGGCGGTGATTGCCGATATCCGCGCATTGGCAAAAGTACAAGGGGCGAGTACGATTACCCAGCAGTATGCCCGCAACCTATTTCTCGAGCATGACAAAACGTGGACGCGGAAAATTCACGAAGCCTTCTATACCATCCGCCTCGAAATGAACTATACGAAAAATGATATTTTGGAAGGTTATTTAAATACCATCTACTATGGAAACGGGGCTTATGGGGCGGAAGCAGCGAGTCAGTTTTATTTTGGCAAAAAAGCGGCCGATCTCAGTTTGGCAGAGGCCAGCATGCTCGCGGGCATTCCTAAGGGCCCCGGTCTTTACTCGCCACTGAGTTCATTGAAAAATGCCAAAGAGCGCCAGGCCATTATTTTAACGAGCATGGAAAAAAACGGCTATATCACCAAAACAGAAGCGGCAGCCGCCGCCAAACAAAAGCTCGTCTTCACCGGTGTGCATAAGACGCAAAAAGTGAAAGTAGCCCCTTATTTCCAGGACGCCGTGCAAAATGCCCTCAAAAATCAGCTCCATTTGGATGAGCGCATGATTGCCCTAGGCGGATTAAAGGTGTACACGACGCTAAGCCTCAAACAGCAAAAGGCAGCAGAGAAGCAAATCAAACAAAATGTAGCGCGCTCGTCTGATATTCAAGTGGCGCTAGTGGCGATGAACCCGAAAAACGGTTATATCCAAGCAATGGTCGGCGGCCGGGATTACGCACAAAGTCCGTTTAACCGCGCTGTACAAGCGGTCAGGCAGCCTGGTTCGACGATTAAGCCGCTGCTATATTATGCCGCTCTGGAGCATGGGTTCACCCCATCATCGACGATGCGAAGTGAGGATACAACCTTTCATTTTGATGATGGTCGGGCTGATTACACGCCGCATAACTTCAATAATCAGTATGCCAACGGCGAAATTACGCTCGCCCAGGCGCTGGCCGTTTCGGATAATATTTTTGCGGTAAAAACACATCTATTTTTAGGAGAAGAGGTGCTAAAGGAGACAGCAAAGAAATTCGGACTATCGACAAAAATGGCCCAGGTTCCGTCACTTGCGCTGGGAAGCTCGGGGGTCCGCGTAATTGAAATGGCCAATGCCTACAGCCTGTTCGCCAATGGCGGCAAACGCGTTGAGCCAACCCTGATTACCAAAGTGGAAGATTATCATGGCAAGGTGATTTTTGAAAAAAAATCGCAGACTGAAAAAATCCTTGACCCGGCGAGAGCTTATGTCATGACGCAAATGCTGACCGGCATATTCGACCCGAAACTCAACGGCTATGCGAAGGTGACCGGGAGTACGATCGCTGCCGAGCTGACGCGCCCTTATGCGGGCAAATCCGGTTCAACCGAGACGGACAGCTGGATGATTGGCTACTCGCCGCAGCTTGTGACCGCCGTTTGGGCCGGTTATGATGTCGGGAAGCCGATTAACCTCTCCACCGAGAAGTCATATGCGAAGAAAATCTGGGCTCATTTTATGGAGGAAGCCCTACAAGGCAAGGCCGTCAAAGCGTTCAAGCCACCAAAGGACGGGGTGGTCGGCGTTTACGTCGATCCAGCCAATGGTAAGCTGGCGACAGACGACTGCCCGGTCCGCCGGCTCACGTATTTTGTTGCCGGAACCGAGCCGTCCGAATATTGCACCGAGCATCTAAAAAATGGCGGCGGCAAACCGGATAATCGCGAAACAGTGCCGAAAAAACCATGGTATAAACGATTATGGCCATGGGGTTAAGGTTATGGAAAAAGCTCCGGAGATGGTTCCGGAGCTTTTTCTTGTCCTAGTTTTACAGTGTTTTTACACTGCTTATAATACTACTCATTTTTCCAAAAAAATTCAAGATTAGTTTTTCATTCAGCGGCCAAGGCCGTCTTCAGTTCAGCGGACGAATTATTCCACATCGTCTCATTATGGGAACGAAGGAAATCGGCCAGCACTTCTTTCGAGCGGGCGTCCATATCATCCACGATAATATGGCGTTTGAGCGATTTATCCATGCGGTTCACATGCTCGGGCAGCAGCTTGTAACCGCGCCGAATTTCCCGGTCAACGGTCATAAAACAGGCGGCCACGCCGGCATAATACGGCCCTTCTTCCTTACGGTCAACTGTTACCCAGACGAGCCAATATGGTTTGCCGTTCGGTACTTCCTCTTTATTCGGCAAAAATTTGATCCCTCTTTCAACAGCACTGCGGGCATGCATCGCGCCAATATCAATTTCCGCCTCTCCGGCCTCAACATCAATGATAACCGGCGTTACGTTATCGAGGCTGAGTGCCCCCTTGCCAAAGCCCTTGTGCCCATCGGTTGGATCACTCTTAATGATATTAAAGCCCATTTTTTTCTTATTTTCTTCCATTATGGCGTAAGACCTCCTTTAAAAAAACAGCCCATAAAAGAATTGATTTAAAACGTCCCAGATCCACGGGATGACGATGCTGAAAAGCGGTTGAATCGTGATGCTGTTTAGCGGCGGGATAAGGACTAAAATCAAAAAAATTAGAATTCCATACTGCTCATATTGGGTCATTTTTGCCCTAGTGTCATTGGGGACTAGATCCTCAACAATCCGGTAGCCGTCAAGCGGCGGCAGCGGCAGCAAATTAAAGATGAAGAGGACGATATTAAGCCGGATAAAGATTTGCATAAAGGAATAGAAATTGTCCGAACTATTGATACCAAAATGGTTTAAACCATACCAAACAATGAAGCCAAGGCAGGCCAACAGCAGATTCGCCAACGGTCCGGCAACCGAAACGAGCACACCGGCAAGGCGCGGCTTTTTAAAAAAATAGCGGTTAACGGGAACCGGGCGGGCCCAGCCGAATCCGGCAATCAAAATCAGGATCGTGCCAAATGGATCGAGATGCTGCAGCGGGTTTAAGGTCAGCCGCCCCTGTTTTTTTGCCGTCATATCACCAAATTTATAGGCAACATAGGCATGGGCAAATTCATGCAAGGTAAAGGCAAATACCAGGGTAATCGCAACATAAGGAATCATCTGTAAGGGATAAGCCAAAAAGCCATCTAGAAAATCCAAAAATAGTTCTCCTCCTTAGTGAAAAAGCGGAGTCAGTCTCCGTACCATCTCTAGTTTCCTTCTAGTATACATGAAACCGCTTTGAAAATAAAAATCAAATGGGCCTTGAACGGGGTCAATGCTGCCTAAAATATTTTACTCATCCACATATGAGAAATATTGCACTTTTTTGTCTATTGTGGAACACTACAAGCAGAGCTTTTTACGAAGGGAGGAAATCGAACATGCCATACGTAACGGTAAAAATGCTGGAAGGCCGCACTGACGCACAAAAGAAAGCACTCGTTGAAAAAGTAACCGATGCCGTCAGCGAAACCACCGGCGCCCCAAAAGAAAACATCACCGTCTTTATTGAAGAAATGAGCAAAAACCACTACGCCGTCGCAGGCGTCCGCGCCAGCGACAAATAACACAAGACCCATCACGCAGTCAATGTGATTTTGGGGGGCACCATGTGAAATTTTCACATGGTGCCTGACACCCCTCGTGGACACGATTCCACCCCACACGGACACAGAAAATGGTAGTTGGTATTGCCTGGCAATAAAAAAGAGTGTGAAGCGACCATACGTAGGTTTCACACTTTTTTTGCCGTTCCGGTTTACAATTTTAGATTGTCCTTTGGTTCTTCAAGTCTCATTTTTTCCAGTTCGAGCCGCATTTTTTCGGTTTCGATTAAATAGTTCTCATGTTTAAGTCTTTCCAGCTCCAGCTGGTCCTTCACCATTCCCGCCTTTATTTTTGTCTTTTTAATGGAGAAGCCACCCAGAATCGCCACCATAGGAATCCCAAATGTCATTACTATTGCGACCAAGCCTACGAATTCATCCATGCCTTACCCTCCCTCACCACACTGATAGACAAATCATAGCAAATTTTCTAGAAAATTCATATAACCCAAAACTTAAAAAAATGCCTGGATTTTTGACTACCCGATTGTATGGCAAGACAAAAATCCAAGCATTTCCCTGACCTGACATTATTGAACTTTCGCTCTCAAGCTTTCAATATAGCGATAGGCTTCTTCTATTTCCGCTTCCGTATAGCGCTGGCTGCTTTTTAACGTAAATACTTTGTTTTTGACCTCTTCCCTTGGAAGCTCATCAAAAAACAGAACCGTCGATACCAGCTCTAAAAATCTTGCATTTTGCTTATTCATATCCTGGAAACAATCTTCTAAAAACGGCATCTCGACTTCATTTAGACTTAAAAACTCTTTCCCGGATTCCGTCAATGTATAACGGTACTGAAAATAGCCGCCTTTTTTCTCCTTGATCTCATTCAAGAAGCCCATGTTGCACAGTTCCTCCACTCTTGTCGTCAATTCCTCCGAGTATGGGCCGTAAAAATGAAACTGGAATCGATCATTAAACGGAAAGTGAATTTTTTTCGCAATATATATCATCTTTTGCAGTTTCTTGCGGCCGACGATTTCGCCGGAAACCATAATCGCCTGCATCAGCTTGGCATGATCTTTTAACACTATTCGTCATCTCCTACTTCATCTAAACCTTATGGCAATCGCCGTCACCATTTACAATTGAAATCAATTCAGAGGAAAAAATATTCGTCAGCCTATAAAGGCGTTTGTACCGACGTATTCGAGTTATTTTTCCAAAACAAACATACCAACCCGAGTTTAACGGCCTCCGCTCATTTCCACAAACGGACCGCTATTCTAAAAGTGAACGAATTTGCTTTTTAATCTCTCCAGCCGTTGTTTCGTCAGCCAGAAAATCCGCAGGATAGTAGAGTTTGTGATCGGTCCGTCTTTTCCCGGAAATCGCATCAACAATCTCTGATTCTCGGGAAAACTCCCGGAGTTCCCCGCTTTTCATCAATAAGTGAATCGGCAGTCGCTCTTCCTCCTCACCCGGACGGTAAAAATCATAGGGCAGGTCAGAAGAGGAGTCCACGACCAAATAATAGTCGGGATCAATCCCTGCTTGGATGAACAAGGCATTCAGCTCTGCCATTTTTTTATATTCCTTGGCCGGATCAAACTCGGCATACTTAAATAAATTCCGGTTAACAAAGCGGCGGCACAAATCACTTAAGATCGGATCGGCCTCTTCCTGCCAAATTTGAAAATAATACATGATGACCGCTTCATCCAATTTAAGATAGTCTTCTAATGTCACGTTTTCCCGGAAAAACGAGAAAAAGTGCAGCGGCTCATATTTAAACAGATAATGTTCCTTAAATAACTGCTTCGCACGGTGGAGAATTTTTGTCAAAATCACCTCGGCGCTGCGGGAGACAGGATGGAAGTACACCTGCCAATACATTTGATAGCGGCTCATGATATAATCCTCAACCGCATGCATGCCGCTCTTTTTGATGACGACCTGTTCCTCGCGCGGACGCATTACTCTTAAGATTCGCTCCATATCGAACTGACCATAGCTGACTCCGGTAAAATAAGCATCGCGCTGCAAATAATCCATCCGGTCAGCATCAATTTGACTGGAAATCATGCTGACGACGAGCTTTTTCGGGGACGTCTTGGCAATCACCTCGGCGACTTTTTCCGGAAAATCAGAACCAACGTGCTGAAGCACCTTGTTTACCTCAGTGTCTCCCAAAATAATCGCTCTCGTAAAATCCTCATGATCGAAATCAAATACTTTTTCAAATGCGTGGGAAAATGGGCCATGGCCCAGGTCATGAAGCAGCGCGGCACATAAAGTGAGCAGGCGGTCATCATGATCCCATTCCGGCCGGCCGTCAAACACATCGTCAATCATCCGGCGAACAATCTCATAAACACCGAGTGAATGGGTGAAACGGCTATGTTCGGCACCATGAAAAGTTAAAAACGTCGTCCCGAGCTGTTTGATCCGCCTCAGGCGCTGAAACTCCTTTGTCCCGACTAAATCCCAAATCACTCGATCACGCACATGGACATAGCGATGAACCGGGTCCTTAAACACTTTTTCCTCACTCAACTTCTCCGTCGAATACGTCATCCGCTTCCCTCCTCCCCAAGAACATAATCCGAACTACATTAGCCCTATTATATACCAAAAAGCAGCACATTTCCGCAGGATTTTTCGACAACAACAGTGTTTCAATTTCCATTTTATGTGTCCGTGTGGGGTGGAATCGTGTCCACGGAAGGTGCCTGACACCATGCGGTGACGCCGTGCGATTGCATTGAAAAAGAAAAACGGAGCGGTCCAGTAAGTCATATTTTGACTTTTGGGCACTCCGTTATTGTTGTAAAGCCTTGCATATATCAACGTTAGTAAATTTTTGGGCAAACCCTATTTATTTTATTTTTTTACCAACTTTTTCCATTAGTTCTTCTTCCGTGAGGGCGGCGACAGGGCGGTTATTGACGAAGGTGAAGGTCTTTTTCCGACCGGGACCGCAATATGATTGGCAGCCGATTTTGATTTCAGCATCGGGATCGAGCTCCTTCAGACGTGGAATCAAAGTCTTTAAATTCACGGCTTGGCAATCATCACAAACGCGAAATTCATTAGCCATTTCCGACAACCCTTTCTCCAATTGGCAGCTCTAGCCCTCTGACAGACGAGCGCTTAAAGCCTGGCCAACAATCTATAACATTATTTTGCCCAACCGGCAGCTAAGATTTCACCAATTGAGCAAACAATGGAAAAATCACGAACGATGATCGATTAACTCCTAACGTATTTTACATTTTCTCTCTTGCCGATGCAAGCCGCACAAATATAACGATGCGCGCCATGCTAAACAACTTTTTTAAAATTGCTATTTAAAAAATCTATTATCCTTTTAACCATATTGGTATAAAGCCTAGAAAACTTGTCCATGATAAGACTAGAACTTTTTGAACATAGCCATTATTAGGCATGTCATTCATGGGAAATTAATTTTAGGGAGATGAAACAAATGAAAGTTCGTCAAGATGCATGGACAGATGAAAACGATTTGCTATTGGCTGAAACAGTCCTAAGACATGTAAGAGAGGGCAGTACACAGCTGAATGCTTTCGAAGAGGTAGGTGACAAGCTGAACCGGACCTCTGCGGCTTGCGGCTTCAGATGGAACGCCGTCGTCCGCCACCGTTATGAAAAAGCGCTGGCATTGGCGAAAAAGCAGCGAAAACAACGGCAAAGAATTTTAGGAAAAGATCAGGGCGGCAAGAAAAAACTGCTCTACAATCCGCCAGTGACCACTCCGGAAGAGTTGGGTCCACTGCCAGTCAGCGCAGAAATCCCGGCAGTAGCTGAACCTATTGCAGAAGTGCCAGCTTCCGAGGTCCAAAACATGACCGCAGAATTGGCAATGGAATCCTATGTACAGCCGCAACCCCAAGTGTATACGCCAGCAACAGGTTTGACAATGGAGTCCGTCATCGCCTTCTTGCAAAACTTTCAACATTCCAATCTGCAAAATGAAGCATTAAAAAGTGAGAATGAAAGATTGAAGCGGGAAATGACCGATTTGAAGCGACAAAACGAGGAATTGCAGAACAAGATCAAGGGGCTCGAAGAAAATTCCGAAACCATGCAGGAAGACTACGAAACCTTAATGAAAATTATGAACCGCGCCCGCAAGCTCGTTTTATTTGAGGAAGAAGAAAGACCCGCCACCAAATTCAAAATGGACCGTAATGGGAACCTGGAAAAAGTAGCGGAATAAAGCGGATTCCAATGCTTCCGTTCCATTCATCAGGGAGAAGAGAGTGCGCAGCAGCTCTATTAAATAAGAAGAGGCTAGCTCTGTTAGCGGCATAAACCGTTTAAGAGCCAGCCTCTTTTTGTGTTTGCATCGCCAAATAAGGTTCATTTCGCTGGACGATCCGGTGGATATATCCGGGCAAGAGCTCAAGTTCAAACTCATTTAACCCGCCGGCATAAAGCCGATCTCCATAGTGCTGTAGCTGGTTAAGCAGGCGCAGCATCATATCGCTGATGGAAAAATCACAGCGGTAAAGCTCTGACAGTGAGGCCATCACATCGGGGACGACTTCAGGGGAGAAGAACTTCGTCGCTTCGTCCTTTTTCGCCCTGCGGTAAAACTCGCGGACAAGCTCGGCCCGCTTCGAGCCGCTGCCGTCGACACTGAGGTAAATCTGGACAGCTACGCCCTTTCGTAGCCGTCTTTGCGAAATCCCGGCAAACTTTTTCCCGCCGATACTCAGGTCATAGCTTCCCGGGCAATATGAGCCGTCAATCTCCCCGGCGTCAATGCGCTGCGGGAAATCAGCAAACATGCTTTTCGTAAGCGCCCACATGGCTTCATAGCCGCGGTTGATATCAATTCCTTTCTCCGCCTCCGGAAAAATCAGCGAAACATTGAGAACTCCCGCGTCTAGGACAACCGCAAGACCACCGGAATTGCGGACGATCACCTGATACCCTTGTCCATTTAGAAATTGAATCCCTTCCTGCAAATAGGGAAGCTTCGTATCCTGGATCCCCAACACGACGGTGTTGTGATGAACCCAGGTGCGCACTGTTGCCGGCGCCTTTCCCGCCCCGACAGAGGCACACAACGTATCATCATAACCAAATGACTCCAGCGCCGGAAAAAGCGGTCCAACACCAGACTGATCAATTACCCGCCACTCCGGCTGGCGCAGCAAACCTTCCATATTGATTGCCCCTTATATGTATGTTGTAAATATTGTACCAAAGAATGTTATGAGCGCAATGAATTGTACAAAATTGAAGCTCTTTTTTACAAAATCCAGCTGTTATTTTACAAAACTCAAGCCTAATTATACGTAATCACCCTGCAATTATACAAAGATTAGAATAAAGTGGAAACCCTACCCGTCAATCAAAAAAAGCCAGCTCTCCAAAAGAAGAGCCAGCTCAGAAATAGATTACAGTCCTTGGGCTGCGGTAATTAACGCCAGTTTGTATACATCCTCTTCATTACAGCCGCGGGACAGGTCGTTAACCGGGCGGTTCAAGCCTTGAAGAATCGGGCCGACAGCCTCAAATCCGCCTAAGCGCTGGGCAATTTTATAACCGATGTTGCCGGCTTCCAGGCTCGGGAAAATAAATACATTGGCATTACCCTGAATGACAGAACCGGGGGCCTTACTTTTCGCAACAGACGGAACAAAAGCGGCATCGAATTGAAATTCGCCATCAAGCACAACCGAAGGGTCCCGCCGTTTGGCTTCGGCAACAGCGGCAACGACCCGCTCGGTTTCATCCGATTTGGCCGATCCTTTTGTGGAAAAACTCAACATGGCCACGCGCGGCTCAATATCAAACATCGCTGCAGTCTTCGCGCTCTCTAAGGCAATTTCCGCTAAATCATTGCTGTCCGGAGCAATATTAATCGCACAGTCGGCAAAGACATATTTTTCATCGCCGCGCACCATAATGAACACGCCGGACGTTTTCTTGACGCCTTCCTTTGTCTTGATAATCTGCAGTGCAGGACGGACGGTATCAGCAGTGGAATGGGTGGCGCCGCTGACAAGCCCGTCGGCTTTATTACGATAGACAAGCATCGTCCCAAAGTAATTGACATCGAGTAAAATCTTACGGGCATCTTCTTCCGTGGCCTTGCCTTTGCGGCGCTCGACAAACGCGGCGACAAGTTCATCCATCCCCGCGTAATGAGCAGGGTCATAAATTTCCGCCGCATCCAAAGAGACGCCCAGTTCAGCAGCCTTTGCCTGCACCTCGTCAATATTCCCCAGCAAAACCGGTGTTACCAGTTTTTCCGCTGCTAACCGGCCCGCCGCTGTTAAAACCCGTTCATCCAAACTCTCCGGAAAGACGATTTTTAACTCGCGACCGGCAAGTTTATTCTTTAAGCCAGTAAATAAATCACTCACTAATCAAAACCTCCCATTTTAAAAAAAAGCTCTTCTTTTAGAATACTTTACCAGAACAATTTTTCAACCTATGCAATTCGAAGATAACGTTTTCAGGCAATAGTTTTTTTAAAAAATTACGCTCTCAGTTTTAAGATGCGCGTTTATTGATAAAAATATCCAACCTCGCTAATTTAAGGTTTTATTAAAGCACCTGTGGGTCAAACTATGGTATAGTAATGATGATCTAAGAATAATGATTATATAGGAGTGAGTTTAATGAGCGAAGCAGCACAAACACTTGATGGCTGGTACTGCCTGCATGATTTCCGTTCTGTCGACTGGACCGCCTGGAAAATGCTTTCAAGTGACGAACGGCAAGCCGCCATCGATGAGTTTCTAGGTCTCGTTGAAAAATGGAACACGGCTCAAGAGCGCAAGGAAGGCAGCCATGCCCTCTACACGATCGTCGGCCAAAAAGCCGATTTTATGATGATGATCCTTCGCCCGACGATGGAAGAGTTAAATGAAATTGAAACCGAATTTAATAAAACAAAACTGGCAGAATACACCATTCCTGCTTTTTCTTATGTATCCGTGGTCGAACTCAGCAATTATTTGCCATCTGATGAGGATCCATACCAAAATCCACAGGTGCAGGCACGGCTTTATCCTATTTTGCCGAAAGCGAAGCATGTTTGCTTCTATCCAATGGACAAGCGCCGCCAAGGCAATGACAACTGGTACATGCTGCCGATGGAGGAGCGCCGCGAGTTAATGCGGAGCCACGGCATGATCGGTCGTAAATATGCCGGACTGGTGAAACAAATTATTACCGGCTCTGTCGGCTTTGATGATTATGAGTGGGGCGTTACCTTATTTGCCGATGATGTCCTCCAGTTTAAAAAACTTGTCTATGAAATGCGTTTTGATGAAGTGAGTGCCCGTTATGGCGAATTTGGCGCGTTCTTTGTCGGAAATATTTTAGCAGAAGAACGCGTGCCGCAATTCCTTCAGGTATAAAAATAATCAGAGCGCTTTTTGAAAAAAGTGTTGACTGCGTTTGCCCGGTTAGCTCTTTGCTTTACAGCTTCCAGCCCTGTTTGGAAGCTTTTTTACTTTACCTCCTATTTACAAGTCATATCTCACTGTTTTTTCTCATACTATAAAACAGCGAGTCTATAAACGTATCTCGGGAAATGCTTGACCCTTTATGTATCCATTCAGGGTTGATCGAGTATGTATAGAATGTTAGGCAAATTGGTACATTTTATTTTTTAGGAGGGAAACAAATGAACCAATATTACAATCCTCAAGGCTTCCAGCCGTATACCGGGGCAGCTGGACAGCAGGGAGCACAGCCAATCACTGGCGGCGGCCAGGGTCAGGCGTTTTTTCCAGTACAGCCGCATCCGCAATTTCCGCCGACCAGTTCAGGCACTGTGCCCACGCCGCCATCCGCCACTGCGGGGTCAGCGATACCGGGCATGCTGCCAATTGAACAGTCATATATCGAAAATATTTTACGACTGAACAAGGGAAAATTAGTCAGTGTGTTTGCTACCTTTGAAGGCAACCCCCAATGGAATGCCAAAGAATTTAGGGGCATTATCGAGGCTGCCGGCAGGGATCATGTAATTCTAAGCGATCCGCAGGTAGGAACCCGCTACTTGATTCCGATGGTTGCCGTCGACTACATCACCTTTGCCGAAGAAATTGAATACGAGTATCCATTTGGAGCCGGGCCCTCATTAGCAACTTTCCCCCCGCGTTAACAGCAAAGCAGCAGTGCCCAGTCTCAAACTCCTTCCGGGGCACATAAACTCGTCGAAAGGCGAGTCCGTTAGGGCGGTTCATGAGGCGTAGTTAAACTTATGCCTACCATGAAAGTATAGCTATTTTCATTCTTTGTGGTGCAACACTGATTTTGCGCTGCATGGTGGACTGATAGGAAAGTTTTTATGCTTTCCTATCAGCCAAAAAAGGCATCGGGATCACTCACACCCAATGCCTTTTTGCCATGATTAAAAATTTTTCACTGCACCGATCATCATTAACACCCAACCAATCAAAAAGCAGACGCCGCCAATCGGAGTGATTGCTCCCAGCGGTCCTATTTTCGTTAAAGTTAACAGATACAAGCTGCCGCTAAAGAAGATAATCCCGACAAACATCAACCAACCTGACCAAGTAAATAAGGAGCTTGCCGGTACCTTTCCCAGCAGTAATCCGACAACCAGAATACCTGCAGCATGAAACATTTGATACTGAACCCCTGTTTTCCAAATGTCTAAATAGTAGGCATCAACCTTTCCCTTCAGCCCATGAGCACCAAAGGCCCCAAGCGCCACCGCCAAAAAGGCATTCAAAGCGCCAATTACAATAAAAGCTTTCATCCTGTCCCCCCCTGTTCCATCCAATATGCTTCCTGTTGCAAAC
This sequence comes from Neobacillus paridis, assembly GCF_016765675.1. Classification (GTDB taxonomy): domain Bacteria; phylum Bacillota; class Bacilli; order Bacillales; family Cytobacillaceae; genus Neobacillus; species Neobacillus paridis. Next base: position 51,522 of record NZ_JAESWB010000181.1, read on the forward strand.
AAAGAACGCCAACTGCGGCGCAACTCTGCTTGTCAACACTTTAAGCATTGGTTAAAAATCAAACAACGAATCCCCGTTTGCTTCATCATCCAATTCCAGTTTTTTCGGCTGTGAGCTGGATTTCGGCTGCGGCCGCTGCCTTAGAGGCTCCATCACTGCTCCACCAGCCTGGATTTCGTCCAGAATAAGCTCAGATAATATTTTAATCGAGTAAACCTTTTCCCGCAAGCTTTCTGGCTTCTGAGCCATTTTCGCCTGCTGCAGCTCCGCTTCCATCTTTGTCAACAACTTTTGTACTGATATATTCACGAGCGCCACCTCTAGCATTCAATCTCGATTCTATTTTACAAGAGTATCGCCGTTTTTTCGAAAAATTAGACTTTTCGACAAGTTTCCCTTAGGTAGCATGGAAGATGTCGCTGCCTCCTGTTTCCTATTACTGATGATCATCCCTTCATCATCTGCTGCAGCAAAACCCGATTACGCTTTTTCAAGCCTTCATGGTGTGAGGAAACGACAGCAGTTTTCTCGGCATCCGGCTGGATCCATTGCTTGGCTTTATTAACAGCATTGGCGGCATCCTGGAAAGCCCCGGCAATTAACTGCAATTTTCCTTCGTACATCAATATATCCCCGGCTGCGTACAAACCGCCGATAGAGGTTTCGCTAACAGCATTTCCGGCAATGTAAAAGTCATCCACCATCTCAATGTCCAATTCACTATTTTTCACAAGCGAAGCATCAATCTCATAACCGTGATTGACAATGACTTCGTCGATTGGCAAGCTGAAGACTTCACCGGTTTCATGATTCGTCAACTCGACACTAACAATTTTTGTACCGTCCGAACTTACATCAAGCTTTGTCATTGTCGTTTGAAACAGGCAAACTGCCGTACCGTTCAGCAGCTTGGTTGCACTGGCCTCATGCCCTTTTAAAGCATCTTTCCGGTAGATTACATATACTACCTTGGCAATCGATTCCAATTCATTTGCCCAATCAATCGCGGTATTGCCGCCGCCGGAAATCACCACTGCTTTGTCCTTGAAATGGGTTAAAGACTTCACCGTGTAATGTAAGTTGGACACTTCCAACTGCTCAGTGCCATCTATTTCCAATCTTTTCGGCCTCAAAATACCGCTTCCAATCGCGATGATAACTGTTTTTGAGTAATGTTTTTTTCCGGAAGCTGTCTGCACGACAAAAATATGTTCTCCCTCGCTTGAAATCTTCTCGACCTTTTCATTCAAGACCACTGTAGGGTTAAACGTTAGTCCCTGTTTCACTAGCTGCTCCATTAGTTTGGCCCCTGGAATCGGAGTCTGTCCGCCAACATCCCAGATAATTTTTTCGGGATAGACATGCAATTTCCCGCCTAATTGCGGCTGGTACTCAATGATCTTTGTCTTCATCTCCCGCAGCCCGCTGTAAAAGGCGGAGTACAATCCTGCAGGGCCTCCCCCGATAATGGTCACATCAAACAATTCTTTCCGATCCATTTTCGCCCACTCCTTCGCAGCTTATGTAATTGATTATCATTCTCAAATAAATATACCCTGATCCTTCTTAGTTTTCAATAAAAACGGAAGAACATTCAAATAATAAGATAAGCGCAAGCGACTTCGGAACAAGCACAGCCAGTTCCTGCGAAGCTTATTCTCTTCGAAGTCTTCCTTAGTCATCGCCGTCCAAACTCCTCGAAAAAGCTATCGCTTTCCTTCGTTCGATGTCTGTACTGGCGAAGCTTCCTTGTCGAGCTAGACAATTCTCTAACTCGAAAGTTATCCATTCTTATTCTTTTAAAAAAACGGATTGACATTCAAATTAAGAGTGTTTATAGTTTTAATTAACGATATTGATAATCATTATCAATTACAGTGTGCTGAACGGAGGTCAGGCAATGGTTCGCCTATATACAAAAGGATTACATATTGGTTATGGAGAACGGCTGATTGTAAAAAATCTCAATGTAGAAATCCCCGATCGCAAAATTACAACCATTATTGGGGCCAATGGCTCCGGAAAGTCCACATTACTGAAGGCGATTACCAGAATTGTACCGCAACAGTCCGGAACGGTTGTGCTTGATGGAAAGGACATTCTCAAGGAAAACACGAAAATTCTCGCCCAAAAAATGGCGATTCTCCCACAAACGCCGGAAAGTGCCAGCGGCTTAACTGTCGGTGAGCTGGTCTCATACGGCCGCTTCCCTTACCAAAAGGGGTTGGGCCGCTTAACGAAAAAAGACATCGAGGTGATTGACTGGGCACTTGAAGTCACGGGGACGAGCGACTTCAAGTACCGCTCCGTCGATTCTCTATCTGGGGGCCAGCGCCAGAGAGGATGGATTGCCATGGCTCTAGCACAGGAAACCGAGATTATTTTTCTCGATGAACCAACAACCTATTTGGACATGGCCCACCAGCTGGAGGTCCTTGAACTTTTGCAAAAGTTGAACATCGAACAGGAACGGACGATTGTTATGGTGCTTCACGATTTAAATCAGGCAGCCCGCTTTGCTGACTACATGATTGCCTTAAAAGACGGACAAATTGTCAAGGCCGGTGACTGTGAGGAAGTCATGACCCATGACGTCTTGAGAAAAGTATTCCAAATTGACGCCCATATTGGCAGAGACCCAAGGACAAACAAACCAATGTGCATTACTTACAATCTTTTAAAAGGAGATAATCAAAATGAAAAAATGGCTATTCCCCTTTCTTCTATTGGTGCTTATCGTTAGTGCCTGCAGTAATAATTCTGTCGAAAAAAAGGAAAACGCAAAGAATAACGGCAAAGACTCTGAAACGATTACCTATCAATCCGAAAATGGACCCATTAAAGTTCCGGCACATCCAAAGCGGGTGGTTGTGCTTTCAGCTTTCGCCGGAAATGTGCTTAAACTGGGAGTAAATGTAGTCGGCACTGATAGCTGGTCTAAGAACAGCCCGATTTTAAAGGATGAACTAAAACATGCCGCTGAAATTTCCGAAGATAATATTGAAAAAATTATTGAACTAAAACCTGATTTAATCATCGGACTATCCACTGCTAAAAACCTGGATAAATTTAAGCAAATTGCACCAACTGTAACCTATACATGGGGAAAGGTAGATTATCTGACACAGCATGTGGAAATTGGCAAACTGTTAAATAAGGAAAAAGAAGCGCGGGGCTGGGTCGATGACTTCAAAAAACGGGCGCAAACCACAGGCGCTGAAATCCGCGCCAAAATCGGAGAAAATGCAACCGTCTCTGTGATCGAAGCCTATGATAAAAGCCTTTACGTATATGGTAATAACTGGGCGCGCGGGACGGAAATCTTATACCAGGCCATGAAACTGAAAATGCCAGAGAAAGTTAAGCAAATGGCGCTGAAATCAGGCTATTATACGCTTTCGGCTGAGGTACTGCCGGAATATGCCGGAGATTATGTCATTCTAAGCAAATATGCAGATGCTGATACTTCCTTCCAAAAAACAGAATCATATAAAAACATTCCGGCTGTGAAGAACCATCATGTATTCGAAATGGTTGGAAACGGCGCTTCTCTCAATGACCCGCTTACACTTGAGGAGCAATTGAAATTTTTCCAACATTCCTTTTTAGGAAAATAATCAGCCAAAGAGGGATTCTAATCGTTAGAATTCCTCTTCCCATTATCCTGCGAAAGAAAAGATGAGAGACTAATGACAAAAGAAGAACAAGCTTCCATTCCTTTTATCGTAAAAATAGCCACCAGTCTGGTTGTTTTTGTCACCATGTTTATAGTTGCCTGTGTTTTGGGAGCGGCTGACACATCCCTGAAAGACGTTTGGCAGGCTATAACATTGGACGCAAAAACCGATACAGTATTGATGCTGCGTGAAATTCGCTTCCCACGGGAAACAGGAGCGGTTTTTGTTGGGGCTGCCCTCGCTGTTGCGGGAGCAATTATGCAAGGCCTGACGAGAAATCCACTTGCGGACCCGGGACTGCTCGGATTAACAGCAGGGGCCAATGCCGCACTGGCAATTACCCTTGCTTTTCTCCCTAATGCCAATTATTTTACGATTACGATTGCCTGCTTTATCGGGGCAGCAATCGGAACACTCATGGTTTTTGGGATTGGCGCCGCCAAAAAAGGTGGCTTTTCGCCGCTCCGGATTGTCTTGGCAGGGGCGGCTGTTTCTGCCTTCCTATACGCTATCGCGGACGGGGTCGGTCTTTATTTTAAACTGTCCAAAAATGTCTCGATGTGGACCGCCGGAGGATTAATCGGAACTTCATGGCCCCAGCTCCAAATCATTGTTCCGCTTATTGTGATCGGAATTTTGCTTGCACTGATTCTTTCCAGGCAGCTGACCATTTTAAGTTTAAGTGAAGAGGTAGCTGTCGGACTGGGGCAAAATACAGCAAGAATCAAGGGAATTCTGTTCATCGTGATTGTTCTGCTGGCTGGGGCATCAGTGGCCCTTGTCGGCAATATGGCTTTTATTGGTTTAATGGTGCCGCATATCGTCCGGGCGATGGTGGGAACCGATTATCGTTTTATTATTCCGATGTCGGCTATGACAGGTGCTAGTTTCATGCTATTAGCCGATACATTGGGCCGGACGATTCATTCACCGTATGAAACACCGGTGGCGGCCATTGTCGCTGTGATGGGGCTTCCTTTCTTTTTATTCATTGTGCGGAAGGGAGGCAGTTTCTAATGATTCACCCTGCCTTACGAAGAAAACAACGAATCCTTTTCAGTCTTTTTCTCGGAATGATTGTCGTCACCATCATCATTGGAATGGGGCTGGGTTATTCTTCTCTATCTTATGACAGACTGATTCCAACGCTTTTCGGCCATGGTACATTTCAAGAGGAGTTTGTATTATTTTCCATCCGCTTGCCGCGAATGGTGGTGACCTTACTGGCGGGGATGGCCTTAGCTTTATCGGGTGCGATTTTACAGGGCATTACCCGCAATGATTTGGCGGACCCCGGTATTATTGGCATTAATGCTGGTGCCGGTGTGGCTATTGCCGTGTTCTTCTTGTTTTTTCCGATTGAGACCGGATCCTTTACCTATCTCCTTCCGATTTGTGCCTTTTTCGGTGCGCTTTTGACTGCTGGTCTTATCTATCTGTTTTCTTATCATAGAAACACCGGTTTGGACCCGGTAAGACTAGTTCTCGTTGGGATTGGTTTTTCCATGGCGCTCTCCGGGGCAATGATTGTCCTGATTTCCTCCGCTGAGCGGGAAAAAGTGGATTTTATTGCCAAATGGCTAACAGGGAATATTTGGGGGGCAGATTGGCCATTTATTGGGGCATTGCTTCCATGGTTAGCGATATTAATCCCCATTACGTTGTACAAAGCCAATCGCTTGAATCTTCTTAGTCTTGGTGAACCCGTGGCAATCGGTGTCGGTGTGTCGGTGGAAAGAGAGCGGATCACCCTGCTGTTAATCGCGGTGGCCCTGGCTGCTGCCGCCGTTTCTGTTACCGGAAGCATCTCCTTTATTGGACTAATCGCACCGCATATAGCAAAGGCTCTGGTTGGTCCAAGAAATCAACTATTTATCCCGCTTGCCATCTTAATCGGCGGCTGGTTCTTATTAATTGCGGACACTATCGGGCATAATCTGATTGAGCCAAACGGCATTTCCGCCGGAATTATGGTTGCCTTTATTGGAGCCCCCTACTTTGTCTATCTATTATTGAAAAAATAAACATGAACGGGTCAGATCCATATAAGTTTATACGGACTGACCCTTTTAGCCCCCGCTGACAGGTGGGATCAACGCGATCTCATCGCCATCGCGGATCACTTCATCATTGGGAGCAAACTCTTCATTCATCGCCGTCATCACCGTCTCCAGTCTGGGGAGATCGTACTTTGCCGCCAATTCTGCCTTCAGCTCCGCGACAGTTTTGCCGCTCGCATCGACCATTATAAACTCCTCGCCGACCACATCGCGTAAGTGGGCGAAAAATAGCACTTTATTCATCGAAATCACCTGCCTCTGGTTTTCCGCTCGGATAAGCGGCCGTTTCCAACTGATTGCCGACCCACTCTTCGCCGTTCTCCCAGTGTTCTTTTTTCCAAATTGGAACAATTTCCTTTATCCGTTCGATTGCATAGCGGTTGGCCTCATAAGCATCCGCACGATGTGGGGTGGACACGGCAATGACCACCGCCACATCGGTAATATCAAGGCGACCAATCCGATGGGTAATCGCCGCCTTGGCTCCCGACCAGCGCTGCTCAATCTCGGCACCAATTTGGGCAAGCTTTTTCACTGCCATAGCTTCATAGGCTTGATACTCCAAAAATAATGTTTTCTTTCCACCGGTTAATTCCCGGACGGTTCCGATAAAGGTCGTAATCGCCCCTGCTTCCCGCCGGACTACCTTGTCTATCACCGCCTGAATGTTAATCGGTTCCTTTGAAATTTCATAAAACGTCAATGATTTCACCTCTTTAAGCCCAGCTTTTTAGCAGCCTCATAGTCTTGGGGTTCATTCATATTGAAAAAAAACCGCTCTAAATCTACATTAGCAAAGTCAGCCAGATCTTTTTCAGTTACGTAATGGACTACTAAGCGGTCAAGCAAGTAGTTCATGCTTCGTTTCCCGTGCTCAATACATTTCGCTGCATTATCAGCAATTTCCTTTTTATAAACAGCAAATAATGGTTGGGGCTTGCCGTTGATAACCGGGACCACCGCATCACCGCCACGGTATTGCTCGACCAGCAACCTGCTAAGCTTGGCCGAGACAAACGGCATATCGCAGGCAACAACAAGATTTACCTTACGGGCACTCGCCTTTAAGCCCGCATGAAGTCCAGCAAGCGGCCCCATACCAGGATAATCATCGCTGACCATTTTTATGCCAAGAAACTCATATGCCTTTGGATCGTTTGTTACCAGAATGATATCATGAAAGCTATTTCGCAGTTCATCTCTAATTCTCTCAACATTCATTTTATCATTTATTTTTAAAAGGGCCTTATTGGTCCCCATCCTGCTAGACTTCCCACCCGCTAAAATAATGGCAGCAGCCTCGTTCATAGCCACACCTTCCTTCTTTTGGTGTCAGGCACCATGTGAAAAATTCACATACCGGCACCCTTAACCAAAGATAAAATAAAGCAGAAATAATAAAGCGATGATATACATGGCTGGTGTTGTTTCGTCTTGGCGGCTGGTGGCCCATTTGACGATGGGATAGGCGATGAAGCCAAATGCGATTCCGTTGGCAATGCTAAAGGTCAGCGGCATGAGGACGATCATCAGGTAGGCCGGGAAAGCCTCAGTAAAGTCATCCAGCGGTACTTCCTTTAAACTTTGAATCATCATACAGCCTACAATGATGAAAACCGGTGCAATCGCGGCATTGGGAATAATCTTAAATAACGGAATCAAGAACAGCGCCGGGATAAATAACAAGCCAGCCGTCAGAGATGTCAATCCGGTTTTTCCCCCGGAAGCGATTCCCGTTGCTGATTCGGCAGCCGTCGTCGTTGGACTTGAGCCGAACAGCCCGGCAGCGAGAACGGATATCGCATTCGCCTGAAACGCTTTCCGGAACTTTTCCTTATCCGGCAGCATCCCCAGCTGTGCTCCCATATTTTCAAAAATAATCACCATTGACAGCGCAAATACCGCCGTCCAAAAATCGACCGAGCTAATCCCGCTGAAATCCAAGGCTAGGAACACTTCCCGGTAGCTGCTAAAAGAAATACTAAAATCACGCAGCTGAGAAAAGTCGACAATACCAAACATCGCACCAATGGCCGTACCAACGATCATCGCAATTAAAAAGTTCCCCTTTACATTGCGCAAAAACAGCGGCAGCAAAACGGCCAAGGTCAAAATCGTTGTCAACGTATGGGGATCATGTAAGTTTCCTAAGGTAACAAACGTCCCTTTACTGGCTATAATCAAGCCGCCATTTTTCAATCCAAGAAAAGCAATAAAAAAACCAATCCCTGCTGTAATCGCATGCACCATCGACTTAGGAATCGCGGCAGCTAAATAGACCGCTCCCTTTGTCATCGCCGTCATCGAAAACACAATGCCGGCCAGAAAAACGGCCGCAAGCGCCTGCTGCCATGAGAGTCCAAAAGCTAACACAAGCGTGTAAACGAAAAAGGCGTTATCACCCATTCCCGGAATGATGATCAGCGGTGAATTCGCCCAAAGTGCCATCAACAGACAGCCTAAACAGGCACAGATGACCGTTGCAATCGTAACCGCCTCATACGGCATCCCGGCCGTTCGCAAAATCACTCCATTAATAACAATAATATAGGCAACCGTCATAAACGAAGTTAATCCGGCAATGACCTCCGTCCGTATTGTGGTATTCTCCGCTGGAAGCCGGAATACCTTCTGCCAATATTGATTCAACTGAATATCTCTCCTTTGGAGGCAACAACCAATAGTAGGGGATCAGGATAGCCTCCCTTCATTCTCGCTCTCCTATCATTATAAAATTTATCCCACCTTAACGGGCAGTAAGACCCCCACATCGATAGTCCAAGTCTACAAGAAATCTAGGTGGGGGATCAACTGCCCGTAAAGGTCCGATTAGTTCAACTAACCACCAGTGGGGGGATGAAGAACCCCCACACTGATGGAAGTTTCACTTTATCATGCATCATTTCTGTTAATTTTTTTCAAATGATTTATAATAAAAATGAATTGAAGCAGATTTTCAGGAGGTTTTACATAATGGCGATTAAAAAAGTATTGACCATTGCCGGCTCGGATACCAGCGGTGGCGCCGGACAGCAGGCAGATTTAAAAACATTCCAGGAGCTGGGCGTTTATGGAATGACCGCCCTGACATGTATCGTGACGATGGATCCAAACGGCTGGCATCATCGTGTTGATCCAATTGCTGTCGACCTAGTTGAAAAACAACTGGAAACGGTCCTCTCAGTTGGCATTGACGGTATGAAGACGGGCATGCTTGGAACGGTGGATATCATCGAACTGGTGGCCAGAAAAATGGATGAGCACAAATTAGAGCGCGTCGTCATTGACCCTGTAATGGTATGTAAAGGCGAAGACGAAGTGCTCAATCCGGAAACGGCTGACGCCATGCGTGAACTGCTCGTCCCACGGGCTTTAGTGGTAACTCCAAACCTGTTTGAATCAGGTCAGCTTGCCGGAATGAAAACACCGAAAACATTGGATGAAATGAAGCAGGCGGCTGCGAAAATCCACGATTTAGGGGCCAAAAATGTTCTCATCAAAGGCGGCAGCAAGCTGCAAACAGAGGAAAAATCACTTGACCTTCTATATGATGGAAAAGAATTCAAAGTATATGAATCAGACAAAATCGACACAACCTATACCCATGGTGCCGGCTGTACCAATTCAGCGGCGATTGCAGCGGAACTTGCTAAAGGGAAATCAGTCAACGAGGCTGTGCAAGTTTCCAAAGACTTTGTCTCTGCCGCGATCTCGCAAGGCTTCCGCTTAAATCAATACGTCGGTCCTACCTGGCATGGCGCTTATCGCAGCGGATTAACTAAGTAATGATATAAACGGTGTCCCTTTTCTAAGGGCGCCTTTTTTTCTTCCACCAAAGCATTGATTTCGCATTTTCTTATTAATTTTAGTATGATAATTACATTATAAATTTTAACTGTTGTAAAGGGAAGGAGGAGCGGAAAATGGAAGTTGTTGACGTGAATCGCGTGCAGGAAGCGATTAACCAACTAGCCAACAAAGATGTCTATATCCATCTGGAAACAACAAATGGTGCCTATGCATCCCACTATGATCAAACCTTTTTTTCCGCCGGCGCCTATATCCGTAATGCCCTTGTCCGCTATGAAATAGGTAAGATCACCGGCGACGGTCCTTACCGGGTCGGTCTAAAAATTAACCTTGGCTGGGTCTACGCTGAAGGGATTACCCATTTTGAAATGGATCCACAAGGAAGACTGCTACTCGCCGGCCACGATTATAAAGGCAAGCTGGCCGTTGCCCTGGAAATCAGCACGACGCCGTTTGACTAAACTCATAAAGGTATCAGTTCCACTTGAAAAATGGCTCAACTCTGTTTGAATCACCGGAAAGGAGAATGGTTATGAAAAAAGAACGCCATGTCCTCGTCGTGTTCCCACACCCGGATGATGAAGCCTTCGGGGTATCTGGAACAATTGCGACTCATATAAAAAATGGCACACCGGTCACCTACGCCTGCTTAACCCTAGGCGAAATGGGACGTAATATGGGGAATCCTCCATTTACGAACCGGGAGGAACTGCCGAAAATCAGGAAAAAAGAATTAATGGAAGCAGCCCGCACATTAGGAATTCAAGACCTGAGGATGATGGGCCTTCGCGATAAAACCATTGAATTTGAAGACGACGATAAAATGACCAATTTGATTTCCTCGTTAATCGAGGAACTGAATCCATCACTGGTTATTACCTTTTATCCCGGCTATGCTGTTCACCCTGACCACAATGCCACTGGGGCGGCCGTCATCCGCGCGGTGGAAAAAATGCCCGCTGCCGCAAGGCCGACCGTACACTGTGTTGCATTCTCCAACGATTGTGTCGAAAAGCTTGGAGAAGCTGATATTATCAATAACATAACACCGGTGAATGAACTGAAGCTGGCCGCGATCAAGGCGCACCGCTCACAGACCGAGGCAACGCTCGCTGACATGGAGGAAAAATTGAAAAATCAGGATCCACAAGTGATGGTCTGGCTCAACAATGAGCGGTTCTGGACCTATAAATTTGATAAGTGAAAATTCGCCGACTGGCGATTCCGTAAGGACGGATCATGAGGCGCAGTTGAACTTATGCTTTCCCATTAGTCCATCATGCAGCGCAAAGAATGAAAATAGTTATACTTTCATGGTAGTTAAAAAATGACGCGTGCCGATTTCGCACACGTCATTTTTTCTTCGCTGTAGAAAGGTATCTTCACTAATTTTGGCGATATCTACACTGTTTGTGACGATATCTACACTATTTGACCAGATAGCTACACTTTTTGTGACAATATCTACACTTTCTGGCCAGATATCTACACTTTTGCAGCGGATAGTTACAATCCACTGTTCCAGCCGTCGCAACAAATTACCTCAATACCCGTGATGCGCCAATGTGCACAGCTTGCACCAGTCGAGGATGACAATTTTTCGTGATTTCATCTCAATCAATTCATCCTTGCGCAGCTTCGAAAATACGCGGCTGACGCTTTCCCGGGTCGTCCCCACCACCGTTGCAAACTCCTGGACCGTCAAGGGGATTTCAATCCCCCAGCGCTTCCCGTCAGTATTAAATTTAGCCCCTAAGCGCTGCAGCGTTTTCACCGTTTTCGCATACACATCGAGCAAGGCCACATCGCGCAGCTGTCCGGTCATTTCCCTTAAGGCATCGCTCATATAGCGGACCAGTTGCAGCGCCAGTTCCGGATAATCAGCAAGATCTTTCTCCAGCTCCTGCTTGTCCAAAAACAAAATCTTACCGTTCTCCAGCATCGTTGCCGTGGCCGGATAGCACTCAGCATTATTGGTAAACAGACAGGCCTCGGCAAAAATGTCGCCCTGCTGCTTCATACAAACAATAATTTCATTGCCGTTTTCATCCCGCTTCGTCAGCTTGACCGCTCCGGAAAAAATGAAATAAACCCCTTTTGCCACTTCATCCTCGGCAATAATCTGCGTTCCCTTTTTGAACTCAAAGGTTTGAATCCGCCTTTCAATGACCGCAAGCGAAGCAGCTGATAACTCTTTAAAAATTACAATCTTGCGCAGCAAATCCGCTTTATTCAGCTCCCGATAAACTGCCAAATTCTCGTCCTGCAAGTAGTTGATTTGGACCAAAATTGCCACCACCTTTTCAAAAGAAATCCTCATTATCACTAAAACACTTTAGATTAGCCTCTATTATAATGACCTGTCTCCAAAAATGAGTGACATAGCTCACAAAAAGGAATCCTCCCTACATAAATATACATTTCAAAAAAAGTTCATTTTTTCAAACCAGCTTTGTTAATAATTTTTTCATAGCCCCTTCACAAAATTTTCATAAATACCAGAACTAGTGTGATTCCCATCACACTTCACCGGAATAGCGAAGTCTAGGATGAAAATGTTCATACCTAGAAAAGGAGGGGAAAAGGTGAAAAAATCAATTATTAGTTTTGTGATTAGTTTAGTCATTGGCTTTGGGCTTGGCTACCTCGTCTTTGATGTCCTGATTGGGAACTCCAGTCATGAAGCACAGACAGCACAAACCGGTCCAAAAGACAAAGCAGCCACAACTGAAAAAAGCAGCACCTCGACGGAACCAGCCGCCAAAACCGTTGCCGCTGACGAGGACAACATCCTAAATAAAAAGGGCTGCCTAGGCTGTCACAGCGTGGAATCCCTTAATCTACAAGGCGGGCAAGTAGGTCCCGACCTATCCAAGGCTTATGTCAATGTGGAAGGGAAACACGGCAAGCCGATTGAAGAATTCCTGAAAAAACCAACTACAGAGGTGATGTCAGGAGTTATCGGCAAAAATCCATTAACCGACCAAGAACGCAAGCAAGTATTGGAATTACTGAAAAAAGCATCTGAAAAATAATACAAAGAGAGGTGTACTGAATGAAAAAATGGATTCCGATCGCATCGGGCCTGCTGGCTGGTTTTATCGCGGCAACGATTACCTTTGCCGACTTCTCATTTCCAAAATCCGAAACCGCTTCCGCCAGCAACAAGACCGATGCTCAAAAGGTTTATGTGCCATTTGGCAAAAAAGATGACTATTATCTGTTTGCATCTGGCGGCCACTCCGGACAAATGTTTATTTACGGTGTGCCCTCGATGCGCAAAATCAGAACGATCCCGGTCTTCTCGCCGGACTCCGCTACTGGTTATGGCTTTGACGAACATTCGAAAAAGCTGATGGGCGGTTATACATGGGGCGACCTGCACCACCCGGCCCTATCGGAAACAAATGGCGATTATGACGGCAAATGGATGTTTGCCACTGATGTTGGCAATGCCCGCGCCGCCGTTGTTGACCTAAAAACATTCACCACCAAAGACATTATCAAAGTGCCTAACACAGCCGGCCCGCACTGTGCCGCGTTTGTAACGGAAAATACCGAGTACTTGTTTTTACCAACAAGATTCGCTGTTCCGCTTGGGCAAAAATACGAATCGCTTGACAACTACAGCCAGAAATACCGCGGCGTGATGTCAGCGGTAACTTTTGATGACAAAAAGGAAAAGCTTCACATCGCCTATCAAGTGGCGCTGCCGCCATGGTCTTATGACCTTTCCGATGCCGGTAAGAAAATATCCAAAGATTGGGCCGTAATGACCACTTACAATACTGAAGAAGCAACTACAACAATGGAAGTAAAAGCATCCCAGGCTGACCGTGACTACATCGTCCTGTTCAACTGGAAAGAGCTTGCCCAAATGGTTAAGGAAGGCAAATATGAAAATGTTGGCGGGCAAAAAATGATTTTCCCGGAAAAACAAAAAGGCGGCATTTATTTAGTCCCTGTTGCCAAATCCCCGCATGGTGTAGACGTAACACCAGACGGCAAACGATTCATCGCTTCCGGCAAGCTGGCCCCGGCGATGACGGTATTCTCGTTTGAAAAAGCCTTCAAGGCGATTAAAAATAAAGATTTTGCTGGCAAACGCAATGGTATTCCGATTTTAAACTATAAATCGGTCATGGAACGCGAAGTCAACCCGGAAAATGCCCTTGGACCGCTACATACACAATTTGATGATAAAGGCATGGCTTACACCACGATGTTCATTTCATCAGAAATTGTCAAGTGGGATCCAAATACCGGTAAAACATTAGACCGCGTACCAGTTCAATATTCACCAGGACACGCAGTTTCCGCTGAAGGAGACACGGTATCGCCCGACGGAAAATGGATTATCGCGCTGAATAAACTCGCGAAGGATTCCTACCTATCAGTTGGACCTTCTCACCCAGAATCAATGCAATTAATCGATCTCAGCGGCAAGAAAATGAAGATCGTTCAATCGGTACCGGTTGATCCGGAGCCGCACTATGCCCAAATGATCAAGGCGGACAAAATCAAGACGATTAACGTCTATCCAAAGGATTCGAAAAACAAGGATGCCGTCTACACCCAAAAAGATACTAAAATTGTCCGCAAAGGCAACGAAGTCCATGTCTACGGGATTGCGATGCGTTCAAGATTTGTATTTGATTCCAAAGCAAAACGTCCTGACGTGATTGAGGTGAACCAAGGCGACCATGTCTTCATCCATTTAACGAACATCGACTTCGATGAGGACATTACCCACGGTTTCGCGATCAATGACTATGACTTGAACATGGAAGTCCAGCCGGGACAAACCAATACAATGGAATTTACCGCCGATAAAGCCGGTACCTTCCCGCTCTATTGCACAAACTTCTGCTCTGCCCTGCACCAGGAAATGAACGGCTACTTCCTTGTCAAACCGAAATAGAAAAGCGGAAGCGCCTTGTTTATGCTGCCGTAGCGTTCCTTGTGGAGCTGGACAATTCTCAATTTTGAACGATATAAATTCTGATATTATAAAGAGAACTCGCCGACTGGCAAACCCACAAGGCGAGGACAGAGACAGGGTTGGCTCAAAAGCAACATGTTTGTGCCGCGATGCCAATGCTTTGTGCACTTTGTAATTAGCCCAGCTTAATCGGCCACCCTAGCCGTCTTAAGCCTGGCAGTCTTTTTTGGCGGGGGGATCAATTGAACAATTGGTACCCTCCCCATTACAAAGATTACACCATAATAGGAGTGGTTATCTTGAATGATCAAAAGAAAGGGAAATTATCACTTGGTTCAGCTTTATTAATTGGACTTTCCGCTATTCTCATTGTGATTTCGATGTTTTTCCCTTGGTGGAGAATGCTCTTCTATGCGCCACAATACCCAGAAGGCCTAAATATCATCGTCTATCCGAATAAACTAGCAGGCGAAATTGACATCATTAACGGGCTCAACCATTATATTGGGATGTCCAATTTCAGCGAGAAAAATTTCCCGGAATTATCCTACTTAATCTACATTGTTGGCGGCTTGGCGGTCCTGACCCTGATTACCGCGGTGCTGCGCAAAAAATCCATACTTTACGGGTTAATCTCGCTATTCGTCATTGGCGGTTTAGCTGGAGTGTTAGACCTTTATGCAGCGTTAAAAAAATACGGCACCAATTTGGACCCGCATGCGCCCATCCACATGGACCCATTCGTCCCGCCGATTATCGGAGCCAATAAAGTGGCCAACTTTACAACCCACAGCTTGTTAGGCACAGGTGTCTACATCGTGATTATCGCATTCATTTTATTACTGATTCCGCTATGGAAGGATCGAAAAAGATGAAAAAAATATCGCTCCTACTTGTTGTTTTTTCTCTCCTGTTTTTGATAAAACCGGAAAAAAATATGGCAGCCGAGAATTTGCAAGCGAAAATCGACTCCATGAAAGCAGGAGCGGTTTTGAAGCTTGAGAACAAAACATATCAAGGCAATATCGTCATTAACAAACCGCTGACACTCGTCGGCCAAAAACATACCGTGATTAAGGGCGACAGCACCGGCAACGTCATCAGTGTGAAGGCACCGCAGGTAACCTTAAGCCATTTCACGGTGGAAGGCAGCAGCATGAATCGCAACTCTGCCGAAGAATATGCCGCGGTCAAGGTCTACACGAACCACAATGTGATCGAGCATATCCGGGTCCGCGATTCCTTCCACGGCATTTATTTAAGCAAAGCCTTCCACAACACCGTTCGTTACTGCAACATAAAGGGACTTGGCAAGGGAGAAATCGCCGCCCAAGGCAACGGGCTTCATATTTGGTATGCCGAGGACAATCTCCTCTCTCATAACACGATTGAAGGCACCCGTGACGGGATGTTCTTCGACTATGCCAACCACAACCAAAGCTATGACAATCATATCAGCAATACCCGCTACGGGCTGCATTATATGTACTCCGACGGCAATATGTTTAAAGGCAATACGTTTACCATGAACGAAGGCGGCGCCGCCGTCATGAACTCGAATCATCTGACTCTAAAAGACAATCAATTTATCATCAACTATGGCAATCAATCATTCGGCCTCCTCTTGCTGCAGGCCAATGATAACAGAATCGAAGATAATACGTTTTATATGAACCAGCGCGGCTTGTACATTGACCAAGCCACGAGGAATTTTTTCAAAAATAACCGCATTGTCCAAAATCAAATTGGAATTGAGCTGTGGGCTAGTTCCAATGATGAAATATTTACCTTAAACCGAATTTCCGAAAACACCATTCCCGCTGTCACGATTGGCGGCAAAGGCGAGCGCAATGTCTGGAGCAAGAAAGGCTTCGGCAACGACTGGGGCAGATCGTTTCCGCTCACCGACTTAAATCAGGACGGCATCGGGGATTTTCCGATAACTTACTATTCCAGCCTCCACCAACTAATGGAGGATCAGGAATTAACGACGTTATTTTTAAAAAGCCCGGCGATTAAAATCTATGAAAAAATCAACGCCACTCTGAACGAAAATGAAGTCATGTTTCGAGATTCGCACCCGCTCGTTTCGAAAAATAACAGCCATCATGTGGTCGTCTGGATCGTCATCGGACTTGCGGCGGCGGTGTTGATCTTCATAAAGGGGAGACGAAAATATGCATTACATTTGGAAGGAATGGAAGGAAAACATAAGGGGTAAGGGGCTTTGGCTTTCTTTGAGCATCATTGGGCTGATTTCAGTCAGCATCCTGTTTCGTTCCACGGCCCTTTCATTTGACAAAGGCTTTTACATTCTACTGATCAATTTGTTTGATGCCATCATTTATTTTATTCCGATCCTTTGCCTGTTCATCGGTGCCTTTTCGATTTTTCAAGAAAAAGAGCAAAAGACGCTGATCATGCTGCTGACGAAAAAAGACAGCTTTGCCAGCTTCCTGCTGCGGAAAAGCCTCGCGCTCTATGCGGTAGTGTTAGTGCCTTTGCTCGTGTGGTTTTTCATCTACCTGTTACTGTTGAAGTTTCAATTCCAGCTTGATCTTAAGTCGTATGTGATTTTTCTGCTTTCGATCATGTCGATGGCACTGGTATTTATGCAGATGGGCACGGCAATCGGCAGTTTTTCCCGCTCACGGATGCAGATTATCGGAAGCGCGATTTTTGTCTGGTTTTACTTTTTCTTTTTGCATGATTTCATCCTGTTGTCGTTCCTGCCGAAGGTTAGCTATGAATCTGTGAAACTATTTTCCATATGTTACTTTTTAAATCCGCTTGCGGCCGTGCGAATGTTTCTCGAAACCGGCATCGGAGTTTATTCCTTCGGTCACATGTCGCGGCTGCTGCAGGCCTTCATGTGGACGAAGCCGGTGTTCTTTTTACTGGGGAATCTGGTGGTCTGGCTTGCCGCTTCCATAGGCATAGCGATTGCCTTCAACCGCAAGGAGGGGGTTGAATAATGATTAAAGTCGAACAATTGAGCCAATCCTACGGAAAAAAACGGGTCCTCGACGCTATCTCCGTGGAAATCGGCAAAACTGAAATTTGCGCCCTTGTTGGTAGAAACGGCGCCGGCAAATCTACTTTTATTAACAGCCTGTTGGGGCTTCTACCGGTGAAGCAAGGAAAAATTACAATTAATGACATTGAAGTCATAAAGAAAAATGTCAAGTGGAAAAAAGCGATTGCCTATCTGCCGGAAAAATTCATGCTCTACCCCAGCTTGACCGGGCTTGAAAATATGACATTTTTTGCCGAGGCGGTTGTGGGTTCGGCGGATCTTGGGCGGATGGAACAGATACTGCAGTCGGTGCGCCTCTGGGATGACCGCGATGTCCAAGTGAAGAAGTACTCAAAAGGAATGCTGCAGCGGTTAGGTCTGGCGATTACGCTCTATCAGGATGCCGATATTTTGATTCTTGATGAGCCGACGAGCGGCATCGATCCGTTGGGGCGCAAGGAAATCTTAGAGGTATTAAAGTCGTTGCATGGTAAAACAATCCTCCTCTCCTCGCACCATCTCGATGAAATCCGCCAAGTGTGCACCCATGTTGCCTATTTAGACGATGGAAAAATGACAAAATACACGGTTGAAGAATTTTTGGAAACACATCATTTGGGAGGTTATCAGGAATGAAACGGATTTTGTTTGTAGTGCTGCTGGCCGCCGCGGTGCTGGCCGGCTGCAGTTCAAGCCCCGATTATACGGTTAAAATCACAAATAAGCCTTATTTTCAACAAGATAAGGCGTCACCCATTGAGGTGAAGGTAACCGAAGGCGATAAGGCGGTTACGGGCTTAACTGTGACGGCAGAATTATCAATGGCCAATATGGATCACGGCACTGCTCAAATAACATTTACCGAGGGGAAGAAGGGCATCTATTCCGGCAAGGTGCAGCTGCCGATGACCGGAAAATATGAGGCGGCCTTCACCCTTGAGAAAGACGGCAAAAAGACCGAAAAGGTTATGAATTTGAATGTGGAAAAACCAAAGGGAGTTGCCAAAATTAACGGCGAGTGGATTACCGCTGACGACCTTGCTTTTTATAAATTCATCAACCAGCTTCAGCTTGCGATTAACCGCGAGGCGGCGAAAAAGCAATATAGCGGCAAACAGTTAGAGGAGGAATTAACCTATTTAGATTCACAGTCGAAACTAGCTGAAGATCGGAATCAGCTGCTGACGCAAATGATCCGTTTGCACGCGATGGCGCTGCTTGCTGAAGAGAAGGGCCATAAAGCTGCTGATGCCGAGGTTACCCAGGCGGTTACCCGAGCTCGCGGGCAATATCGCGAATATGGTTCGGCAATGAAATTGATCAAGGCTTACGGTGAGAAGAAATTTTGGACAATGGAAAAACAGCAGTACAAGCTGATTGTCCTCGCCTCGAAAGTTCAAGAGGATGTAAAGGCGCAAGTTAAACAGGAAAATCCTAAGGCCGGCGAGCAGGATCTCCTCTACCTGGCACAGCAAAAATACGAAGACCTCGTCGTTTCCGAGGTGAATTCGCTAAAGATTGAGATTTTGTAAGTTTGTTGCTAGTTATCTGCTACCTATCGTTTATCACATAACCGCTGGAGTTGAAGACGGTAGCCTTGGGAACAGGTTTGAAGTTTTGTTAAACCTTTTAAGGACAGTATGGTTGATTTTACGGGGAATTTTGTCCTTAAGAGGCTTTATTAAAGACAGTTTGACTGGTTTCTTCGATCGGTTTGTCCTATAGGTCCTCCTATGGGACAGTTCGACTCTTTTTTCACCCGCTTGTGTCCCATAGAGCTTTGCTATGGGACACTTCTACTCTTTTTCCACACAGTTTTGTCCCATAGGATTTCCCTATGGGACAGTTCGATACATTTGCTGAATCGTTTTGTCTGATAGACATTCCGCCAAAATCTTAATTACCATTTTTCAACAATACCCGATATAATTTATCATCAGTTTCATCAGGATTTCCGCGGCCATCAGTATTGTTGCTGATAAAATACAGATACTCACCATCTACAAAAATATCGCGGATTCTTCCTAAACCCGTTATCACCGGTTTCATCCGCATCCGTGCTAAATCAAACCTAAATACCGCATTGCCCCTTAGTGCTGCGACGTAAAGCTTACCATTGGATGCAGCCATCCCGGAAGGCGCCCAGGTTTTCTCACCTGATTGAAACAACGGCGTCACCATCCCCGCTTTCTTAGCCTGCCCTTGAATGACTGGCCAGCCGTAATTCATACCTGATTTGATCATATTAATTTCATCATGCGCCGACTGCCCATGCTCACTGGCATACAACCTCGAACCAAGCCAAGCCAGGCCCTGTGGATTACGGTGACCGTAGCTAAAAACAGATGACCCTGGAAATGGATTATCCGCGGGAATCGAACCATCCAAATTCATTCGCAAAACTTTTCCATTTAACGACTTTACATTCTGGGCTAAATCCGGTTCAGTAGCATCTCCTGTTGTAATGTATAGTTTGCGGTCCGGACCTATTTTTAACCTGCCGCCGTGGTGATAAGCGGCGCTTGGAATCCTGTCAAGAAGGATGGCGGCTTCTGTCCACTCGTTGCCATTCGTCCTCAAGACAACGACACGATTAAACTGTCCCTTCTTTTCATCCCGATAAGTATAGTACGCATAGGCCTTGTGATTTTCGGAAAACTGCGGGTCTAATACAAAGCCAAGCAAACCGGCCTCTGCCGCTTCAGCCAATGGTTTTTCCAAGTGTACACGCTGCCGTTCGATTTTGCGGTTAGTAATTTTGACAATACTTCCCGTCCGCTCACTGATGTAGAAAGTTTGATTTACTCGATCAATAGACCAGGGAACCGATAAATTTTCTGCCAACACTTCCACTTCCTGTTGGACATCAACCGCGTCTCTATCAGGCTCCTGTGTCTGCTTTTTTTCGAAAAAAGAACAACCGGACAATAGCAAAACCAGCGTTAGAAAAATAGACCCGATCCGCCCCAACAACAGATACCCCCTTTTCTTTATGAAGGACATCCCCTACAATTTCCAAGCTCCTTTAATACTTCATCCGCCTGGTGAAGGACATTTCCCCTATATTTTATGATTCTTTTGTCCTTCATCCACCTGATGAAAGACATTTCCCCTAATTTCCAAGCTCCTTTTGTCCTTCATCCACCCGATGAAAGACATTTCCCCTAATTTCCAAGCTCCTTTTGTCCTTCATCCACCCGATGAAAGACATTTCCCCCAAATTCCAAGACCGTTTTGTCCTTTATTCTTCTTAAAAAAGACTATAATCGGTTTGTCCTTCATTCTTTGAAATTCCGAGCTCGATTTCTCCCTCAACCTACAACACTTCAAGAATTGCCTTGCCCACGCCGCTGTTCTCATTGGTGTCGGTAACAACATCGCAAAGCGCTTTAATTTCATCACTGGCATTGCCCATTGCCACCGCGCGGCCGGCCTTTTCCAGCATCGAAATATCATTAAAATTATCACCGATGGCCATCGTATCCGCTAAGGCAATGTCCATCGCCTTCGTAAACGCCTCGAGGGCCACCCCCTTCTGCGCCTTTTTATAGGTAATTTCAATATTTTCATAACCTGATTTAGTGACCTCTAACTCATCATATACTGCAAGGGCGGTGCTGGCTGCCTTCAGTCTGCCAGGGTCCTCAAAGGAATAAGCGAGAAATTTATAAATCATCTTCTCGTCATCGACAAATAGCTGCTCATAGTCCTCTACCATGTGGATCAAGCCGTCGCGCACCCTTGCCCCCGCCGCAACAGTAATTTCATCACGATCCGCTTCGGGGTTAGCGCTCATCACAATATCAACAAGAGTAGAAACAGCTTTATCGGCATCTGTCGAGTAGGCACCATGATTGGTATAAACTTCGAAATAAATATCATTCTCCGACAGTTTCGCCGCTGTCTCGCGGGCCAGTTGTTTCGGAATCGGGTTGGCCGAAATCACATCCCCTTCCTTAGAGCGGACCTCAGCGCCATTCACACAAATCACCGGGCAGCTCAAGCCAGCGGCATGCAGGACATAGGTGGCCTCCTGATAGGATCGGCCCGTTGCCACAACCACCTCAACCCCTTGGGATTGTGCTTTTAGAATCGCCTGTTTATTTCCCTCGGGTATTTCCTGCATCGAATTTAACAAGGTTCCATCCATATCGATAGCAATACATTTTATCATTCTGTTTCACCCTTTAAATAAATAATACCGGTATTTTACCATTTTTCTCCGAATTGTTCCTGCATCGAGCCTCAAGACAAATACTTGCTGCCTTCCCTCACACTCAGCGGAGCTAAACGACTCCCCTCGATAAATCCCTTAACAGACAGCGGATTTGTCTTGGAATACTCCCTTAATGCCCAGCCAATCGCCTTTTGGATAAAAAATTCCTTGCTGGCGGCATTTAATCGGATGTATTGATACAACCTCTCTTCATTTGTCGCTTGTTTATATTTTAATTGAAAAAGAATTGCCGTCCGCCGTAGCCACATATTGTCATGAGTCGCCCAGCCATCAATCGTCTCATCGACAACTTCCGGGAACTTTTGCGCAATGTTTCCAACTGGCTTTGCAGCAAGGGCATCAACCGTATCCCACCAAGATTTTGTTGTAATCAAAGTTTCCATCAGTGCTACATCACTTTTTTGCAGCTTACTTAATGATTTTTCAATATAGGTTAAAGCCGCATATTGATATTCCCGTTGTTGCATTTGCCAAAGTTCCAGGACTAATTCATGATGAAACGGCTCTTTTACTATTCCCGTCTCTTGAAAAAATCGCTTTTCAATCTCTCTTCGTTGTGGCGTCTTAATTCCAAAGAAGGGAAAGCGGTTCTTCATATATCGTTCCATTTGTTCGGCATTGGCCGGGTTTTGGTTTGCCTTAAAAAGACTTGTTAACGGGGCAATGTTAATTGGCATGATCGATCAGTCCTTTATAAAAAATAGCATATTAAAGTATTCTCTTTTTTCCTAAAATAACCTTTTTAATTGGAGAATAAAGCAGACAATAGCCGCCAAACTATCAATAGCAATTAATCGAAAGGAGCAATCAGGATGACCAAGAAATTCAACAAAGGCAGCCGCAATCAAAATTCACCGCAGGCAGGACAGATGGGAGAGGAATTTACCGCTGAATTTGTCAGCGGGGACAACAGCAAAGGCAACAAACGCAACAAGAGCCAGCAAAGCAAAACCAATCCGCATAAGTAAAAAGGGTGTCAGGCACTATGTGAATTTTTCACATGGTGCCTGACACCGGACTAATAAGTATATTAAAAATGGTGAAATCGATTTTTCCCTATTACCCTTTTAGTTTAAATTGCCTTTTTTACAGAAATTAAAAAAATGCTTTATTCGTATAAAAACGCTGAAACTTTCGGGTAATTTTTCCGTATATGGTATTATAGGGAAAAGAGGAGGTTGATTTATGGGCAAGATCTTTCTTTATCTTTTGTTATTCTTATTAGGTGTAACAATTATTAGTTTTATTTTAGGGTATCATATCTTTGCTTATAGTGTAGGTTCCATTTTGGGTACTGCTGCAATTGGGGTAAGTTTTGTTTATTCAGCAAGAGATGATGATCGGTTCAGACCCAATTATTTGAATAACAATATAGGTGATAAGAAGAAATAAAAACGCAACTGGTGAAAATCCAGTTGCGTTTTTAAATTAGTCTTTCGCGATTTCCTCTATCTCGGCTTCAATTTTTCGCTGGATTTGTTCGACAACCGAAAAGTCCATGGCGGCAACATAGATGGCTTCGAGTTCGTCATGAAGTTCTTTGGCTTTGGCGAGGTATGAGGTGGCCTCGGCCATTTTCCTTTTATATTGCGCGGAGATTTTGCTGATAATGTCGGCAAAAATATCGTCGGTTCCCGGCTCGATCAAAATTTCGTACATATCGATAATTTCATCGCCATCGCGGCTCGGAAAATATTCATGGGGGGCGGTGCTGTCAAAAATGGCAATGCCTAATTCCCGGAAAATCAGCATATCCAAGCTGTTCGGATCAAAGCCGCAATGATAAATTTCCACATCGATGCCGCGCTCCTCGGCTGCAGCTGCCAGCTTTTTCAGCAGGGTGGATTTCCCTGAACCGGGACGTCCCTTTATAAAGTAACGCTTGGGGATGTCTTCGGTTAAGTTCGGGACAAAATCCACTGCTCCCATTGGAGTCGCTGCCCCTAAAAAGCGGTGACGGACATCGGATGGTTTATTCAGCTTCATTTTTCCAAAAAACGACTCGATTAATTTGTTCGTCAACTGATCCGCTTTTTGAAAGTCCATACTGTTAATATAGATTTTTTCCCAATCATCATGCACTTCTAACGCCTGTTTAAAGGTCGCATAAGCCTGTTCAAACGACTCGCCGATTTGCTTGCTCAGCTTTTCAATTGCCTTTTTCCGGGCAGCAAGTGCCTTGGCATCCCAGGCTTCGCCTAAATTAATGTACTCTTCCACGGCCCCCGGTGCTTTCGGCTCAATCACATGCGGTGCAGTGCCGTCAACAATACCGACCTTTAGTGCAGGAATCAGCACCCCATCAATCGAGTTATTATCGGAGGAGCAATGTAATAATTCAATATCATAGCCCTTTTCCAGCCACTCTTTAGCGATGTTTTTCATCAGCGAGGACTTTCCCGTTCCCGGCCCGCCTTTTAAAATAAAGATCCGATTCAACCCTTGAAGATTGGAATCATACAAATTGTGGAAGCCTCTGGCTGTATTACCGCCTGCAAAATAATTTTTGATTTTTCCTGGCATTCGTCGACACTCCCTTTGTTAACAAATATCTGCATAGATGAGAACCTCAATGATTTTTCACCCTATCTTATGCAGGAGTTTCTTATAGGTGAAGCCCAGAAAATTTTTCATTTCGTCAAATTAACAATTTCCGCTCCGGTGATTTCCTTCAGTTGACCGGGCCCCAGCACCACCTGCATGCCGATTTTTCCGGCGCTGACAACGATCGAGTCGAGCGGCAGGCAGCTTTCATCGATAAAGGTGCGGTACTGTTTCTTCATCCCGATCGGTGAACAGCCGCCGCGGATATAGCCGGTCCATTTTTGAATATCCTTGACCGGCACCATTTCCATGTTTTTCTCACCAGCTGCTTTGGCAGCCTTTTTCAAATCCAATTCCTCCGCCACCGGAATGACAAACACATAAATATTCCTGCTTGCCCCTTGGGCGACGAGCGTTTTATAGACCTCTTTTGGATCCTTGCCAATTTTTGCAGCCACAGAAATCCCATCAATTTTTTCATCCTTATGATCATATATCAGGACCTCATAGCTGATTTTGTGTGTATCGAGCAGCCGCATTGCGTTAGTTTTTGCATGTGCCATTTTGCCTCATCCTTTTGTTCAAAAAATTACTTTTTATTATAGCAGTATTTTGCCGGCCCCTTCTAGTCATGCAAGAACCAGCCGAATCCCCGGCAAATTTCCACAAATTCACCGCTATTTTGTCACCCATTTGTCACTTTATCAAACAATGATTATAGTAAACTTATATTAATTGGAATCAAGGACCATTTTTCCCAACGAAGTTACAGTTATTAACCTGTAAATAGTTGATTCCTATTTGTGAAAGGCGTCACAAGTGGATTATTCATAATATATAGGAGTGTTGTTGCAAATGAGCTATGATTTAGTACTGCTGCATGCGCCAAGTGTCTACGACTTTCGGAAAAGTTCTGTACTGGCTGGTCCGATCAGCGATGTCGTGCCGTCATCGCCAGTATTTGAAATGTATCCGATCGGACTAACAAGCATCGCAGATTATTTGGAGCGGTACGGACTGCGGGTAAAAATTATTAATATCGCCAACCGGATGCTGATGAGCCGGGATTTCAATGTCGAAAAAAAATTAAAAAACATCAAGACCCGGGCATTCGGGATTGACCTCCACTGGCTGCCGCATGCGCACGGCAGCATCGAGCTGGCAAAAATCGTGAAACAACTGCATCCTGAGACACCGATTATTTTTGGCGGCTTATCCGCCACTTACTACCATAAAGACTTAATCGAGTATCCGTTTATCGACTTTGTCATGCGCGGCGATTCAACGGAAAAGCTGATGCTGTTGTTGATGAATAAATTAGAAATGGGCAACACCTATTATGCCGATATTCCCAATTTAACCTGGAAGAAGGGCGGTCAAATCGGCTATAATCCGTTGACCTATGTACCTAAGGACCTGGATGATATCGATATTCCTGGCTACCGCTACACGATCCGCTCGGTGTTTAAATACCGCAACATCCTTGATCCGCTGCCATACAATGGCTGGCTGCACTATCCCAACACCGCGCTGTTAACCGCGCGCGGCTGTACCCAGAACTGCCTGATCTGCGGCGGTTCGCGAGAGGCCTATCAGCAAAACTGCCAGCGGCAATCACTGGCCTTGCGGTCACCGGAGAAACTCGCCAGTGACATTCAGTTTATTTCCCGGTTTAGCCGGGCACCAATTTTCATTCTTCATGACTTACGGCAGGGGGGCCGCAAGTATGTCGAAGAGTTTTTCAGCCGGGTCAAACAGCTTCATTTGAAAAATGAAATTGTGTTTGAATTATTCCAGTACGCGGATGAGGACTATTTCAAGCTGATCGAAGACAGCGTGCCAAAATACAGCATTGAAATCACCCTGGAAACACATGATGAAAACATTCGCCGCTATAACGGGAAATTCAGCTGTACAAACGCCAAAGTGATCGAAACCTTAAATTTCGCTTTAAAGCATAACTGTAAAAAAATTGATCTGTTCTTCATGGTCGGAATCCCGCGGCAGACGTACGAAAGTGCAATCGCCAATATTGATTTCTGTGAAAAAATTCACCTTGCCTGCCACGAGGACCGGCGAATCTATTACTTTATCGCTCCGCTCGCGCCGTTTTTGGACCCGGCGAGCCCGGCGTTTGAGCATCCGGAAATGTACGGCTACAAAAAGCTGTGCCACAGCTTGGAGGACCACCGCAAGGCGATTACCCAGCCGTCATGGAAGCATATGCTAAGCTATGAAACAAATGAAATGACCCGTGATGATATCGTCAATGCGACGTATGAAGCGGCGGCAAAGCTGAACGAATTTAAACGAAACTATCAGCTGATTGACCAAGCCAGCTACGAAGAAATTCAATGGAAAATCGCCAAATCACAGGAATACATTGAAAAAATCGACCACATTCTCGTGCTCCCCGAGGCCGACCAGGCAGGAGCACTGGCAGAGCTACGCAAGGAAATCGAACAGCTCAACAACTACAGCATTTGCGGTAAAAATGAACTGAAATGGGAAGTACAGAAGAATTACGCCAACATCTTTTCACTGACAATGGTTGGCTTGGAGCAACTTTTACAAGAATATGCCAATAAAATTCAATCCCAGCTGCACCAGGAGCAGCGCCATCAATTTAAGCTGAAACCAGAACAGCGGAAGGCCAAACTGTAAAAAAGAAAACTCGCCGATTGGCGAGCCTTTAAGGCAGAGGCGCAGTTCGCCCAAAGGTTTTGGGCTGCGGTGTCTTTGCTCACGAAGCTTTCCATTGTGTGCTTATACCCAATAGGAAAGTTAATGCTTTCCTTTTCGGCTAAAAAAAAGGTATCGGAGAGAATCCCGATACCTTTTTCAATGTCCGCCCAAATAAGCTTTCCTGATTTGATCACTCTCACCCAGCTCTGCCGCGGTTCCGGCAGCAACAATTTTTCCAGTCTCAATGACATACGCACGGTTGGCAATCGATAAGGCCATATTGGCGTTTTGCTCAACCAAAAGAATCGTGGTACCCGTTTGATTGATTTCTTCAATGATGCGAAAAATCGTTTTAACCAAGAGCGGTGCCAGACCCATTGACGGTTCGTCCAATAGCAGCAGCCGTGGCCGTGCCATCAACGCCCGGCCCATTGCCAGCATTTGCTGCTCACCGCCTGACAATGTCCCTGATAGCTGTTTGCGGCGTTCCTGGAGGCGCGGGAACAACTGATACACCTTTTCAAAATCCTCGCGAATGCCGTTTTTATCTTTACGCAAATAAGCGCCTAACTCCAGGTTTTCCTCGACCGACATATTGGCAAACACACGGCGGCCTTCAGGGACGTGGGAAATCCCGCGCTTGACAATTAACTGTGGCACTTTCCCGGCGACATGCTCGTCCTCAAGCAAAATCTCCCCGCTCTTCGGCTTTAATAAACCGGAGATCGTCTTTAACAGGGTACTTTTTCCGGCACCGTTCGCACCAATCAAGGTCACAATTTCACCGGGATGGATCTCGAGAGTTACTCCTTTCAATGCATGGATATTGCCATAATAAACATTGATATCATTCACTTTCAGCATTTAAGAGACCTCCTCGCCGAGATAGGCTTCGATGACTTTTGGATTGTTTCGGATTTCTACCGGCGTGCCTTGCGCAATCAACTGGCCGTGGTCGAGGACATAGATTCGCTCACAAACCCCCATGACTAGGTTCATATCGTGCTCAATCAATAAAATCGTTAAATCAAACTTCTCGCGGATCAAGGCGATTAAATTCATCAGTTCCTCTGTTTCCTGCGGGTTCATCCCGGCCGCAGGTTCATCGAGAAGCAACAGCTTCGGCCCTGCCGCCAGCGCCCGGGCAATTTCCAGGCGGCGCTGCTGTCCGTAGGGCAGGTTCTTCGCCTGCTCATACAGCACATCATCCAAATTAAAAATTTTTAAAAAGTCGATGGCCTTTTCCTCCATTTCGCGCTCACCGGCAAAATGGGATGGGAGGCGGAGAATCGAGCTGACAATGGAATGCTTCGCCTGCGTGTGATAAGCAATCTTGACATTGTCAAGCACAGACAAGTCATTGAACAATCGAATGTTTTGGAACGTCCGGCTGATCCCTTTTTTGGTAATTTTATGGGGAGCCATACCGTTTAATTTTTCCCCGTCAAGCAAAATGCTGCCTTCCGTCGGCACATAGACGCCCGTTAACAGGTTGAAAAAAGTCGTCTTCCCGGCACCGTTTGGCCCAATCAAACCGACCAATTCGCCTTTAAGGAGCTCAAGGTTGACTTCAGAAACGGCCTTCAGTCCGCCAAATCGAATCCCAGCATTGTCTACTTTAAGCAATGGTTTGTTTGTTGACATCTTGAGAACCTCCTTTAGCGCCTTTGCCGATTTTTAAGAGGTCGGTAAATTCTTTCGTACCCATTAATCCTTGTGGACGGAACAGCATCATCACAATCAGCACAAGGCTGTAAATGAGCATCCGAACCTCAGGATAATTGGATAGGAATGTGGAAATAATTGTTAACAAAATTGCCGCGATAACCGAACCGGACATGCTGCCCAAGCCGCCGAGAACGACCAAAATCAAAATATCAAAGGACTTTAAAAAGCCGAAGTTGGCTGGCTGAATAATATAAAAATTATGAGCATGCAGCGCACCGGCAACGCCGGCAAAAAACGCACCGATGACAAACGCCATTACTTTATAATACGTCGTATTAATCCCCATCGCATCGGCGGCAATTTCATTCTCACGAATCGAGAGGCAGGCCCTTCCATGGGTAGAATTGGTAAAGTTTATAATCACGACAATGGTAATCAGGACACACGCCATTAACCACGGCCATGTTGTCAGGTGAGACACCGTCATTCCACTGGCGCCGCCGACATAATCAATATTTAAGAAAACAATTTTCATAATCTCGCCGAAACCGAGCGTGGCAATCGCCAAATAGTCACCGCGCAAACGTAACGTCGGAATCCCGATCACCAGCCCGGCAAACGCCGCTGCAATCCCGCCGACAAGCAAGGCTAATGGAAACGGCAACGCCAATTTCATCGTGATAATCGCCGACGCATAGGCACCGACGGCAAGGAAGCCGGCATGTCCAATCGAAAACTGCCCGGTAATGCCGATGATTAAATGCAAGCTGACTGCTAGAATAATATTAATCCCAATTGAAAACAGCGTGTTAACATAAAATGAATTTAACGTTCCCCCGGTAATAAGGAATTGAATCACAACGGAAAAAATAATGGCTAAAACGATTGAGAGCCAAAAACCTTTTACATGTTTCATTGATTTCATCGCTTAAGCCACCCCCTAGACCTTTTCCCTGACATTTTTTCCAAATAATCCGGCAGGACGGAAAATTAAAATCACAATTAATACGACAAACGCCACTCCATCACGCCATAGCGAGAAACCTGCGGCGCTGACGAGCGCTTCAATCACACCCAACAATAAACCGCCGACCATCGCCCCCGGGATAATTCCGATTCCGCCTAAAACGGCGGCAACAAAAGCCTTTAACCCCGGGATGATCCCCATCAACGGTTCGATTTTTGTATAGTAAATCCCAAACACAACGCCGGCTGCCCCGGCAAGCGCCGAGCCAATCGCAAACGTTGCGGAAATGGTATTATCGACATTAATGCCCATCAATCTTGCGGCATCCTGATCATGGGAAACAGCCCGCATCGCCTTGCCGATTTTTGTTTTATGGACAATATATTGCAGTAAAATCATTAACACAATCGCAACGCCCAGAATTAACAACGACTGGCCGCTGATACTGACGCCAAAAAGATCAATACTCTTGAGCGGAACTATCCCGTCTGGATAAGCTTCCGGCTGTGCTCCGCGGATATAAATCGTGCCATATTCAATAAACAGCGAAACCCCAATCGCCGTAATTAAAGCGGCAATCCTGGTCGCGTTTCGCAGCGGTTTATAAGCAATCCGCTCAATCAGGACACCGAACAGGGCACAGGCCGCCATTGAAACAAGCAATGCTGGAAAAATACCTAAATCCATAACTGTAATCGAATAAAAACCGATAAATGCGCCGACCATGAAGACATCCCCATGGGCGAAGTTGATGAGCTTGACGATTCCGTATACCATTGTATAACCGAGAGCAATTAGTGCATAAATACTTCCTAAGGAAATGCCGTTTACCAGCTGCTGTATAAGTTGTTCCATGAAAGCAACTCCCTTTCTAAAGGGAATAGGGAACATCGACATGCTCCCTATTCATTTAAAAATTATAAATTTGTCTAGCTCCAGTCCCTAGCGACTAGCGTCCTACCTTGGCCGTACGTCGCTAAACGGTAACTTCCGCTTTTCTTTTATGGATTAACTTTTGTTTTGAATTTTTGTTCGCCGTTTACATATTCCAGAATAACAGCAGATTTGATTGGGTTGTGCTTATCGTCAAGTTTCATTTTTCCGGTTACCAGGTCAAGGCCGTCCGTTTCAGCAAGTGCCTTTTGAATTTTCTCCGGATCGGCGCTGCCGGCACGCTTAATGGCATCGGCAATAAAGTAAGCGGAGTCATAACCTAAAGCATTAAAGGCATCAGGAGACTTGTCGCTGTATTTTGCCTTAAAGGCTTTCACAAACTCTTGTACCTTTGGATCAGAATCGCCAGAAGAATAGTGGTTGGTAATAAATGTATTGTTTAATGCTGCTTTTCCAGCAAGTTTAATCAGCTTCGGAGAATCCCAGCCGTCAGCCCCCATCATTGGTGCGGTAATGCCTAACTCACGAGCTTGTTTCACGATTAGACCAACTTCTTCGTAATAACCTGGAATAAAGACGAATTCAGGTTTTGCCCCTTTAATATTGGTTAACTGTGCATGGAAGTCAGTATCCTTAGCAACATAAGCTTCTTCCTTGACAATTTTTCCGCCATCCTTTGTGAATAATTCTTTAAAGGATGCCGCTAAGCCTTTCGAATAGTCGCTGGAGCTGTCGATGAAAATAGCAGCTGTCTTAACCTTTAACTCATTAAGCGCAAAGTTTGCTGCTACCGTCCCTTGGAATGGATCGATGAAGCAGGTACGAAAGACGAAATCATTCAGCTTGCCGTTTTTAAATGTTACATCCTCTGCCGTTCCGGTCGGTGTTAACAGCGGTACTTTATTGCTTTGGGCAATTTCAATCTGTGCTTTTGTATTTCCGCTTGTAGCTGCCCCGATGATCGCTGCAACTTTATCCTGGCTGGTTAACTTCGTTGCCCCGGTAATCGCCTCCGGTGCATCAGACTTGTTGTCATACGGAACAAGCTTCAGTTTTTTGCCGTTGACACCTTCTTTGTTGATTTCTTCAAACGCTAATTCGATCCCCTCTTTAATCGACTGGCCGTAAGAAGCAACCCCGCCGGATAACTCAAGGTTCGCACCGATTTTAATCTCGCCGCCCTTGTCCGCTTCTTTGCTATCTCCTCCACCGCTTGTACTAGAGTTACAACCTGCCATTACCCCTGCCGCTAGCATCAATGATGCAAAAATGCCGGCTACCTTTTTCTTTCTCATTGTTTTACCCCCATTTTTTAATATTTTCCCAAGTTAGTAATCGAAGTCTTGGCAAAAAAGATAATATTCTGAAAACATTGTACATAATAATTTTACGTTCGTCTAGTATTAATATTTGTTTTTTTGAAATAATTTAAAAAATGCCAACAGTCTGGATTATTATTGATTCTATCGCTTTACTCAGTTAAAAACTAAAAACAATATATTTTTATAAATAGGATAAAAATATTTTGTCTAAATATGATTTTTTTTGAATAAATAGGAAAAAAGAGACTCCCATAAAAAGGAATCCCTTCAAAATAACATTAGATGAGGTCCTGCTGCTTCGTTTCTTTTCCCAAAATAAACACGGCTAGTGCTCCGATCAAGATGGAAACACAGAAAATAGTGAAAATCATGGCCACAGAAATCTTTTGGGCAACGAGATAGCCGACCAATAATGGACCCAGCACTCCGCCAATTCGTCCGACGGCCGCTGCCATGCCGGCGCCAGTTCCTCGAATCAGCGTTGGATATTGCTCAGGGGTATAGGCATACAGCCCGCCCCAGGCACCAAGGTTGAAAAATGATAACAGGATTCCTGATGTCATTAACAACGCTGTTGAATCGGCCGTCCCAAAAAAGTAGGCACTCACCGCCGTCCCAATGAGATAAACAATCAGGACAAACTTACGGCCAAATTTTTCAATAAACCAAGCCGCGGTAAAATAGCCTGGCAGCTGTGCCAATGTCATGATCAGCACGTACTCAAAGCTTTTAATTAAACTGAAGCCTTTCATCACCATCACACTTGGAAGCCAGAGGAACATGCCATAGTAAGAAAACACGACACAGAACCAGACAATCCATAGCATTGCCGTCTGCCTTACATGCTGTTTCGACCATATTTTTGCGAGATTTTCAAACACAGAAACCGTCTTTTTGGCTTGGGCGGCAGCGAATTTTGGTGAATCCGGCAGTCCGAGCCGCAGGTAAATGACATAAAGTGCAGGCAAGGCACTAATAATCAAGGCAGTCTGCCAGCCGTAAGCCGGAATCACAAAATAGGAAATAACCGCTGCAACCAGCCAGCCTACGGCCCAAAAGCTTTCCAACAGGACAACCGTGCTGCCGCGTTTCTCCACCGGAACACTTTCCGAGACAAGCGTTGAGGCCACCGGAAGCTCGCCGCCCAAGCCGGCGCCAATAATAAACCGGAGCACTAAAAAGATGGCCAAACTGCTCGTAAACGCAGAGGCGCCGCTCGCAAGTGAAAAAAGTAACAAAGTAATCATAAACACAGTTTTGCGGCCAACTTTGTCGGCCATTAAACCAAAGACAAGCGCGCCGACAGCCATGCCAATGGAGTTGACGCTGCCAATCCAGCCCATCTGTCCCGGGGTTAACTGCCATTCTGCCTGCAGCGCCGCAATAATAAAGCTTAGCATCCCGACATCCATGGCATCAAACATCCAGGCCGTCCCGGCAATACCAAGCAGCTTACGGCTGGAAATACCGTCGCTGTTATTTACCTTCATTCCAAGCGGCCGTGCGCCTGAAATCCCCCTTGTATTGCTCATTTTCATCCCTCCATGTTTTTTAAATAGTATGTTGAAACAATACATGTATTTTAACAGCTGTCTTTACACTTGTCACCAATTTATTTCCTACTTGAGCCTTTTGTAACTAGCTTTTGAAAAATCGCCGATATTCTTGCACAGTTTTGCAGATATAATTTAAAAAATTGCAGAGATCCAGCACGGAAAATAAAGAAAAATTTGCAGCTCATTTTTCCAAGTCAAAAAAAGCGAGGGATGATCCGTCCCTCACTCATTTAGCGCGCTTTCGACATTTTTAAATTGGTTGAAAAACATTTGATAATAGCGGCCTTGTTTTTTCATTAATTCCTCATGGCTGCCTTTTTCAATGATTTCGCCGTGATCAATGACCATGATCATATCAGCGTCACGAATCGTGTTAAGGCGGTGGGCAATAATGAAGCTCGTGCGATTCTCCATCAGCGCTAACAATGCTTTCTGAATATGAAGCTCAGTCCGGGTGTCAATGCTGCTGGTCGCCTCATCCAAAATCAACAGTGCCGGTTTCGCCAGCATCACCCGGGCGATTGCTAACAGCTGCCGCTCGCCTTGGCTCAAGTTGCCGCCGTTTTCCGCAAGCACTGTCTCATATTGCTGCGGCAGGCGTTTAATAAACCCGGCGGCACCCGCCATCCGGGCCGCTTTTTCCACCTCTTCATCGGTCGCATCCGGCTTACCGTATTTAATATTTTCCTTTACCGTCCCGGAAAATAAGTACGTATCCTGGAGCACAAAACCAAAGCAGCGCCGCAGCGAATCTCTCGTATATTCGCGGATATCGCGGCCATCTAACAAGATCCTGCCGCTGGTGACATCATAAAACCTCGTCAACAGATTGACGACCGTTGTTTTTCCCGCACCGGTCGGCCCGACAAGCGCAATGCTGGTGCCAACCTCAGCTTCAAAGCTGACATTTTTCAAAATCGGCACATCGGAGCGATAGCCGAAGCTGACGTTATCAAAGACGACATGACCCTGCGGATGCTGAAGCGGCACCGCGTTCGCCAGGTCGACGGATTCCTCCTCTTCATCCATCATTTCAAATACCCGCTCGGCACCGGCAACACCCGACTGAAGGATGTTAAAGATGTTGGCAATGTCATTAAGCGGGCGGACGAATTGCCTTGAATAAGTAATGAAGCTGGCGATCGCACCAATCGTGATCTGACCTTTGACAGCAAGGACACCACCGACCATTGCGACAATTGCCAGGCCCAGATTGTTAATGACGTTCATAATCGGCATCAGAAACCCCGACCAAATCTGCGCCTTAAGGCCGACCTCACGGAGTCTGGCATTGACGCTGTCAAACTCTTCGACTACTTTATCCTCATGGTTAAAGGCTTTCACGACCTCGATCCCGGAAATCGTCTCCTCGATCTGTCCGTTTAACTGGCCAAGCTCGACCTGCTGCTGTTTAAACAAGACGCTGGTGCGCTTGGCAATCGTCCGCGTCAGCAAATAGACAAGCGGAATCGTGATCATGCTGGCCAAGGTTAACAACGGGCTTAAGTAAAGCATCATCAGGAAGGAACCGGTCAGAACAACGAGCCCCGACATTAATTGCGTCGTCGACTGCGAGATGGTGTTGCTGACATTGTCAACGTCATTGGACAGCCGGCTCATCAGCTCCCCATGTGTGCGGGAATCGAAAAAAGCGACCGGGAGCTTTTGCAGCTTGTGAAAAATGGCATCGCGCAAATTTTTCACAATCCTTCCAGCTACGCCCGCCATCAGCCAGCCTTGCATCAGCGTAAGCACAGCATCAGCGATATAGGCGATTGCCAGTACCAGGATCATTACTTCCAAAAGCGCGAAATCAACTTTTCCATGTTTCAACGTCATTGCATCAATCGCCTTCCCAATCAGGAATGGGTTGAGCAACATCAGCACCGCGTCAATCAGAATAAAGCTGAAAATCAGCGTGAGCATCTTTCTCTCCTTGCCGATATAATCCCAAAGCCGTTTCAGGGTGCCGCTGAAGTTTTTCGGCTTGACAACCGGGCCACGGCGATGATGGGCCCCGCCCGGTCTTAATGGTGGAGGCGTGACCGGATTATTCTGCTGCTGTGTGGTTGTTTTCGCCATCTACGGACACCTCCTTGCCAATTTGCGAGCGGTAAATTTCTTGATAAACGCGACAATTTTTCAATAATTCCTGATGCGTTCCCACCCCGGCGATTTCACCATGGTCGAGAACGACGATTTTATCAGCATCCAGCATGGAGGTGATCCGCTGGGCAATGATGATACAGGTCAGCCCCTTGGCATATTGTTTTAAGGCCTGTTTGATTTTGGCCTCAGTGTTGACATCAACGGCACTTGTGCTGTCATCGAGGATCAGAATTTCCGGTTTTTTCACCAATGCCCTGGCAATTGCCAGCCGCTGCTTTTGGCCGCCGGAAAAATTAACCCCGCCTTGGCCGATCGCGGTCCCATAACCTTCCGGCGTGGCGCTGATAAACTTATGCGCCCCGGCAATCCTGGCCGCTTCGACGATTTCTTCCTGTGTCGCATTTTCTTTCCCCCAGCGAATATTTTCAGCAACACTGCCGGTAAATAAAGTATTCTTTTGCGGTACGAAGGCAATTTTTTTCCGAAGTGCTCTCGGGCTTACGGTCGCAACATCTACCCCGCCCACCTTTACTGTACCGGATGTGGCATCATAGAAGCGGGGAATTAGCCCGACTAGGGTACTTTTGCCGGACCCGGTTGAGCCGATGATGCCCACCGTTTCCCCCGGGAGGATCGTCAGGCTGATATCTTTTAGCACCGGCTCAGCTCCTTCTGTCTCATAAGAGAAACTGACGTGTTCAAAATCAATCCGGCCTGTTTGCGTACCGCTCTGTGCTAGCGTGTTCTTGCTCCATGTCTGTTTGCTTTCTTCGGAAAAAACGTCGCCGATTCTTCCCGCCGACGCCTTCGCGCGGACAAACATATTAAACACCATTGTGATCATCATCAATGATGTTAAAATTTGTGTCATATAATTGATAAACGCCACAATATGGCCGACCTGGAT
The DNA here is from genome assembly GCF_016765675.1 of Neobacillus paridis. Taxonomy (GTDB): domain Bacteria; phylum Bacillota; class Bacilli; order Bacillales; family Cytobacillaceae; genus Neobacillus; species Neobacillus paridis. Next base: position 87,916 of record NZ_JAESWB010000181.1, read on the forward strand.
GCTGCCATTATCAACGCCCAAGCCGCCGATCCAAATGACGACAACAATCCCGAGATTGACGGTCAGCATGATCGCCGGGCTGAAAATCGACATCAGTCGGCTGGCGGCAATCGAGCGACTTTTAAACTCATCGTTTACCCTAGTAAACTTGTTGATTTCCACCTCGAAACGATTAAACGCCTTAACGACGCGGACTCCTGATAAATATTCGCGCATCACCAGGTTCACTCCGTCCAACGCCTGTTGCACTTTGGAAAATAACGGGAAGCCCAACCTAAGGTTGATGATGATCAGAATGGCGACAAGCGGCACAACGACCGCCAGGACAACCGAGAGTTGCAGATTCAGCCGGGTAGCCATCACCAGCCCGCCAAGTGCAAGCAGCGGTGCCTTGACAAAGATGCGCATTAATCCGTTGACAAAAATCTGCACCTGGGTGACATCATTGGTCAGCCTAGTGATGAGCGACGCGCGGTCAAATTGATCGAGATTTTTAAATGCCAGGGATTGAATTTTTTTATACAAATCGGATCTTAATTCGGCGCCAAAATTTTGTGAAACGATGCTGGCTAGGATACTCCGCGTTGACGCGGCGACCGCTCCAAATGCGGTAACGAGCAGCATCACCCCACCCATTTTCAATACGTAGTGGATGTCATTATGGGCCACGCCCTCGTCGATTACCTTGGCAATAATCGTCGGCTGCAGTAAATCACAAATCGCCTCTAACGTAAGAAAAAACACGGCAATGCTGAAAGACAGCCAATATTTTTTGATGTATTTTCCTAAATAACTCATAGAGTTTCTCTCCTCAAAAAGTCTTTCAACATTTCATGAAGTGGAACCTCAATCAGTGGAGTACGCCTTATACCCCACCAAAACTTTGTTTAACGAAAGTTTTGCGGTGAGGGCTACACTCCCGGAAAAAGGGATAAAGCTATTATAATGATGTTTTTTGGTGATATACAAATATTTGAGCCGATTATGTGGGGCCACATATAGCTGTGTTACTTGCGGATACACTCTCTAATTGGCAGGTAACCGGTTTCAATCGACGATATAGCCATCTCAATTGGCGGAAGGCGCTCTCCTATTGGCGACATTGCCAATTCAACTGGCGTTATAGCTGCTTCAATTGGCGATTGGCGCACTTTAATTGGCGCAAACTCATTCAACTGGCGAAAAGCCCTCTCCTATTGGCGACATTGCCAATTCAACTGGCGACATAGCTGCTTCAATTGGCGATAGACGCACTTCAATTGGCGCAAACTCATTCAACTGGCGAAAAGCCCTCTCCTATTGGCGACATTGCCAATTCAACTGGCGACATAGCTGCTTCAATTGGCGCAAACTCATTCAATTGGCGGGATAACATCCTCAATTGGCGATTGATGGCTTTTTTCTAGCGGCTGTCATGTTTACAGTAGCCCCGCCATAAAAAATCAAGTCCACAGTGCAAAGATCTGTGGACTAACCGAACCCTTCTATTAAACTGCGCTAAATTCATGCACCCAGACTCTCATTTGCGGCAGCCATGGCATACCTGGATGAATTGCGAGGATTGACTGTTTATATTCCTCTACAGAAGCAAAGCCCTCGCGGCGCGCATCATCCTCTGTCAGCTCACCCAAGCTTTGGGAATACACCTTATCAACAACAAACTGACGTCCCTCCAGGGTCATGATTTCTCCCGGGTCGGCATAGCGGCCATTGCGGCGGGTGGCTGTTTTTTCCCCGGCAAGCACTTTCTTGACATCCTTTTCTAACGTCACTAAGCGCTCAATTGTACACGTTTTTGGCGGCAACGATTGATGATTATTTTGCGACATCCTAAATTCCTCCCTTTTCCAACCTATTTATATATTATATTAACACTATTATTAATGTATTAAACACTATTAATATGTATAAAAAATCCTGTTTATTCCCATCAAGTTGTTGCCCCCGGAACCAAAAAAGAAGGATGCCTACCACTTAGGAGCATCCTTCAACTTCTAATCCATCCCAGCCAACAAGCCCACCACATCATCACAATATAGAAGTTTTCTAACATTACTGCTGCTTCATTTTTGTGATTATATTTGCAAATCTCGTTTTTGATAAAAATGGTAAGTAATGGCAATTAGAATCGTAACCACTACAATGGTGATCGCAACAAACGTAGTTTCCAGCGTACCGTCCGCCAAGACCCTTTTTGCTTCAAAATATTTAAATGGCGTTACATATTGCAGCCATTCAATTTTTTCATTCAAATCGACGGCGATGGAGAGGAGATACGTTAGTAGCAGTAGTACCGTTCCCAGTGCGGCCGCACGCTTCGGCCGTTTTCCCACCGCCGCAATCACCGCGCCAACTGCCAGAAAAATGAGCTGCACTAGAAACATCCCCGCCATTAATAAGTAAATATCATCAAGCTGTTCCCCGGTTTGCTGATAATGACTCACCATTGCCAGCGATAGAACTAAGGTTACCAGATTAAAGATGACCACATTTACCAAAGCCGCCAGCAGCTTTGAACTGATAATCCGGGTACGTGAGATTGGCTTTGCCATCAGAAATTCCGCTGTTTTGTCGCGCTCTTCCTTGGCAATAATATTAGCGCCCAGCATCAACGCATGAATTGCCGCCATCAGCAACAAGTAGTAAAACAGCATGCCGTAAAACCCGATAGCTGTCGACAAATCCAAGTCTCCCGTCCCAATAATTGCCTGGAGCGACTTCGGCATCTGCGAAATCAATTCGTTAATCGATTGACCCGATGAACTGTATCCTTCATATTTCGCCATTCCGGCGACCACCATGAACAGAAGCCCGATTCCCCAAATGATTAACGACTTCCGATTCGCCTTCATTTCCCGCCAAAATAGATTCACTGTCCACACCCCCTACACCGCATGAATATCTTTTTTCGCATAAATGAAATAGCTTGCCGTGACCGCGACAATGATAAAAATAACTTCAATGACGATAAACCGAATTTCATAGGTTTGATGTTTGCTAATATAACCCGGATCATAATACTTAAACGGTGTCAGATAGCGCACCGCCTTATCACCAATGACCGATCCGAACATATTGAGAATGAAAAAACCAAACACCGTTCCCAGTGACAGCGGCAACACCGATTTTATTTTTGGAACAAGGACGGAGATGAGGATGCCAAGTGCCAAAAACATGCATTCAACGAAAAACGCCGTCAGCGAAATCAACAGGAATGCCTTGGTGTCAAATGACCTCTCGCTGACCGCCTGCGCCGCTACTAACGCGGCCATGATAACTACCAGATTGGACAAAATGAGCGAAACGACAGCCGCGAGCAGCTTCGCGGTAACAATTTGCGTTCGCGTGACCGGCTTGGTTAGCAGGAAATCCGCCGTTTTCTCACGGGTTTCTTTGGATAGCATCGAGACTCCCAGATTCATTGCCTGAATCGCACCACATAACACCACATAGGTGAAAACATACGAGTAAAATCCTAACAGTGAGGTGATCGAATCAAGTGACATCCCGATGGCTTTGCGCAAGGATTCTGGATAGTTTTCCAGCACCTTTTTAAACGCCTCCGAATCCTTGGCGATGGACGGAAACAGAGCCATAAACAGGACGACAACCGCCACTAATGACAGCGTCCAAATGATCGTCGACTTGCGATTATCCTTTAATTCATGGAGAAATATATTCATCGCTCAATTCCCCTTTTCATAGTAATGCATGAAAATCTCCTCTAAATCCGGTTCCTCAATCCACAGGTTTAACAGCTCCAGCTGCGCCAATTTTTGCAGCATTAAATTGATATTGCCGCTGTAAAGAAAGCTTACGTGCAGGCCATCAATTTCCAAATTCTGCACCCCAGCAATTTGTAAAAAGCCCTGCGGCATGGGCGCCTTCGTCTCCAGCTTAAAGCGTTTATGGTTGTTTTCCTTTAATGTACTGATTTTTTCGACCTTGACGAGTTCGCCTTCCTTAATAATCGCCACGCGGTCGCACATTTTCTGCACCTCGCTTAAGATATGGGAGGAAAAGAGAATCGTCGTCCCTTTCTTATTTTCCTCTTTTAACAGATCGAAAAATTTCTGCTGCATCAGCGGGTCGAGACCGCTCGTCGGCTCATCAAGAATGATCAGCTTCGGCTCATGGAGCAGTCCTTGAACGATACCCACTTTCTTCTTGTTGCCAAACGACAAGTCGTCAATTTTTTTGTTGAGGTCAAGGTCGAGCAGCTCCGCCAATTGTTTGATCCGCTGACTGCAATCCTTTTTATAAAAACTGCCTGAATATTTCAGCAGGTCCTTAACTTTCATGTTGTCATAATAGAACACTTCCGACGGCAGGTAGCCGATTTCCTTTTTGATTTCCGGGGCAAACTTGACCGAGTCCTTGCCAAAAATCGTTGCGCTGCCGCTTGTCGGATAAATCAGCGACAGCATCGTGCGGATCGTCGTTGACTTGCCAGCGCCATTCGGGCCGATAAAACCAAAAATCTCGCCTTCCTCCACCGTAAAGCTGATGTTGGAAATCCCTCTTGCCTTGCCATACGTTTTTGTCAGATTATTTAACTCAATCACATTCATCGCCGGGAGCCCCCCTTATTTATAGAAAACTTTAATTAATACTTCAAAATACTGTTCTGCCTTCATGCTGACCTGTTGATAATCAATTTCATGCGTTGGTAAAAACTTGGCTTTGTTTAGCTCCTCATCACTTAATTTTTCAAACGTCCAGGTAATGATTTTTAAGATTTTTTCCAAATCAATATCATCGCGGAATTTCGTGATATCAATATTTTCGTACATTTTGGCGAAGTTGGTTTCCAGCAGTTGCTGATACTTTTCGGCAAACTCCGCTTTAATTTCACGGGAATCCTCTATATAGACCGCTTGGAGAAAATGGAAAAGAGCCGGATAAACAGAGAGCAGCTCCATTTTAATGGTTACCGCCGCGCGCATTCTTTTGAAAAAATCAGTCTCGGATAAATCAATTTTTTGATAAAACTCCGTAGCAATCAGCTCATAGCAATAGTCAAACAGAAATAAATATAATTGCTTTTTGTTCTGAAAATAGTGAAACAAGAGCCCTTTTGAGATCCCCGCTTCTTTGACAATTTCATTCGTCGAGGCACTATCATATCCTTTCTGGGCAAACTCCTTAATCGCCGCGTTAATGATGCGGTCTTGTTTTTCCTTATCTAAGTTGAGAAATTTCGAAAACACCTCGGCACTCCTCCTTTGACCACAACGGTCAATTGTAGTATATTCTCGATTGACTCCACTGGTCAATAGATAGTTAAGGATATTTTTTACAAAATCATGAACGATATAGTTTAGACTTCGGGAATATGCTACGATGCAAGGTGGAGGTGATTGACATTATTATTAAAAATCGCGATTTTTCCTTAAAATTAGCAGGGTTAGCTGCCGCGCGACACCGCTTATCCGCCGAGCATCCGATTCTGCCCGTGTTAGCAGCAAAGCAAGCGGCCATGGAAGCCGGGATCGGCGGCGAGGATCGGGTGGCAGAGGTCTTGTCCCAATTTTCATTTCCCTTCGACATCCACATTTTTCACGATTTATCCCCTTCAGCCGATGAAAAATTCCAAACGGACACACATTGTTTAACCCCATGGTATGGCTTGGTGTTAGAGGTGAAAAATATCAGCGGGATTCTGGAATTTAACGAAAATCCACCGCAATTAATCAGTACCAAGGAGGATGGCTGTCAATATGGCTACGAAAGCCCCGTTAGTCAATTACAACGCAATTGCGAGTTTTTACGTGAATGGTTTTTGCACCGTGGCATCCAACTCCCGATTTATGGCGCAGTCGTCCTTGCATACCCGAAACAAATTGTGAAAACTGCCCCACCCCGGACGAAACTGTTATTCCCCAACATGATTCCCACTTATCTAAAATCGATCCCGCAGCAGGGGCAAAAATTAACTCCCGAAACGTTTAACTGGCTGTCTGCCGAGCTGCTTAAGAGTCATCAACGCTATCTTCCCAAGCCTATTTGTGAAACCTATAAACTTCGTTGGAGCGACTTTCGAACAGGCGTAGGATGTATAACGTGTGGCAGGCTGGGAATGATTAAGCAGCCGAGAACATGGGTATGCCCTTTTTGCCAGGCAACCGATCCCCTGGCACATCAACGAGCCTTGCTCGAATGGTATTTGATTTTTAAGAGAACGATCACCAATCGCGAGTGCCGGGAGTTTTTGCATGTGAATGATATTCATATAGCAAAACGGATTTTGCAAAATATGAGCTTTAAAAGTGAGGGGGATTATCGTTACCGGAAGTATATTATGAATATCAAAAACTTTAACCTATTTGATTGATAAAAATTAGCTGCGCCAATTGGAGGGGGGTCTCGCCAGTTGATTTACTTCCCGCCAATTGGAGGGCAGCTTTCGCCAATTGATGATACTTTCTCGCCAGTTGGAGAGGGATTTGCGCCAGTTGGAGCCCACTTCCCGCCAATTGATTTACTTCGCGCCAATTGGAGGGCGACTTTCGCCAATTGATGATGCTTTCTCGCCAGTTGGAGCCCGCTTTGCACCAGTTGATTTACCTCCCACCAATTGGAGGGCAGCTTTCGCCAATTGATGATACTTTCTCGCCAGTTGGAGAGGGATTTGCGCCAATTGGAGCCCACTTTGCGCCAGTTGATTTACTTCCCGCCAATTGGAGGGCGACTTTCGCCAATTGATGATGCTTTCTCGCCAGTTGGAGAGGGATTTGCGCCAGTTGGAGCCCACTTTGCGCCAGTTGATTTACTTCCCGCCAATTGGAGGGCGACTTTCGCTAATTGATGATGCTTTCTCGCCAGTTGGAGAGGACTTTGCGCCAGTTGGAGCCCGCTTTGCACCAGTTGATTTACTTCCCACCAATTGGAGGGCAGCTTTCGCCAATTGATGATACTTTCTCGCCAGTTGGAGAGGGCTTTGCGCCAATTGGAGCCCACTTCTCGCCAATTGATAACACGCGCCCCTGTGTCAACACGTATTCCAAAAAATGTGTATCCGCTCCCTTAAAGTGATATGATAATCATGTACATAACTTAGTAAGGGAGTGCTGCACATTGAAAGATGAACTGATCAAAAGATTTACCTCGTATGTGAAGGTGGATACGCAGTCTAATGAAGACAGTGAAACTTGTCCGTCAACCGAGGGCCAGTGGACGCTGCTTCGGATGCTGGTGGATGAATTAAAGGAAATTGGCATGGAAGAGGTGACGATTGACGACAACGGTTATGTGATGGCGACCTTGCCAGCGAACACGGACAGAAACGTGCCCACCATCGGCTTCCTCGCCCATGTTGACACGGCGACCGACTTCACTGGAAAAAATGTCAACCCGCAAATTCATGAAAATTACGATGGCGGCGACATTACCTTAAACGAGGGATTAAATGTCATCCTGTCACCAAAGGATTTTCCGAACCTTAAAAACTACAAAGGTCATACGCTGATCACAACTGACGGCACGACGCTACTGGGCGCGGATAACAAGGCTGGGGTAACGGAAATCATGACCGCGATGCACTATCTGATTCAGCACCCGGAAATCAAGCACGGCAAGGTGCGCGTGGCCTTCACGCCGGATGAGGAAATTGGCCGCGGGCCGCATAAGTTTGACGTTGCAGCGTTCAATGCCAAGTTTGCCTATACGGTTGACGGCGGACCGCTCGGGGAGCTGGAATATGAAAGCTTTAACGCGGCAGCGGCAAAAATCACCATCAAGGGAAACAATATTCACCCGGGTTCAGCCAAGGATAAAATGGTGAACTCGATGAAAATTGGAATGGAGCTACACAGCCAACTGCCAGAACAAGAGGCGCCAGAGCATACGGAAAATTATGAAGGCTTCTACCACCTGATTTCATTCAACGGCGATGTCGAACAGACAAAGCTTTATTATATTATCCGCGACCATGACCGCGAGAATTTTAACAATAGAAAAGTAACGATCGAAAACATCGTCAATGATTTAAGGAAAAAATATGGTGCTGACAATATTCAGCTTGAACTGAAAGATCAATATTACAACATGCGTGAAAAAATCGAACCGGTAAAGGAAATCGTTGAAATCGCGCAGCAGGCAATGGAAAACCTTGATATCAAGCCAATCATTCAGCCAATCCGCGGCGGTACGGACGGCTCACAATTATCATTCATGGGGCTGCCGACACCGAATATCTTCACCGGCGGGGAAAATTTCCACGGTAAATATGAATTTGCTTCCGTCGAAAATATGATCAAAGCCACTCAAACTATCATTGAAATTATCAAACTATTTGAACAAAGAGCAAACTAAGCGCAGCAGCAAAAAGCTAACCTGCAACTCAGGTTAGCTTTTTAACATGCACGCTGACACAGCTGTTCTAAACATCCAATGGTCTCCAATCGCTGCCTTTCCAGCTGTTCTTTGGACCAGTTTCCCGCATCGGCCTGCAGATCACGCCCAATCAATAACAGCATCCATAATGAAAACACTGCGGCGAACAGGTAATATTCCTTTTTAAAAACCTCCCTGTCAACCGGCTGATCAAGCTGATCAAGATAACAATCGAGGGCCGCTTCCCGCAGTTTGCAGGTCATCTTTTTCGAAAAAACAGGGTGCGCCATATCGATGACATGAAATAGATCCCAATAAGGCAGGTTCACATGGGCATGCTCCCAGTCAAGCACGATCAAGCGACCGCCGGCAAGGGCAAAATTGCCTTGATGCAGGTCCCCGTGGGATACCACCGGCTTCATGGTAAACTCGAAATCATCAATGAGCCGGAGCTGCTTTTGGGAAAACAACTTCCGGCTCGCCCAGACTTCCACGGCCATTTCTTCAATTCCCGGCTTTATCCCGGTTACCGGAATATCCGGAAAGCCATCCAAAGAAAGCGAGTGCCACAGTGCGGCCGACCGCACCGCAGCCAGCAAGCTTTCCTCGCGAAACTCATGAGACAGCGGACCGAGGTCCTCGAGAATTAACCAGCTGTACTGAGGGTTATCGCTAATCCGATAGGCAATCATTTTAGGAAAAACGACGGGAAAATGGGGGAGAATCTGTTCATACACCCACACTTCCCGACCTAATTGTGCATTGTTCGTTAACGGTTTAAAGATGTACGATTCCCCTGCAGGCATAAAAAACCTTTCCACCGAGCGGCCGTTGTTGCCGCGGTAAAGGATTTCTCTTCCGGCAATCAGTCCCCTATTCAAAGTACCATCTTCTAGTACAATTGCCGCTGGCAGCCGCTCGGTCCCACTCTCAGTCATCACCGCAAGCCTCCGCCAAAGCGCCGGCAGGGGAAACCGCCCAGATAGCAACCCCATGTAACTGCGGGCCGCCTTCGCAGCGTTTTAAATTCATCAAGATCATACAAACTCCCCCTTTTCGTGAGGTTTCAAGAGCCGACAAAGATAGAAGGGTGATAACCCTCCTTTCATACATATGTATGTTGGAAAGGTTTATATCCTCAAGCAGCAAATTTTAATGCAGTCAAAACCTATCTTCAAGCCAGTAATTTTTTTTGCGAACCGAATCCTTCCTTCAAGCCAGTAATTTTTTTGCGGATCGACCCCTTTCTTCATTGCCAGTAATTTTTAAAAGCGGTCGTCAATCCCTTTTTCAAAAAACCTGCTTTTTAAAAGCCAGCATCAATCAAAAAACTAATTTTTATAGCGGTCGAGAATGCTAAAGAATTCTTTAAGAAACTCATAAAATAACATTTCTGCCGGCAGCAGGGAGCGGTCTGCCGGAATAATCACCCCGACCGTGCGGCTGACATCAGGCTCGGTAATCGGAATTTTGACGGTCGAGCGCGGCAGACCGTCAATCAGCGTAATTTCAGGGATCAGCGTCACCCCGAGACCAGCCGAGACTAATCCTTTAATTGCATCAATATCTTCTCCCTCAAAGGCAACCTGTGGGGCAAACCCCAGCTGGGCGCAGGCATCGACGATTATTTCCCGCAAAATATAGCCGTCCGGAAATAACACAAAGGCGGCGTCCCGCAATTCGTTTAACTTCAGGAGCCGCTTATCGGCAAGAGGGTGAGACTGCGGCAGCAGAGCGACCATTTTTTCCGTAAACAGGGTTCGGCCTTTAATCTTTTTTTCCCTTTTCGGCACCGGGCCAAGGAGCGCCAAATTGAAATCACCTCTAGCCACACCAGCAATTAAGTTGGCGTAAGAGCTCTGGTTCAGCTTAAATTTAACCTGAGGGTAGCGTTCACGAAAGGCCGAAATGGCGGTGGGCAAGGTATAAGCGGCAAGACTGCTTGGGAAGCCCACACGGATCGTCCCTTTTTCGGGATCAATCTGTTCCTCCACTTCCCGTTTGGCATTTTCAATCAGCTTCATGGCCTGCTCCATCTGTCCTAAAAACATTTCCCCAATCGGGGTTAGCTTAACATTCCTTCCTTCGCGGAAAAACAAGCTGACCCCCAGCTCTTCTTCCAAATTAAAAATTTGCCTGCTGACAGCAGATTGTGCAACATGCAGGGCATGGGCAGCCTCGGTTACATGCTCTCTTTTGGCCACCTCTATGAAATATTGAATCTGTCTCAACTCCATCTGCCCGCCACTCCTTTCTGGAAAATAACCCTCGGTTCCTTTAAGCTAGCTTGAAACAAAATGTTTTCATTCCTTATGATGTGATGCAGCGTTGATTTTTGCGCTGCATGGTGGACTACAAAAAAGGAAAAAATTTTACCAACGTCACATCCATTCCACTACGCCTTATGAACCACCCTAACGGACTCGCCAATCGGCGAGTTATCACTTATCTCATTTCGGCATTAAACCTATCTATTATTCATATTGCTTAGATTATTCATCCATTATAAAATAAATCGACGCCAATAAAAAGAATTTTCAGTAAACATTTAATCAAAATTTTTTACAAAGGGGTTGATTCCTATGCAAACAATTGAAGATGTAAAACAATCAGGAACCCAAGCGGTGAGGGATTATGTCAATGAGGTTTTCGAAACGGTAAAACGCCGCAACCCTTTTGAATATGAATTTCACCAAGCAGTAGAAGAAATTTTTAACTCTCTCGTACCAGTTTTGGAGAAACATCCAAAATACATCGAGCAGGGGATTTTAGAACGAATTGTCGAGCCGGAAAGAGCAATTACCTTCCGCGTTCCTTGGGTCGATGACAGCGGCAAAATTCAAGTAAACCGCGGCTTCCGCATCCAGTTCAACAGTGCCATCGGACCGTATAAAGGGGGCTTGCGCTTCCACCCGTCGGTTAATGCCAGCATCATTAAGTTCCTTGGGTTTGAGCAAATTTTAAAGAATTCGTTAACTGGCCAGCCGATCGGCGGTGCCAAAGGCGGATCAGACTTTGACCCGAAAGGAAAATCCGACGCTGAAGTGATGCGCTTCTGCCAAAGCTTTATGCAGGAGCTTTACCGCCATATCGGTCCGGATACCGATGTTCCCGCCGGTGATATCGGCGTAGGCGGCAGAGAAATTGGCTACCTGTTTGGAATGTATAAGAAGCTGCGCGGCAATTTTGAACCTGGTGTATTGACGGGAAAAGGGCTCAATTATGGCGGCAGCCTCGCGAGAACCGAAGCAACCGGTTATGGTACCGTTTATTTTGTCGAGGAAATGCTGAAGGATAAGGGCATGAGCTTTGAAGGAAGCACTGTTGTTGTTTCCGGTTCAGGAAATGTCGCCATTTACGCGATTGAAAAAGCACAGCAGCTGGGGGCAAAAGTTGTTGCTTGCAGCGATTCCAACGGATACATTTATGACGAGGACGGCATTAAACTGGAGACGGTTAAAAAGCTGAAAGAAGTAGAACGAAAAAGAATTTACGAATATGTCGATTATCATCCACGGGCACAATATTTTGAGGGTTGCTCCGCTATTTGGTCGATTCCTTGTGATATCGCCCTTCCTTGCGCGACGCAAAATGAAATTGACGAAGCAGCAGCCAAATTGCTGGTGGCCAACGGAGTTAAAGCTGTCGGAGAAGGCGCAAATATGCCATCCACTCTTGAGGCGGTTGATGTGTTCTTAAATAACGAAATTCTCTTTGCCCCTGGAAAAGCAGCCAATGCCGGCGGTGTCGCTGTTTCTGCTTTAGAAATGGCACAAAACAGCGCCAGACTCGCTTGGTCATTTGAAAAGGTTGACCGCAAGCTTCATGAGATCATGGTTAACATTTACCGCAACAGTATCAATGCTGCTGAAGAGTATGGCTTCCCAGGCAACTTAGTCGTTGGAGCCAATATTGCCGGATTTGTAAAAGTTGCCGATGTCATGATTGCACAAGGGTTAATTTAAATCAGCATTGACGCCATGGTCGTTGCATTCGTTTGTAAAAATCTCCCCAAAAGGGAGATTTTTTTTGCCTGGATGGTAACACTATGACTGGTAAAGGAGGGCTGACATGATGGAACAAGGAAGCACACATGAGTTTGTCGAAAAATTGCACGAAAAGCAAGAAAAAAACAGAAAAAATCAGCATAGACAGGGCGACAATGCCCCAAGTAAAAGATTACCGAATAAAGAACATTAAATGAAAACTCCACCGATTGGCAAGTCCGTTAGAGCGGTTCATGAGGCGTTGTTGAGTTTATACAACATAGGAAAGCCTAAAATTGGGTAGAATTTTATACTCCTATTAGGATAAAGAAAACTCCCCGATTGGCGAACCTTTATGGCGAAGACAGAGGCGTAGTTACACTTATGCCTACCATGAAAGTATAACTATTTTCATTCTTTGTGGTGCAGCGCTGATTTTGCGCTGCACGGTGGACTGATAGGAAAGTTTTTCCTATCGGCCAAAAACAAGCCGCGGTCAGCTTCCGCGGCTTTTATCGCTATGAGGAGGCAATCGCAATCGTTGTCATGCTGCCGCGGTCCAGTTTTGCGATCGTTTCCATATCTTTACTCACAGCAAGATAGTACCATTTATCCTCATATTTTAACCAGCTTGTCACTGTCGCCGATTGACTGTCAAGGTAATATCTATCTCCGGATAGGGTTAACCAGCCGGTTTTTACCGCGTCATTCTTTTCTGCTAAACCTGGGCGATTATTCGTGCTGAACCAAGTATTTTCAATAAACCCGTCTGCCTTTAGGTAGTACCATTTTCCCTCAGAATTGATCCAGCCAGTCTGCATTTCGCCGTTTACAGCAAAATAGTGCCATTTATTTTCCTTCTCCAGCCAGCCGGTTTTCATCGCTCCGGTTTGATCGAAAAAGTACTTTTTGCCATCCTCCTCCAACCAGCCCTTTTTCATCATTCCATCCTTGGCAAAATAATAGCGTTTGCCTCCATCGGCCAACCAGCCAGTTTTAGCCGCTCCTGTTTGGTCAAAGTAATAACGTTTGCCCTGCTGGTTCAACCACCCGGTTTTGGCCACGCCATTTGAATCAAAATAATATTTTTTACCACCGCTCTCTTGCCAGCCAGTCTGCATAACCCCTGCTTCGTTAAAGAAATATTTTTTTCCATTGATAGTCTGCAAGCCGGTCTTCTTCACGCCATTAGCTAAATAATACTTCTGGCCGCTAAATTCCTGCCAGCCGTTTAAATGGGCTTTGGCAATCGCCTCAAAGCTGTTGCTGGAATAGGTAATCACAACAGGAGTGTAATTTTTTACTTGGTTAAACAGCCAGCGCACCTCTGCATTATGCATCCGGATGCAGCCGCCGCTGACATAGCGGCCAATCGAATATTCATTGCTATTGCCATGAATCGCATAAGTGTCCCCATATGTACCTCGTGCGTTCAATCCCATCCAACGGTTGCCCAAAGGGTTACGCGGGTCTCCCCCGGGGATTTTTTCTTTGTAATAAGGGCGATTGACAATCTTCGTCACAATCATAAATTTTCCTTCAGGAGTTAAATCCCTCGTCCGCCCTGTAGCAACTTTAAATGTCCGCACCAGCTTACCACTATCATAAAAAGCCAAGGTATTAATCTTCTTATTAATAATCAATAATTGCGATGTACCGCTCCCGCTCGCTTCTGAATGACCAGCAAAGAAAAATAGTCCAAATAAGACAACAAAAATAGCAGATAATTTCTTCATATCAATCTCTCCAATTTAGTAGTTACTACTAAAATAGCACGAGATATCTGAATATTTTGTCAAAATTTATCACCAATTTAAAAAAAAATAGATTGCTAGATAAAATGAGGAAAAAAGCCCTATATGTCTCTGCTACGTTGTCGGATAATGGACTCCAATTGGCAGAAGGCACTTTTCAATTGGCGAATCAGTAGCTTCAATTGGCGTTAAGCCCTCTCCTATTGGCGGGAAACCCTCTTCTATTGGCGAAAAGCGTCCTCCTACTGGCGGGAAACCCTCTCCTATTGGCGCTAAACCCTCCCCAATTGGCGGAATGGCTGTCTGAAAAGACGTCAGGCACTACCATAAGGCAGCGCCTGACACTAAAACACCATTGTTATTTTGCATTCATAACTTTAACCGGTGCATTCCTTTGGCGGTATTTACTTCCAATTCCCAATTGACCATATCCGTTTGAGCCCCATGCCAAGACTGTTCCATCCGACCTTAATGCAACAGTGTGGTCGGTGCCAGCTTCAACCGCGACTACTTTTGTAATCGGAACCTTGACAGGGTAGGGTGCGTTCGTTGCTTTATTATTTCCTAATTTCCCGTAACGGTTTTCACCCCATGCATAGGTTGTTCCATTGTTTGCCACTGCCACCGTATGACGGTATCCGCCATCAATCTGTTTCATTTGCTGCAGATAGCCCCCGCCGTTTTCTCCTCTAATTTGGGCGGGTCTATTTTGAATCATGTTATTATAAGGAAGGCCCAATTGTCGTTGATCATTATGCCCCCAGGACCAAGCCGTTCCGTCTGCTTTAACTGCAAGGCTGTAGTAAGTTCCTCCAGTAACTTTTTTTACCTTCGTGATCAAAGGAATTTTATACGGCTTGAGGACATTGTCCATGAGATCAAAGCCGCTTTTCCCGTTGCCGATCTGGCCCCTTTCGTTATTTCCCCATGCATACACCGAGCCACCGCTCCTTACGGCTAACGAGTGGAAGCGTCCGACACCGATCGAGACTACCTTCGTTAATCCCAGCACTTTCACGGGCCTTTCAATGGTTGCCGGGGATGTCCTGCCAATTCCCCCCTGGCCATAGGAATTATTTCCCCAGCTCCAAACCGTTCCATCCTTGCGCAGCGCCATCATATGCTCCTCTCCGGCGGCGATTGCGACAATGTTTTTCAACGATTGAATTTGGTAAGGAAACGGTCGCGGTCCGTCAATTAAGGCGAAGGGACTGCCCCACATCCATACCGTTCCATCCTTCTTTAAAGCAAGGGAAAAATTATACCCGGCGGCAATCGCTTTTACATTTTTTAACCCTATCACTTGAACAGGTTTGGATTGATTGGTGGTATTTCCATTCCCTAATTGTCCTGTTTGATTCCAGCCAAAACTCCATACGGTTCCGTTCCTCTTCAGTACAAGCGTATGGTCAGAGCCTGCGGCAATCGCCGTTCCAGTTATCCCTTTGATTGGCTTTACCGGTTTCATAGTACCGGTCACATTGACCCAAAAAGTTTTCTTCAGACCTCGATATTCAGCGGTTATCACGGCTTCCCCCGGTGAAATCCCTTGAATTTTCCCCTTCGAGACTGTTGCAACATGCGGATACTGGGATTTCCAGTTTGCCTCAGCGGTAACATCTTTCTTTGTTTTATTGGAATATAGCGCGATAAGCAAAACAGATCTAGCCGCTCCCGTCTTTACAGAGATGTTTTGTTGTGGCGCGGTTAAATCAATTATCGTTACAGTGCCCTTTGGCGGTTGCGTCCCGTCGGTTGGCGGCGGGGTCTCGTCATCGTCCTCCGGCGGCTCCGCTGTTTGTAAAACAAAGCTGAATGTTACCTTCGTCGACGAAGACTGATCAATTCTTAACTTGGCATACTGACCATTATCCATTTCAATTAAATAGAGACCATTGGCTTTTAATTTGAGGGATAGTAACGGGTAACCAAGCCCATCTGTTGGAAAGGTAATCTTGTCTAAGTTCACCGGATCTGTTAACGCTTGCTGAGGAAGCTCGGCAATCCTTCTTGCCCCAATATCGCCATACTGATTAATGACAACATCTGCGGTATTTTTATCTGTCGTTACGGTCATCGTATCGAGGTCAAATCCGCCATACTTTAAGACATCCCCGGACCATTCCAATGTGTATGCAAGCAGTGGTTCATACACGCCCTTATCTTCCTCGGACCAATACAGCATTTCACCGGCGGCACGGGCTCCGGACTGCGGAATCCACGAGGCCAATACGAAAAAAGCAACAAGCAACAACAATAGCGGTTTTTTCTTCATTTTCCATCTCCCCATCATTTTTTTAGTTGGAAATCTCTATTTTGAAAACAACTGATTCTAAATAAGGAATTTGACCAGTCGACAATTGATATGCTGACACATTACCAGTCGCAGGCCGCAGGATAACCACTTTATTTCCTAGCGTTCAAATTTATGAAAAAAGACTTGGCGCTTTATGTATATTCATTCTAACTTTTTAAATGAGCAGATTTTCCCAGAGTATCAAAAAGCGGCTGGCGATCCCCAAAAGGTGAAGACAGAGGCGCAGTTCGCCCAAAAGCATAACTTTTGAACGGCATGGCCTAAACTAACGAAGCTTTCCTTTGTGCACGTATGCGCTAAGAAGGGGTTGGAAAGAGGTTTCTAAGTTGGGTACATTTGGTTTTATCACCAATTATATCATGGATTCCCGATAACAGGAAGCCATTATTAGCAGTAGCTTGCAAGCTTAATAGAGTGACAGATGGACCGATTTTTAATAGATGGCAGGAGTGGCAAAGTCCAAATTTTACCCTTCATCCATTCCTGCGCGCGTAATCCCGAGACTTTTTCGACAAGTAATTTCGAAAAAAGTTGAAAAGAAAGTTGTTATCATCAAAACAAAATATGCCAAATCGGTTGAAGAGCGGGTTACCACCGCGGAAACTGCGATTAAGCGGATCACGGAATCGATTAACAAATACTTCCAAGTAGATACAAATGAAGTTGCTCAAAAGAAACTAACTAAGCGGGCAGCTGCCATCCGGAAGATCTGCTACGTAAAAACTCTGCTGAGACTTCTCTCGGCAGAGTTTTTCTTTTCCTATCACTAAAAGGGCGGCATGGAAGCCCTGCTCACTTCAATCCATAGAATACTTGCAGCTGGTCAAAGTACAGCGTCCCTTTGCTTTTTAATTCCTGGTGCGGTTGAACCACGTAGATTTGTTTGAGTTTAATTGGTAAAGCCACATCCTTCGGAATGGCTGCTTTAACAAACTTCCAGCCCTGCCACGATAGACCCATATCTTTTGTAAAATCAATTGTCCGGCTTTTCCCTTTTCCATCGGTTAAAGTGGCCCTTAACCAGTTGTTCTTCCCGTCACCATACACATACACGCCAATAGCATTCGGCCTGCTTGTAAACACAAGGCTTTTTGCTGCGTTTAAATAAGCGGCGGATGTATTTGATTTGCTTACGGTGAAGTCATAGTTGAATTTCAAAGCGGCTTTACCTTCTTTAACCGGCTCCTTTTTCGTACTGCTCTGGCTAAATGCCGTCGCTCGAATGCTGGAAACTGTCCAATTCGTTAATTGATCAAAAGTGTCCAACACCTCTTGGTCAGGGCCGATGTTAACCGCGACAACTGCCTTTGTTTTTCCATAGGCTGCCGTGATTTGTCCGCTGCCCTTTGTCCCCGTTACGGTAAAGGTGCCGTCTTTGGAAATGGTCCCCAGTTTTCCAGTGACCGACCACTGGATCGCATTTGGCGCCATCAGGACGGTTCTCCCCTTACGGTCGTAGCCTTTGACCGATAGCTTCACCGTATCCCCGTTGCGCACCAGCAAATTGCTCTTGGAGATCGTCAGTTTAGCAAGCTGATCAACGATTTCGACAGGGAGAGAGGTGGCTGCCTGGCTATATTTTACAGTAAGCGTCCCTTTTCCTGCCTTAGCTGCGGTAAACGCCGTTCCTTTTGCCGTCCCCAATTTACTCGTTATCGACAAATTTTTCGTGGAGGCTTTTACCGGATTATAATATTGATCCAGCACGTAATCTAGTAAAATCTTAATCGACGATCCTTTTAAAAGAACACTAGTATTCGATTTATGTGCTTTTATGTATGTTGGCTGCCCATTAGGCGCTGTTGAGACCGCCATTAACGTGGTAGAAATATATCTTTCGAAGCCGTCTGCCGGGGAATTGGCCAGTTTCACAACGGAATCACCGGGATACCTGACGCCCATTGCCGTCGATCCTCCTCCATCGAGATTCAGCGCTTGGTAGGCACCGATACTGACAAGGAACTGCGCGAACTCCGTTAAATTCATTCCAGTGCTATAGCCCGGCTGTCTTCCATCAACCGTCACAAAGAATACATTTCGGCCGGTCTTATCAACAGCCACAGCCGTATGCGGTGCCCTTGTGATAGCATTGGGACTTTTCGGATCCATCGATAAGTCCACTTTTCCTTTATTGACAAGCATTGGCCCGCTGCCCAACATAAAATCTGCACCTTGCCAAAGGGTATCGATATCTACCGCTAGAGAAATTGAATCGCCTATTTGAATGTTCTTTAAGGCAGCCTTACTTGTTCCTGTCGCTGATAAAACAAAGCCATCCTTCGGAATCTGCGTTTTCGTTTTGTCCCCATAATCGCGAATCTTGGTAACCATTCCTGTAACCGTTGAACCGAAAGTAAGATCAAGCGGGGCATCGAGCTTCTCAACGACAACTTCGATTCCTTTCTCGCTTGTATCCGTATATTTGCTTGGATTTTTGGCAGTATAGAGAATCAGCTGATTTGTCGCTCTCGCCTTATTGGAAGCCGTAATTGGGGTTGACTTGCCGTTATGTACAAAATGTAGGTCTAAATTATAATGAGCAATGATCCCTTTCCCGTCCTTCATCCCAAAAGCAATCGGCTCATTCGCATATTCCGTTTTTCCAACCGGAAGCTTTCCGGCATTAATGAGCTGGTTATTTTCAGCAATCAAATACACAGGCAGCCCTGTCGGCCCAAAAAAGGAAGCATTAATGGTACCAACAACTTGATGCCTCGGCGCATAATACGTCAACGCTCTAGCAATGGTCTTGGATAATTTATTTAACGGATCGGGAATACCCACCTTAATTTGTGTATAAGGGTCGCTCAAATTCGCCTTTAACACACGAACGGCCTGATTGCGGGCAGATGTATTAATTCGATAATCCTGGTACGTCACCCCCGCCGATGCTTTAAATTCTTGTTTAATCGACGTGGCAGCTTGGACCGGCTTGATCGCCATACATACAAAACCCAACAACATCAGCACAAAAATAAACCAAAAACCTTTCAAAAATCTCCCCTGCATTACAAAAAGAGTCTCCTTATCTATTTATTTGCCAATCTATGACTATTATAGACTCTTATTCTAGGAAAACCAATGTTAAAAATGGAAACTGTATCCTGTTATTGGGGGAGCGCGACTGACGGGGGACGTTGATTCGGCAATTGGAGCAGGGGTGCCGCCAATTGATTTGCTTTAGTAAAAGGTTATTCGCAAGTAACGCCACTCTGTTCGCAAGTAACACTGCTCCATCCGTAAGTAAAATCGGCATTAACGACTATAGCTTCCCACCCAATAGAAAAGCGCGGCAGAAGCCGCGCTTTCTTATACAAGTTTTTGTCCGCAGTTGGAGCAAAAGTTTCCTCCAGTGGTTTTTGTGCCGCAATTTGGGCAGAAGTTCGGTCTGGATTGGGATGGCGCCGGCTGATTGGGTTGAGACTGATTTGGCGCCGGCTGATTTGATGACGGCTGGCCAGATGCAGACTGGTCAGCCGCCCCCTGGTTTGGTGTTGATTGATTCATTTGTTTCATCATTTGATTGGCGATATTCATTCCCATCATCATTCCGGCCATATCGGACGCCGCTCCGCCGCCAGTCATTTTTCCTGAGGCCATGCCATCGGTCAGCTCAATTTGCTGGTAGCGGCCGATATCGCTTACCATTCCATGGGAAGCATTTTTGTTAATCATGTCTTGAATTTCCTTTGGATAGCTGAAACTCATGACATTAAACCCGGTAATGGAAATGCCGCTATTCATCATTTGCATATCTAAATCCTCTTGAATCCCTTTGGAAATGTCGAAGGAGTTGGCCTGCAGATTGAACATATCTTTTCCTTCCTTCGTAATCCATTTCATCAGGAGCTGGTCGAGGACAGCGGTAATCCGAATTTTCACATCATCGACAAAATATTCGTCACGCACACCAGCAATTTGGTCAATCAAGGCAATGTAATCATCGACTTTAAAGGTAAACGTTCCATTAGCGCGAACCGGCATTCCCCCTGGAAGCCCCGGCGCCGGAATATTAATCGCATTTTTCGTGCCCCATTTGACAACGAAATCCTTCGTGTTGACGAACAGCACTTCGACCCGCATGCCGCTGTTAAAGCCAAACTTAAATCCCTTTAACGTCGACAGGAACGGAATAATCTGCGACTCGATATCATAATCACCTTCGTCGCGAAACACCCCTTCAATTTTTCCATTGTTTAAAAAAATCGCATCCTGCCCCGGGCGAATAATCAACCGGCTTCCCTTTTTGATTTCACGATTGCTCCATTTATAAAAAATCATGTCATCTCTGAATTCCTGCCACTCTACCACATTAGCAAATTGATTGCGAAAAAAAGACATTCTTCAATTGCTCCCTTCCATTTTGATTCGCTGATAAAAATTAAAAATCGCTAATATATTCATGCGATTCGCTAATAAAACTTAAAAATCGCTGATATAATAGTACGGATCGGCAATATTCCGCCTAATCCCGGCGCTTTAAAACTTGCCGCCGCTGCCGCTGTGGGAGTGGCCGCCGCTCGAGATTCCACCGCCGCTGCTTGAATTATTGGACGGTTTTTTCACCTTCGTCACGATGGTTCTTATATAATTATCGTAATGGCTCAAAACTCTTGATTGATCGTGATTCAGGTAGGTTCCCGCGTTAACAGTTACCCGGCCGCCGGAGCGATAGGCCATCAGCCCCACAACCACACCGGCCACTACAAGAGCTGCAGCCAATTGGAACCACCATTTAAACAAGATATTTTCCGGATTGACCCCTGGTTTATAGTTCATATACTCATCGGAGGTATTTAAAAATGCCGAAAAGGCTTGAAAATAGTTGCCATCAGACAGATCAGGGGTGATTTTTTCGCGAATCTGATCCAGCCGGCTGTCATCCAAATACTTCTCCGCCTTTTGAAAACCGGCCAAATAGACATTCCGCTTCTGCATGTCGATGGCCAGAATCGCCGTATTCCCATGCGGCTGATCATAGCCCGGGGCATATTTATCATAGAAATCCTCGACATAACGCTTCAGCGTTTTTCCATCGGTTCCATTGACCGTCACAACAATAAATGCCGTATTTCTTTTCTTGCCAAGCTGACTCGCCTGCGATTGCAGGTTAGCTTTTTCCTTTGCCGTCAGCAACTGGGCCTCATCATAAATATACTGATTCCTGTCAAAACTTTGCCCCTTGGCTACCGTCCCGAAAGGCAGCAGCAGCAGGAAAACGAAGAAACAGCAAAAGAGACTTTGATTTTGCAGCCATTTTTCGACCATCACCAAAAGCCACCTCCTAACATAAAGGAGACACATTTTAAAGCGAAGAAAGTCCCGGCAGCAATACCGCTAAACCAGGCAGCCACTTTCCCCATGCTGATTGGCGGTTTGCCGACAACCTTTCCCGTCTGGCCATTCATCGCAAACGTGTGCTCCGAATGGTTGTAATCATAGCTGACCATCCAAACAGGCAGCAGGACATAATTGCTGTTCACATTTTTCGTATCAATCTGTTTATTTTTATAAAAAACAGAATGGTAACCTGCAAATGTGGAGCTAATATAAGACTCAATATAGCTGCTGATTTTATCCTTCGCCCGCGGCAAAAGCTCGTCATCGGAATAATTGTATTTCTCCGCCAAAAAGCCAGCCAAATACGGAGTTTTAAAATCCTTTAATTGGTCGTACGGGTAAGGCTCCAATCGATCCATCAGCTCGTCATTCATTTTTTCCGAGGCATCGACCGGGATTTTAACATAATCAAGGTTAATATCACGGAAAGCATCATAATACTTGGTTTCAGTGTAAATGTAATCTCCCTGTGTATAGGTCCGGACCTTGGTACATTCGGCACTCACCTGCACCTTGCTGTTCAAATCGAACAGCCAAAAGGGGACATACATCCCGGTAATGCTTTTGATGCGGTCGGCGTTCATAAAGCCCCTTGGCGTAAGCAACCCTTTTCGGCACCATTTTTTAAATGCATCAATTGCTTCTTCTTTACTAATCGTAAACGGAATCACCTTCGCCGGAGCAAGCTGCCCCGACAAGCGGTCGGCGATGACGACGCCCGCACCGCAGAAACTGCAGTTTGTCG
Organism: Neobacillus paridis; assembly: GCF_016765675.1. Lineage (GTDB taxonomy): Bacteria > Bacillota > Bacilli > Bacillales > Cytobacillaceae > Neobacillus > Neobacillus paridis. The sequence goes on from NZ_JAESWB010000181.1 coordinate 110,392, forward strand.
CCGTCGTGTCGGCGGTTGTCAGCAAAATGGCGCCGCAATTCTCACAATGATACTCCTTCGTCTCAACATCATTAGCAGAAGATGTCTGCAGCTCTTCCTGATAATTTTCGATTTTTTCATGTCTGCCGCAGCTCGGACAGGACAGGTCGCCGGTTTCGGAATCAAAACTCATGTCACTGCCACAGCTTGGGCATTTATAATGAAGGATCATCTTCACATCACCCTCTGGTCTATAAGTGTAGTAAAATTAGTCCTCGATAGCAGCCTAATACTTGACCTCAAAATTGGATTTTTCCGCTTTTGAGGGCAGATTGACCAACTCTATTTGTCCTCTAACGTCCTTTTCCTGCTTTAAAAGGTGTCGTCTTGGGCCGCTTCCACTGCGCTAATTTCAGCAGCCAGTTTATCATGCATTTGTTTCATTTTTTGGGAATTGGCAGCCGCTAAATGATAAGCCTCCTGCAATTCCGCTAATTGCGCAGACAAAGCTGTTTTCCTTTCCAAAAACCGCCGAGCGTCCCTTTCGTTGCCGGACTCCGTTGCCTTGGCCGCATAGCGTTCCATCTTGGCTATTGTCTCCTCGCATTCAGCAACCGCCCGCTTAGCGCGCTGTTCTTCCATCATCACGGTTGCTGTTTCCGACTTAATCTTCCCTAAATCCTTTTTCAACTTCTGTAAATACAGGGCAATCATTTTCTCGGGATCATCGGCCTTCTCCAATAAGGCATTCAAGTTACGATCCATGATCTCCCGGAATCTTCCTATCATGCTCATACTAGCACTCCTCGCTAAATACATCACTACATTATACTGGTTCATTTTAAAAAAAGTTTCATTTCTTCTAAGCTAAATAGTAACGGTTATCATTAGCGGATAACCTTCTAAAATTGACGAGTGACCCCCTTCAATTAGCAGGATCCCTTCTCCTATTGGCGAGTTACTCTCCCCAATTGGCGAAAAACCCACTTCTATTGGCGAAAACAGCACCCCAATTGGCGAAAAACCTTCTCCTATTGGCGATAACAACACCCCAATTGGCGAAAACCCCTCTCCTATTGGTGGGCGGATACCTCACTCAGTCAGGCCGCCTCTACTAAGCCGTATAATACAAAAGAGGCTGTCCCAAAAGTATGATGTCAAGCACCATTTGGGACAGCCCCCTAATAATTGATATTTGAATTTAGCAATGGGATACTGAAGTTCACATCCCTCTTATTCGAGCGGTACCTGGCACCTAAATTAATCTGGCGGGCCAGTTGCACCTATCCTGAGGACGCAACGGACTGCCACCCTCATCAAGAAATCTTCTGAACGTAGCTTTTACTAGCCGTTATATAGGTCCCGTTTGATGTCTTTAATCTTGGAGTACCTGATGCCGTGTAAGCAATACCGCTAATCGTAACGACCTTGTTTTTCTGCAATCCCCTGATCCGGTTTGCGGTTGTGAAGTTCGTGCTTTTGTATTCATACAAGCCTTTTGTAATCTTCACCTTTTTGGGTGCAGTGGTATAGTACTGATCAATAGTGGCAATTACCTTCAAAACGTAGTCTTTACTAGCCGTTATATAGGTCCCGCTTGATGTCTTTAATCTCGGGGTGCCTGATGCTGTATAAGCAATACCGCTAATCGTAACGATTTTGTTTTTCTGCAAACCTCTAATCCGGTTCGCGGTTATGAAGTTTGTGCTTTTGTATTCATACAATCCTTTTTTAATGACCACCTTTTTGGGTACAGTGGTATAGTACTGATCAATAGTGGCAATTACCTTCAAAACATAGTCTTTATTGGCGGTAATATAATATCCATTAGACAGCTTTAAACGAGGGATACCATTAGTTGAATAAGCAACACCTGTTACGGACACGATGTGATTGGCTGTTAATGCGGTTTTTACAGTATCCCGCGTACAATTCGGATTCTCGTACTGATAAACTTTCTTTAAAATGACTACCTTTTTCGGATTGACCGTATAGTAGTTTGCTTTAATTAGGGAATCTTCCGTATAATTTGGATTACCCTTATCATTTGGATCATCGGTGAAAAACCCGAGTGTTAAATCAGGATGGAGACGGTTTAAGTCCACATATGTATTGATTCCTTTGACGATTCCTTTATCGGTATATTGCCATAGATCATAATCATACTTCGGGGGAGTGTTGGTATTGTTATATCTAGGAATCCAAACAAAATCAAATTTAGATGTATCAATATTCAGATCTTCATATAAATGATGGGCAATGTACACGCCAATTTTTTTATCCGTATATTTCCGTAATTCGGTTACATACGAATTGATAATCGCGCGCATACTTTCTCCTGATTTACTCGTCTTTTCCTCAACATCGACAACATAAAATAGCGCATTTTTATTGGCCCGGTTGTAAAAATCCTTCGCTTCCGTTTTGGCATCGGTGGTCGAAATCGACCGGTTATAGGCGTATACACCAAATGGAACCTTATATTGAATCGCACCGTTCTCGTAGGTCTTATGTAAAGGATCCTCATAACTGCTTCCATCTTGCGTGCGAATAATCACTAAATCCAAATAGTTACTAGCCGTTTTCCAGTCGATCGTTCCTTGCCACTTCGAAATATCAGCAATCACCGGTTCATCAACGGAAGAACGTAATAATGATCGAGCGCTAAAATTTGTTTCATTTGAGTCCGTCTCCCATTTCGTCGTACTATCCGGATTGGCCGGTGCCATGTCTGCATATGCGGCCTCCTGAACACTCAATATGGCCAAAATACTAATCCCCAATAATACTGCAAGCAAATAAAACTTTTTCAATTTTACTTTCTCTCCTCCCTTGACACTAAACGCTATTAAACAATAGATTTTGTCGAATCATCTACTCAGCTGCCATAGCAATAGAATAATATCCTTTGGGGCATACCCAGTAATGTCGAAAAACTGTTCGAAATAGGCAGGCAATGAGGATCCATTGACTTTCAATACCTCCTTTCGTTATCTGCTATTACAAAATCTATTATTCTTCCCATATTAATTTAGTATAAATATGACATCTATCTACGAATTTTGACAAACCTACACCCCTAATTCTACCAATATGGGAGGGGCATTTCCAGTAGGGCAAATTTCCTATTTAATAGACATTCCTATCCGGTTATTGTAAAAAACTCGGCGATTGGCGGGCCCTTTAGGGCAGTTTATAGGGATAGTTGAATTTATGCGACATAGGAAAGCCGCTGATTGGCGAGCCGTAAAGGTCAAAGACAGTGGCGTAGTTCACCCCAAAAGAATCACTTTGGGCTGCGCTGCCTAGTCTCACAAATATTCCCTTGTACACTTAGGCCAAGCAGCTTCTCTCGGCCAAAAAAATTCCCCGGGGAGAATCCTCTCCACAGGGCCATTCCAAACCTAATTTCCTGTTAAACTTCGACAAAATCCGAGTGGTATCAATCAAGCAAGCTTCTGAACGTAGCTTTTATTAGCCGAAATATAGGTACCTTTTGATGTCTTTAATATCGGCGTGCCTGACGCTGTATAAACAATACCGGTAATCGGAACAACTGTGTTTTTCTTCACTGCTCTAATCCGGTTCGCGGTTGTGCAGTTTGTGCTTTTGTATTCATACAATCCTTTTGTAATCTTCACTTTTTTGGGTACCGTTGTATAGTAATGATCAATATTCGCTGTCATCTTCAAAACATAGTCTTTATGAGCGGTAATATAGGTGCCTCTTGATGTCTTTAGCTTCGGCGTGCCTGTTGCTGAATAAACGATACCGGTAATCGGAACAACTGTGTTTTTCTGCAATGCCCTGATCCGGTTCGCAGTTATATTTAACATACTTCTGTATTCATATAATCCCTTTTTCACCACCACTTTTTTCGGTGCCGTTGTATAGTACTTCCCAATATCCGCTGTCACCTTTAAAACATAGTCTTTAGCGGCACTTATGTAATACCCATTAGATAGCCTTAAACAAGGAGTGCCTTTAGATGAGAAAGCTACGCCTGTTACAGACACGATACTATTGGCCGTTAAGGCTGTTTTTTTAGCATCTTGCGTTAAATTCGGATTCGCATACTGATAAATGGTCTTTAAAATGACTACCTTTTTGGGATTAGCAGTATAGTACTTTGCTAGATCCAGCAATTCCCCCGCATAATTTGGATCACTGGTATCGTTTTTTTCACCGGAATTAGTTTTATCGCCAGGACTAGTTTTATCACCGGCATCAGTTTTTTCACCAGGATTAGTTTTATCACCGAGATCAGTTGTGCCGCCGGTATCACTTGGATCGCCAGCATCTACTGAATCATTACTATCATCGGTGAAAAACTCGAGTGTTACATCAGGATGGAGACGGTTTAAGTCCACATATGTATTGATTCCTTTGACGATTCCTTTATCGGTATATTGCCATAGATCATAATCATAATTCGGAGGAGTGTTGGTATTGTTGTATCTAGGAATCCACACAAAATCAAATTTTGAAGTATCAATATTCAAACTTTTGTATAAATGATGGGCAATGTATACGCCAATTTTTTTATCTGTATATTTCCGTAATTCGGTTACATACGAATTGATGATCGTGCGCATACTCTCTCCTGATTTACTCGTATTCTCTTCAACATCGACAACATAAAATAGCGTATTTTTATTGGCCCGGTTGTAAAAATCCTTCGCTTCCGCTTTGGCATCGGCGGATGAAATCGACTTATTATAGGCATAAACACCAAATGGAACTTTATATTGAATTGCGGCGTTTTCGTTCACTTTATGCAGAGGATCCTCATAACTGCTTCCAGCTTGCGTGCGAATAATCACTAAATCCAAATAGTTACTAGCCGTTTTCCAGTCGATCGTTCCCTGCCACTTCGAAATATCCGCAATTACCGGCTCATCAACGGACGAACGTAATAATGATTGAGTCCTGAGATTTGTTCCATTTGAGTCCGTCTCCCATTTCGTCGTACTATCCGGATTGGCCGGTGCCATGTCCGCATATGCAGCATTCTGAACACCCAACATGGCCAAAATACTAATCCCCAATAACACTGCAAGCAAATAAAACTTCTTCAATTTTACTTCCTCTCCTCCTCGATACTAAACGTAAATTTTGACTGTTAGGTAATAGATTCTGCCACACCATCTACTTATCTGCCAATATATAACCTTATTTGATAGAATATTATCTTTTCAGGCTTTAATAGCGGTTTTGAACGAAGCTTTTCAAATATGCAGGCAATGAAGATTAATCGACTTTTAACCCCTCATTCGCCATCATCACCGATAAAATCTATTATTCCTTTCTACTATAGTAATGCTATGACATTAATCTATAAATTTTGACAAACCTCCACCCTCCTAATTTTACCAAAATAATAGCAACCTTTCTAGAAGTGATTTCTTAAAGATTAGTGAAACATAACCACATTGAAGAGATATTTCAAACGAAACAAGCTATTTTGGAAATTAATTTCCTGCAATTCCCGCTATTATTTTCACCCTAAGGGTAATAGAATCTATTTGTTATGGAAAAAAGGGGTGAAAAATCGAGCAGCATTAGCACATGTTATGCGGTGGGGAAATGGTGTTGTAATCATCTATCACAACAAGGAAATTTTTCCGCCATAAAAAAGATATAGAAATGTTTGAAGGGGGAACTTTCATGAATAAGATAACTAAATCATTCCTGGTGGCAGGCTCCACGTTAGCATTATTAACGGGATCGTTTGCCCCATCTTTAGCGGTACCGCTTGCATACGCTGATACTGTCTCATCTGCTTATAGCAACGGTACTGATACTGGCGCTGCTAAATTACCAGCTGCCATCAATAAAGTATCCACTGTTACAGAGGATACGATTCGTGGTGTAGATTTAACACCATACCAAGCTGAATTGGCCGCCGGTGTTAAATACAAAGATTTTAACGGCCAAACGCTGGATGAAAATGGGTTTATGAATCTATTAAAAGAATCTGGCATCAATTATATCAATCTTAAGGTTGCGGTTAATCCTAAAAATGATTCAGGAGCATCCTACGGCGGCGGAAATCCGACTCTAGATAATGCTATTAAAACGGCAAAAGCTGCCAAGGCTGCAGGATTAAAGGTTAATATTAACTTCTTATTCTCGGACTTTTATACATTTAAAGACAACCAAAAGCTGCCCAAAAATTGGTCAACCGATAACTTGAAGCAGACCGCCGTTCAATATATTCATAACGCCTTAAATGAATTGAAAGGCAACAACGTTACACCTGAGATCATCACAATTGGAAGTAATATGGCTCAGAATTTCCTAAACCAAGATTTAGCAACTGGTAATGAAATTCTGGCGGCTGTTACCCATGAAATTCGAACCATCAACAGCAGCAGCAAAATCGCATTAGGAAATGCTGGTTCCGGATCAGGCTGGTTTACAACCATTGCAAACAATCTTAAAAGTGCCCATGTCGATTATGACATTTTAGGTGCCAATGTATATGCAGCATGGGATAAAATGTCGGATATACAAGGGGCCAAGGAAGCGGCTAATAACGCTGGTAAAAAGTTTGCCATATTAAGTGTCAGCTACCCCTTTACCGATCAAGATTCAGATGGACAAAGTAATGGCTCAACAGCCGGGGATATTGTCAGCCAAGGTATCGGGGCAGTAAGCCCACAAGGCCAAGCGACATATCTGCGCAAACTTTACAGTGCGATCACAACTGACGGTAACAATACGGCCGACGCTGGTGTCTTTTATGACAATGCGGTGTGGATTGCTGTAGAAGCTGGCAATAGCGGTGCCCATTGGCAAGCCAATAAAGCGGCAGCGGAACAATATGGAACCGGTTGGGCAACAACCGCTGCTGCTGGCTATGTAGATGGTGCTGATCAATGGGCAGGTGCCAGCTCAGTGGATAACCAAGCCTTATTTGATGACTTGGGGAATCCGCTCCAATCTCTTACAACATTTAAGCAATTATTGTCCGGTACAGAAGATAACAACGATAGCAGCGAGACAAATAATGATATTCCGCAAGCGGATCCTTATCAAACCGGGGCTGATACCGGCTTAAAGGATCAGTCCGTTACAATTAAAAAGATTTCAACCATGTCCCCTGATACCATTCGTGGCGTGGATATTTCATCATATGAAGCGTTGAAGCAAGCGGGCGTAAAATATTACGATTACGAAGGTAAGGAGCAAAGTCTGTTAAAGATCCTTCATGATAATGGTGTTAACTATATCAGATTACGCATTTGGAATGATCCCAAAAATGCCGATGGTGCAATCTATGGTGGCGGACAGTCTGATGTGGAGCATGAACTAAAAATTGCCGAAGAAGCTGCCAAGTATGGAATAAAAGTATTACTTGATTTCCACTATTCAGATTTCTGGGCAGACCCTGCGCAGCAAATATTGCCGAAGGCTTGGCAAGGTCATAGCGACTCACAATTGCAACAGGATGTTTACAACTTTACCAGTGACACCATTAAAAAGTTCCAAGCAGTAGGTGCCGATGTTGGAATGGTCCAAGTTGGTAATGAGATTACCAATGGCATGATGGGTGTGACGACCAACCGTGATAAAGGGGAATCATACGCTGGTGTTTGGAACGATAAAATAAAATCTGCACGTGTTAATGGTTATTTAAAGGCTGGTGTCAAGGCTGTTCGTGATATGGCGCCAAATGCTTTAGTAACTTTACACATCGAAACCCCTAATGTTAAAAAGTATACAGATATTATGAATGCTTGGAAGCGTGATGGAGTCGACTATGATGTACTTGGATCGTCATACTATCCTTATTGGTCAGTAACGGCAAAGTCCAATACACCTGATACCTTAACTAAAGTGGAAAAACTGGCTGCCAGTTATGGTAAGCTATTTGCCGTTATGGAAACAGCTTGGACAAACAGCTTGAAAGACTCCGATGGGACACCCAATTCAATCGGTGAAGAACAAAGTGATTGGCAAAATACGAATGCCTTCCCAGTTGGATCACAGGGTCAAGTAGATGCTATGACAAGTCTATACAGTACAATGATGAGTCAATCAAACGGCCTGGGTGCATTCTATTGGGAGCCAGCTTGGATTCCTGTTCATCCTGGTTGGACCAATTGGAAAGCTAATAAAGAAATAGCTGAAAAGTTCGGAACCGGTTGGGCAAGTTCAGGTGCCGTCGGTTATTTTCCGGACAGTAAATTGTATTGGAATGGTCAACCAGCTTGGGGCGGTTCATCATGGGATAACCAAACCTTATTTGATAATCACGGTTATGCTTTACAATCACTGAAGTTTTATAAGGACTCTATTGGCGAGAGCTCAACCCAAACAACAGTGTTTAAATATGTTGATGCTAAGACAGGTAAATCAATTACAACTAATACCATTGTTAGGGGAACTGTTGGTCAGACAATGAAAGTTACTTTACCAGCTGTAAAGTATTACATCCCCTCTTCCAAGTCATATACCTATACACTCAAACCAAATACAGAGGGTGTTAAAACTATCACAGTAAAGTATGACTCGAATCCACAAGGGAATGCGGTTAAATATGGTAAGTATGTTACTGTAACAAACAAAAACTATACCGTATGGAAAAACTTCAGCTGGGAAAAGAAGAATGCCACTGCAGTCAATAAAACCTACCTTGCTAAGTATGTTTACAATCATAGTAACGGATCAAAATATTTTTCGCTTTATGATGACAAGGGCAAATGGGTAGGTTATATCAATGCCAAAGCTGTTAAAGCAGGTAACGGTAAGCAAGGCTACCCGCTGAAGTACGGCAAGTATGTCACTGTAAAAAGTAAGCACTACAACGTATTTCAAAGCTTCAGTTGGAAGAAAAAGAATGTCAAAGTAATCAATAAAACCTACCTTGCTAAGTATGTTTATTATCATAGTAACGGATCAAAATATCTATCTCTTTATGATGGCAAGGGGAAATGGATCGGCTATATCAATGCCAAAGCTATAACCAATAAAAGGTAAGTATTTTACCAGCAAGCACATAAAACTAAATAAAATATAACATACAAGCAGGGTGCGAAATTGGTTTCGCACCCTGCTTTGTGTTTTAAGAACAATCATTTGCTTTTACAATTTCCTATACACGTCCAACCCTCATTCCCGAACCATTACATAAAGAAGTAGGTTAACCCGACTGTGCTGCCATGAAGGAGAATCTATCATTTCAACTGTACTAGGTGACCGAAGGAAGGTTGGGTTGCCCCGGTGATTGGGGAAAGTAGAACCGCTCTAAACGACCCAAAGTTGGATTACTCTAATGCTTGAGGAAAAATCACGCGGTGTCAGGCACCGTTTATAGATACAAAGGAATCCCCCGGTTGATAACAAACCGGGGGATTTTCTTGAGGAAGCATCAGACTCTATGCCTATCTTTCTACTTAACCTTTATGGTTTTATATGAACTTTTGTTGCCGGCTTTATCGAGCGCGGCTACCTTAATAAAGGTACCCTTCTTTCTTGGGGTCATTTTTATTTTGTATTTTCCGTATTTATCTGCTTTGGCGGAGCCGATTTTATGATTACCGATCGTAGCGACCACGGTTGAATATGGTTCCGCTTTTCCGGTAATATATTTTGATTTGCTGTTAATTGAGTAAACAACCGGCGTCGTTGGCGGGATTCGATCGACAACGGTGACCGTCATCTTTTTACTGCCGTATTTGTTGGCAGCTGTGACCTCAATTTTTGCCCCGGCTTGTTGCTTCGCAATCGTTTGTTTGTATTCGCCCTTACTGTTAACGGAAGCATGGTAGGTTTTAGAACCGACTTTAACATAAACCGTGCTGTCTTTACTTGTTTTTCCAGTTACCGTTGTACTTTTGTTGCTAACCGTGTTCACGCTAAGAGCCGGCAGCAGGAACGGCGCATCTACACGTAAGCTGTATTTCCCCGTGGAGCTGCTATATTGGTGGACTCTAATATAGTAGGTGCCCGCAGACAGGGTTTCTGTGTCGAACCATTTTTTCGGATTATTGAAAGCACCGTAGTAGATATCCTTATTGCTCCATATCTTATTGCCATGATTATCGATCAGGTCTAGATAAGTATCATAGATATAGGAATCCATCCGGACTGTAATCGTGCCGGCTTTCGGCAATGTGAATTTATAGTAATCCTCATCGTCATTCCAGCTGATAAAACCGGTTGCCTTTTGCGTGTTCAATGCTAGTGTTTGCGCTTGCGGGGTGCCGTTGTTGGGCTCTTTATCGGTATTATTGGCTTGATTAAAGGCCGCGGAAAGGACATATTTCCCGGTTGAATTGTTATACTGATGGACCTTAATATAGTAGGTGCCTGGCTCCAGGTCCTCCCAATCGGACCATTTTTTCGGGTCATCCGTACGGCCGTAGTAGATATCTTCGTTATGCCAGACGTAATTTCCTTGATCATCGATTAAATCAAGATAAGTTTCATCCATATACGAGTCCAGATTAACAGTAATCCTGCCAGCCTTATCCAGGTGAATTTTATAATAGTCGGTATCGTCATTCCAGCTGATAAAACCAGTTACTTTTTGCGTATTTAAGGTGAGCTCTTGGGCTTGCAGGGTGCCATTGTTCGGCTCTTTATCCGTATTATAGGCTTGGTCATAGGTAACTGATAAATCGTATTTTCCCGTACTACTGTTGTATTGGTGGACTCTTATGTAGTAGGTGCCTGGCTCTAAGTCCTCCCAACCCGACCATTTTTTCGGGTCATCCGTACGGCCATAGTAGATATCTTCGTTATGCCAGACGTAATTTCCTTGATCATCGATTAAATCAAGATAGGTTTCATCCATATAAGAATCTAGGTTGACGGTAATTCTGCCCGCGCCGTTTAAGACGATCTTATACATTTGTTCCGGGTCAGAATCGGTAATATTTCCGGTCGTTTTCGTTCCAAACGGTAAGTCCTGCGTTGTGCTTGCTGAAGCTTGATTGCTTTGGAACGTCATCAAAGGAAGGATGATGATGAAAGCAATCAAGAAAAATACCACTTTTTTAGCCAATTTGTTCATGCTTTTTCCCCCATTGATAGTATAGTAATGATACAGTCTTTGTTGATGAATAAGTTGAACGGAAAAATCCCCCAAAAAATCTAGTACCTCTCCTCAAGTCACTATAATTGAGAAGAAAATCTTAAGGAATTAATATTTTTTCAATCTTGTAGTCTCCTTATTCGTGTTCGTTTAGAGTCCATGTTTTATGTACTTTTTCACAAGTTTCAGGTGTCCTGTTGTCGAAATGGTATATTCCTTGACATCCCAAATGCCTGAATGTCTGGCTGCATTGGGCTCTCTGGATGGATCCCAATTTTTCTTTACTCTTTCAATGGCCACTTTCACTTTATTTGAAGCGAGGAACTTAACCTCTAATCCTGCCCCACTGCCAAAATTCTTTTTGAAAAATACTTTCCCGTTTTGATGGACACCAACCAATGTTGTCATTTCCCCGCCAGTTGCCCCGGAATAATACGAAAGGAACGTATCACGATTGCTGGTAACGGTAAATTGAGTCTGTCCACCACCATCGATAATGGATTGTTTGGCAGCACTCCAGACTTTCTTTTTTCCTTTTAAAATGGTAGGTACATAGGAATAACCACCCCATTTTTCCTTTCCAATGGTTAACCCATTTGGCAGCTTCTTTGGAAATTTACCCGCATCCCCGTTGAAGTCATAAGCCGGATAAACTTTTGAACTACTCTTTGCAGCTACAGGTATATTGCAAAAACTGCTCACTGACAAAATACAAATGAAGATCGCTGCTAATAATTTGAAGTACTTTCCCTTCAAGCTCACATGTCCCCCTCCTAAAATAGTATATAAAAAGCCCTGCAATCTTATTTGACCGCAGGGCAAAGATAACGATATAGAATCTATCAGTTATTATGCAACCCGACTGCCATAGCAATACTGCTTTAGGCTCGTAGCTTTGCGTCCCCATCTTTCAATGGGTTTGCCCTGGTTGTAGGTAAAATATCATAGGTGTTATAGATTTATTTTAGGGTCTAAAGTTGGATGAATCAATATATTTTTCTATTTTCCCCCTGAACTTTTTGAATAATCCATATTTCGATAGCTTTTGTAGTGTATGCAAGGATCGAAATTGTCGATGAATACGAAAAGATAGAATCTCAGCAAATTCATATGAATCAAGGAGAAGAAAGCAACAATCTTTTAGAAGACTACACCCAAACTCTTAATTTCCGTTTCATTTCAGTTGCTTCCTATCATAGGTTCATGGTATTTTTTTATAAAAATTGGCTGCCTTTATTTATATACTTGGCTCGGAATTTTGACCGTCGGGGTACCACTTGAGTATGGACCTACTTCATACTCCTGGAATACTAGGATAATTCCCCCGCTAGTAAAATAAAACTGGGTTTTACTATTAATTTTTAGATTATCTTTTAATTCTTCTACAAAAAATAGATTCGGGCGTTTGGCCATATAGTTATATGTATAGTTATACACCTTTTGAAGCTTGGCCTTCGTTTTGACAACATCCGTCAGCTTATATTGTTTGCCGCTCTTTAAGTTGAAGTTGTAAACGGTAACAGCACTATTGCCATGGGCACCGCCGGAAAACTGATAATCCGATATACGAATGCTTAGCTTACCGCTCATATTGTATTGAACCTTATAAGAAACGTTATACTCATAGCTGCAGCTAGACGGATACTGCTTACAAATAGGGTCGCTCTGGAATTCCTCCATAGACTTTTTCAAGTCCGTATATCCCTTATAGGATCGCTTGATATGGCTATATAACACCTTATTTATTTTGGCCTGGGCCGATTTGCTAACGCCTCCTGAAACCTGCGGATACTTAAGGAACTTTTTCCCTTTGTAAATTTTCGTGATGACCTTAGCTTTAGCTGATGCTGCCTCAACTTGACTCGTGCTGCTTTCAAAGGAAAAAACAGCAGCACCTAAAAGCAGCAAACTCAAAACAATTTTTCCAATTGCAAGTATTCTTTTCATTGTTTAACCCCCATTTTTATATTTCACCTATTTATTATAGTAGGAAAGGGTCTAAGAATGAAAGCTAGATTTCAGGAATGTAGTAAGAAAGGTATGTTGGTCGTATTCCCCGTCTTCCCAGGGGTAAATTTATTTGTGTGAACTTTTTAAATATTATGTTAAAATAGGCCTTATTTGAGATACGAGGGGATCGATATGAACTTTTTGTCGGTTATTTCTTTTTTGGGGTTTGACCGAAATGATAATAAAATGTGCGGTTCGGGCAACTAGACGGCCTCTACTTGACTAAAATGTTGATAATATCTTCGGTTCAGGCAACTAGACCGCTCCTACTGGACCGAAACTTTGAAAATATCTTCAGTTCGAGCAACTAGACCGCTCCTACTGGACCGAAATGTTGATAATATCTTCGGTTCAGGCAACTAGACCGCTCCTACTGGACTGAAATGATGAAAATATCTTCGGTTCGGGCAACTAGACCGCCTCTACTTGACCGAAATGATGAAAATATCTTCAGTTCGGGCAGCTAGACCGCTCCTACCGAACCAAGATGATCGAATTGACGACAAAGCACCTACATGCTTTCTCAGTAATATACCGTGCTAAACTTTAACTACCTGTCTGACAGTAATTACAGCTTATTCGTCAGTAATACCCCTTCTCTTTACGGAAGGAAGACTACAACCGACCACCTTAACTTTGCAAGGATTGATAAAGCAGCGCCAAAGATACATAATAGACATATAAGAAACTTCTAAAACGGTCGATGTAACCAGAAAACGAAGACGAGTGTCAGACTAAGGGGAAAACTTGAGTGTCTCAATAGGTAGAAGGCAACTGACTGCAATGGTGCTTTTCTACAATTCGAAACGAGGGAGAACCCCGTTTTTTATTGTTTTTTAAATAGTTTGGACATCGGAGGCGATCATTATGAATACACACATTATGAAGCTAAGGTTTTGGGCAATACTGGCTGTTATTATGATACATTCAACAGCCCCATTTCTTTATAAACCGATAGGAAATGAATTTCTTGCAGGAAACATTTTTGACAGTTTATCAAGATTTGCTGTGCCACTTTTTCTACTAATCAGCGGCGCCCTCTTGTTACATAAAGATGAACCATTATCCGTTTTTTTAAAGAAGAGAGCTGCGAAAATTATAATTCCATTTTTAGTTTGGAGTTTTATTTATTATTTGTACAAAAGAAATATCCTGTTTACACTCGATTTTGAAAAATTCCATATTAGAGATTTCTTAAAACTATTTATTACAGGAAATGTTTATTATCATTTATGGTATATTTATTTGATCGTTTTTGTTTACTTATTTATTCCCGTTTTAAGAAAGGTGGTTCAAAATACACCAACTAACATTCTTTTGTATTACGTCATTCTTTCTTTTATATTAGAAAACGGCTATCTCATCGGTACAAGTTATTTACATATTAGTCCTAAAATTTATTTTTCTGGTTTTTCTGGCTATGTTTCTTATTTAATTTTAGGTTATTTGATTTTTCACAGGGATTTATTTTTAAATAAACGGGGGATGATTTACACTTTAGGGATTTTATCTTTAATTGTGACATTTACCGGAACCTACCTTAGCACCCTTTCATTCGGTAGATATCATCCCTATTTTTATAAATATTTGTCGTTTAACGTTTTAATTTATACCATTTTCATCGTAGTCCTTATCTCTCATACAAATAAAAACATATTTAAAATCACGAGAAGCATCTCTGAAGTCAGTTTTACGATGTATTTTGTCCATATTATCTTTTCGAAATATTTCCAGCAATATTTAAATGCTTTCGATTTACAGCCGTCTCTTTATATTATTGCTTTATTTGGATTGACAGTTATAGCTTCCTATCTTTTTTCACTGTTGATTAGTAAAATTCCGATTGTAAGAAAAGTCCTTAGTTAAAAATAGTGGTGCGAGGGGCCGGGAGTATTAACTCCCTCCCGCTCGAAGGAAAACTCTTTCAAAAAAATCAACCGTAATATCAGCAAGTTACTCTTGTGGAATGCGGACACCCATACTATTCCCCCATTTGCCGACCAATTTTCCCACTTTTCACTGTTTTAATATAGATAAGAAGTATTTGTGAAAAAGTGAACAATGCTAATGAATAGTTTCTCACATGAACTATAATTAAGCATAAGAAATCCGCTAAAATACTTTGCATTGTGAAAGGGATGTTTATTATGGTCAATCGTTTTCCTGCGTTATTCTCCCCGATTAAAATTGGCAATATGGAAGTAAAAAACCGGATCGCCATGATGGCAATGGGGGTGTTCTCTCCTCGACTTATGGGTCCGAATGGTGCTTATACGAAGGATGGCGCCGATTATTACATTGAACGAGCAAAAGGCGGTACAGGTTTAATCGTTACCGGACTGCTCCCGGTTAGCTGGTTCCCTAAAGGTCAGGGACCTGGTGACCGTGGTGAGGGCTTTTATAAATATATCCAGCAGCAAAAGTATTTAGCAGAGGGAATTCATAAATACGGCGCAAAGGTGATAGTTCAAATCACGGCATTATCCGGGCGATCCAGTATTCACTCCGAAGATCCGGCACCTAGTGCGCTTCCAAATGTGTGGGACCCTACCAAAACAAACAGAGAAATGACCAAGCAGGAAATCCACGAATATATTGAAATGTTTGCCAATGCCGCCCTGGCATGTAAAATGGCCGGCATTGACGGCGTCGAAGTTCATGCCGTTCATGAAGGTTATTTGTTAGACCAATTTACGATGGAATATGCCAATCATCGAACCGATGAATACGGCGGAAGCCTGGAAAACCGTCTCCGTTTTCCATCTGAGATTGTTCAAGCTATTAAAGCGGTATGTGGCAAAGATTATCCTGTTTCCTTGCGTTACAGCGTGAAAAGTTATATGAAGGGCTACAATCGCGGCGCACTTCCCGGCGAAAAATTTAAGGAGTTCGGCCGTGATTATGAGGAAAGTATCATAGTTGCCCAAAAACTGATTGAAGCAGGCTATGATATGCTAGACTGCGATAATGGAAGCTATGATTCTTGGTTCTGGCCGCATCCGCCAGTATACATGCCAAAAGCTTGTAATCTCGAAGATGTGAAGATGCTGAAAAAACATGTATCCGTTCCTGTCATTTGTGCCGGTAAATTTGATGATCCGGAACTGGCCAATGAAGTGATTGCTAACGGTGAAATTGACATGATGGGAATGGCACGTCCATTATTGGCGGATCCCGATATGGCCAATAAATTTGCATCGGGCGATTTAGACAATATCCGGCCTTGCATCGGCTGCCACAATGGCTGTCTTTCTGCGATTTTCCAAGGCAAAGATATCTCCTGTGCGGTAAATCCGGCCTGCGGCAGAGAACTTACTTATGGCATTGGCAAAGCGGATCGACAAAGAAAAGTCCTTGTTGTCGGTGGTGGCATCGGCGGCATGGAAGCAGCCCGCGTCTGTGCGTTAAAAGGTCATGATGTCGATTTATATGAAAAATCAGGGCAATTAGGCGGTGCCTTTATCGCTGCGGCGGCCTTTGAATATAAAGAAGACGACCGGCGTTTACTGAATTGGTATATCAAACAAATGCAAGATTTAGGTGTTAACATTCATTTGAATACGGAAATCACGAAACAATTTATCAACGAACATCGATACGATGATATCTTCATCGCCACTGGGGCAACAGAACGGAAGCTCTCCATTCCAGGCTTTGATTCCGAAAACGTAACCTATGCCGTGGATGCCTTGTTACATAAAGACATTACCGGTGACAATATCGTGGTCGTGGGCGGCGGCTTAACAGGCGTGGAAATCGCCTGTGAATTAGGAAAACAGGGCAAGAAAGTAACCGTTGTCGAAGCGGCTGATACCATCTTGAATACATTCGGCTTATCAGCAGCCAACTACAATATGCTGATGGAGATGCTGGATTATTATCAAATCAATGTCATGAAATCTTCTTCCGTGACAAAGTATGAAAATGGCATGGCCCATATTACAACCATGGTTAAAAACTATCCAAACGTTGCTAACAGAGCGAAGATGATGTTTGCTGTCGGGGCTGAAGGAATTCCGCAGCAATCACAAATTAAAGCCGATCACATCGTGGTTTCCGTCGGATACATCAGTGACAATCAGTTATATGAACAAGTAAAGGCAGATCATGTTTATTTAATCGGTGACGCTGACAAACCGGAGAGCGTAATGAAGGCCATCTGGGATGCCTATGATGCTGCCAGAAGTATCGAATTACGAGAATCACGAAAATTACAGCATGTTTAAAAAATGAAGCAGGGATAGCCACGCCACATACGATCCAAAGCGTGGGCTATCCCCTTTTTACTCCACGACAAAGCACCTATATGCCTTCTCAGCACTTTACCGCGTTAAACTTTAGCTGAGCGAGGGGCTGACCCCAAAATGTGTTTTCAGACCCCACAATTCCTCACAAGACCTATAGACGTACATATAATAGGTTAGATAAGGGGATTGGGAATGGGAGGAAAAAATATGCCCTCAATTATTAATTTAGGTTCATTAAATGTAAATTCCCTTCAACCGAACTCAAATGTCAATGTTGGTGAAACGGTGATCAATGGCATGGATGCCAACCGAAAATATAATTTAAATATGGGGGGGATTTACGGCTTTGCTAATATAAACACTGGAATTTTAAATATTAACAATGATAGTTTTGAAGTGATCGATGGGGTGATCTTTGACCAAGATGTAAAGCCAAATATTGGTGGAGGGGGAAATATATAGGCAACAAAATATGCCCCTGCCACTCCCCGAATAATCGTGTTTCCCTATAATCCGCTAATCCCCATTCATTCATAGGTTGGCGGGATTAGTTGTGGTGCAACATATTGAGAAAGTGGCGCAGCAACTTGAGGACCAGGAAAGGTTATTATTGCGATCCAAATGAAGTTCAGAAGTTCTGAATCCTATTTTTGTTGACCTGCCGCAGGAAAATTTCTGTCATGTGATCGGTGATAGTAAAGTGGGGGTTGGAAATTTCCGCTGCAGGCTTGTTCGTTTTTTGGGGACCACTCTGCTTTGTACGGCGATGGGTGGTTTTCTTGTGATCTAAAACGTTTTTTCAAATGACATGTGCAGCAGCTTCCCACACAACGCCCTTCAAAATTTCACGAATGAATTCAAGAAAACCGTCAAGGACAAAATCCTGACGGTTCAGTCAATCACAAATACCCGAGCATATCTTTAGAATCGGCTCCCCCATTTACCTCCAGTACAATTACACCATTTTTATATGGTCCTGCAGGTTTCTTCATTTTTTAGTGGCACAATTCTTTATGAACAGGTTTTTAAAAGGTCTTGCGCAATTTCTTTAAAATTTATACTATTGACCTTTTCGATTTTTTCAATCCAAGACTTGTTTATAGTAGAAGCCCCACTATAGGCTCCACACAATGAACCAACAATGGCACCATTCGTATCAGCATCATCACCTAAATTGACCACTGCTATTAAACCATCCGTCACAGATCCCTTTGCAGCATAAAATACGCCAAGCGATAATGGGATCGACTCATACGATTTCATTCCCGCACCTATATATTTATAGAGAAGTAAGCAGATTTCCTCTAGCGGCTTGTCTTGATTTCGGTCTACTATTTCCATAGCAAGATGGATTCTGGCAGCTACGGAAGGGGAAGGAATGTCATAGCCACTTTCTTCCCCTCTTATTGCCCCCAGTATGGCGGCTACCATTATTTCACTTGGTAAGCTTTTTCCTTCTATGGCTTTTGAAACGGCCGCAGCGATGGCACAGGCAGAGGCTACACCTGGTTTACTGCCATGTGAAGGCAATGCAGAAGCAATGGCATCTTGAATTGCAAGTTCAAAGTCGTGGTGGTGAAAGATGCCAATTGGAGCTACTCTCATTGCGGCCCCATTTGTGTC
Organism: Neobacillus paridis; assembly: GCF_016765675.1. Classification (GTDB taxonomy): domain Bacteria; phylum Bacillota; class Bacilli; order Bacillales; family Cytobacillaceae; genus Neobacillus; species Neobacillus paridis. The sequence continues at coordinate 129,295 of NZ_JAESWB010000181.1, forward strand.
ACCCTTTTTACCAGCCTCTAGATAATTGCCGCCGGATATAATAGTTTCCAAAAATAATCTTGTACTAGGACCAATGACTGTGGATTCTAGGATGTTATATTTGACTGCCCATTCTTTCATTTTTAGAATAAACAGCTCGGTATCAAATTTTCCAGCTTCTTTGAGTACGGATGATACAATTAAACTTTCTTGAGTATCATCCGTAATTCCCCCTGCTACAATACTGCTATGGGCCACTTGTTCTCGACTTGGAGTTACAAAATCTGTAATCTTTGAATATTCTTGTTTTATCTGACTTATAGACATAAAAGAGGCAGGCATTCCCAAGGCATCCCCAATGGCAGTTGCAATAAGGCAGCCATACGCTCTATCTAATAATGGATTCATCAACTCTCACCTACAATTTTTAAAATGTCCTTTAACGTAAAGTTTTTATGTGGGCCCATGAAGGTAGTGGTAAAGGCCCCACATGCACTGGCCAACTTAATGGATTTTTGCATATCATATCCTTGCAGCAATCCGTAAATTAATCCCCCTGCAAAGCTATCTCCTGCACCGGAGGTATCTATACATGAGACCTTATAGGAGGGGATAAACATCTGTTTTCCGCTGGAATTGTCCCATAAATTTACACCCAGTTTTCCTTTTTTCTCAACGAGCCACCGAACCCCTTTTTTGAAAAGCCAGCTTGAAAAATTCTCCTTTTTAATGTTTAATAGCACGATGATTTTTTCCAGCTCTCCTTCATTTGGGGTAATCATATCTGCCAAATTCATCATCGATAAGAGGATGTGTCGATCAATCTTGGAAACTAGGGAACCGGGATCAAATAAAATTTTTATTCCTAGATCTTTTGCTTTTTGAATATACTGAATAATGGTTCCCGCGAAGTTATCGTCTAATAAATAATATCCAGTTACAAAAAGGAAGGAGGTTTCCTTGAGTATATCTTCACGAATGATGTCAAAGCTAAACTCTGCCTCACATCCTTTATATGTGAGAAAGGTCCGCTCACCTGAGTCTTCCAATATTGATATACAATAGCCTGTCTTTTTGTTAGGGGTCATTTGAATACATGCTCTTGACAGTCCATGATCCAGTAAATAATCATTTATTTCTTTCCCACGTTCATCCATACCTAAAACGGAGGCAATTTGAGGCTTCAACCCTAGGTTTTTCAATGTCATTGCGACATTTATCGCACAGCCGCCAACTTTGTGAAAGGAATCTGTGATGATGGTATCTTCGCCTCTGGCGGGAAATTCATTTACTACTATATATTCATCAATGATAATACCGCCTAATAAAAGAATATGCTGATTCATGCAACTCTCCTTATTCAAATAGAATGGATTGATTTCCGGAATCCCAGCTTAAAAATATTTCGTCATTTATTTCAAATGGAACACCATCATTGTGATTTTGATTTTGGACTCTAATTTCCAGCCCTAAAGCTTCAATGAGATACATCGAAAGATTTCCGACATAAGTAATAAATTTTACTTTACCTTGAATATGCGGGTGGGATGGCCGGTTTCGGTCCATGCGAATTTTCTCAGGCCTTATGGAAATGATACAGTCTTGTCCCTTATTCAAAGAGTAATCGCCATGCGGCAGCAAAAAGCTCTGGCCGTTCTGTAACTCAAATTGGAGGTGATCTTTGATTTTTCCATAAAAGAAATTAGACTGACCAATAAAACTGGCAACAAATGTATTAATCGGTTTTTCATATATTTTTTGTGGTGTATCTATTTGAATTATTTTTCCATCTTTCATAACAGCTATCTGATCCGACAGCGTCATGGCCTCTTCTTGATCATGCGTTACAAACAGGGTCGTAATGCCAATGTTTTTCTGGATTTGTCTTAGCTCTATTTGCATATCTACCCGTAATTTTTTATCTAATGCACTTAAACTCTCATCAAGCAGCAAAAGACTGGGCTTAATGACCAATGCTCTGGCGAGTGCAACTCTCTGTTGCTGTCCGCCGGAAAGCTGCCGCGGTTTCCTATTTTCATATCCCGTCAGCTGTACCATTTCCAAGGCTTTTGAAACTTCTTTTTTGATTTCACCTTTTGTAAAATTTCTTTGCTCCAACCCATACGCAATATTCTGGCTGACTGTCATATGCGGGAATAGTGCATAATTTTGAAAGACTAATCCGATATTTCTTTTATACGGAGGTAATCGATCTATCATATTTCCTCCAATATTTATGGTTCCTTCGTCTTGGCGTTCAAACCCTGCTATTAAACGAAGGGTTGTAGTCTTTCCACAGCCTGAAGGGCCCAATAAGGATAAGAAAGTTCCTTTTTCTATATCAAGATTAATCCGATCAAGTACTTTGTTATTTTGAAAAGACTTGCTTAAATTTTTAATCGCCAAGTATCCCATGACTACCCCTCCTACTTGAATAAATATTTTAATGAAGCCTTCATCACCATAATAATGAAAAGAATAACAATCGTTGTACCCGCCAGGATGATCGTTGACACTGCATTGATGACAGGGGTAAATCCAAATTTAATAGAAGAGTAGATTTCAATCGGTAATGTTGAATGCCCGCTAGGAATAAGAAAATAAGACAAAATAAAATTATCAAATGAAATCACAAAAGCCAGGAAACCTCCAGCTAACATGGCTGGAAACAATAAAGGCAAAGTGATTTTTCGAAATGTAGTCCACTCATTTGCTCCTAGACTGGCCGATGCTTCATTTATCGTAAGATCCAGACTCTGTAATCGGGCCTTAATCACCATAACAGTGTAAGGAAGAGATACAATAATATGTCCAATGAGTAGTACAAAATAGTTTTTATCTAATTTCAAAAAGTTTAACAACAATAATAATGCTAGTCCGAGTATTAACCATGGTATAGTCAGTGGTAAGATAACCAGTGAATCTATCCATTTTTTCCACTTTGATTTTGTTTGTACAATCCATAGCATCAACATAGTAGCTAAAATGACACAGAAAATGGCCGTTACGGCAGCAATATAAATACTGGTCAAGGAAGCGTCAATCAATGTCTGATCATTGGCAAGGTCCTTATACCAGCGGGTGCTAAATTGGAAAGGAAGAGAGTTATATTGAGACTTATTAAAAGACATCAACATTAAAACCGCTATAGGAGCATACAAAAATATAAAAATAATACCTGTATACAGCCAGCCGAACCCTTTTTTAATCATCATCACACCTCTTCCTTCGCAAATTTTGACAAGATCGCTATGGAAATCAGTACAATCATTAATAGGATAAAGGCTATTGCTGCCCCAAAATTCCAACCGTATATTTCGAAAAATTGATCCTCAATGACTGTACCAATCACTGACCCCTTCGTTCCGCCCAAAATTCTTGGCTCTACAAATACGCCTAAGCTTGGAACAAATACGAGAATGGACCCTGAGATAATCCCGGGTTTACTCAAAGGTAATATGATTCTCCAAAAGGTTGTGAACGGTCCAGCATTTAAACTTTTGGAAGCTTCAATGATGGAATGATCCATTTTTTCTAAAGACATATAAATGGTGATCACCATGTAGGGGAAAAAGATATGTACAAGTGCAATAATAACTGCTGTCTGGGTGAATAGAATCCCCAAAGGTTCTGAACCGATTAAATGAAACTTTCTTAGAATCATTTCTAGAATGCCGCCATCTCTTAACAGATTTTGCCACGAATAAGCCCTAACAAGCTGACTGGTCCAGAAGGGAATAATAATAGCGATTAATATGATGGTTTTACCGCTATTGATCACTTTTGCCATAATATAAGCCATAGGATAGCCGATTAAAATACAAATGATGGTGACGATTAGACTGGTTGAAATCGTTTTCCAGGTTAATTTTAAATAAAACCCTTTTTGAAAAAAGTCTAGATAGTTCGACAGGGTTAAATGAGGATCGGCCCCATCGCTAAGAAAGCTAAAATAAACCATGATAAATAACGGAATGACACAGAAAGCAATTAATAACAATACAGGTGGGCTCACCAACCAAAATTTTTTATTCACTCAGATTTCCCCTCCTTCTTTCATTAAATTAAGGGCAGCAGTGACACCCGTGCTGCCCTCATTTTAAATATTATTGTGATTTCACCTCTTGCCACATCTCATTCCATTGTTTCTTTTCAGCATCGGAGTGATAAGAAATAAAATGAAGTTTAGCAATGGTTTCCTCATTTATGCCCATTTGTTTCACAAATTCAGCATCTAAGTTTTTCGTAACCTCAATATTAACAGGGTTGGGCCCACCTTTTTTAACCCAATCTTCCTGGAACTTTTTGCTCAACATATAGTCAATAAACTTTACTGCGAGGTCATAGTTTTTTGAATCCTTTACAATGGCCCAGTTATCAACCCAGCCTATGGCACCTTCCTTTGGTATTACGTAATTAATAGGTTCGCCATTCTTTTTCATTGCAGCTGCTTGTCCACTCCACATAAGCCCGACTGTAATTTGTTTGCCAGCAAATAGTTTTGAAAATTCATCACCAGTTTTCCAATAGGTTCTATTCAATTGTTTTTGTTCAACTAATTTTTTCTTAATTGCGTTTAAATCCGATGGGTTATTTGGATTTTGTCCTAGTGCTAGTGCCGCTGTCATCACTGCATCATTGAAGTCATCCCTAAAGGCTATTTTTCCCTTATATTTTTTATCCCAAAGGATATTTACGGTATCAACATTTTCTTTAATTTCATTAGAATTATAGGCTAAGCCTGTAGACCCCCATACCCATGGAACCGCATAGACTTTATTATCTTTCTGATTTTCAGGAAGTTTTTTAAATTGGTCAAAAATATATTGATAGTTTGATAGTTTGGTTGTGTCAATTTCTTCAAGTAAGTTTTCTTTAATGGCAACAGGAAGAATAGATGCATTAGGGAGGATTAAATCAATTTTTCCCACCCCTCCCGTTCTTAATTTTGTAAGCAGTTCTTCCTCCGAGGCCATATATTGGTGGGTGATTTTTACGTTATATTTTTTTTCAAATTCTTTAACAACAGCTGGATCATCTGAACCATAGTCTTTCCAATTTACGATGACCAATTCTTTTTTGCCTTTATCCGTTGAACTTTTAGAAGAAGAACACCCAAAAGCGCTTACAATTAATAAAATAAAAATTATTATCAATCCTAGAGACTTTTTTAACATGGCTTATCTCCCCTAATTAATATTTGTCATTATTTTAATTTCAATATTATCTCCATAAATAACGGATACTTTTTCAATTTCGGTATTTTCTTCATTTAATACCTTTCCTTCAGCCTTCATTAAGATGGAATTTTCTGATTTAACCCTAAGGATTTCCCTTGTTCGGTCGTCTATCATAACAGGACTTAAGGTAATTTCTGAGTGTCTTGGATAAATATTGTATTCCTCACGCATGATTCTATATAGCGAATCAGTCGCAAAATTATATTTCTCAATACTAGGAAACAAACTGATTGGTAATAAAGAAGTATCAATAGTTAGAAAAAGGACTTGTCCATCTTTCTTTACGCCTCTGGCTCTTACCAATTTAAAATAATCTTTTCCATCAATCGTAACATTTTCTTGTGCTAAAACTTTGGAAACAGGTGTTTCATTTTTAGTTTTCAGATAATCTGTAAATCCACTAAAATTCCAAATACTGTATTTAACCTGTCTAATACAAACAAAAGTTCCTTTTCCTTGATTTTGATAGACCAGCCCTTCTTTAACCAACTCTGAGATCGCCTTTCTTACTGTACCTCTCGTAGTATTGAACGTATTCATCATAGTCGTTTCGGAAGGAAGTAGGTCGCCTTCTTTGTATTCCCCCTTTAAAATTAGCTCCTTTATGATTCTATGTAATTGAACATAGAGCGGAACCACATCATTTTTATCAAGCGATTTTGTTTCCATTTCCACACAGCCCCATTCGTCAGTTTCTTATGTAGTTGTTTGGTTATGTGTACAAGTGATATATACATAACTGATTATAGAGAAGAAATAATATAATGTAAAGACCAAATTTTCGAAAAATTTCGTTCGAATGTAACTCTTTTTATAGCAAAATAAGGAGCGATTCCCTGGCACCACCTGAAACAACAGTTCTGCCAGCCTTTTTTCATGCTTTGTAACAAAAGGACCATCTGGCAATATACTATTAGGATTGAGCCGCTATTTTTTTATCTTTTCGGAGGATAATAGTAACTTCCTTATCATTAAATAGGCACAAAATAGGCACAGGAAATAAATGTTAAATTTTAACGTTTTTCTAGTACTTTTTTCACAAAAATTTAATAATTTTATCCCTTTTGATTACCAAATTAGTCATTATTTATGATATTCTTTATTTGTCAGAAAAATTTCACTTATACATTTTTCACATCTAGTTAGTCACCTATTTTTTGCGGCTTGATTGCTCACATTTTCACATATAACTTAGCACTGAGATTTGTTGTACCAGCGTGTGACAGTTGGTTCTTCTTTATAAAAACGACTTCTTGGTAACCGCTTGTACAGATCATTGACAACGGAAGGGTGGTGATGAAGCTGTGAGCTACTAAAAAACCAAGAGCTGCGATCCTGTTTGAGACAGTGCTCTCGGTTAAGTATTTCAACCTAAACTAACGAATTATTAGTATATATATCGATCGAAACTGAATACAATCAAAATGATGTTAAGAGGCGAATAAATTGAACAGTAAAAAATTTTATTTTATCAAACCAGAGTTTATGTATATGGCAGGTTTTTATGATCGATACGGCAACCGATTCTCGGTTGTTCACGAAGTACATAGAACATTGATTGTTGAGCGTTCACCGATTGAAATTCTTGCAGATAGTATTAGACGTATTGGGTTTGATTTAAGAGGAGCGATTGCCACCGCCAAATCGATCCTTGGTGATATTCAGATGTGCCCGATCATGGTCAATCCCATCCATCAAATTTGTGTCTTTCCAACGAAGTCAGCAAAGAACGATGACACGATATGGTTTAATCCCAATCAAATTATCAGAACCAAGTGCTGTTGCCAAAAAACTTTGGTACTATTAGGAAATGGACGCAGCATCCTCGTTCCCAACAAGCTGTCATCCTTTAACACGAAGCTGCAAAATGCCGACCAATTAAAAAAGATTACCACAGAATTCAGAAACAATCCGGTCACATTCACGATCGAACCAAAGCGTGATCGATTGGATTTCGTAACTAAACGCGTACAGAAACGCAAAAAATACACCGACAAAATGAATAAGGGGAAATGACCCGGGGCAGATTCATAGACCAAGCAGTTGCGGCTGCTTGGTCTATGATTTGCTTTGGGGTTCTTGCAGAGGCCAAAAAGGCAAAAAAGCCAGAACATGATCCGTAGAGCAGCTTTTATTTATATATATCCCAAATCACTAGTGTTGCATTAATTTAATTTCACTATTAGGAATACTTGAAATGTTCAATTTTATTATTCTCTGCAAAGAAAAAGTCCTTTATAATGGATAGGTCAGGTGGTAATCCGTCCAAATCCAATATAAAAGGACTAGCTCATGGACAAGATTACACGAAAAACTTCATTTGGACAATGGTTTTCACCAATAAATCTTCAATTATTTGAGGAACAGGTGAAAACGATGAAATTATATAAATTGAACTTAAGTATTACAAAGTAAATTTAAAGGATTTCCATATATCACTTGTCGAATATTTAATAACCAAGAATGGACGGTGATATGTTATGAAATCCAATATTGAAGAATTATTAGAAGTTGAAAATAGACTTAAGCATGAGAATGGAAGGCGCATGTATGAGCGCTATCAAGCCATTCGTTTATATTTAATGGGTAAATCAATTCAAGAGATTACTATCATTCTTAAGCGAGCAGATAAAACAATCCGGACGTACATCAATACTTATAAAGAACATGGGTTAGATGGATTGACTATGAAATTCTCTACTGGAAAACCACCGCGATTAACCGCGGAACAACAGGCTCAATTGAAACAAACTATCATCGATAATCTTCCTCATGAGGTTGGGTTCCCGACAAAATTTAATTGGACCCTTGAGATCATTTCCTTATACATCAAACGTGAGTTTGGACATGATTACTCCATCCGTGGGGTTTCGAAAATGATGCATCGATTAGAGTTGAGTTACACTAAGCCGACATACACTTTAGAAGCCGCAGATGAAGAAAAACAAAAAGATTTTGTCGAAAATACCTTCCCAGAGGTAAAAAAAATACGATAACGGCGAAATTAGTCATATTTTGTTTGAAGATGAAAGTATGATTCGCGATTACCAGGCATTGCAATACACATGGTTTGCCAAAGGAAAGCAAAGAATCATTAAAACCACTGGTAAACATCGTGGCGTAAAACTATTGGCAACAGTTAATTACGTCACTGGAGAAGTGGTATGGCAGGAAGAAGAACAATATACTGCGGTGGAGTTTCTTGCTTTCCTTCGGAAAGTAACAGCTGCTTATCCAACCGGTAATATTGTCATGATCTTGGACAATGCGCGAATTCATCATGCAAAATTGCTTGAACCTTTTCTAAAAGAAATGGGTGGAAGACTAAAATTTATATTTCTACCGCCATACAGCCCTCAACTAAATGTGGTAGAGGGTCTTTGGAAATGGCTAAAATCAGATGTGATCAATAATGTTTTCTACCATAAAGTAGAGGAAATTCGTATAAACATTCGTGCCTTCATGAAGAACATCATGCAGGATCCCGTGAAAATTATTGACCGTCTTTGCGTAAGAATGGAATCCAATGCAATTTGGGAAAATCTTTAGTTCAACTTATATAGCAAAAAGAAAGGTCCTGTAAAGAATCTCTCTACAGGACCTTTCATTACAGTTTAAGATTCATCGCTGACTATTTATTACTTTGAAAGGTAGCCACCAGTAACAGTTACTTTAACTGGTGCTGCGCTTACTGCTCCTAAAGATAAGACTGCATTAAATACAGAATCCTTTGGAAGTTCTGTAACTGTTGCTTTATTTGTTCCGTTACCTGTAAACACAAGGTTGCCAGAAACTTTTGATAAAGTTAATGTTGTTTGTGCTTGCGATACAACTGCAGTACCATCAGCAAATGTATCTTTGCCATCCGCACTAGTTAATTCAACTTGTGCACCATATTGGTCAGTTACAACTACATTTACATTCGCAAGGTAACTAGCAAGTGTAAACGGTTCAGCTTTAGCATAGTCAAATTTATCAACAACTTTACTAGATGTTCCAGCAATGAAAGCATCTGCATCTTCAACTACATCAATTTTTGTTACTTTTGGAGCTACTTTAGAAATTGTAACTTCTTGAGTAAGTTTCTGACCGGTTGCATTGATTGTGACAGTTAAAGGAAGTTTAATTTCATTATTGTCACCATAAGAAGTGTAGGCATCTGCAACATCAATAGTACCATCTGCTACATCAGAATTAAACGTATCGTTTGTAGACGAAACAGTGTAATCTCCATCAGCTTTATTAAGCAACACTTTACTTCCATCCGCTAAAACACCATATACTTTTACTACTTTGTCATACGCATCATTATCTGAATTCCCAGCAGCTACTTCATCATATACAGTACCAATTGGTGCTACTTCATATGAAACGTATTCAGAGCCATTTGTTACACGGATAGTAGCATCAGCTGTGCTTGCTGCGATTGGGTTTTTACCATCAGCATCTGCAAGTACAAATTGAATTGTTTCAGTACCATTCTTAGTACCAGCAGTTAATACTACTCCTTCATCATATTTTATTACATGGTTTGGTGAAGCAGCTACAGTTACGATATCAGAATCAGTATTATCCTTTACAAGAATTCCTTTCGAATTATCCTGTAAATATTTTGTTACATCAGCTGATTTCATAACACGACCGAATTGGTCTTCAACAACTAAATCAGAAACATTAATAGTTTTAGTTTTCTTAGCTACAAGTGTTAAAGGATCTTTTAATCCACGAACAGTAGTAGGAACAGCAGCCTTTTCAACTTTAATGGTTGCAGTAGCTACCTTAAATGTTGAAGATTGAGCTACTAACGGGAATACACCGTCAGCTGTGTTTGTACCAGCTGGAACTTTAATATAAAGATTTCCATCTTCACCTTTTACAAATGCATTTGAAACTTGAGTTGTTCCAAAAGTTACTTTAACACCTTTTTGGGCGTCGTTTAATACTTTTACATCTGTAATAGCTTTACCATCTTTATCGAGAACAGATGCAGGGACTAAAATATCTTCTTTAGCAACTGCTAGTGCCGGAGCTGAAAGATTAACAACATCGGTACGAGTAGCTTCAGCTACTGATACCTTATAAGAAGCACTTTTTCCAGTAGTAGTTGAAATTAAAGTAACTTGGTTTTCTCCGGCCTTTTGAAGGTTAGTTAATTTTAAGCCAAGTTGTTTTTTACCGTTAATAGTTAAATCAGTTAAAGTAACTTTATTTCCTTCACCTTCTGTTTGAATAACAGTAGGATTTGCTTCATACTTAACTAAACCAGCTGCAGCAACATCTTTATCAGTAATTGCGTTACCATATTGGTCTTTTACGTCTACTAATAGATAGAATTCATCTGTTCCTAGAACAGTATCTTCATTTAGGTTTTTTCCATCTTTATTGTAAATGCCTGAAATTGCTACGTCAGCAACTGTAGATGCCGCAGATAAAGTAACTACTTGAGTAGCTGATTTTGCACTAGCAACATCAATAAGAGTGATTGGAAGTTTATCTCCAACTTTAGCGCCTGATGCTAAAGTAAGTGTAACAACACCGTTTGAAGCTACTATCGATGAACCATTAGTTTGTAAAGTTGTCGCTTTTGTAATGTCTTCACCATATTGGTTTTTTACTTGGTAAGAAACAGTTGCTGTTTTAGGACTAGCAGTATTATCTACAACTGCATCAGTAGACAAGATTTGAATAGACTCTACTCTTTCATCTTCTACAGAAACAGTTTTAGTTAAAGTTTCGTCAGTAAGACCTTTAACATTTACTGTGTAATCACCCTTAGTAAGTTTAGTAGAAAGTTCAAGTGCTACAGATTTACCATCTGAAGCCCATGTAGTTTTAGAAACGTTTTGTTTGATTGTAGATTTAACTACTTCAAGAGTTGCTTTAGTTGTATCTACAGCTTTGTTAAATTTAACTTCTAAAGTTTTAGAGTTAATCGCACAAACCTAACCTGGAATTTTGGCTTTTTTGAGTGCCCCTCAAACCCAACGGACACAAGGGATTGGGCGATTTCTTCAGTTGGTAGCTTAGTAAAAAACGAGTGAAAAAAGAGTAGTTTGTGGAAGAGCTTAGGAAAAGATGAGTGAAAGCTGGAATAGGAAAAAAAGAAAAGTCCCGACAAAACCGTAAGAGACCGGAACCTTCAAAATGAAAAAATCGAGACGAATAATCAGAATCCCGAAAACCCCGTAAAACCCGATAGAAAAAAAAGAGAAAAAAACGTACCTTGTAAAATAAAAAACTATATATAATATGTAGAAACTCGTCACAAACTCCAGAAAATAGAACAAGAACCAACAAAAAAATAGAACACCAAACGCCCTAATACGGTTAACACCCTATCTCCTCACAAGTTACCTACTTTTCTATCAATCTTTCAAATACTCCATTTTCTCACCGGGACAACGGGTTGGCCGGGAACTCAAGGAGCGGACAACAAAAAAAGCGGGGTTGGTTTTCCCATTCCCCGCTAGACTTGCAGTACACTGTTCAACTGCTCTTCGTATCCGTACTTTTTGAAAAACTCCGCCAAAGCTACCTCGATGATGTCCCTCTGTGTGACGTTGAACTCCTTGCTGAAATCATTCAGCAGGGTCTGCAAGGAAGTCGGAAGCCCTAGCGTCTTGTTGGCTTTGGCTCCTTTGAACTTGTAGCGTGGGAGCGTGCCGCTGTTCTGCGGCTCTAGTAGCTCGTACAATCGCTCCTTCCTGTCCAGCAAATACGCCAACAAGTCCCGATACTCGTCTGGCAGCTCCTCCACCTTCCCGGATGCTTTGCCTTGCGTATGTCTGGCTTGCACTCGCTGTTTTTTCGCCATGTTTTCATCGTACTCGTAGTTGTTGATGTCGCTGTTCCACACATACCCTTGCGACTTCATGTATTCTCCCATCTCTTCGATGGTGGAAAAGCCGTTTTTGATGGCGACCTGCCGGATGTCCGCATATTTTTGCTCCAACTGCCTGACTATCTGCGCCGCCTTTGTCTGGACGAAACGGGCCTCCTCCACTGCATCCGTCCCTCCTTCTCCTGGCGGCTCAAACGTTTTGCCTTTCCAGCGGAACCCTCTCCGTCTGAAATACATGTCGATGGTTGACCAGTTCTTGTTGCCGAAATGCCTTACTATCTCCTCTTTTGTCTTTCCTTCTGCCAACATGGCAAGGGTCTGGCTGATTTTCGGGTCATCATATACAGATGGGTCAATCGCTGTCATCTGTCCATTCCTCCTTAGAAATCAATTTGGTTGACGGCTTCTTTGAGGTTATTTGGATGAACGTGCAAATAGACAGACGTGGTTTTGACGCTGGCATGTCCCAGCAGGCGCTGAATGACCGCCACGTGCGTGTCCTTTTTGACCAGATAGCTGGCGAAGGAATGGCGGAGAATGTGGCTGGTGACGTGCTTCGTGATTCCCGCCTTTTTGCACGCCTCTTTCAGAATGCGGTTGACGTACTGGTCGCTGACGGTTCCTGTCTTTTTGAGAGCGAAGAAGAAGAGAGAATCCGTCTTTGGTCGATGAAACTTCAAGTAGGTTTGCAGTTGTGATTTCAGCCTATCACTCATCGGCACGGTTCGGTTCTTCCCTCCCTTTCCGTTGATGACTTGGATATATCCGTCTTCTAGGTTGACGTCATGCAGCGTGAGGTTGATGCATTCGTTGACTCGGAGCCCCGTGTACGCCATCGTCATCGCAAAATAGTGCAGGACAGGATGGTCAATCGCCTGAATGATGGCTTCCACCTCTTCCCGGTTGAGATAGATGCGCTCCGAATCCGGCACTTTGACACGCTCGAAGTCTTCCAGTGGATTTTCGGAGAGTATCCGCTTTTTCTTCATGCATTGGAAAAACGTTGATAGAGCGTTGATTTTGCGGTTCACCGTTCTCGGTTTGCAGCCTCGTTCATTGGCTAGATAGCTGACAAACTCCTCTACATGCCGCACGGTGATGGCATCCACCAATACGGGGCTGTTGGACTTTGAAGTCATCCAGCGGTTGAATTGGTTGATGTCGACAAGGTAGCCTCTCATCGTTTCTCCACTCATTCCCCTCATCGAAAGCCATTCTTCAAATACCGAAATGGCTTGGTTCAACAATAGGCTTGTAATCTCTACTTGATTCATAGTTTATTCTCCCCTTTTTTTTTATTGGAAAGGCAAAGGAGCTATCCTTTGCCTAGTTTGCTAGAATCCAAAATAGTTCCTTGCCTCTTGGTCAGCGTTTATCGGATGTTCTTGTTGCTGTATCAAACCCTTGAGAGTTTCCAACGGTAGTTTGATGTTGTAGGTTGTGTCTTGGAGCTTTTTCGGCACTTTTTCTGTACCCAGTATCTTTCTGCGCTCTTCCTGTTCCGAGTCCTCAAATATTTTTGTACGCTTGGTTGCTCTATCACCCTCTGTCACCAACCAGCCTTTCTCTTTCCAGTCACGAACGACTACTTTAGGGTCATCGAAACCACCCTGCCTCAATTGTTGTTCTAGAATGTGCTTTAGAAAAGCAACTTCCACATATTCCGGATGTCTGAACATTTTTCCCCAGCAGTTGATAGGATTGCTGTAGCTTCCATCCCTGCGAAAGTTGATTTGATGCTGGATGAACAGCTGAGTGACAAAGTTGAGTGCTTTTGCGCCAATATCTCTCGCCATCATTCGCTCCTTCTCTTCCTCAACAAGGAAGGAAAGGATACTTTCTAGGTCAAGCATCAGTCCGAGTGCTTCATTGGCAATATCACCAGCAGCAAGGATGATGGCATATTTCTTGGCAATTCTTGTCCGGAACGGACTATCAGGCAAAGCAGTAATACAACGCTCTTGCCAGTATTGCCACACTTCCTCCATGATAGGCAATCCTTGTTCAAACAAGAACTGTATGAAAGCCTGTCCTGCATGACCGTAATTCTCTTGAATCACATCACGTATGGCATCCGCATTTTCAGCAGAAGTCGTCCAACTAATGTTCGAAAACTCAAACGCCCGAACCGTCAACCCAACATTTTGATTTGTTCGCTCAAAGATGGACTGTTCACCTGTGGAGATGATTGTAGTTGCCCAAGAAGCTTGCTTCCGCTGCTTCATTTCATCATTCAATCGGTATTTTTCCAGCCCATTGACCATCACATAGAATTCGCTGGTAAGCGATTTAGCATCGCTCATGGACAATTCGTCCAACACAACTGGTATGCCGTAGTTGCCACCCAACATATTGGGGATAGCATTCTTTGTTCCATTCCAAGATTTCATCAATCCCTTTTTCTTATTAGATGGCAGACCGAATATAGAAGTAGCCAGTAGTGCACCCGTTGTTTTCCCTTTGGTACTGTCACCGGCTAGGTGAATCAGCAATGTATCTACATCATCGAATTTTTTTGAGAGATACCCTACCAAGGGAGCTGAAAACCCGATACATAGCAACGTTTGGAGCGGGAGATGTGGAAGAACTTCTGCATATACCATGCCTTTCCATACTTCCAGTGCCCCTTTTGGCTCTAGGTTATAGGAACCTTCCTTACTATCGTTGCAAGCTAAGATATTAGGTTGATGAGGAAACTCATAATGATGTCGAAATGTCATGACCCCATCCTCTTCCTCATGCCAACCGACTTCTCGATATATCTCTCTGTGAGGAGCCAGCTTCTGTTGTTCTTGGAGAAAGATAGCAACTAGCTTACTGTACTGGTGTGAAACATCCACCCCTTTTCCAGAAAGCTTAATGAGCTCATTTGGAATGAGTTGCTCCAACCGTATAGGAATTTCATGAAACTTCCCTTTGTAGCGGTAGCATAGGGTAGCATGGACGTCTTTCGTATCACGATTTTGTACGGTTTCTTTGATATACATGGGTTCACTAATCTTATGGGCTGTAACCTCGTTCGTTTCCTTATCGAGTTCATTCAGAAACAGCCCTTTACTGTTCAGAACAAAGTTTTGTATCTGATAGGATTTCCCCTCTTGAAGGCGGCTTGTTTCAATGACAAGTGATTTAGTTGTTGGTGTATTTGGGTTCATGTAAATAGCTCCTTCTCTTCATAGTTAGTAAGGGGGAAAGAAGAAATACTTCCCCCACAATAGTGTCGTGGATTGCTATTTTGCTATTTGAACTGCTTGCTTTTCCGCCAGCTCACTTAAAGAGCAAATATCCACAACCTCTACAGTCAGTTTACCGTTACGAAGCACGCTCTCTACTTTGATTCCGCACTCAAGCCCCACTAGGTCACTTAGTCGAATATCAGTTTCCTGTTCGCTTCTTCCTAGCGTACAATCCACGAGTTTTGCAAAGTCTATATCATCACTTGAATACAACGGAAAATTATGCTGGATTGCTGCATAGTTTTCTGTACAGAACAGGACCGATATCCTATCGTCAAAGAAATGCACGCCCTCACTTTCCCAAATGGTAAAAATCTTTGCTTTTATGAACTTTCTACAAGGAGGATACATTAGTGAAACCTTTTTCCCTCTTATTTTCATTTTGTCCCTCTCCTTCAAAGTATTGATTTATGTTTGCAGGAGAAGTATGCCACAAAATATTCAACAATCGCAATAATAATTCAAAACAGAACCCAATATTCACGCTTAAAATCAACGATGTCAAGGTGATTTAATGAATATTTATGCATTATTTATTCATAAAAAAGAGGAATTTCAGGCAGAAAGCATTGCTCACCTATCGAATCGGTTTATTCAGTTATTTTTGCTTAGCGACTAAGCCTTCCAGCCGGAAAGTTAAGATTTCATAGTAAAATTATAAAATTGTGTCGAAAATGTGAATTTTTTTATTGTGAAAATTTTATCCTGAAGTTCCGACTGCAAAAGGACTATAAAAAAAAGGCAGCGCAAGCTACCTAGATGTTGTTTTTTGAAAAGGCTTAGTACTTCCTCTTTCTGCTCATTTCTTCGAGGACAATTTTTAGTATTTCAACTACCACATTCCAATTCTTCATGTGCTCCTCTCCTTTCTATTCACTTCTATAGCAGCTGGACGGCATCCATTTTCTCTTGTCGTGTGGTTTGAATATAATAGCGAGCTGTAACTTGAACCGAACTATGCCCGCAAATCTTGCTAACAGTTGTCAGGTCTACCCCTCTTTTCAGCAACCTAGATGCAAAGCTCCTACGAAATTTGTGAGGATGCAACTTGAACCCAACCTCTTCCGAAACTTTCGCCAGCCAATCTCTAACCGCATCCCGATGCATTTTTTCTGACCTCTGACTGACCAAGAGATAGTCGCTATGGTGGAAAACGGACTCGGAACGCTCGTCCTTCATGTACTCCCTTATTAAATGGAGGACATCCTGCCGGAGCCCGATTTCGCGCCTCTTTCCGCCTTTTCCGTTTGCCACTATGAGTTGGCTCGTCAAGAAGTCGATGTCTACAATCCGAATTCCTACCAGTTCACTGACCCTCACACCTGTATACAACAAGAGATAGACTATCAGCTTGTTCCTTATGCTCACTTTCCGTCTGTCCTCAACGTAGAAGAGCAACTTCTCCACCTGCTCCTCTGAAAGTATATCTACAACATCCTCACTTCCAGCTGCTATTTTGATTCTATCCCTCTTCAATTGGATGAATGATTCGCTTACTATTCCTTTGGTTTTTAGAAAATCGTTGTAAACCTTTAGGCTGTTAACCTTCTTGTTGATGGTTGAAACGGCATAGCCCTCTTTTATCAGGTGTTCCTTATACCTCACAAAAGAGAAGCGAGAAAGAACTGGTATATCCTTGTGCTTCTCCTCCAGATAGGATTGAAATCCTTTGACATCGTTCACATACGACTCGATTGTTTTGTCTGCTTTGCCCTCCTCAAAAAGCCAGTTTGAAAACTCCTCTATATACAAGCGACATTCACCTCCAAGCACAGAAAAAGGCTATTGATGTAGTTGTTATACACCAATAGCCCTTTACACATTTTCTATTTTCATTTTTTGTTTTTTCTCCTTCCAACTCACGACAGTAATATAATAATGTCGGGAGTTTTTTGGCATTGGAAGCATGGCGGTTCCTTGTCGTTCATCGAATCTGCCATGTATGGTTGGAATCCTTTTAGTTTTGTCGTGAGTTTTTGAAAAGAAATGTCGTGAGTTGGTCTCATTCCCGGCTGATTCGCTCCAAGTAGCGGATATAGCTCTGCAATAGGTTCCGGTCGTCACGGTCTGCAATCCGGCGCAGAGCGGCTTCGATTTCCCTTTCGTTAATCTCAATCTCTTCGTCTATCACCTCCTCCAACAACATTTGAACAAGCTCATCTTCGCTAAGCATCTCGCCGTAGCCATCCAGCCCGTAGCTGTATTCCCGATAGTACGGCACCCCGTCAATGATAATGCGGTGATATTTTGCCATTTTCCCTTCCCCTTTCATTTGGTCTATCCTTAATATTCCAGGACGAAAATCCGCCAATCTTAGACATATATTTCGTAAGCGATTGACTCCCCATTCTTTATCCACACTTCGTACAATTTCTCCTTCGTTTCCTCATTTCTTACAAAACCCGCTATCCACTCATTTCGTTTTTCATCAACATAGCTTAGAGTCTCAAAAAGCAGCGGATTCGGGAGTTTTTCCAGATGCTCTTCAGGCACAAGATAGTTATCCAGCTCTTCGTGATAGAATTCATACGCTTCATAGCCCACCTCGTCAATATTGACTGCTACGTTGAATATTCTTTTCATTGTCCTTACAAACCAATTCATGTGTAACATCATCTCGTCTCCTCTCAAATATATCCTTTTTCTTTTAGAGACAAATATCTGTCAGTGCAAACAATCAAATGATCTAGCACATCAATACCAACAATTCTTCCAGCCTCTACTAACCGCTTGGTTACTTCAATATCTTCCCTCGACGGCTCGCAATGACCGCTGGGATGATTATGGGCTACGATGATAGAAGCCGAGTTTGAGAGAATGGCAGCCTTCATCACCTCCCTCGGATGAACGATACTAGCGTTCAAGCTCCCTACATGGCAGACATTGATGGCAGTCGGCTGGTTTTTCGTGTCAAGGCAGACAACGACAAACTTCTCACGGTCTGCTTCCACAAGAAACGGATTCAGCAGCTTGTACGCATCTTCCGGGGATTTGATTTGCCGCTCCTTGTACAGCACGCTAGACTCACGAACGAGCTTCAGGCTTACAATGTTGACGCGCTTCGCTGGCTGTTTGGCAGACACCTCTCTTTCTAGCAATTCTAGCTGTTGGTGGCTGATGGTTTGATACTTGCTCATCCTTTTCCCTCCTAAACAAAAATAGCCCCAATTCCCCGAAAGGAATTGAGGCTTTATGACTGTAAGTTCAAAATCATAATATATATTTGAAATTAAGCTTGATACAGATTTGGGCAAAAAGAAAAGCCCCACAGAGATTTCTCTCCACAGAGCTTTCCTTCCAATCTACTTGTCTCAATTTCTACAAATCTCGACAAACTTCGGGGCGTGACAGGCACCTTTCCCCTATTATTTCCACTGTCTACATGACAGGGGGCAGTTCATTTCCTCTCCACAGGGCCTTCCTTAATCATTTTAAAAACCCTACCAATCCCCTCTGTGAAACATTCCTGTGAAACAAGATTTTTCGAGGAGTGACAGGCACCTTTCCCTTGAAAATCCAATTATCATCGTGGACAAATTCCATTATGCTCATCATAACTTCTGGGCACTTGAACGAGTACGAAAGAGAGTACAAAAGTCGTTCCAAGACAAAGATCGAAAATCGATGAAAAAGTTACGTTTTCTCTTACATAAACCGAAAGAGAAGTTAACCACAAGAGAACAGGAGCTCCTGCAATATTATTTAGAGTTGTCCCCCGATTTAAAGAAAGCATACCAAGTGAAAGAAGTCTTTAAAAAATGGATGACACAAAGCAATGAACGCAATGTAAGGTTGAACTTAGAACAACTGTATCAAGCGATTGACGAATCAGGACTGGACGAATATCAGTACATGAAACGAACCTTTAAAAGCTGGGAGAAAGAAATCATCAATTCGTTTATTTATCCCTACACTAACGGTTATTTAGAAGGGATTAACAATAAAATTAAAGTCATTAAACGAATGTCTTATGGTATTCGCAACTTTCAACGACTTAGAAATAAGGTATTATGCTCACTTATTTAACTTTCATACATATAAAAGAGGTGCACTTCACATCAAGTGCACCCCAACAATTGACATAGAACCTATAATAATATATCCTTATTTTTCTATTTGATTCGGTTACTATATCTAAAAAGAAAAGCCCCGCAGAGATTTCTCTCCGCAGAGCTTTTTGAAATATTTCGAGATGTAACAGGCACCTACTCTTATTACTTAGCAACAGTAATTACTGTACCTTTTGTTAGAGGGTTACCGTTAGCATCTGCACCATCAGTAGTATCTAATACTTTCACTGTGATAGTGCTGCTTGCTAATTGTTGAGCAGTAATAGCTGAGCTTAATTGTAATTGAAGTTTGTTGTCATTTGCTGTAGCTCCTGTAACAACATTAGCAACAGTGCTCTTAGCACCATCAATATATACTTCAAAGTCATTACCTGCACCTGTAGCTAATAAGTTAGCATCCGCCACAGCTTCAGTGAATGTTAGTTCAACTGTCGTTCCGTCAATTACAACCCCAGAACTTAGAACTGGTTTTACATTTTCTACAAGTGGCTCAGTTGAGCTATAAGTATTAATTGCAACACCATTTTCTCCAGTTACAGCAGTTGAAATTTGGAATGAACGGTCTCCGCTAAGAGCAAGAACTCCCTCTTTAAGAGTAAGTTTTACTAAAGTTTTGTCTCCAAAGAATACTGCTGAATCAAATACTTTTTGACCGTCAATAGTATAGTTATCTGGATTAACTGCAGTTGAATTCATTGATTTAGAATATTTCACATATACAGTATTTCTTTCAACTGTAGCTGGACCACCAACTGCAGTAGCATTTTCACCAGGAATATATACGTTGCTAACAGTTGGTTTTGTAGTGTCAGAAGAGCTTGTTAATGTAAATGTGATATCTAAATTCTCAGTTCTAGCTGTAGTTCCATCAGAAATACCTGCAGCAGGGATAGTTAATTTATAGTTACCAGCAGCTTTTCCAGTTACTTTAATCTTCATAGTCTTTCCTGATACGGAAATATCAGTTGCTTCTGTTAAATCTGCAGTAGCAAAAGTTTTTAAAATATTTTCAGGAGTAGTGTACGTTCCAGTAATATCTACACCTTGAACTGCTGCAAGGTTTGGAGCTTCGTTAAATGTTAGTACAACATATGTGTCTGTAGCATCTGAAACAACTTCAGTTTTTTCTAATACTGGGGCACTAGCTGCAAATGAAACTGCTTTTGTTAAAGTATCTCCAGCGTTATTTGATAAATCTTTATAACCACTGATTGATACTGAATGAACTCCTGCAGTTGTTAATCCAGCTTTAGTAATTGTTAAAGTATTTGTTTCAGAATCAAATGTTTGAGTTGTACCAGCAACTGGCGTATTGTCAATTGAAAGGTTTGCATAAACACCAGTACCAATTGTTTTTAATTTTTCACTGAATTTAACTTTAATTGTATCTAAATCCACAGTAGTTACTGATTCAATTACAGGTTTTATTTGTTCACTAACAGTAGATTTAACAAAAACTTCTACTGGAGAAGGAATTAAGTTTGATGATTGGTCTTTTGCACCTACAACTACTACTCGGTATTCTTTATCAGTAGTTAAACCAGCGATAGAAACTTGGTTTGAGTTAGCATTATGAGTAATTGTTAAAGAGCCAGTTACGTCTGTATTCCCATCATAAACTGCAACAGTACCCTTTGTGCTTAAATCTTCTGAGAAGTTAAGAACAGCAGTTCCAGCTTCTGGATAAGTTACGCCAGTAAATGTTGGCTTAGTTGTATCACTGAAAGTAATAGTTTTAGTGAATTTCTCTGTTTTCTTAGTAGAATCAGCTTTTGTTTCTACTTCGTTAACGATAGCAACGAAAGTTGTATCGTTAGCAATAGCGTTATTTAAAGTTAGTACAACTGTTTTTCCATCAGCTTGTAAAACTGGTGTCCAAGTAGTACCAGCTGTTAAACCTACAAAATTGTAAGTTGTAGGGGTTTCAGCTGTAGTTTTGTTAACTTCCTTGTTAAATTTAACTTCGATTTTTTTAGCGTTAATCGCACTTACATTTTCAACCGCAGGAGCAACCGCTTTAACAGTTACTTTTACAGAAGCTTCCAGTTTAGTACCAGTTACTTCACCTTTTACAGTGTATTCGCCTGGTTTGTTAAGGTTAGCTTCTAAATCTTTAGTGTCCCACTTAACTTCTTTTTCAACTTTCTTGCCGCTGTTAAGCGTAACAGTTACTACTTTTGGAAGATTTACATCTTCTAATTTTGTGCCTTCGTTAACTTCAATAGCTTTTACTTCGTCAACAGATTTAGCTGTTGCTAAGTAGCTATCAACTGTTTTTTGAGCTGCTAATGCTGGAGTGATGTAGGCTTTGACAACAGCTTTGTCCGCTAGACCTACGATTTGATCCATTACTTTTTTCGTAGCTTTTGCTAATTCAGCTTTGAATTTAGCATAGTCGCTAGCGTTGATTGATTTGCCAGCTTTTGCAGCAGCAGCAAATGAATCAGCTTGCTTTTTAAGACCAGAAGCATAATTAACTGCTTTTATGTAGTCCGTAGCGTTGTGATAGTCTTTCATTGCAGCCATTAACTGCTTGTTTAATTTTGATTTATCTTTTCCTTTGTACTTGGCAAGGGCTGCTTTAGCCTTGCTGTAGTCAGCTTTAGCTTGGTTTACTGCTTTTTGAACAGAAGCTACAGATGCTACTTTACCTTTATCACCTAGTGACTTGTAAGCAGTCTTGGCAGCTTTCATTGATTTTACAGCTTTTGCAACAGTCGACGGCACGCTTGATGCGGCTTCAGTTGAGAAAGGTGCTACAGCCGCAAATGAAGACGCTGCAACGACAGAAGCTGTTGCAATTTTAATAGCTTTCTTTTTCATTACCTTTTTTTCTCCCTTCTTCTTATAAAAATTAGTTCATTAGAAGTATCGGTCTGTCCAATACAACCAACGCCTAATAAACTTAACAAGGTTAGTCTAATGAAAATTCTTCACTAGATAGAGAAACTTGGGCCAATTGCCAAGTCTAACCTCTGAAACTATAATAATACAAAACACTAGTAAAATCCAGCCTTTTTAGTATATTTTGGGCTGAAATTACTGTGGTAATACATACCATTATAACTACAATTTTCCCAAAAAGTCCACCCTTTTCTAGTTTAATATGTTACAAAATTGTAAAAATTAGAGTTTTTAATTTTTTTTGGCTAAATAAAAGGCTGTTATATCAATGGTTTATCGGTGAGGTACACAAATTGGAGCGTAAAATTTTTCAATTATGTGTTTTTGCTTTCTTTGTCGTATTTGAAGAAACTTGAAATTGTTTGTACTAAAAAAGTGAATATGATAATCTAATTGTGCGGAGAATAAAGGGGAAATTGTAACACTTTCCCAGCGTATAGTAAATGGAGGTTTATGGCTGAATGAACAACTCAAACAATCCGAATGACATTCTTGATGCCTTGAACGCTAATCCTCCGAAGATCATTGGCGGTTATAAACGACCCGGTTGGGCTGTTAAGACATTGGAAAACATCAGCAATGATGCCGTTGAGGTCGAGGAGGACGGCACAATCACTGCTAAGGCTGTTTTAATGGCGGCTGATGAGACCTATTACCCGGCGTTCTTATCACTCAATATGAAAAACGGAGGAAATGTCATCGGCTCCTACTTGATTTCAGAAGGTGAAGAGACGTATAACTTAATCCCGTTCGAAATGGCCAGAAGTTTTATTAAGAAAAAGGATGAAGAACTGATTCCTTTTCGCTATCGTACATTAGAGAAAATCGAAGGCGATCTTTATCAACAGAATTGGCCCGACTTTACATAGCTAATCAGAATGTTCTCCAATTCTGATCAGCCCGTGTCGCTTGTTCATCTTCTGAACAAATACGTGCTTTTAACAAAGCACCATTATGTATAAAGAAAATCAGCCAAACAGCACGCCGATGGTGTAAAAAAAATCGTTGATCCCTGATCAACGATTTTTTTAGCTTCTTATTTATTTTGTTTGACGAGTATTTTCCACTTACTGAAATCCGCATCCGGTTTTCCAATCAACTCTGCCGGGTAGACGAAGGCCCACGGTTTCGCCCCTTTTGGTTTTACTTTTAACGGCGGGAGTGTAAATTGCCCTTGGCAGACGATTTCACCAGTAGCATCCTCCACTATTAACGGCAGCTGGCTGATTTGCACTTCCTGCTCGGTGCCGTTGCGAATCAGGACAATGACCTCAAGCGATTGATTCTCGAGGAAGGTCAGTTCTACTCCGGTAATATTGACTTCTTTCGGTCTTAACTTAGGCAGCTTGGTCAGCAGGTTTTCGAAGTGAGCCTTTTTCTCTGGGGTCAATCGTTCCTCCCAAGCCGGGTCAAGATCGAGCGTTTCCTCCGCCTTTTGTTTCAGCTCGAACAGGACTTGCCACTTGTCATTTACCGCCGCATCAGAGAGCCGGTCTTCCTTTGTAAAAGTAAATCGCCAGGGGATGCAGGAGAATGGCGGCAGCTCCCCTAATTCGTCCCAGTCATCGTGTTTTCGTGCTGCCGGCTGTCCGGTTTCATCGAATAAGATTAAATCTACCGCTTCAATTTGCACCGGCCGGTCCACGGTGCTGCGAATAAACGCTTCGACTTCAATATTCCCGTCCTCCTCGACGAATTTATAGCCGCTGATCGACAGCTGATTGGCTTTTAATTTAGGCAGCCTGCTATGGTGAAATTGATACACATAGCGTTCTTTCGCGGGGATGTCCCACTGCTCCGGGAAATGCAGCGTTGTTTCCACTGTGTCTGCTGCCTCAGTCTCTTCTATTTGTGCACTTGTATTTTGCTTAGCCGCAGCGTCGGTTTCTTTTTTTTCGAATAATGCCATTTACTCCACCCTCTCCAATTCCTCGAGCTCTCCGTTCAACTCGCCGATTTCTTCTTCTACGTCAAACCCACTAGTATCTTCATTTTCCCCGGTGGTAAGCCGGTCCTCGATCAAGCTGACTAAATGCCGGCTCGTTTCGCCTTGAATCGTGAATAGCAGGTATTTAAAGGCCTCATACCCTGCCACCTCAAATTTGCGGTAAGGGTCCTCCTGGCCATAGCCTTGTAAGCCGATTCCTTCTTTTATCTGATTCATGTAATCCAAATGCTTCACCCAGTTGGTGTCCATTTCAAACAGCATGAACTGCTTTAACTGTTCGCCTAATTCCAGATCCGCTTTGAAAGGCTCGATCGAGGCAGCGAAACGGGCAATTTCCGCTTCTACCCGATTTTCGATAGCCTTTTTATCGAGATCCTCCAGCTCTTCCACATCCCAATCTAAGTCACCGAACATTTCCGACAGCTCTTCCATCAAGGCCTCCGGGTTTTGCAGGCTGCCGCTGGAAAAATAATTCTCGACCACTTGCTGCCAGTAGTCTTGCATATATTTCAACGCTTCTTCAGCCATTTCCTGCGGTTCTTTTTCCAGCAGGATATCGCGCATTTGGTAAATCACTTTACTTTGGCGGTCGATGACGGTTTCCAGCTTCAATAAATGGCTGCGCGCCGAATAGTGGCGGCTATCCACCGTTTCCTGCACTTTCTTGGCAAAACTGATTGGATCGGGGGCGAGTACCAGCCCGTCCGGATCGGCGGTCAGCTTCTTCCGGTAGCGTTTCAGCTGCTCGTCATCGTAGTGCAGGAACAAGTCATCCTCTAACGAAATAATGAATTGGGAAGAACCAGGGTCCCCCTGGCGCCCGGCCCGGCCTCTCAGCTGCATATCGATGCGATTGCTGTCATGCCGTTCCGTCCCGATGATATGGAGGCCGCCCAATTCGGCCACGCCTTCCCCGAGCAGGATGTCGGTTCCGCGCCCGGCCATATTGGTGGCAATCATCACATGGCCCCGTTGCCCGGCGGTGGCAATCAGCCGGGCTTCGTCCTCTTCGGTTTTCGCATTTAAAATTTCGTGCACGATGTTGGCCTTCTTTAAATACTTCGACAGTCTTTCTGATTGTTCGATCGACGTTGTTCCAATTAATACCGGGCGCCCGATATCGTTCATTTTTTTCACTTCAGCGACAATTTTTTTCGCCTTGGCGTCATAATTGGTGAACAGTAAGTCCGGAAGATCGATGCGCTGTACCGGTTTATTGGTCGGGATTTCGACGACTTTCAGGTTATACGTTTCGTTGAATTCCTTCTTCGACGGCATCGCGCTGCCGGTCATCCCCGATAATGTTTTGTACATAATAAAGTAGTTCTGCACAGTAATCGTCGCAAACGTTTCGTTTTCCGGGGTGATTTCAATTTGTTCCTTGGCTTCAATGGCTTGATGGAGACCTTCGCTGAAGGAGCGGCCTTCCATCACCCGGCCGGTATACGGATCGATCAGTTCAATTTTTCCGTCTTTGACAATATAATCGACATCGCGCTTCATCACCGCATGGGCCCGTAACGCTTGGGTGACCGCCTGAACGAGTACTTGATGCTCAGCTTCATAGAGGTTGGCAATGCCAAAGGCAGCTTCGATCTTGGAGGCACCTTCGTCGGTTAAATACGCTTCCTTCTGCTCTGTCACCTTATAATCAATATCTTTTTGGAATTCCCGCATGATCGATGCGACAATTTTATAAAGCTCGGCCCCTTCGGAAGATTTATTGGCAATGATCAGCGGGGTTCTTGCTTCATCGATGAGGATGCTGTCAATTTCGTCGACAATCGCATAATGCAGCCCTCTTTGCACTTTGTCGTCGATGTCCATGACCATATTATCGCGCAGATAATCAAAGCCAAATTCCGTTCCCGTTCCGTATGTAATATCTGCTTGATACGCCTGCCGTTTTTCCTCTGGTTCGATTTGCGAGATATTCAAGCCGACGGTTAAGCCAAGGAATTCATGGACTTGGCCCATCATTTCCTTGTCTCGCCGCGCTAAGTATTCATTGGCGGTGATGATATGAACACCCTTGCCCTCTAAGGCGTAAAGATAGCTGGGCAGTGTGGCCACTAATGTTTTTCCTTCGCCGGTATTCATTTGTGCGATCGAGCCCTCGGCCAGGACAAAGCCGCCGATTAATTGGACATCATAGTGCCGCAGTCCCAACACCCGTTTGGCCGCTTCCCGGACAACGGCAAACGCCTCTACTTTAATATCATCCAATTTCGCTCCCTGCTCGAGCTTTTCTTTAAAAATCGCCGTCATGCCGCGCAGCTCTTCATCACTGTATGCTTCGTACTTCGCTTCCTGTTGATTGACCAAAGCGACTAATTTATTTAACTTTCTGATATCATATGTACTTTCATTAAACAGCTGTTTTAAACCGTTAATCATTTCTCCAACTCCCGCTAACGAGTAAAATACGAATCTATGTCGAATTATATCACAACCGATGGGGAAATACTCTATCTTGGATATATTACCAACTGGTAGATTAGTGGAGTCTCTGTTGCTTCGGTTCCCGAATTTGTCACAATTTTTCTATAATCTAGTAAATTTCCTATCTTGACACTATTGTATACTTATAATAGACCAGTATGCTAATGGAGGCGTCAAGCAATGGACCACAACGATCCAATTGGTGATCACAAGGAAGAACAGACAAATGCCATCCATTCCGATGTTGGGCATCCTGAAATGGACTGTACCGGGAATAGGTGGAACCACATTCCTGACCATGACCCCGAGAAAATCCTGATTAACGAAAAAACGGTGTATGCGGTTGATCAGGCCATGAACGTTGTCCTGACAGACCTCGATGGCAATATTTTGTACGGCAATCAGAATATTTTTGATCTGACCCTCTATACACCTGAGGAATTGCTCGGAAAGTCGACAAAAATATTTAACGCCGGCTATCATTCAAAGGAATTTTTCCAAGAGATGTGGGAGACGATTCAGGCGGGGAAGATTTGGCGCGGCGACATCAAAAACAGAAGAAAAGATGGAAAAATTATCTGGGTTCGGTTAATCATCACTCCGCTGCTCGACCAAATCGGAAAGCCCTTTCAATTTCTTGCGCTAAAAGAAGATATCACGGAAAAAAAAGAAATGGAATTTCGCTTGGCCCAAAAGGATAAGCAATTAAGCGCGTTAACGAAAAACTCGTACGATATTGTCGGGATCATCGACAAGGATGGCAGCATTAGTTATCTCAACCCGGCATTTGAACGTGTCCTTGGCTTTTCCACGTTTGATACCATCGGCAAAAACTTCGTCGATTATTTACATTCTGAAGATGCCAGCCTGGGAAAAAACATCCTGCAGCATCTTGCCGAGCATCCTAATCAATCGATTCGCCATCAGCTCAAATTTAAACATAAAGACAGATCCATCCGCTGGTGTGACGTAGCCTTTAACAACTATCTCGACGATCCTTATATTCATGGGATTGTCTTTAACCTGAGAGATTTTACCAAGCAAAAAGAAGCTTCGGATATCGTTGACCATCTGGCAAACTATGATTATTTAACCGGCCTGCCGAACCGTCGGCATTTCGAAAGCCAGTTAAGAGATTCGCTAAAGTCCGCCAAAATGAAACAAACGCAAATGGCCGTCGTATTCCTGGACCTGGATGGCTTCAAAAATATTAATGATACCCTCGGCCATGAAATTGGCGACGGCTTACTAAAGGAAGTCGGCCACCGCCTCAGCAGTATTGTCGATTGTAATACCTTTGTCGGCCGCCTTGGCGGGGACGAGTTTTCGATCATCATCCAATCGATCCCCAATAAGAACTATCTTTTGGGAGTGGCTGAGGCGCTCGTACAATCCTTCTGTATTCCCTTTACCGTCGGGGAATATGAATTAAATATCTCCTCCAGCATTGGGATTAGTATTTTTCCCGACGCTGGCGAAGATATCAAGACCTTGCTCAAGCATGCTGATATCGCCATGTACCATGCGAAACATAGCGGGAAAAACCATTATCAAATTTACCAGCAATCGATGGACCGGGACAGCTATAAATTATTTTTACTGAAAAATGACCTCACTAAAGCCCTGGAAAAAGAGCAATTCTTTATGGTCTATCAGCCGAAAATTGGGCCTGACGGTAAAGAAGTGGTCGGGGCTGAGGCGTATATTCGCTGGTCTCATCCCGAACTGGGATTTATCACCCATTTGGAATTCATTCATTTTGCCGAAGAATCGGGATTCATTATCCCGCTGGGGGAATGGATTTTAAAAACCGTTTCAAGGCAGATGAAGGCATGGCAGGACCAAGGGTATCCGCCGTTGAAAGTATCTGTCAATATTTCCGTGATGCAATTAATGTGTCGCCATTTTCTTAAAGACGTCAAAAAAATTCTTGCTGAAACCGGTCTGGAGGCCAAATGGCTGGAGTTTGAAATCAATGAAGCCGTCCTCTCCCATAAGGAGAAGCAGGTTAAAAAATCGTTGGATGGCATTAAAAAGCTGGGAATCTCTCTTGCCCTCGATCACTTTGGCACAGGATACTCCGCGTTAAATTTTGTCGTGAAACACCAGTTCAACGTGATCAAAATCGATCATCATATGATTGATGATATTGTTAACAATGGCGAATGCAGTCATAATGTGGCCTTGGAAATGGTGAAATTAATTCAAAAGCTCCACATCGAGGTCATCGCAGTCGGCGTTGAAACCGCTCATCAATTTGCTTTTTTAGCCAACAAAGGGTTTGATGCGTATCAAGGGTTTTATTTTAGCAAACCAATGGAGAAGGAGCAGTTTGCGAAGAAATTTCTTTCCTCAGCACCTTGTTTGAGGATTGCTAACCAATATGGAGAAATTACCAATACGGACGTGTGATTTTTTTCAAATTTCCTCTTGCTATTTATTTTGGATGCTGATACGATGAAATAGCGTTAATTGGAAAGCTGATATTCAAATCTTCGAGTCTTTCCAGCAGATAATTTTTGACCACTTCTGAAAAAGGAGTTAAGGCAACGGACAGCCGGGTCAAATGCCGATTGGCAACTTTAGTTGCCTTATTGATTGAGTTAAAAGCTCAAATTTTATAAGTTGGTTACTTTACAACCAGTGCATAAGCACATCAACTTGTGAAACGGTCAATAAGAGTGGTAAAAGTAATTATTTGCTATATAGACTCTGATCCTAATTTGATATAGTTTGAATATTTAAGAGCTTTCTACCATAAGTCTGGTGACTTTATTGGTAAAATATCCACATGGTTTTTCTATGGGTATCTTTTTGCTTTTTAATATTGCTGATTATATCAAAGCAAGTGTTGTGCGTTTATGCGCCTGGCACTTGCTTTTTTTGTTGAAAAAAATTAATTGGGGGGAATTGAAAAATGGGAAAAGCGCTTATTATCGGCTGTGGCGGGGTAGCTTCTGTCGCGATTCACAAATGTGTCCAAAACAGTGAGGTATTTGAAGAGATTTGTATCGCCAGCCGGACCAAGTCGAAATGTGATGCCTTAAAAGAAAAGCTTGACGGCGGTAAAACCAAAATCACCACCGCCCAAGTCGATGCCAACAATGTCGATGAGCTGATTGCCTTAATTAATCAGGTTAAACCGGATATCGTCATGAACCTGGCCTTGCCATACCAAGACCTAACCATTATGGATGCCTGCCTGGCAACGAAAACCCACTATATGGATACAGCGAACTATGAGCCGGAAGATACGGCGAAATTTGAATACAAATGGCAATGGGATTACCGCCAGCGCTTTGAAGAAGCCGGGATTACCGCCCTGCTTGGCTCAGGCTTTGACCCTGGCGTAACCGGCGTATTTTCCGCCTATGCCTTGAAACATTATTTTGATGAAATTGAATATATCGACATTCTTGACTGTAATGCCGGCGACCACGGCTATCCGTTTGCTACCAACTTCAACCCGGAAATCAATATCCGCGAGGTTTCTGCCAACGGCCGCTACTGGGAAAAGGGCGAATGGGTGGAAACGAAGCCGATGGAAATCAAGCGCGTCTACAATTTCCCGGAAATCGGCGATCGTGATATGTATTTAATGTACCACGAAGAGCTGGAATCGCTGGCGCAAAACATTCCTGGCATCAAGCGGATCCGTTTCTTCATGACCTTTGGTCAAAGCTATCTAACCCACTTGAAATGTCTCGAAAATGTCGGCATGACCTCGATTGAACCGATTGAATTTGAAGGGAAACAAATTATTCCGCTACAGTTCTTAAAGGCAGTGTTACCAGATCCAGCTTCGCTTGGACCGCGCACAAAAGGGAAAACGAACATCGGCTGTATTTTCCGCGGCAAGAAAGACGGCCAGGAGAAAACGTATTATGTCTACAATGTTTGTGACCACCAAGAGTGCTACCGCGAAGTCGGTTCCCAAGCGGTGTCCTATACCACCGGTGTTCCGGCGATGATCGGCGCAATGATGGTCCTGACCGGCAAATGGAATAAACCAGGTGTGTACAATGTCGAAGAGTTTGATCCAGACCCATTCATGGACGCTTTAAACAAGTGGGGATTACCATGGAAGGAAAGCTTCAACCCAGAGCTTGTGGACTAAAAGATGAAGTTTCACGAATTACCGACACCTTGTTATGTTGTGGATAAAGCGCTTCTGGAAAAAAACTTGGAAATCCTGAATGGGGTCATCAAGCGGACAGGATGTAAGATTGTCTTAGCGCAAAAAGCCTTTTCACTGTATACGTTGTATCCATTGATCGGCAAGTATTTAGACGGCACCACCGCGAGCGGGTTATTTGAAGCCCGCCTTGGCCGTGAAGAAATGGGCAAAGAAAATCACATCTTTGCCCCGGCCTATCGTGAGGATGAAATCGATGAAATTATCTTGCTTTGCGACCATATTATCTTTAATTCTTTTTCACAGCTGGAAAAATTTAAGGATAAGGCGCTGGCAGCCGGGAAAAAAGTCGGCTTGAGGATTAATCCGGAATGCTCGACACAAATCGGCCATGCTATCTATGACCCGTGTTCACCGGGTTCACGCTTTGGCGTAACGCGAGAGCATTTCCGTCCCGAGCTGCTGGACGGTGTTTCCGGGCTGCATTTCCACACCCTTTGTCAGCAAAACGCTGACGATTTGGAAACGACGTTGAATGCAGTCGAGGAGAAGTTTGGTGAGTGGCTCGGGCAAATGGAATGGATCAACTTTGGCGGCGGCCACCACATTACCAGAGAAGATTATGATATTCCTAGACTGGAAGCCTGTATTAAACGAATGCAGCAGAAATACGGCTTGGAGGTCTATCTTGAGCCGGGCGAAGCGGTCGCGCTCAATGCCGGCTATCTGATTACCACCGTTCTTGATACCCATCAAAACGGAGTCGAGATTGCCATCCTTGATACGTCAGCCTCCTGCCATATGCCGGATGTCTTGGAAATGCCCTACCGCCCGCCGCTGCTGGGCTCTAGTGAACCGGGCGAGAAGCCGTACACCTATCGGCTTGGCGGGCAAACCTGCCTAACCGGCGATATCATCGGCGATTACTCGTTTGATGCGCCGTTAAAGAGCGGCGACCGTTTAGTTTTTGCCGATATGGCGATCTACACGATGGTGAAAAACACCACCTTCAACGGCATGCCCTTACCAGCCATCGCTGTGCAGGACAAAGACGGCAACTGCGAAATCATCCACCAATTTGGCTATCAGGATTTTAAGATGAGATTAGCATAAAAAGAGGTCTGTAGAATTTTCTAATGGGTTCGCAATACAGCAAATAGGGTACAGAATCGCAACGGTTCTCGTACCCTATTTTGATTAAGTGATCGGGGGATGTGAAATTTCATCATCGGAACTAATGCATGTGCAGTTCTGATGAAAGATTATCAACTTTTGCTTCGATTCGTTCTTGACCTTCTTTTAAAACGATTATATCCTGTTTTAAAACGGTTATATCTTGTTTTAAAACGGCTATATCTTGTTTTAAATCTTTCATTTCGCTTAAAATTTGGTTTAAGATTTCCTCCATCTTACTAAAACTCCACACTCTATTGATTACAGTATAACACAAAAACGGTTACCATAATAGATAGGGACCTGCACTAATGGTTCTGGCCCACTTATAAGGGGCGGTTCCTGCTGTAACTTCGTTCGCGACGGAATCGCCCCTACCCATTATACTTCCGCTAATGCGACTTCCTGATAGGCTTTAAAGAAGGCACTGCAAAAAGCGTCCCAATCCAATGCTGCTTCGATCGATGCATCCGATACTTCACCCAGGACCGGCCGTTGCAGCAGCTCCTCAAGCTGCACAGAGAAGCTTTGAATCGTCTCCTGAGAAGCTCCCTCCAGCACACTGCTGACAAACTCAGCGGGCGGGTACCAATCAGCGACACGGCTAAGATCGCGGTAAATTTGCGTTAACAGTAGATTCCGCGGGCCTTCCCATTGTTCGTTGACGACGACATCGCGGAAGATCCTTGGCAGTGAGGAAAACTCCTCCATGACGCCGTGACCGGCAAACACCGAGATGGCCTCGCGCAAGACCTCGACCCCTTCTTTGGTCGTACAAATTTTCTGGAGCAAAATCAGCTCTCTCAGGTTAAACAGCTGCTTTCTCATTTCCAGCGGGCGGTCCGATTTTAGACCGGGATTCAGCGGCTTTTCCAATCGTAAAAACAGGTCATATATTTTGAAGGCGCCTGCGGTTGTCCGCTCCGCGGCATTTTCTATTTGCTTTAACTTGCTTGCGGCCAGCGGGTAGTCTTTGATTTTTTTGCCAAAAACGGTCCGGAAATCACTATAAAGCTTTGCTTCACGTGCGGCCCGCAGCATAAAGCCGGCGCAGGCAATCCCGATTTCGAGCCGTGACAGCGTGAGGACGATCCCAACGGCAACGGCAATCCCTTTATCCTTTGGTCCGATTGGATAAGCCAAGGCGCCGTTATATTGAATTTCCCCCGTTGGCACTTCAGCTGTCCCCATTTTCCACTTAATCCGGTTAATTTGATAATTATTTCTCTTTTCCTTTGCTTTATCACCCGGCAGCCATGACGGTACGATAAACGTCGAGACCTTGTCGGACCCGGATATTTTCGCGGTGACAACGGAATAATCAGCGTGGGCTACGGAACAGAAAAACTTATTGCCGTAAAGACGATAGTTTTTTCCATCAGGAACCGCTTCCAAAACATTTGCCGGTAAGTCCGAGCCACCTTGGATCTCCGACATAAACTGGGCCCCAATGGCAAACTCGCCATTTACCCCTTCCTTCGTATGCAGTAGGATTTCCTGCAGCTCGGGGTGGTCTTCATCGGGAAACTCCTCCAACAAGGCAATCAGTCCATGGGTACAGGTTAACGGGCAGGTGACGCCGCCTTCGCCAATTTGATGAATCAGCAACCGTTTGACAAAGCCTTCCCAAGCAGGCATCTGACTGGAGAACAAACCTTCGCCAAAAACGCCCTTTTCTAATTCCAGCGTTTCCGCCGGTCTAACAATTCGATCAATCCTGTGATTAAAGGCATCATAATGCAGTAAATAAGGCCGTACCTCCGGCCTTGCCGCCTGGGCGGCTAAGGTGCTCCAACGGGATGAAACAGTTGGCGAAAAGGCCAATAGTTTTTTATGAATCTCCCCATAGGCTGAACCGGTATATTTTTTCACCACTTTTTGCAAAAACGGTTCGTCCTGATACCAGTCAAGGGCTTCGCGCTTGGCAACGAATTCGTCGAAACTGTAGGCATTTTGTCCTCTAACGGCTGTATCTTGAGAAATCAATTGGGATCACTCCTTTGGTTTGTATTGACAAGTTTGACTATTCAGAATTATTATAAGGTTAAGTCTACGTTAACGTCAACTAGGAGTGATAGAAATGTCAGAGGAGCATCTCTTTTCCATTAGCGAGCTGGCAGCGATGTTTGATATCAGCTCAAGGACGATTCGCTACTATGAAGAGATTGGCATGCTTTCTTCGGAAACACGTGAAAGTTTAACGAAGCAGCGCAAGTATACGAACCAGGAACGGAGAAGGCTGAAAATGATCCTCCGCGGAAAAAAGCTGGGCTTCAGCCTGCAGGAAATCAAAGAAATGATTGATCTTTACGAAACGAATCCAGAAGGAGTGGAGGAGAAAAAGCGAATCATCGAATATGCGGACCGCAAGCTGCACGAAATCAACGAACAAATTTCTGAGCTGCAAATTTTACGTGACGAAATCCTTTCCTATAAGGAACGATATCTTCATTCAAAGGAGTTGGAATAATGGGAACAACTGTCCATGGAGTACTTGAGAGAAATGCAAGAAAATACCCGGAAAAAGAGGCCTTTATCACCGCTTCTAATCGCCTGACCTACGCCGAGATGAATAACACCTGCAATCAGCTCGCCAGGCTCCTGCAGGCCCAGGGTGTTCACCAAGGTGATAAGGTGGCGGTAATGTCGCGGAACAACGAACATTATTTTTATGCCTTTTTTTCATTAATGAAGCTTGGGGCGATTCCCATGCCGCTCAACATCCGGCTGACGCCCACGGAACTAGCGGCGATCCTGAAAGAGGTTGATGCGGCCGGCATTTTTTACGAGGAAGAATTGCAGGCAAATGTCCAAGCAACAAAGGAGCTGCTTCCGCTTCCCCATGTTATCTCGATTCAACAGGCGGCGGCGCTGGCCGCGAGTTTTTCTGCGGATAATTTGGATTTGCCGATTGATTCTCGGGATGTTTGCGAAATCTTATTTACCTCCGGAACAACCGGCACTCCCAAAGGGGCCGTGTTCAATCATGAACGGATTTTGGCGGTTGCCACTGCTGTTTCGGTTAATTTTGGTTTGTCCAATCAAGATAGGATGCTGACGCTTATGCCGCTGTCGCATTCGGCACCGATCAATACCTTTTTCATGAGCGGCCTGTACTGTGGCTGTTCTCATGTCATTGGCGATTTTGCACCCAAGACATTTTTACAGCTGATTCAGCAGGAAAAAACCACCTTTTCCTTTGCGGCGCCGATTGCCTATTTGCTTTCTTCGCAAGACCCGGAGATTGACCAATACGACTTATCAAGCATGCGTGTGTTTGCTTACGGTGGCGGCCCGCTGGCACTGGCTTCCTACGAGCGGGTCAAGAAGGCTTTTAAAAATGACAATTTTTATCAGGTATATGGTTTAACGGAGGCCGGTCCGAACGGCACACTCCTGTATCCCCATGAACATCTTACAAAATCAGGAAGCATCGGCAAGTATCCAACCGTCAATATGGAGCTGAAGGTGGTTCGTCCGGACGACAGCGAGACAGCTGCAAACGAATATGGGGAGATTATTTTAGCGGGCGACAGTTTGATGCTTGAATATTATCAAAAGCCAGAGGAAACGGCGGCGGCGATCAAGGGCGGCTGGCTGTATACCGGAGATATTGCTTACAGGGACGAGGACGGCTATGTCTACATTGTCGACCGCAAAAAGGATGTGATTATTTCCGGCGGGGTCAATATTTATCCGCGGGAAATCGAGGAAGTATTAGCGAAACATGAGGCTGTCTCTGAATCGTGTGTGGTCGGGATCCCTCATCCGGAATGGGGCGAAACTGTCAAAGCGGTTGTTGTTACTAAAGGTACGGTGACAGAAGCGGAACTGCGCGCCTTTGTCAGCGCCTATTTAGCCGATTATAAGTGTCCACGGCTGTATTCGTTCGTCGAGGAACTGCCGCGGAACGCCAGTGGAAAAATCTTAAAGCAGCAGGTAAAACAACTGAACTAATCTTTGCCATCCTGCACCTGCTTAGAAAAGAGCCGCCAAATAAGAGTTTATGTCGGAGGATATATCCCAAAAGGAAATTGAAAAATGAGCTTTTGGGATCTAGCCTCTTCATTTTGTTGGTTTTTAATACCGGGGAAAATTCCACATTATGCCCTCTACTTATCCGAAACTATGATTATTTCTACTGTTCAGGCACCTAGACTGCTTCTACTTGACCAAAACTTTGATTATATCCACTGTTCGGGCACCTAGACTGCTTCTAAGCGACCGGAACTATGAAACTTTCAGCCGCATGAGTTCGAGGTCAGGCCGACTCTATTAAACCTAATCATACAAAAGAGGCAATCCAAATGGTGTCAGGCACCTTCCTCTTCGCCTTTTGGGTAAACGACAAGTCATGATTGTCTTGCTTAGGTATGTCGATCAGCCCTGCTATGATGAAGGGTCCCTGCTTAACAGCGAGAAAGGCTTTTTTCATCATTGCACACAAAAAAGTGACAATTTTTTGAAATTAACTAAATCAGTTTGATAAGGGCGTTTCTGTCAGATAATATTAATTTGTTATCTTATTTTAAAAAAGATTAGGGATTTGGCAGAATACCATAGGGGGCATGCCGACAATGAATCATACTAAACAAGCTTCAAAGGTTTTCGAAGATCTTGAGCTGGTGAAAAAAGAAGTTGTACTAGATGTAGATGGATTTAAAGACCTTCCGAATCAATTAATGATCATTCAATTAAGCAAGCGGGATTTAGCCATTGCCAAAGTCATTCAGCCATTTTTCGAACAACACATGGAAATGATTGTCAGCGAGTATTACACGCAAATTCAAAAGGAAAAATCTTTAGAGCAGATTATTTGGAAAAATAGTACGGTTGATCGCCTGAAAGGAACGCTGAAAAAGCATCTTTACGAACTATTTTCGGGGGTCATTGATAGAAAATTTGTTACCCGGCGAAATCGGATTGCTCATATCCACCTCGTGATCGGGCTGCATACAAAATGGTACATGGCAGCTTTTCAAAGTCTGTTTCAATCCTTTGCAGAAATATTGCAGCAAAATATTGAAGACAAAGATGAACTGATGGAGGCCATCAATGTTGTATCCAAACTACTTAACCTTGAGCAGCAGCTGGTGTTGGAAGCTTATCAAGAAGAGATGGAACGAATGAAGCGGGAAGAACAAGAGAAGAAACAAATCCGGGAACGGGTATTAACAACTGTTGAAAACTTATCTTCTTTTGTTCAGCATACGAACGCCTCGGTAGCTTCTTTAACCGAAAAGACGACTCATTTGGTGAAGCTGGCGACATCAGGGGTATCATCGGCAAATCAAGTTCAAGAAAAGTCGGTCCAAGGGAAAACAGAAATTGATGACCAACAAATAGCCATGACCAATATTTTAGTCAATACCAATGCGATTACTGATGAAATTAAGATTTTGCAGGAAAATTCTCAAAAAATCACTGAAATCGTCCAGATTGTCAAGAAAATTGCCGACCAAACCAACCTATTGGCCTTAAATGCTGCCATCGAATCAGCCAGAGCCGGCGACCAAGGGAGAGGATTCGCGGTCGTTGCCAATGAGGTGAAAAAATTGGCAGAGCGAACGAAAGCTTCTGTTACCGATGTGAACGAATTAATTCACAAAAATCATACTCAGGTTGAAAAATTAACCACCATGATTGTCCAGGTAAATAATTTAATTCAAGCCGGCTCCAAAAAAATGAACGACATCGCATCATTCTTTACCAAAATTGTCGACGAGGTGGAGGGCAGCAAGACACAAAGCAAAGATATCGAAACCGAGCTGGAATCATTTGCTTACTATTTTGGCGAAATCAATCAGGCCATAAGCCAACTTTCCGAAACAACAAGCAGCTTAGCGCAAATCGTTCATGACTTATAAGGCTCATACAGCATGATATGTGAAATTTGAGTGCAGAAAAGGGTTAGCTTAAATCGTTCAGACCATGTAATTATTAGTTAGGATCAAGATTTGTCTTTTTTACTTTTGTGATACCTAGCGAGTAATAAAAAAAGATATTGCTGCCTTTGAAAACCAGTTAAGTGTCCTTCATCCTTGCTATGAAGGACATTTCTACCTTTAAAGACCACTTAAATGTCCTTCATTGGAGGTTAGTCTAAACAGTGGACACGTTCAATTGGCGGGAGACATGCTCCTATTGGCGTTTGTCGCTTCTCTATTGGCGATAGCTCTTCTCCTATTGGCGCGTGGCCAGCTTCAATTGGCGAGAACCCTACTCCTATTGGCGGTAGCCTGCCCCATTTGGCGGATAGCTTACCTTAATTAGTGGATCCCCTCCACTTTCAAACAGCTACTTAATTTCCCATACTAAAAATTTGCCATTACTCACTATTTTTGCTACAATAACTGACGAACGTTCGTTAAATTTGAGGTGTTATGATTGAAAAGTGATGAAATTAAAGAAGCTGCACTAAAATATTTCACATTGCATGGCTATGAGGGAGCATCCCTTGCGCAAATCGCTGAGGAAGTCGGGATGAAAAAGCAATCGATTTACGCCCATTTTAAGGGTAAGGATGATCTTTTTCTGCAGGTTTTGCGTGATGCCAAGGAGACGGAACTGTCTACCAAGCTCCAATATTTTGGTAATGTTGATGCACAACATCCGGAAACAGATTTATATGGATTTCTCCAATTAATTATTCATCTTTTTCAACGAAATGAGCAGTTGAAGTTTTGGCTGCGGATGACTTTTTTTCCGCCGGCACATCTGGAGGAAGAAATTGAGAAAGAAGTCCTCGATATCGAAGAGCAGGTGCAGGCAGTCCTGGAGAGTAAATTTCAAGATTGGCTCGATGCCGGAGCAGTAGTCGGAGATACGGCAAGAACCCTGACTTATGCCTTCCTCGGCGTAGTCGATTCGATTATGCTGGAGCTTGTCTACGGTAATGACGAGAACCGGCTGACGGAAAAATTAGAAGCTTCTTGGGCCGTTTTTTGGCGGGGCATTTCCCAGCGTTAATTTTTACACAAAAGAGGTGTTGTATGAAAAAGACAATAAAAGAACAAAAGATGGTTTTTATCATTCTTCTAAGCAATATATTCATTGCCTTTCTAGGGATTGGCCTGATTGTCCCGGTGATGCCGTCGTTTATGAATATTATGCATTTGTCAGGGAGCACCATGGGCTATCTCGTTGCCGTCTTTTCTGTGGCACAGCTGCTGATATCGCCGCTCGCGGGTCGCTGGGTTGACCGTTACGGCAGAAAAATGATGATCCTGATCGGCTTATTTCTTTTTGGAGCTTCAGAGCTTCTCTTTGGTTTAGGTAATACTGTGTGGGTGCTTTATTTTTCAAGGGTAGTTGGAGGGTTTAGCGCTGCCTTTATTATGCCGGGGGTAACTGCCTATGTGGCGGATATTACCTCCCTTCACGAACGGCCGAAAGCAATGGGCTATCTTTCAGCTGCCATTAGCACCGGCTTTATTATCGGGCCTGGTATCGGCGGGTTTATCGCGGAATACGGGGTGCGCGTGCCCTTCTTCTTTGCGGCGGTGATTGCCTTTTTCGCCTGTTTCTTATCGATCTTTATTTTGAAAGAGCCGCTGACAAAAGAGCAGCTTGCGGAAATTTCGGCGACCGCAAAACAAACCAATTTTTTGAAGGATATCAAACGGTCCCTTCACCCGCTTTACCTTATTGCGTTTATGATTGTCTTTGTGCTGGCGATTGGGCTATCATCCTATGAAACTATTTTTAGCCTGTTTTCCGCCGAAAAGTTCGGCTTTACCCCTAAAGATATCGCTGCTATTGTGACGATCAGCTCGATCTTCGGGGTGGTCGTGCAGGTGTTTATGTTTGGGCAAATGGTCGACCTGCTTGGTGAAAAGAAGCTGATCCAAATTTGCTTAGTTATAGGGGTCATTTTGGCGGTTGTATCCACTGTGATCTCAGGTTTTTGGACTGTGCTGGCGGTAACAAGCTTTATTTTCCTCGCCTTTGATTTGATGCGGCCGGCATTGACGACCATTCTATCGAAAGCCGCCGGAAAAGAACAAGGATTTGTCGCCGGCATGAACTCAACCTACACGAGCTTAGGCAATATCGTCGGCCCGGCATTGGGCGGGATCTTGTTTGACATCAATATCCACTATCCTTATCTTTTTGCCGCTGTCGTTCTGGCCGTTGGTCTCAGTATTACGGTTATGTGGAAGGAAAAACTATTATCAGAGAGCTTGGCGGAATAATCACAGATATCTGGCTGTCTGCTAAAAAGAGGGGTAGCTCCCGCTGATCATAACGGGAGCTGCCCCTTCGCTTATTTTACGACGATCACATTTTATGTTGCTTTGACCAGGCTTTATTTCCGACAACTAATGTGACAACGACTACATTTTTAGAAACACTGACGTATTTTTGCAGAATATGCCAAGTCCAGACTAAAAGCTTAGAGAGAATAAGGAAGCTTTCAATTCTAGTAAATCAGCACTTGCAATACCAGCATTCCTCCACCAAAAACTAGAACAAAAAGGACAACTGGCCAAACGAATCTAAACCAATGAGAATACCTCATATTCAACATTTGTAAAGTTGCCATTACTAATCCAGTCGGTGCCAAGAAGAGCATAGCATACTGTCCAAATTGATAAGCAGTAACAACCACAAACCGCGGGATCCCCACCGTGTCAGCTAAAGGAGCAAGGATCGGCATCGAAAGAACAGCTAATCCAGAAGACGACGGAACAATAAATCCAAGAACAAAGAAGATCATTAACATAACCAGAATAAAAATTGGCCCACTTACATGCGAAACAAGAGAGGATGAAAATTGAAGGATCGTATCAGAAATCAAACCTTCATTCATCACGAGATTAATCCCTCGAGCAAGACCAATAATTAAGGAAACACCCACTAAACTCGATGCACCATTGACAAACGCATCGACTACACCTTTCTCGCCTATACCGTTTTTCCCTGTAGCCGTTAAGAACATAATGATAATAGCAAATACTAAGAATGAAGCAGCCATGGTAGGAAACCACCAGCCCGCAGCCATAACGCCCCATACCATAAGCGGGAATCCTGCGACAAACAATGTTAAAATCAATTTTTTACGCCCTGTAAACGCAGAATCTTGGTTGCCTTCAGAAGATGCTACAGACCACATTTTATTGAATTCATCACGGTCTTCATAAGAATAAGAGAACGTAGGATTCGCTTTCACTTTTTTAGAATACCAACGTAAATAAAGGACTACAAAAATCGTTGCGACAACTAACCCAGCAATTCGCCAAGTAAGACCTTCAGTGAAATTTATACCCGCAGCATTCGATGCAATGACCACGGAAAAAGGATTAATTGTAGAAAATGCGGTACCAACAGAACTTGCTAAGAATATGGCACCTACACAAACGATGGAATCATAGCCCATCGCTAAAAACACAGGAACTAAAATCGGATAAAATGCTACGGCTTCTTCCTCGATACCGCATAAAGTTCCACCTATAACCATTAAAATAGAGACGAAGAATATTAAGAGAAACTCATGTCCCTTCGTTTTTTTCGTCAAAGCTATAAGACCGGATTCAAACGAACCACTCGCCTTGACAACACCGA
This sequence comes from Neobacillus paridis, assembly GCF_016765675.1. Lineage (GTDB taxonomy): Bacteria > Bacillota > Bacilli > Bacillales > Cytobacillaceae > Neobacillus > Neobacillus paridis. Next base: position 170,827 of record NZ_JAESWB010000181.1, read on the forward strand.
TCAAGCCGCCTAAAACAAAAATAAATACCATAACATCAACAGCTTCAATTGTCCCGCGAACCATACTGTCTGTTATCGCTCCAGGGCCTGCAGGCTTTTGTTCTAATCTTTGATAGGTGTTTGGAACAGAGACTGGTTTCGTTATTGCTCCCGAAGTAAACTGTTTGATGTTAATCTTAACACCAAGTTTGTCAAGCTCTGCTTGCGTACTAGGGAGGCTTTTGACATCTCCATTAGGATCAGTAATTGTCAATTTAGAACTAGATGGATCATAAAATAACTTGGAATAAGACCCTGCTGGAATCGCCCATGTCGCGATTACAGCAACAATTGTTAAGAAAAACAGGATGACAAATGCTCCGGGCATTCTTAATTTAAACTTCTTTTTTGGACGCTTTTCTGTGCTGGAATCTACATTGTTCATAAAGTCATCTGTGTTTTTTGCAACGCTTACATTATTCATAAGCTCATCTCCTCTGCAGTATCGTCTAAAAGGTTTCGCAAATTGTTCATTGCTTGTTCCTCCTTTCACTTCTATAATCAAAGTGTATTTGGAGGCTTCAAAAAACCTCAAAAAGATTCGACAAGTTTTTATGAGGAGGGATTTTTTATTCCGTTTTTTTCTCGCAACATTAATCAAGATAAAATCAAGAGAATAAGCGTTGCTGCCACTTGTATTGCGTTAGCGGCACAAATTAATATACCGTTTTTTGTGGATGGCTTCATTTTGACCCTGGCCGTCATCTTATTACCCGTTTTTTTATATTTTAATGATGATCTCAATCCGATCCCATTAACACTTGGAATTGCATTTGCTTCACCTTTTTTCCGAGGACTTCTGCTTTTTATAACCAATAATTATGCCATCGAAACAATTGCACAGTATATATTTACCGATATTGCTTTTTATATTTGTTACGGATGTATGTACTATTTTTTATACTGGCATCGTGCCTATCGCAATGATAGTTCTTTCTTTTTTACTATTGTGCTCTGTGATTATGTTTCTAATATTTTGGAAGTTAGTCTGCTGTTGAATTTTTCAAATTACAGTCTCCATTTATTTAAAATCTTGTTTTTAGTAGCGTTGCTACGCAGTCTTATTAGCTGCTTTATTGCCTTTTTGTATCATTACTTTACGCTTATGATTCGAAAAAAGAGTCATGAGCAGCGGTATTATAACTTTTTATGGTCAGTTTCGGCCGTTAAAAGTGAAGTATATTTTATGAATAAGAATATTAACGAAATTGAAAGAATCATGAAAAATGCTTATTTACTCAATAAAGAGCTTTGTATTGAAAACCCTTCCAGCAAAAATGGAAGTATTGCGTTAGATATTGCCAGAGATGTACATGAAGTAAAGAAAGATTATCAAAACGTGATCAAAGGGCTGGGGAGTTATTTTGAAGTAGAAAATGACTCATTTATGCGTTTAAGCGACATCCTAAAAATCGTCCTAATGCATTCACGCAGTCTTATTAGAGAAAGAGAACTGGATATTTTGATTACGGTCAAGAACCAAATTGACCTGCAAATAAATAATCATTACTACTTGGTTTCGATCTTGTCGAATATTATTGCCAATAGCATTGATGCAATCGGAAATCAACATGGAGGCTCTATCACCGTGATTGTCAAGGATCAGGGAGAGCAGTTGCTGATAAGTATTGCTGACAACGGTCCTGGTATTCCTTCAGAGATTAAAGATATGATCTTTCAACCGGGTTTTTCTACTAAATTTAATCAACGTACGGGAGATGTTTATCGGGGGATTGGCTTGTCACACGTTAAAATTATTGTGACCGAACAATTCGGCGGGAATATAGAAGTTGTGTCTGAAGAAGGAAAAGGAACGATTTTCTTTTTAACGTTGAGCAAGGAAAAACTAACGATGGAGGAACAGTCATGAATTTTTATATTATTGACGATGATCTTTCAGTCACGATGATCTTGCGAAGAATCGTGGAAGAAGACATGAGCAATCGGGTAGTTGGAACATCGGTATCGCCTAAAGACGCCTTAAATGAACTGATGTTACTCGATGTTGATATTGTATTAGTCGATTTGTTGATGCCCGAACTAAACGGGATTGCCTTAGTGGAGGCACTTGGCAAGACCAAACCTGAGTTGAAATTTATTATGATTTCACAAGTACGAGATAGTGAATTGCGAGAAGATGCTTATAAAGCTGGAATCGAATTTTTTATCGATAAACCCATCAATATTATTGAAGTTCGGACCATCGTTGATCGCGTAAAACAAAGTATATTGATGGAACAAAAACTGAAAAAAATTCAAAACTTATTAGGATCCTCTTCAGAAAGCTTTACAGATTTACATTCAAATCATTTTAATGAAACAAAAAAGAAGGTACGATCTATTCTGGGGTTTTTAGGAATAACTTCGGAAGCGGGTTCGGCTGATATCTTAAATATTTGCCAAGTGATGATCGAACAAAATATCTCTTTTAACTCGATCAATTTCGATCAACATTTTGCTCTAGACCCTCATGAAAAGAAAATTATTTTTCAGCGGGTTAGACGAGCGATAAAAAAGGGTATGGTAAATCTTGCTAATCTGTGCCAGGATGATTTTGAAAATGAATTAACGATGGAGTATGCTAACACGCTCTATGGGTATAAGGATATCCACAAAGAGATTCTCTTCTTGCAAGGAAAATCATCAACCGGAGGCAAAGTGTCTCTCAAGCAATTTTTTGATGGCTTAGTCATGCAAGCCAATAATTAATTATAGTTAATGGAGATATTTTGAGAAAAAGTGTAGATATTGCCATAATGAGTGTAGATACCCCGAAAAGGGCACCCACAACAGCGGGTGCCCTTCCTTCATTATTGTATAATGACGGTTCCGGTTTTTCCTTGGAGTGCGTCTTTTGCTTTGTTAAGTGAAGTGACAATTGACTTTCTGCCCATTTTGGATTTTGCAAATTGCATCGCTGCTTTTACTTTTGGTAACATCGAGCCAGGGGCAAAATGTCCTTCTTCAATATACTTGTGTGCTTCTTCTAATGTGATGCTAGCAAGGTTCTTTTGGTTCGGTTTGTTAAAGTTAATGGCAATTTGTTCTACCGCTGTTAAGATGACCAGTTCGTCGGCATCAAGCAGTTCGGCAAGTTTTTCAGATGCTAAGTCTTTATCGATAACCGCAGCTACGCCTTCGAGGGTGCCATCTTCTTTTTCAATGACAGGCACACCGCCGCCGCCAACGGTGATGACCACATGGCCGGCATCTACCATTGTTTTAATAATCTTTTCTTCTACCACCGCAATTGGGGCTGGGGAGGCCACTACTCTTCGATAGCCGCGACCGGCATCTTCCTTCATCACATAGCCTTTTTCTTCTTGAAGCTTCATAGCTTGTTCTTGTGAAAAGAAGGAACCAACAGGTTTGGTAGGATTTTTAAACCCAGGGTCGTTAGGATCTACAACCACTTGAGTGATGATCGAGGCCACGTCGCGTTGGATGCCTCTTGCCCTCATTTCTTCCCTGATTGCCTGTTGCAGGTGATAGCCAATATAGCCTTCACTCATGGCACCGCACTCTGGAAATGGCATCACCGGTTTGCCGTCATCGATTGTGTTGGCCGCTTCGTACGTTGCCACGATCTGACCTACTTGCGGGCCGTTTCCATGGGCAACAATGACTTCATGTCCTTCCTCGATTAAATCAACAATTGGTTTTGCTGTTTCTTTACAAGTGAAAAGCTGTGCTTCCGCTGATGTATCTTTTGGATTGGCCTGAAGCGCATTTCCTCCAAGCGCTATTACAATTCTTGACATATTTCGACTCCTCTTTCTATCAATCTTCTGCAAATTGGGCATAATATAAAGGCTGGCGGATAAACCCCAACCTTTATATTAAAATTCTAAAATTATACAGTTACTGCTCTGGCAGTCTTCATTGTGCATAATCTTAAATTATAGAGTTGCCACCATAACTGCTTTAATGGTGTGCATTCTGTTTTCTGCTTCATCGAAGACAACGGAGTGTTTGCCTCTGAATACTTCATCGGTTACTTCTCTGATATCAAGACCCATTGTGTCTTTTCCATTCTTGGCTACCTTCGTTTCGAAGTCATGGAAGGATGGTAAGCAGTGCATGAAGATCACATCTGGGTTTTCAGTTGCCTCGATCATATCCTCGTTCACTCTGAATGGAGTAAGAAGCTCTACACGCTGAGCGAGCTGGTCTTCTTCGCCCATTGATGCCCAAATATCAGTGTAGAGAACGTCTGCGCCTTTAATCGCTTCAATGTTGTCAGATACTTCAATGATGGCGCCAGTTTCTTTGGCAACGATCTGAGCCTTTTCGATGATTTCTGGTGATGGGTGCAATTCCTTTGGTCCGTAGGCCACAAAGTGCATGCCCATTTTGGCACAGCCATACATCCAGGCATAGGCCATATTGTTTCGGGTATCCCCCACAAAGACTACTTTTGTCTTGTTTAATGGTTTTGCCACATGTTCTTCGATGGTCAGCATGTCTGCTAGGATTTGTGTTGGGTGATCCACATCGGTTAAACCATTCCATACCGGAACTCCTGAGTGTTTGGCTAAATCCTCGACTACCTTTTGGTCATAGCCGCGGTATTCAATGCCATCATAGAAACGGCCAAGAACCTTTGCTGTATCTTCAAGCGATTCCTTTTTCCCCATTTGGGAGCTGTTGGAATCAAGGAATGTAACACGTGCGCCTTCATCCAATGCGGCCACTTCGAAGGCACATCTTGTTCTGGTTGATGTCTTTTCAAATAACAGCACAATATTTTTCCCTCTGAGGACATCATTGTAAATTCCGGCACGTTTCTTTGCTTTTAAATCATGTGACAAATCAAGCAGATATCTGATTTCCTCCGGTGTGAAATCCATTAAGGTTAAGAAACTTTTTCCTTTTAAATTTACTGGCATTGTAAAAATTCCTCCTCTAGATCCATAGATATATATTTTAACCATGCAGATTTACATGGGTATTACACAATTTAGAAACGTCCCATATGCTCCGTCAGTATCATAATGAGAGTTAGAAACCAGCAAATCTCTCGTCATAGCTTTCTTTTGCGCGTTAGCGTATGTTTCCTTCGTAACGGCTAATTTTTACAGAATACAAGGCACAGAGAAAATATGGAACCAAATCTCATTTCCTGACTTTATAATAAATGGCCGTTTCAAAAACAATCACAAATCATCAAATATCATCATCCAGAATTGATAAATTCAAAGTTTTGCCACATTTTTAAAACACACATATTCAGGAAAATATATGGACAATTGGATAAAACTGTTTTCCGTTTCAAACGGTTTTTTTTTGCACAAATTTCCCCTATAATTAAAGTTTAGAGCGTTTCAAAACGTAACTAAACACGATTCTTTTTAAAATATATCTGCTGGTTTTCACTGGTTATCTGCATTTTTTCACCAGATATCTGCAATTTTTTGGAGGACAATAAGATGATTCATATACTTATCAGGTACTTGGGAATTAAAACGAAGCTGCTACATGAGATCGTCAACGTGATTGAAGAACTCACCCCGCCGGACAAGGCGGTTCTTGATTTATTCGCCGGTTCGAATGTCGTTGGACAGGCCTTAAAGGAAAAATTCATTGTTTACACGAATGATATCCAGGAATACAGCTATATAACCGCCAAAGCGCTAATTGAATATACGAGTATGAACGACCTGAACAGTCTCAATGACGACATCATTTTTACCAGCGAATTCTATCACGATAATAAACAGACGCTTCTAGAAATCTTTCAAACTCCGATTCAGTATGAACGGGAATTACTAGGAAGGCTGCATCAATACAATGATGCGGATTTCAATGATTTTATTGAGCTGTATAACCATTCTCCGTTTTACACCGATTACCAAAACAAGCATGCTTCATTTGCTGATTGTTTAAGCTATTTTACCGAAGCGCATATTGAAAAATATCAAACAAAGGCAGTTGTTTTTCCTTATATTCTATTTAGTACCTATTACGGCAATCCGTATTTCAGTTTGGAGCAGTGTATCGAAATCGACAGTATTCGCTATGCGATTGACCGGCTTTATGAAACGGGAAAAATTACCGCAAAGCAAAAAGATATTTATCTTTCGGCATTACTGTATGTACTCCACAATATTGTTTGCAGCGTCGGTGACCATTTCGCCCAGCCGCAAATCATTCAGGAAGCCACAGACCGCTCGCGGTTGAAGATTAACCTGCGGGAAAGGAAAAAAATTATCGGTAAAAAACGTTTGCTCGTGCAAACATTATTTAATGAGAAAATTACCGAAATCAAAATGTTTTTAACAAATGGCCGGATTGAAAATAAAGCGTTCAACGAAGACTATGCAGAGCTTCTCTCGGATAAAAACGCGCAAATTTTGGCCGAGATCGGCACCGTCTATATCGATCCACCTTATACGAACGCGCATTATTCGCGGTTTTATCACATTCCCGAAACACTGGTAAAATATGACTATCCTGATATCCAATTTAACGGACGTTATCGCACGGACCGCTATCAATCCAATTTTTGCATTAAAACGAAGGCGTATGAAGAATTCGACCAGATGCTGCAAAAATGCAGCTTTTATCGGTTAAATTGTGTGATCAGTTACTCCAATACGTCCCAGTGTATCCTGGAAATTGACGATATCATCGGAATTTGTCAAAAGCATTATCAACACGTCAACATCAACCAAGTGGATCATATGTACCGCAACTTTGGCCAAAAACCAAATAGGGTTACGGCGAAGGAATTTATTATATCCTGTCAAATATAGGTGGTTTTCATGAACAAATATATGGGAAACAAGGATCGGGTCCTTGATTCTATTTATAAGGAAATAGTTGAATTTACCGGCGGCGATTTTCAGACCCTTTTCGATGCCTTTGCCGGTACCAATAACGTCGGAAAATTTTTCAAACAAAAGGGTTATCGGATTATCGCTAATGATATTAATGATGTTTCCTTTGTATTGGGAAAAGCCTATATCGAAAATAATCAGTACCCGGCGTTTAAAGGATTGTTCAGTGATGTGAACGATGATTTTTACAGCTGCCGGCGGTTGAAGCAAGCCGTGGATTCCGCTGATTTCACCAGTTTGATGAATAAGCTTGTGGCCTTAAACAGCCAAGTTTTTCACCCGGAACATTTAACCGAAGACTATGATCGGATTGTGATGGTGTTAACCTATTTATCGTTTCTTGCCGATCGACGCGACTATTCCTCTGATGATGGGGCGGACTTCACGATAACCGAAGAGAATTTTATTTTTCGCAATTACTGTGAAGAGGGCGCCAATTCTGAGTATGTCAATCTTGTCACCTGGAAAAGCCTTAAGGCACAGGCAACTGCACTAAAAAAGCTAATTGCAAAGCTTGAGGCCGCGGGACCGGAAGAAAAGGCAAAAATCGAAAAAACCGTTGATGAAGTCACCGCCTATTTTGAATCGTTCGGGGAAAAGCCGTTTGCGATGGCTAAGTTTACCAATGGATTATCATTAATCGGCAGCTTATGCGAAAGTGAAATCGTGCAGCAAGACGCCTATGTGCATGCCAAGCTTGTCGGGATCTATGAAAAATTATTGAAGTTGAAAAACCGCAATAACCATATTGGCCGAAGGATGTTTTTCACAAAGGAACATGGTGAACGGATCGACCTGATTTTAAATATCATTCTGTATTGGTTCCGGAATCGGATTATTTCCGAACAGGAATACTATTATTTGCTTTGTTCTCTGCTGGAGTCGGTTGCCTTGTTTTCAAATACGAGTGCCACCTACCAGGCCTTTTACAAGACTTATCGGCCAAATACGCTGCAGGAATTTCGCTTGGTGATTCCGGAGGTGATTACAAGTGACAGAGAGCATCTTGTCTATCAGCAGGATACCTTCAATTTGATTGGAGAGATCGATGCTGCTTCCAGCGTCCTGTATCTTGACCCGCCATACAATTGGCGGCTGTATGATTCAAACTATCATCTATTAAATCTGATTGCTAAGTATCATACGATTCCTGATTTAACCGAATACGAAAAAGGAATTATTGGGGCGTCGGGGGAGTACCGCCTTGGGAAAGAGTATGATTATACCAATTATAATCGCCGGAGTACGTTCGAGGAGCTGTTATTCCAATTGGTGATGAAATCAAACTCAGACTATATTGCCATCAGCTATTCCAATAGTGAAAGCAATCATAATCGCGAGGCGATTGAAGACAGCATTCAAGTCATCAGTGACTTTTTTCAAAATCCAGCCCATTTCAGCGAGTTCAAGGTCGTCAATCTCAACCAAATTTACAACTTTGAAAGCCGGAAAAACCAGAAAAAGACACCGATCACTGAATTGCTTTTCCTTGCCAAGAAAAACAACTAAAAAAATGGTCAGGCACCTCGTTACGGCGCCTGACATTTTTATACAAAAGGAATCCCCGTCCCGATGGAAATGCTATGCAGAATTTCATTAAATTCCGGTTCGCTGAGTTCGTGGTAGAGAAATTCAGTTAAATCATGGATGGTGGCAGCTCCTGCGGCGGGCTTTTCCATTAGCCAATCCGGGTATAGATCCTTATCAACGGGAATATGATCGACAAATTCCTTCAGCAAATGATTAATATCCGTTTCTTGCTGCTGCAGCAGTTTTAATTGAAATGATTTAACGGTTTCTCTTAATAAAAAGCTTAAATAAAAGTAACGGGCCTCTTCCTTTAAGGCACTATATTGGAAGTTGCTGATTCTTTGGGCGATGGGTGAAGAAGTTCCGTCACTCAAAACATCATTAATAAAATCGGTAATATCCTCTTTTTTGGTTAATGATGTAAAATAGGCCTCATACAATTCCCTGTCCCCATATAGAATAATCGAAGTCAGCAGGGGATTGGTTGAAAAAACTTCCTTGGCATCAAACCCCGTCCGATGTTCAATATTTTTAACATACTTGGTTAGCCGAAATTTATGGGAGTAGGGCAATTTGCTAAAGATATCATGGAATCTAGCCATAATATAGGGCTGCTGACTGCCCGCTGACTTCAAATCACTTTCCCGCACTTTCAATAACAAAAGCCAGGTAAGAATATAAACATTCGGGCATTTTTTGTTATGAAAATAATCAATCGCCTTTTTGACAATATCACTTCTCGTCACATATTCCTGTTCAGTCTGGTGGTAGGGATTTTTAAATTTCACTTTATCTAAATGCTTATTTTTCTGTTTATCGGCCTCCACCGCTGCTGTTTTAGCATAGACATCCTCAATGTAGTTTAAGTAGGTGGAAAGCGTTTTGATATTGGTTGTAAAAATAAATGTCCGCTGGCCTTCCTCCACGGATGCCGACTTAAATCGTTTGATCCGCTCGGCATCGGCCTTCAGTCGATTGTATTCGGCAAACACAAAACTAGTCATTCTTGATCACCATCCAGATACATACTGAAACCATTTAGATAGCCGCTATCAATATTCGTTAAATTGCCCTCGGTTAATTGCAGGGACATCACCTTGATGCGAACATCATCCTTGTAATCCTTATGATAAAAATCCCGTTCGCCATATTGGTCAGGATTATGGGCCACTAAAATCGCTTTGAACTCGTCGTGGAATAAATTTTTAAAATTATCCCAAACATAGACTAAATGCGTAATTTCCGGCTTGATTGAGACAAAATCTGCTTCGATATCCCAGCTGCGATTTTTCGCGTCAATCAGGATGGGCGTGCCCAAGATCGCCGGCGGATTTTGCTGATCAGCCGGATCGATTCTGATGACGACGATATCCGGTATGGCATCGAGTGACCTTTCTCTCCCAGCCTGATCGACATAGGCCCATTTGATATCGGCATGTTGGATAAACCGTTTGCGATTCTGGAACCACACCTGATACGTTTCATGATCAGTATAGATTTCGACGGCCGGCAGGTTTTCCTTTCTCGCCTTAAATAACGGGTAAAATTTCAGCCCAGAGGCCTTTTTCACCCTATCGCCCAAAAACAAGGCGACCTTGTAAAACAGCCAAATTTCAAATAATCGATCATCAAATTTCTCATTAAACATCCGAAAGTCAATTTTATTGATCGGAAGCTTCGCCAGCCCTTTTAATGACAGCAAACTTTCATATAATTGGATCAGTTCATTGTAAATCGGATTGATGATTTTCCTGTTTCTGTAGCGCTTCCTCACTTTATGCTTCAACCTGATATAGGTATCTTTATGAGAAAAACTGACCTTATACCGTTGTTTTAGGACGAGCTGAAACTGGCGCAGCGTCTTTCCTAAGCTGATCGTCTCTTTAATGACAGCCGTTTCCTGATGAACATCGATTTGTTTTAAGCTGAATTCGATTAAGTGAAGTAAATTGGCGATAATCTTGGCAGTTATTTGGTATTCCGGCACCTGAAAGGTGGTCTGCATTTTTTTCAAAGGGTATTGTTTCTCGGGGTTCTTCACCAATTTGTTCAGCTGGATATACCTGTCGATATCCAGCTCGCCGCTCGATAAATCTTCTGCAAAAAAATGCACTTCCCGGCGATGCTGCCTCAGACTCTTGATGATTTTGTGGATCAGCTTGTTCGTCTTTTCCAAGTTTGCCACCAGGCATAATAAAAATAAGGAATAGTAAAACGCCTTATTCTCGTCGTCCGCTTCATCCGTTAGTAGACTTTTGGTGATATCGTCATAGTCCGTTTGATAATCACCCGCAGAGAAAAACGAGGCGACAAGATGTTGGGTTTCTTCAAAGATATTTCGTCTCGGGAAATAGTTCAGCTTATCTAACATTTTGCTTAACCCCAAAATTATATACTTTCAATTCTCTGTAGTTCGATGAAACTGTGCGGGTACCTATTTACGATCATTTTCACTTCGTCCAGCTTATCCGGTTCTTCCACTAACGCTTCACAGGCGGGAATCACCGTCATGCAGAGGGCCGCATCGATAACCTCAGTGAAAATGGCGGCCAGCAGATTGGCAAACTGCTGCTTTTTATCTTGATCGGTTATATTGTCCAATAATTGGCGATAGGTAGTATCGTTTTTCAGCAGCTTTTCCGACTCATCGGGATCGATCCCCAATAAGGAAATTTCACTGCTCATTAAGCCCCGTCGTATTTTAAAATAATGAAAGGCAATTTTATAGGCATCAATCAGGAATGATGTTCCGAGCGGAAGGTACACTCTAATATCATTAATGATTTGATTTAGTTTTGCCAGTACTTCTTCCTCAAAGTACTGGATCGATTCGTAGTCCGGGACTTCAATCAATTCCTCCGGCAGCTCGACATCCTGTAACGGACCTTTCTTGCTGGTAAGCAAATTAATGATTAAGGCATTTTCCTTCTGCCGATCTTCCGGCGGACCGATAAAAATCCATTTAAATCTCCTCGTTAAGGCTTCGGAAAGCTCGGATGTGAAGGTGCGGTCATACTTATTCATGCTGCAAATCATTCGAAAGCGATTCGGGATGATGATTTCATGAAGATATTGATTGAACCCTTTTTGGTAGGCTAGTTTTAACACTTTATTTTCCGAACCCAATGCCGTAAATAACGGTCCCAAGCAGGCATCCATATCCGTGCGGTTAAACTCATCAATGACGGTAAAGGTGGTGATATAATCCTCCGTCAGCAACATTTTCTGATAACAATCGATAATCCCATCGGTAATGACACCATTCGTGGGCACAATCAGTTCCTGATATCCTCCATCAGGCTTCTTTGCATATTGGATGTTCCGCCCGCCGATTACTTTTCCAACATTCCAGTCACTGCTTGCCGTGTTCATATCAGGGTAGGCTCGATACAGCAATTTCGGAATGATCTCTGAGAGCGTTGTCTTTCCTGTCCCCGGTGGGCCATAAAGAATGATATGAAACCCGGCATTTAACGCTGATATGAAACTAAGTAAACTAAAGTGATCGATTTCGATGTAGTCCTGTATTTTCTTAAATAAATCTGCCGGATTGTCATACAACCATTTATTGACCAATAATTTATTTTCCGCCAGTGCGTTTAATTCCTCTTTCGTGATCTCATTGATCGCATCGATCATTGTAAAACCTCCTCAAAAAACGGAAAACTGCTTACTCAATAATTGATTATACGTCAAATCCAGTCACTGGCAAAATTTACTTGCGGATAACCCTCGTTTACTTGCGCATAGCGCCATTTATCTTATGGATGCGACAACTTTACTTGCGCCCACAATCAATATACCTGCCGTATGCCGCCATTCCCTTAATTGTCGACAAATTCATATTCCGGCGGTTTCACCCTAAATCCTTTGGTGATCCACAGTAGAACTACAAACCCGATGACCAGCCAGGAAAATCCAAAAATAATCGCCAGCCGATCAAGGCTGAACCATAAATAAATCGTGAAGGCCAGGCCAATCAACGGGAACAGCCCATACCCAATAAAGCGTTTCCAACCTAACGTCGATTTATTTTTTAAATAATAAACAATAACGGACAGATTCACGAACGTAAATGCGGTAAAGGCGCCGAAATTAATCAGCGACGTAGCCGTAACAAGGTTTAAAAATAAGGCACTCAGCGCCAAAATGCCGATAAAGATAATATTATATACAGGTGTCTGCCTTTCTTTATGAATATAGCCAAACCATTTATTTGGCAGAACGCCATCCCGGCCCATGGCATACATCAAGCGTGAGGCACTTGTCTGCGCTGCTAAACCGGATGCAATTACCGACGTAAGGGCGCCGCTGGTAAAAATAGATTGAAACATGATGCCACCGATATGCTTGGCAATTTCCGGGGAGGCTCCGTTAATATTGCTCAATAGCGAAACATCCGGGTATAGATTTTGCATAAAAAAGGTGACCGTTATAAAAAAGATGCCGCCGATTAAGGCAATCAGAAAGATCGCCCGCGGAATCGTTTTCGTCGGGTTAATCGCTTCTTCAGCTAACGTGGTAACGGCATCAAAACCAAGAAACGATAACGCCAGAATGGAAGCACCGGAGAATAACAGGCGCAAGCTGATATCCTGGGAATAGAAAGGATTTACGGTAAAGCTGCCGCTACCTTCACCGCTTATAATGGCCCGGGCGGTTAAAATGATAAAAAGAACAGCGACCAAAAATTGAAAAATAACAAATAAGGTATTGGCCGAAACGGCTACTTTAATCCCGGCAATATTCATAACGGTAATGATGAACACAAAACTGACAATCCAAACCCAGACGGGAATATGGGGAAAACTTGCGGATAAATAAATCCCGGATAACAGGGCATTAATCATCGGTAAAAATAAATAATCTAACAAGGCCGACCAGCCAACGAGAAATCCCAGCTCCGAACTGATCGTTTTTTTTGCATACGTATAGGCAGAACCTGCTTCAGGAAATAGCTGCGCCATTTTCCCGTAGCTTAGTGCCGTGAATAATATTGCAATAGTTATTAAGACATACGAGGCAGGAACATGTCCATGTGTCTCAGCTGATACTACTCCAAAAGTATCGAAAACGGCAAAGGGTGACATATAGGCAAGGCCCAGAAATACAATCGCCATCATCCCCAATGACCGTTTCAATGTTCCCTGTGAAGAATTCAAGCTAATTCCTCCTTACTCAACATGGAAAAATGAATATTTCCTATTTAACTTCATTGTAGAATATTTTTCTTATAAAATATTTGTATTAATTGTGTCTTTATTTTGTAAAAATCCCCAATAAAAAAACCATACTATGGAGGTAATTTCCAAAGTCTGGTTTTAGCAAAAAGAACGGGTATAGCAGAAAAATGAATTTTGTGGGCATATAGAAGGCCGCTTTCTGTCCTCTAAAGCAGAAATACGGATTTTGAAGCCGCTTTCTCACCTTATAATTTCCTTCTGAATACCGAAAAATCAAATATAGCCGGATGAAAGTATTCCTGCGACAAAAGGACGGGCACATTGCTGGCTGTATAGCCCACTTCGTCCAAAAAGAGAAGGGCACGGCCGATCTCCACCTGAAAAATTTCAGCCAGTTTGGCATTAGCATTTACTGGTTTGACGTGGGACAGATCCGATTCAATTTGTTCCGAACACTTCTCCTTCATAAAATCAAAAATCGATCTCTCAAAATCTTGAACCTCATATGATACCTGGATAATTCGAAGCGGCAGCATATCCGTAATGTGAACCGCAGGCAAGCCGTCAGCATTGATGACACTTTCGACCTGAAGAATTTCTTCACCGGGGTCCACCTTTAGCCGGGCAGCAATATTTTCATCGGCGGATATTTTTTCAAAATGAATATTTCCAACCGAAGGCTTGTATCCTTTTTGAGCCAAAACCTCGAGTATCTCCTGATCGATATCAAGGCGGGCTCCTGCCTCCAGCACATGGGTATTAATAATCGTACCGATTCCTCGGCGGCGGCTGATAAAGCCCTTTGATTCCAAGTCGGCCAGAACATCTCTAATGACGGTTCTGCTTACCCCCAAGATTACAGCCAGTTCTGCTTCAGGGGGAAGCCGGTTTAGATTCTGCGAAGCGGAATGTTTGATGAGCTGCATGATAGCCCGCTTTACCTTTTGAAATAGCTGTTCATTGTCAACCTTGAAGAATATTTCTTTTTCCAATTTCATCAACCCTTTTATGATAGAGGTGTCCCCGGTTGCTTTTAAATCAAGCGCAGATATTATCTGCCACAGGTCAAAATCAAAGTAAACTTACCAATTCATCATATTAAAATTTATTTTCTGTTTCAAGCGTCATAACAAGAAATATTCTTCCCAATGAATAAACAAACAGCTTTAAAAAACCCCGATACGCCGTCAGTTGATCCGGATTTTTTAAAGCTGGAAGCTGTCGGTGTCAGGCACTATGGTGCGGTGCCTGACACCATTTATAGCAGCCTCGAACCTATCCACCTAAGACTTAGGAAAGAACTAATTCCTTATCTGTTTTAAAGGCTGCCTGTAATGCTTGTTCCAATTCAAATTTTGCTTCTGTTTCTTTTTCAACATCTTGTTTGCTCAAACCTAAGAAGTAAACAAGTAATCCTCGCATAGCTGTCAGTCTGTTTTCAGCTTCGTCAAATACTATTGAAAAATCAGAATCGATAACTTCATCGGTTACTTCCTCATTGCGAGTAGCAGGCAGGCAGTGCATGAATTTAGCACCTGGGTTTGCTTTTTTCATTAGATCCATGGTTACTTGATATTTTGGATAGAAGATTGACATTCTTTCTTCTTCTGATAATTCCGCTTCATATAGGCCATACCATACATCTGTATAAACAAAGTCGGCATCTTTCAGTGCTTCATCGGCATCTTCAGTGATTAAGAAGCTGCCGCCTGATACTTTGCAGTTTTCTTCCATAATCTTAATATGGTTTTCTCTTAATTGGAAACCTTTTGGTCCAAATTGGGCAAAACGCATTCCCATTTTCGTTGTAATAAAGCCAAGGGAAGCACAAACTTGTGTAGCATCGCCAACAAAGACAACCTTGCAGTCTTCTAACTTTTTGCCTTCCGGAAGATGCTCAATCATGGTGATAATGTCGCCCATTTCTTGGGTTGGGTGGTTATAGTCGGACATCCCGTTGATGACCGGAATCGTAGCATGTGTTGCTAAATCGACGACAGATTTATGTCTTTCAACACGGGCCATTAGGATATCTACTAATCTGGAAAGCACTCGGCTTGTATCTTCAATCGTTTCATGGCCGCCAAGTTGGATTTGACCTGGTGCTAAATATTGAGCATGGCCGCCAAGCTGTTCCATTGCTGTTTCAAACGATACACGTGTTCTAGTTGATGATTGTTGGAAAATCATCCCTAATGTTTTATTTTTCAGAAGCTGTGGATAATAGCCGGCTTTAATACATTTTTTAAGTGCAAGTGATAGATTAGCAATGTTCATTAATTCTTCCTTGGTAAAATCGTTCGTATCGATAAAGTCTTTTGCTGTCATGGTTTATTCCTCCTAAGTTTCAAAAACTATTTTTCTATTAGTAACGTATTTATAAGGATTTATGATTACAAAATCAGCCTACATTAGCTGTGATTAATGTTCCGGTGGAGCCTTTCATTGCCAGCGAGGCTTTTTCCAAAGAAGCAATCACGGCTTTTTTATTTTTGCCGCTTTGGGCAAATTGGATCGCTGCCTGCACTTTTGGCAACATACTTCCCGGAGCAAATTGTCCTTCTTCACAATATTTGATTGCTTCTTCAATTGTAAGCTGTGCCAGCTCTGTTTGATCTGGTTTGCCCCAGTTGATCGCCACTCTGTCAACCGCCGTTAAGATAAAGAGATAATCAGCGTCGACAAGCTCAGCTAATTTTGCCGAAGCAAAATCTTTATCAATAACAGCTGATACTCCTTGGTAATCGCCGTTTTCGTCCTTAATGACCGGTATACCACCTCCTCCACAGGCAATGACGATAAATTCCTGGTCAAGCAGGTTGACAATCGAATCACGTTCGACAATATCAATTGGTTTTGGCGATGGTACCATCTTGCGCCAGCCTCTGCCGGCATCTTCGGCATATACCTCGCCAGGATGGCTTTCCATTAAAGCCTTGGCAGTCTCCTCATCATAATAACTGCCGATTGGCTTGGTTGGATTGGCAAAAGCCGGGTCGTCTTGATCAACGACTACCTGTGTCACAATCGTTTCAACATGCCATGGCATCCCTTGTTTTCTCAGTTCTTTCTTAATCCCATTTTGCAAATGGAAGCCGATATATCCTTGACTCATGGCCGTACATTCTGGAAGATCCATTGGAGCCACTTTGCCGTCCAGCTGTGAAGATTTCTCAAAAGCTAGTTGGATCATGCCCACCTGCGGGCCGTTGCCATGGCTCACAATGATTTCATGCCCATCTTTTATCAGATTGACCAGTGCATGGGCAGCATCATCGATGGCCCGTTTTTGCTCCGAAGGTGAATTTCCTAGTGCATTTCCACCGAGTGCAATAACAATTCTTGACATTCAGTTTTTACCTCTCTCTACTTCAATATAGCTTTTGGGAGTTCACATCCCATTTCATTTTCGAAATGGGACGTGAGACATCATTTATTATGCCAAAACCAATTCTTTCTCTTTCTTCACTCCTGCTGGGATTCCTGAAGGCTGCTGCTGGGTAATGCAGTGGATGTTGCCGCCGCCAAGCAGGATTTCACGCGCATAAACACCTACTACTTTATGTTCAGGATAGATTTCTCGAAACAATTCCAAGGCTTTCTCATCATTTGGATCGCCGAATAATGGAACGATAACGCCGCCGTTGGCCGTGTAATAGTTAGCATAAGAGGCTGCTAAGCGGTCGCCTTCAACACGCGGCAGGGTCCCGTCTACACTGTCTACCCCTTCGCTTTCTTCCTTAGTAATTAACACAGGAGATGGAACATACAATTTATGAACGATTAACTTGCGGCCTTTGGCGTCCGTTGTATTGGTTAAAATGTCATAACATTCTTTAGAAATTTCATATTGCGGGTCGTCTTTATCATCGGTCCACGCTAATACGACTTCTCCAGGGCGCACAAAATTACAGATATTATCAACATGGCCATTGGTCTCATCGAGATAAATCCCACGTTTCAGCCAAATTACTTTTTCCAGATTTAAATACTCTTTTAACGTATCTTCGATTTCTTGCTTCGTTAAATGAGGGTTACGTCCCGGGCTAAGCAGGCATTCTTCCGTGGTAATTAATGTGCCTTCGCCGTCAACATGGATCGAGCCACCCTCAAGGACAAAGTTATTTAAGCGATAACGGTCTATCCCTTCAATATCACAAACCTTTTCGGCTATGCGGTCATCCTCGTCCCAAGGAAAGTAAAGTCCATCAACAAATCCGCCCCAAGAGTTAAAGGCCCAGTCAACACCGCGGACATCGCCGGTTTCATCATTGACGACAAAGGTTGGTCCTACATCACGCATCCAAGAGTCGTTGGATGCCATTTCGACAACCCGGATATTTTCAGGAAGCATATGGCGGGCATTGACATATTGTTCCTTGCTGACGCACATGGTTACTGGCTCAAATTGGGCAATCGCCTTCGCCACTTCAACGAAAGCATGTTGTGCCGGTTTTGCGCCATAGCGCCAGTTATCAGGTCTCTCCGGCCAAATCATCCAACAGCCGTCATGATGCTCAAATTCACCAGGCATGCGATATCCATCTTTTTTTGGTGTGCTAAGCAATGTTCTCATCGTGTCCAACTCCTTGTTTATTTTTTTGTTTTATACTGTGATTTACAATTAATTCCCCGACAATGATGGAAATGATGGTGCCAATCATCAGAGGAAGTTTGAACATAATCTCGTCTTTACTTGCATTCAATGGTACGACGGTGAAAACAACCGAAACTATCAATAATACAAGCGGTACATAAGTAATGATCTTTAACATCGGGCCATTTGCTTTGACTTTGAAAGGACGTTCCCGATCAGGATCGATTTTCCGCAGTTTTAAGAATGAAGGGAACATCAAAATATAAGATGCCAGCAGTGTAACCAGGTTAAGGGCAAAGAAGCTCCAGAAAATATCCTCCAGTCCTAACTGGGTCATCAGAGGTGCAATTAAGACCAGCACCGATGCCACGATACCATTGACAATCGGAGCGCCAATAGGCATCTCAGTCTTTTCGTTTTTCCATTTAAAAATCTTCGGAAAACAGTTGTTTTCACTGGCATATAGGGCAACATAGTTGACCCCGTAAGCCCAGGAAATTAAGTTCGCCGCTAAGGTAAACAGGAACATCAAGCCGACAATTGTTACAAACCAGCCGCCTTTTGCACCAAGTAAAATCGTGAAGCTGTCGATTAAGCCGCTATCGGTTGTCAGTTTGTCAAATGGAATGGCAACCCCAACTCCGAATGCTGCCAAAATATAGAATACTGCAATCATTAAGCCGCCCAAGACCAGTGCTTTCGGTATATCCTTCTGCGGATCATTCATTTCACTTGACATTGCTGCGACTACTTCAAATCCGAGGAAGTTAAAGATAATAACCGAAATAAATGAAAGGCTGTTTATATCAAGTGAAGGCAACAGTGTTTTTGCGTTAAACGTATTAGCTACACCTTGTGTTACGGCGAAATAAATGCCGATTCCGCCCAGACTGATCATGATGAATACTTTGAATAATGCCGCTAAGTTCAAGATCCATTTGCTGTCACTGACGCGGAATAAACTGATAACGGTTACACCCCAAATAAATACCAATGAAATCATAATGGAACTGACTGTTCCGAATTCATAACCGCTAATTTGCGTAATGATGGTTGGAAATAATACGGCCAGTGATCCCATCCAGAGCGGATAGTTGATCCAATAATACCAGGCAACCCGGCCGCCATTCCTCGGGCCATATGCTCGTTTCACCCAATCAAAGATACCGCCTTCGTCATTGTAGGCCGTACCAAGCTCTGCCGAAACTAAACCATATGGTAAAAAGAAACCGAGTAACAGCAACGCCCACCAGAAAAATTGTGACGGCCCAATGGATGCGGCCGGTGCAACAGATTCAGCTACTAGAACAATTGTTACTGCAATCAGGACCGAGTCAAATAAACGAAGCTTTTTTTTATTTTCCATCGTTTTTACTCCTTATGCATTGGCTGACAAAATATCAAGCTATTAAATATCCGTTCCATTTAATCTTCTCCTTTCGTCAACCAAGCTAAATTTATTCCTTCAACATTCCTGCAGTAATGTTTACACCCTTATCTTAGTGCGGAATCAAGCACTTGGAAATAGATTTTGGGGCTTTAGAATCAAGGGCTCAATCCTTTAAAAAAGTTTCAATTGACGAAACAAATTCCCGTAAATCAGCGGGTTTTACCCCCATGTCAAAAACATGTTTCAAACCATGAAACATGTTTCATCGATCCAGGATGCAGCTAGTCATCTCGACAATCTTAAGGCAATAAAAAAAGGCCTCAAACTATGAAGTCATAATTTGAGACCTTTTTAAAAATACTTTTTTTCTATATTAACAGGGCTTCACCCAATTCCTCATTTAAACTGATATTGGAGATATGCTTGCTGGTTTCCTTATTCTCGGCAATTTCCTCCATATATTTATAGGCAAGTAATTCAATAATCGCAATCATTGAAATACGGGAAGTCATGTCAATGCCGCCAACCTGGATACAATCAGCAAACACATATAAATTA
The DNA here is from genome assembly GCF_016765675.1 of Neobacillus paridis. Classification (GTDB taxonomy): domain Bacteria; phylum Bacillota; class Bacilli; order Bacillales; family Cytobacillaceae; genus Neobacillus; species Neobacillus paridis. Next base: position 190,963 of record NZ_JAESWB010000181.1, read on the forward strand.
ATATGGCTCATATTTTGGACAGGGTTATTATTTGCCGATGTAATCGAGACAACGGTGGCTTTTGATTTTATATTTAATAGTTCAATTTCCCTGATCAATTCCTTATCTTCTCCGCCGTATGTCAAGAAAAACACGAGGTCTGTGTTACGGATGCCGTTTAGAAGCATTTGCCGGAAGTAGTGATCCTCAGGGAAAATAACTTCAAACCCAAAGCCGGAAAAAACATACTCAAAATAATGGGCTACACTTTTGTTTAACCCCCGAGCCATCACGATCAATCTAGGCTTCTCCTTCAAAAGCTGAATAATTTTATCGACTTTGTCATTATCCAGTACACGGACAGATTCATAGATATTTTTTAAGTATTCTATTCGATAATCTTCCTGTGGCACCACAAAAGGGTTATGACTTTCCTTCATGTCCGTATCGGTATATTTAAGGATGGCAATAAATTCGCTGTATCCGGAAAAGCCGATTTTTCTGAGGAAACGTATGATCGTTGCCGGAGATACATAGCATTTGGCAGCCAACTCACGAATGGTGCTCCCCCGTACCTCTTCCATATTCCGAATGATATATTTATACAAATCCTTCTCACTTAAATTTAATGAATGAATATGTTTCGCTGTAATTTCAAAAAAATCCATATTGCAGACCTCCAATATTCTGCGATTACAGTTTAAATATGTAAGCGATTGTATTTTTATTATACCACTTAGTAATACTTATTACATATTACTCTATTAAAATTTTATGACAAAATTAGCAACATTCCAAATTCCAATAACCCCTTACTAAATTTATCAGTAAAACACAATCCGGCCTGTTTCATTTTCACCACCGTGCCGACACCAACCGCCAGGATTATCTTGCTAATTTATATGGCTGATTCCGGTTTCGCTGCAATTTTCGCAAATGAAAATATCCTATTGTTGTGGTCACCAATGCCCCCAAAGCATCAACAATAATATCTTCCATTGTGTCAGCAAGCGCCTCATGACCAAAAAGAATCGTTCCATCGGCGGTAATAAATTTTTGCATATTTGTCCCTAACAGGCTGTCAGCGACAAATTCGTAAATCTCCCAGACCGCCCCGCTGGCGAGAGCAAAGCAAAAGGAAAATAAGGCAACAAAAAAAGGACTTAACTCAATGTTAAGCTTATCCGTTTCATTAAAGAAATTTACCAGGACAAATCCCAATGCCCCTAACATAACAGCACTGAAGCAATGGAGAATCAAGTCCCAATAGGGAATTCTAAAATAAAAATTACGGACTTCCCCAAGATAAATCGCACAAAATAAAAAAATAAAGTAGATAATTTCCATTATGTCTGGTATATCAATATGAAACCGCCGCTCCACCCTTGAAGGAAGAAAGATCACGATACAGCCGAAAATACATTGTAAAATCATCAATACATAATCACTCTTCACTCTTTCAAACTTATGTTGGGCAGGGCCTGATGGGGTGATGAAAAACATAAAAATGGCGTAAATCACTGACATGATCAGTAAACTCAGTACAATACGAAATACCCAGGTTTTCCTTTTCGGATATTTTTTACTTTCCTCGATCAATTCTTCTCCTCCTCTTTATCCTAAACAGTTTCCTGTTATGACCATTCTCATTTCTTAACTTCAAGCAGGGTAGCAGGCTCTTCATTCCTATTATATCGATTACAACTATAAGCGGGGAAAGATTTGTGTAGTCCGCCGATTATTAAAATTAGTGTGATTTTTAACATAATTAGGTTGATTATCTCTTTTAACCTGTTCTATTCTCAGTTATGCACTTGTACAGAAAAACTTTGTCCATAAAGGTGTATTCTTTTACAAAGTGGATAAACTATGTAACAATTAGTATCTAATTAAAATTATTATTACTTTTCGGTTGACAAATTAAATCGTAAGTTTATAATAATTAATATAAATTAAAAATAATTATAGATAACTTAATCCAATCATTATTGGACAAGCTATCTATGATTTAAAAATATCAAATCTAGGAGGAATTTCATTATGTCCCTTATTGGAAAAGAAGTACAACCATTCACAGCACAAGCCTACAAAAACGGTGAGTTCATCGAAGTAACAGAAGCTGATTTCAAAGGTCATTGGAGTGTCGTTTGCTTCTACCCGGCAGACTTTACTTTCGTTTGCCCAACTGAACTGGAAGACCTTCAAGAGCAATATCCAAAACTTCAAGAACTTGGCGTGGAAGTATTCTCTGTTTCAACAGATACTCATTTCACACATAAAGCATGGCATGATACATCAGATGCTATCGGCAAAATTACTTATGCGATGATTGGTGACCCTGCACATGTCCTTTCCAACCACTTTGAGGTATTAAGAGACGGGGAAGGCGTTGCTGACCGCGGTACATTTATCATCGACCCAGACGGTGTCATCCAAGCTGTTGAAATTAATGCAGACGGTATTGGCCGTGATGCCAGCCAATTGATTGACAAAATTAAAGCAGCACAATATGTACGCAACAACCCAGGTGAAGTTTGCCCGGCAAAATGGAAAGAAGGAGCGAAAACCCTTAAGCCAAGCCTTGATCTTGTAGGTAAAATTTAAGGAGTGCATTCCATGATATTAGATGCAGAAATTAAAGCACAGCTTGAACAGTATCTTCAATTAATGGAAAACGATATCGTGCTGAAGGTCAGTGCTGGCTCTGACGAATTATCAAAAGACATGTTAACTCTTGTTGATGAGCTGGCAACGATGTCGCCAAAAATTAAAATAGAGCATGCAACATTAGAGAGAACACCAAGTTTTAGCGTAAACCGTATTGGCGAGGATACCGGGGTCATTTTTTCCGGTATTCCGCTTGGACATGAGTTCACTTCCTTAGTGCTGGCTTTGCTGCAGGTAAGCGGCAGAGCTCCAAAGGTTGATCAGAAGCTAATCGATCAGGTAAAAAGCTTGCAAGGCGAATATCAGTTTGAAACATTCGTCAGCCTAACTTGCCATAACTGTCCTGATGTGGTTCAGGCGCTCAACATCATGAGCGTCCTCAATCCTGGTGTAACGCACACAATGATCGACGGTGCAGCCTTTAAAGAAGAGGCAGAAGCGAGAGGCATCATGGCGGTACCAACTGTTTTCCTTAATGGAGAAGAGTTTGGCAGCGGCCGGATGTCACTGGAGGAAATTCTCGCTAAGTTGGGTAGCACAGTTGATGCCTCCGAGCTTTCTAACAAGGAACCTTTTGATGTCTTGGTGGTCGGCGGTGGTCCAGCTGGTGCCAGTGCCGCGATTTATGCAGCACGTAAAGGCATCCGTACAGGTGTTGTCGCGGAACGCTTTGGCGGCCAAATTTTGGATACACTCGGAATTGAGAATTTTATTGGAACAAAATATACAGAGGGTCCGAAACTGGCTGCAAGCCTTGAGGAGCACGTGAAAGAATACAATGTTGATATTATCAATTCGCAGCGTGCCAAACGCATAGAAAAGAAAGACCTGATTGAAGTTGAATTGGAAAGCGGTGCTGTCTTAAAAAGCAAAACCGTCATCCTATCAACAGGTGCCCGCTGGCGTAATGTGAACGTGCCCGGCGAAGCCGAGTTTAAAAACAAAGGCGTTGCCTACTGCCCACACTGCGACGGTCCGTTATTTGAAGGCAAAGATGTTGCAGTTATTGGCGGCGGTAACTCCGGAATTGAAGCGGCGATTGATCTCGCCGGTATCGCCAAGCACGTCACAGTGATTGAATTTGCTCCAGAGCTGAAGGCAGATTCTGTCCTGCAGGATCGTCTGTTCAGCCTGCCAAACGTAACGGTCGTCAAGAACGCACAAACTAAGGAAATTACCGGAACTGATAAAGTGAACGGGATTACCTATGTTGACCGAGCTACTGGCGAAGAACATCATATTGAATTGCAGGGTGTATTCGTTCAAATCGGCCTCGTACCAAATACCGAGTGGCTCGAAGGAACGGTTGAACGTAACCGCATTGGTGAAATTATTGTTGATAAGCGCGGTGCTACAAGCCTCCCTGGCGTATTTGCTGCAGGGGATTGTACCGACAGTGCCTATAATCAAATTATTATTTCAATGGGATCAGGCGCAACGGCCGCTTTAGGTGCCTTTGACTATCTCATTCGTAATTAATCTATTAATTTAAGAAAAGCGCAAGCACCTTCGGAACAAGCACAGCTTGTTCCTGTGAAACTTATTCTCTCAGTAGCTTTCCTTAGTGGCCAGCTCCGACAAACAAATGTTATTTTACCCTAAAGGTTCGCTTTTTGACTTTTTGGGTAAAAGGTTATTTGACCTCGAGCTGCTTAAGGCTATCGCTTTGCGCAAGATACTCAAGGAAGACTAATCGGGGATGAAAACTAGCTAGGCGCTAAAGCTGGATCCTAGAACAAAGGGGAAAAATAATAGGGGTAATTGGAGAGCAGGTACGGTCTGCTCTCCTTTTTGGTATATCTGCAATTTTTTAAATATATCTGCAGATTTTGCGAAGTTATCTGCGATTTATATGAAGTTATCTGCGATTTTAAAATAAAACTGCAATTTTATATCCTGAAGGAATCTATCAGCGTTGGAATACCTATGGGAGAGAAGACAATATATTGTCCAATCTGTTTGACGGATTAAGTATTTCTGCAGAAGAACTGTTTTCTTATTAAAAACAGGAGCCAAAAAGGAAATAAGCTGATCTTATCAATTTGATCAGCTTTTTCGTTAAGGATTTTAACAGATGTTTTAAACCAAAACCGAGAAACTCATAATGCCCCGTTCAGTTTCTCATAAATTTTTAACAATTGCTCTAGCTCTTGCTTCGTCAACTTTTGAAAAAGATTTTCCCTAAGGGCAACGCCTTCCTTATTGGCTTTATGTACCATGGCTATGCCTTTATCGGAAATGTCCAAATAGATTATGCGCCGATCGGACTCGTCCAGGACTCGTACGGCTAAATTTCTCTTCACAAGTTTTTCCGACAGGTGGGTTAAGGTAGGTGGGGTTAATCCTAAAGACTTGGCAATATCAGAAGGCCGGCTTTTTCCATTTTCCAGCAGATGGGTGAGAACAAGAATATGGGAGATTCCGAGGTCTTCATTGAACTGTTTATTCCATTGAATGATTAGATTATCGGTCACCTTATCCATAAAATGAATAAGCTCAAAAATTGTTTGTTCCTTCATCTAACTATTTCCCTACTTTCTATAATATAGGCCCCTAATCTAGTTAAGGGCCTATATTAAGCACCCATTATTGCGCTGAGAATCCGCCGTCAATTACAATTTCGGCACCGTTGATGTAGGATGATTCATCAGATGCCAAGAATAGGGCCGCATTAGCAATATCCTCCGGCTTGCCTAATCGCTGCAGCGGTGTTGCTTGGATTAACTGACCGAGAAGTTCCTTTGATGTACTTAAAGCTTTTGTCATTGGGGTTTCAATGATTCCCGGGAACAGTGCATTCACACGCACTCCCTGCCAGCCAAAAGTAGTTGCAGCAGCTTTTGAAATCGCCCGTACCGCTCCTTTCGATGCTGAATAATGATTATATCCCTGACCGATTTGTGCGGTATAAGAAGAAATATTGATGATTGAGCCTTGCTTTTGCGCCGCCATATACGGTGCCACATGTTTCATGCCAGCAAAGGGACCAAAACCATTAATCGCCAGCATTTTCTGCCAATCATCCAAATTGATCTCCTGGAATGGTTTTTCCGACGCAATCCCGGCATTGTTAACCAAGATATCAATTTTTCCAAAACGGTCGTTTACTTCCTTCGCTAATACCTGCCATTCTTCATCGGAAGCGACATTTAATTTCATCCCATAAACATTTTTCTTTTGATTAGCCTTTTCCAGAGCTGCCTCATTAATATCTGCAGCAATCACAATCGCACCCTCACTGCTAAATAAATCAACCATGCATTCCCCAATACCGGAAGCTCCGCCAGTAATAATCGCTACTTTCCCCTTCAGTCTCATTCGTATTTCTCCCTTCCCCTTATTAAGATATCTAATTATTTAACATCTAAATATTAACAAATAATTATACGTTTTTCAACTTTGAGAACTTGTTAATATAGACTAAGATTACACAAAAAACAACGGGGTCCAAAACTATAATCCCGCTGTTTTTTGTAATGTAAGGTTCCAGTTAATTAGTAAAAAAAGTGCGATACGTCAATTAAACATGGCTATCTAGCAGTAAAAAGGTGCTATCCGTCAGTTATACATGGTTATTTGACAGTAAAAAAAGCCTCATCCGACAGTAAATTCACTATCAGATACCAAGGTCATAGGCGCGATAAGTAAACCGGAAGCGGCTGGTCCAAAACCAGTTCATCCTCTTTCACAATCGCGTCATAGGCCAAAATCTGCACACCCTCGCTTGCTGCCTGGAATAAGGCAGCCGTGAAAGCGGGATCCATTTCCCGGTTTGGGGAAAACGCATGGCAGCCTTTCATTTGTACGACAAACAGAATCGCCCCTGTATATCCCTCATGAACTGCCTTTGCCAATTCTAATACGTGTTTTGCCCCTCTTGAGGTTGGGGCATCCGGAAACAACGCAACTCCATTTTTCTCTAGCGTTACACCTTTTACTTCAATAAATCCTTTTTCATTTTGCTTTTCAAAATAAAGATCAAATCGGGAAGCGCCAAAGGTCACTTCTCTTTTAAGCGAGTTAACGCAACCTATTTCCTGTATTTTTCCCGCTTCTAGAGCCTCAAAGGCGGTCTGATTGGGAGCTTGAGAATCAACGTTTACCCAGCCGCCGTTTTTCGCTGCTGCAATCAGCGAGAATCTTGTTTTCCTATTGGGATTGTCACTCTCCTCCAAGAGGACCTCAACATTATGTTGCAGTAGTTCTTTTAAGCGCCGGTATTTTTGATATGAACCGTTTCTCTTACTCCGCTTATAAATACCTCGGCGATAAACCGGTTTATACGCTTGTCCAGCCGTCCATGGACTATTTTTCGATATTTCATGTCTTCACTTCCGTACGTTGCTTTATTGGGCTTCGTCAGAGATGCTATCATTTTTATGTTACTCATATGCAGCCTATTTTTTCAAATTTAAAAAGATAAAGATCCCCTCATTCAATAAGGAGCTCCAAGCAATCTAATATGGGGAGATCATCCATGGGAACACCTAGGCTTGCAGCATGACCAGAATCCCCACTAACGCCGACAATGCAAGACTATGGAAGAAAAACTGACAGCACTAGCTCCTTCCGTCCAATCCTCGTAAAAGGTTGCGACAACAATACTTTGGGCATCAATCATTTTCCCCCTCACCCCGCCAGTTGAGTTCGAGGCAGCAATCATAACCGGATCAAGCCCAAGTTGATGTGCGGTAATTGTCTGCATACTGCCAATCAAGGCGTTGGAGGAGGCATCACTGCCCGTTAGAAACACCCCAAGCCAGCCAATCATCGCTGCAAAAAACGGGGTGATTTGCCCTTCATGGCGGAGATGAAGGACAGTTGACCGGGTTTCGTTGCGAGATTTGTCCTTCATGGCCGGAATGAAAGACAGCTAACCAAGTTTTGTCGCAGCTATTGTCCTTCATAAGGCCTTTTTATTGCTTTTATAAAATTGTATTTTCCTGATATGATAGAATCATTGGGAGGTTCTATGATGAATACACAACGCTGGATGAGCAGACAGTTTTTTAGTTTTTATTTAACATGGGGGGTTTTTCTTCCCTATTGGACCGGGTGGATGATTCATACAAAGGGAATTACGATTTCCCAAGCCAGTTTGATTATGAGCTTGGGGCTGGTTGTCCGCGGACTATCGACCTTATTTGCCTTTCCTTATTTATCAGTGAAATTTAGCAGCCGAACTTTGCTAAAGGCAATGACCCTCGGTACGCTTATTGCCATTCTTGGTTACATACCGACAGCTACCTTCACCAGCCTGCTAATGATCACCTTACTTTTACATATTGTTTATCCCACCTTGATGCCCGCTTTGGATAGTGCGGCCGGAGTCCTTGCACAGAGCAAGCAGCTGAGAGATTACGGAAAAAGCCGTTCTTGGGGTTCGATCGGCTTTGTCGTAGCCGGCATGATCTTAACTGTCTTTACAGGGAAGTTTGGGGACGAAGTGATTTTATGGGCGCTGTTAATCGGTACAAGCGTATTTGTGTTGCTTGGATTTATGCCTGCACCCGCAGTTTTATCAGAAAAACCACAAACTGAACAAGCAAAAAAAGGCGGCATGCTGCGATTATTTCGCGTTAAATACTTTGGCCTGGTGCTCGTCATTGTGATTTTACTGCAAGCGGCACACGCTTCTTATTACAGCTATGGATACATCTTCCTACAAGACATTCATGCGCCCCAATATTTAATTGGCGTGATTTTAAACATTGCCGTCATCGCTGAAATCATTTTCTTTTCCATTGCCGACCGGGCTTTCGGGAAATTTTCAGCAGGCTCGTTACTTACATTGGCGGCACTTGGATCGACCGTTCGTTGGATCCTGGTATTTGCCTTTCCCAATGTCGTGATGTTCTGCATTGCCCAAACATTGCATGCATGCTCATTCGCGACGGCACATTATGCCTTTATGAAATACCTCATTAAAAATGTCCCGCACGAACAGGTCTCAATGGCGCAAGGGATGTACTCGGCGCTGGCACTTAGCTGGAGTACAGCAGTTTTCACGATATTCGGCGGTTATTTATACGCAATCGAACCACAATACGCTTTTATCGGGATGATTACATGCACTATCCCGGCAATGTTACTAGCGCTTGTTTATCAGAAAATGGCTAATCAAAAGGAAGCTCGAATCAAAAGATCTGCCAGTTAATCAAGACGGGGGCCATTTTGAATAATATCAAAATGGCGCCCCTATTTTTTGAACTTGGGAGCTCCAGCTGTCGTTAAATTTTTTGGGAGACGATGGACCTGGTTATATGACCTCTAATTAATAACGCTTTATTCAGAGGGGGGGTAGGTAACCTAGCTCATTGATTTTTCGAGCTATAATGCCCCAGGCTCTAAAATTAGCAAGCTACAGATTTGGTATTTGCCAATCAATTTCTTGCATGCCCAGTTTCCGCAAGATTGCATTCGTGCGGGAAAAGGGTCGGCTGCCAAAGAAGCCCCGATTGGCGGAAAATGGACTTGGGTGAGGCGACTTGATGATATAATGCCGTGACGATGTGATCAATTGCTGTTTTTGTTGAGCAAAATTACCCCAAAGAATAAACACAACCGGCGTTTCTCTTTGATTCAATGTTTCGATCACTTTGTCCGTAAACATCTCCCAGCCAAGGCCTTTATGTGAATTGGGGATTCCCGCCCGGACGGTTAATACCGCATTGAGCATTAGTACCCCTTGCTCCGTCCACTTTACGAGATAACCGTTATTAGGAATATAGCATCCTAAATCAGTCTGCAGCTCCTTATAGATATTTTGCAAGGATGGCGGAATGCCTACGCCAGGCTTAACGGAAAAACTTAATCCATGTGCCTGCCCCGGTCCATGATAAGGATCCTGGCCAATAATGACGACCTTCGTGTCATTATACGGAGTGTAATGCAACGCATTGTAAATATCATACATGTCCGGATAGACCACACGCGTTTGGTATTCATGCAGCAAATTTTTTCGTAACTGTTGGTAATATGGTTTCTTGAACTCTCCCTCAAGCAAAGGTGCCCAATCATTTTTTAAAATCGCCATTGTCACTCCACACTCATTTCTGTAGTTGATACCTCTGCTCCAATTATAAAATTAAAATATTTCGAGTATCAACCTTTATGGACATCCATTTCGGGCTGTTAGAGCCCGGCTACTTGACCGAATGCTACAAGACCAGCGCTTTTCGGGCTGTTAGAGCCGCCTTGCCAAAAGGGCAAGACCAGGCGAATACTTTTTCAAGGAAATTAATTGATTGCTTCAAAAATATTGTTACAAATCAATTGTATAGTTTTGAACAATATTTGAAATGGACAAACATCCGCCTGTGATGGACATATTTTTTACCAAAACTATAAACATGAAAATGGAGCCTATTCTTAGCTGTAAGGCTCCATTTTTGTTTTTCTTCATTTATTCGGAAGTTACAGGGGCACTTTAGGCTGCTTTCTTCTCCATTGTTTCCGTAGTCGACTTATATTTTTCCACAAGGCAACCTATTGTAAAGCCAAGCAATCCGGGAATCACCCAGCCAAAGCCCATATTTTGTAAAGGAACATTCGATAATAATACTGAAAGGGAACCATGCAACCATTGTGAGTTGATGACTTCCACCAAGCTATATAAGCCGACTAGTCCAATGGTCATAACATACACCGGACGTTGATGAAAAGGTAATCGATCATGCGCCAGGCCCAAAATAATTAAGGCAATAACCATTGGATACAATAAGCCCAAGATCGGTACCGATATTTTCAATATCTGAGATAGACCAAGATTCGCTACTAAGCCGCTGATTACACATAAAAGGATCGCCCATTGAATATACGATAATTTTTGGAAAAGGCTGGAGAAAAATTGAGCACATGATGTGATCAAGCCAATACAAACGCTTAAACAGGCTAAGGTAAAAATGACTCCTAATACAACTGTTCCACTAGTCCCAAACAATTGCTGTAATACCACGCTTAATACAATGGCTCCATTATCCACTTTTCCCGTTATCGAAGCTGAAGCCCCCAAGTAGGCAATAATCAGATAACAGATCGATAAAAGTAGCCCGGATATGAGTCCAAATCGGACGAGATAATTTACCTGCAAGGACGGCTTGGTAATGTTCTTATTTCTAAAAATTGTCGTAAAAAGGACTCCGTAAATTAACGGACACAGTGCATCCATTGTTTGATATCCATCTAAAAAGCCTTGTGAAATTGGATTCTCTTTATAAGCTAAAGCAGCTTCTTTAAATTGAGCCATGTCTGTAAATAACGCTTTGATAAAAATAACAATCATTAACACTAACAAAGTCGGTGTTAAAACCTTCCCAATTCTATCTATTAATTTCGATGGCGATTTTGCAAACCAAAAGACGATACTAAAAAAGACCACTGTATAAACCAAAAGTGCTAACGGTGAGGAGCCAATTACATTAGGTAAGAAGGGTTTGACTCCCATTTCATACGCAAGGCTGCCTGCGCGAGGAATGGCCAGCCCCGGCCCGATTGATAGATAAATGACGATTGGAAAAAGGAACGCAAAAACTGGATGAACCCTATTTAATAAAGATTCGAATGTGCCTGATTTGGCAATCGCGATAAACGCTAATACGGCAAGGCCCGCATCTGAAATAATAAAGCCAATAATCGCTGCCCAGACATTTTCGCCAGCAGCCTGTCCTAAATATGCCGGAAAAATTAAATTTCCTGCGCCGAATAATATCGAGAATAACATAAAGCCAATAAACAGGATTTCTTTATTGGTCAATCGATTCAATCGTGCCACCTCAATCTAAAATTGCTATATTAAAAACATTTTTATATTCTATCAAATATCTATTCAAGTTAGAATCATCTTCAAAAAAATACTAATATTTTTCAATAAATTAGCAAGAGTTCCCAACCAAAGAGATAGAAATTGGATATAGTTTGAATTAACAGACTAATCTGTAATACAATGAAATCAGCATACTTTTATCCCCAATTTTTGGAGGTATATAAATATATGAATCTCTTTTTTCGCCTTTTTGGCAGCCTTTTACTTTGGGTTAGTATGGCACTCATTGTGATCTTAATTGTTTTATTGCCGAGAGATACACAATCCCAACGAGTGGGTGTTAAAGATGTGATGTCCTACCATTTTACTTGGGATAACTATAAAAACAATATCTATCATTACGCAGAAGAAGTGAAAACGACAAAAAGCCTTGGAACGACGGTTTTTAACCAGCCTGTTGAGGTTGAACTGTGGCTTTACTTTAAACGCAGTATGGTCGTTTTGATTCCTGCCATGTTTCTCAGCATCCTTCTCGGTATTACAAAAGGTGTATTTGATTATCGGCTGCAGCGAAACAAACTAGGGCGTTTTTTCGGCAGGGGATCGACCTGGCTGGGGCAGGCCGTGCCTGATTTTTTTCTGGTTTTCCTTGTCCAGACCCTGTTATCTTTAGCAATGAGTCACGGTTTTCCACGATTGCGGATGTATGGGAATGAGGAATGGTACAGCTTTTTATTTCCGATCGTATTTTTAAGCATGTATCCAGCGTTTGTGATTGCCAGGTATACGTTTCAAGCATTAGAAGAGGAAGAAGAAAAGGGCTATGTTCATACCGCAAAGGCAAAAGGGGTTCCTGACCGTACCATCCTTTGGAAGCATATGCTAAAAAATTGTTATCCCAAATTGCTGCAGCACTATATGCCAATTATTTTACTATTATTTTCCGGCATGTTCGTCGTAGAATTTTTAACATCGTACCATGGAATAGGTTATCGATTAATAGCAGCCATCCAATTGAAGAGCAAGTTTGCCGCTGGACAGGCATTGCCAATTGACGTGCCTGCTGTCATTGGCTTTAGTTTATTAGTGATGGTTCTGTTGCTGGCTGCCCAATGGACTGGCCAAATCTTGGAATATTTTCTTAATCCTAAAAAAGGGGGCAGGGCTTCATGAGGAGAATACTCTCTTTATGGATTGGCATTATCGGCTGCGGTTTCATCGCCTTCATTTTTTTGTTTGGACCGTATTTGCCCAATGTTGACCGAGATGTCACCCCTCATAGCTATATTGTCGGGCCGGAGAGCAATTTGGATTTTATCCTGCCGCCATTTCCACCAAGTAAGGAATTCCCATTAGGTTCTGATAAGAAGGGACGAGATATCTACAGTGCCTTGATCATGGGCACCCGCAGTACCTTAACAACTGTGTTTACGATTTCGTTGATTACTTTTTTGCTGGCGCTTCCCTTCGGTGTCGCCGCCGCCCACGTGAAATTTTTCCGGGTCCTATTGCAGGGATGGAATTACCTATTCTCCCGCATACCCGTATTCTTTTATCTTGTGATCATTTCAACGATTCCCTTCTTTATTCTTTCACCACACCGGGCGTTTTGGATGATCAGCTTTTTGGTTATTTTTGAATTAGGAAAAGTCGGGGAAGTGGTATATAAAGGGGTTTCACTTATTCAAAAAGAAACCTTTTATGAAGCAGGGATTGTATCGGGTTCACGGGTTTGGGGCTTGTGGAAACGATATTATTGGCCAGGCTGCTACCCGCAGTGGGTCGCTTATTTTATCCAGCATTTGGGCAGCATGTTATTTTTGCTGGGGCAGCTTGGCATCTTTGGAATATTCATTTCACAGACTTTTTTACAGCAAATAGACGGTTCTTACTTAATTGATAACACTGCACTGATTTGGCCGATGTTTTTGTTTGATGTGTTAATTGATATGGATGCCTACCCATGGGTGCCATTATTCAGCTCGCTGATGATCACCTTATCGATGTTTTCCTTTGTCGCTTTAGGGGAGGGAATATTGGAATATCATTCAAGAAAATACAAGGGCTTGCTATTGCCAAGAAAACCGTTCTTTTCTTGGCGGCGGACGATGAAACGAGAAGCACTGGGGCAGGCCCGAAACCACTAAATAGAGCGAGGATATCCCAAAAGGTAAATTTCTGTGGTCCGGGCACCTAGACTGCTTCTACTTAACCGAGACTAGGAAAACATCCGCTGTTCGGGCATCTAGACTGCCTCTACTTGACCGAGACTAGGAAAATATCTGCTGTTCGGGCATCTAGACTGCCTCTACTTGACCGAGACTAGGAAAATATCTGCTGTTCGGGCATCTAGACTGCCTCTACTTGACCGAGACTAGGAAAATATCTGCTGTTCGGGCATCTAGACTGCTTCTACTTGACCGAGACTAGGAAAATATCTGCTGTCAGGGTACTTAGGCTACTTCTAGGAACAGTGAAAATTTCAGCCGCACAAGTTCGTAGTCAGGTCGTCTCTACAATACCAAATTATAAAATTATACAAAGAGGCTGTCTCAATGGTGTCTGGCACACCTTTTAAGACAGCCTTTTTCGTCCTCCCAGTTTTAACAGGAGGTTCTGGTTTGAAAGCTAAACGCTTGTTTCAGAAGTTATTTGTCAAATTACTAAATCAGTAATACCATTTGCGGCGTGTTTGTCCCTTGCTTAAAAATTCGATAATCAATATAATTTATTCATGTTTGGTTACCGATGAAATAAGAACGGGACTTAAAAAAATTCCCGCACATCGAAATTTTTGACTATATGACATGATATCCATCCACGCTTACGAAAGGGTGGGGGACTTGCCAATAAACTTAGGTGTTTGCTGACAGGTTCGAGCCAACAAGCCATCAAAGCTATATTAGGAGTGATTTCAAATGGATCAAAGGAATTTAGCTTTAGCGATTCAATTACGGCATGAATTACATGAACATCCAGAGCTCTCCAATGAAGAAGTATGGACAAAGCAACATTTATTAGAATTCTTGCAAACTCATACGAGCAACCTGAAAATTGTTGATAAAGGAAATTGGTTTTATGCTATTTATCAGGCTGGCAATAATAAACCGAATATTGCCTTCCGAGCTGATTTTGATGCCTTGCCGATGGATGAGGTCATTGATCTCCCATGGGCTTCAAAATTCCCGGGAAAGGCACATAAATGTGGACATGATGGTCACTCCGCTACATTAGCAGGCTTTGCCTTGGAAGTCGACCAAAAAGGGGCTGACAAAAACATTTTCTTCCTATTCCAGCCTGCTGAAGAAGTCGGCAATGGCGCGGTTCAATGTCTGTCGATGTTAAAAGACGAAAAGATTGAAGAAATTTATGGTTATCACAATATGAGTGGGATGCCATTCCAATCGGTAAATGTCCTTGATGGCAATATTCAATGTGCTTCCACCGGGATGATTATTAAATTTGAAGGGGCACCGGCTCATGCAAGCCAACCGGAAACGGGGATTAATCCTTCGTTTGCGATTGCGAAAATCATTGATGCGATTCCTGGATTGACGGAAAACAGGAAAGATTTATTACTTTGCACCATTGTCCAAATTAACGTTGGGGAAAGAGCATTCGGCATGTCTGCGTCCAAAGGGGAACTGCTGTTGACGATTCGGGCCTTATATGAAGCAGATTTGGAAGAACTCCGCGGCAGCTTGGAAAAACTGGCTCATGAGGAAGCTGCAAAAGCTGGTTTAAAAGTTAAGATTGAATATAGTGACTCATTCCCTGAAACGAAAAATGATAAGGAGTGCGTGGATAAGGTTCGTGCTGTTGCCAAAAAGAAGGGGATCGCCCTTTATGAAATGAAAGAAGCACTGCGGCCTTCCGAGGATTTTGGTCACTATGCTAAAGTAGCCAAAGCGGCCTTCTTTTTCGTCGGAAATGGGGAGGATTATCCTCATATTCACACATCTGAATATGATTTTCGTGATGAAAATATTGAAATCGCCTGTGAGGTATTTAAAGGAATTGCAGGTATTAGCGAGGACTAACCGGATCTCGATTAAGCGCCAAATTTTCGAAATCAAAAGGGGCTGTCCAAAGGTTAGGCGTAAAAACCTTTGGGCAGCCCCTCTATTATCTAAAAATTGGCCGTTACCTGTAACTGAACTTTTTCGCTCAGGCCAAGTGCCCGTGCGGTTGAAGTCTGAACCTCGTGGAAAAGTTCGGGATTTTCTGCCAGTGACAGGCCATAAGATGGAATCATTTCTTTTATTTTTGGTTCCCACTCACTTAGATGCTGCGGGAAGCATTTTTTAATCACTTGAAGCATAACGTGAACGGCCGTAGAAGCACCTGGAGAGGCGCCGAGTAATGCCGCGACTGAACCATCAGCGGCACTGACAACTTCCGTGCCAAATTCAAGCGTTCCTCTGCCGCCGGCAACTGTATCTTTAATAACTTGTACACGTTGGCCGGCGACGACGATATCCCAATCTTCGCTTTTGGCATTCGGAATAAATTCCCGCAATTCTTCAATCCGTTTTTCTTTCGATAACAAAAGCTGTTGAATCAAGTACTTTGTTAATGGAATGTTCTTTGCACCAGCTGCCAGCATCGTGATCACATTGTTCGGTTTTACCGACCGGATTAAATCCATATTTGAACCGGTTTTTAAGAATTTAGGTGAGAACCCGGCAAACGGTCCAAATAGCAACGATTTTTTATTGTCGATATATCGTGTATCAAGGTGCGGCACAGACATTGGCGGAGCACCAACTGCAGCTTTTCCGTATACCTTTGCATGGTGCTTCTTGATAACTTCCGGATTGTTGCATACGAGGAATAGTCCGCTTACCGGAAAACCGCCAATATGTTTGCTTTCAGGAATACCGGTTTTTTGCAGTAAATGCAAGGATCCGCCGCCGCCACCGATAAAGACGAATTTGGCCGAATGGCGTTCAATGCTGCCAGTATCGATATTCCATACCTTCAATTCCCATGAACCGCTTTCAGTTCGTTTTATATCCTCAACTTGATGTCTATAGTTAATATCTACGTTTTGATTCTTTAAGTGGTCAAACAAACACCGCGTTAAAGCTCCAAAGTTAACGTCAGTGCCAGAGTCGATTTTTGTAGCCGCGATAGGCTCCTTCGATGTGCGACCTTCCATAATAAGCGGAATCCACTCTTTTAATTTTTTCGGATCATCGGAAAACTCCATCCCTTGGAACAAAGGATTGTTCGTTAGCGCTTGAAAACGTTTTTTCAAAAATGATACATTTTTTTCCCCTTGTACTAAACTCATATGAGGCAGCGGCATGATAAATTCGTGTGGATCACGTATCAATTTGCTGTTTACAAGATAAGACCAAAACTGCCTGGAAACCTGAAACTGTTCATTGATTCGAATTGCTTTACTAATATCAATGGAACCATCCGGTTTTTCGACAGTGTAGTTTAGCTCGCATAATGCAGAATGCCCCGTTCCCGCATTGTTCCACTCGTTAGAGCTTTCCTCCCCAGGATTATCGAGCTTCTCAAACACAGTAATGTTCCAGTCCGGTACCAATTCCTTCAAGAGCGTCCCCAAGGTGGCACTCATGATTCCGGCACCAATTAAGATAACGTCTGTCTCAGTTTGTTTGCTACTCATTTTCCCCATCCTTATCCCCTAAGATTTGCAGAAAAGGTGCAGTTTCCCCCGGTTAGACGTCAAACATGCTAGAGCGCAACCTGGTCACGCATCTTTCCTGAATCATTTATAACCTTATTATAGTCTATCACTATTATTTATAGATTTGAAACATTTAATATAGTTAATAAGCTATTTATATGTTGAAAAAATAAGAGACCGCTGCAAGACTCAAACAAACAGAAAAACAAAGCTCAACCTATATTCTTCCATTGGTTGGGACTTTGTTCTAACATCATCTGTTTTAGTTGTTTTCAAAACCCTTATATGTATTATATAACAGTTCACAAATTTGTAAAATATTTTGTTGCATTTTTATAAAAATATGGTAGATTCTTCACATTTATAACACATATTGAAAAATTATGCCTCCAATATTAAAACTCGCCAGAACTAACGCGGTACAAATCCCCCTTTGACCACAAAAACATATAAATAAATGAACGTCTGATATTGCAATGGAAAGGAGGAAAAGGTATGCCAAACGGGATGTATCAAGTTGAGGTGGATTTACCGATTCAAAAGGTTTGGGAGTTTGTTAAGGATATGGATAACTGGGCGCCGCTTATACCAGGATATATTCAACATCGGAGATACACGAACCGTCAGTCCAGTTGGGAATTTAATAGTATTATTGGATTTATTAAGAAAAGAATCAGTCTGATGGTAACGATAAAAGAATGGGTGGAACCGACAAAGGTTAGCTTCAATTTAAAAGGCATCAATGAGAAATTCACAGGTGAGGGATTTTTCTTGGCAGAAGCAACTGCTCCTAACAAAACAAGAATAACGGGCCTGCTTGAAATCACTGCCAGTGGACCAATGGGGCCACTGGTCAATCAGGCATTAAAGTCGTATCTTCCTAAAGTAACGGAAGAATTTGTTACCGCCATCGCTACCAGATTAACAGAGATGAACTGAAAATAATTTATAATCTTAAGTCCACTCACCAAAAAGGGGCCAGTTCACTTTTACCTTAACGTATGAAGGAACTGACCCTTCCCATCTGCCATCAACTTCTTCATGGAGCTGCATCAGCTTAGTAAGTAAGGAATCAGCAGCACACCCCAAACCAAGGTGATACAAGCGGCAAAAATCATCGCTAAGGAAGAGAATGTTGCCTCTTGTTTTCCGTATTCCATCGCCTTATTGGTACCGACACCGTGTGCTCCCATCCCCAAGGCGAGACCTCTGGCAATCGGGGTTTTAATGGACAGCCATTTGAGAACACTTGGGCCAACAACACCACCAATGACACCGGTTATAATCACAAAAACAGTCGTCAGGGTTGGCAAGCCGCCAATTTCCTTTGACACCTCAATTGCGATCGGAGTCGTAATCGACCGTGGCAGGATGGAGATAATAAAATCATATTTTAAATGAATCAATTTTGATAACAGCAATGTTGTAAAAATCGCTACAAGTGTTCCAGCAGTAATGCTGACAATGATGGTGCCAATATATTTTTTTACAATTGGCAGGTTCTTATATATAGGCACGGCAAAAGCTACCGTGGCAGGGCCAAGCATATGTGACAGCCATTTCGAATCCTGTAAGTACTGATTAGCTGAGACATGTGTGATGGAAATAAGTACAATCAATAGAATCGGCGCCAACAATAATGGATGAAAAAAAGGAATGGCTATTTTTCCATAGGTTTTTTTGGCAAATATATAAATGATATATGTCGCTAACGTAAATACAACCATCATCAATGCTGTTCACTACTCCTCTTCCTGGCCGTAATTTTTTCAGCAGTCAGGGCAGTCATCCCCATTACAATCATGGTACTAACAGCAATCAGTACAACAATTTCTACTCCCTGCATACTGATGATTTGCTGGTAATTGACAATTCCCACTGCTGAAGGAATAAAAAATAGCAGTAATTCTGCCATTAACCAAGTTGCCCCTTGTTCCACCCATTCGATTTTTATGATATGACAGCTTAGAGCGAGAAACAGCAGACCTAACCCGAACATGGAGGCGGGGATTGGCAGGGGTATGACTTGTTTTAATACCACACCCAAAAAGAGAAAAACATGTAAAAATAATACTTGTATAATAATGATTCCTAGTTTCAATGTAAGATAACCTTCCTTTATGTGTAAGTTTCCATAGCTGTATATGAACTAAGAGTCAATATTACGACGTTTTCCGCCATTCGTAAAATACATATTAAGAATATGTTTCATAACTTTGAATTATAATCTTTCGTTTAAAATGAATTCAATAAATGTCCTGCCTGCATTGGAAAGATAGCGTCCCTTTTTGGTAATGACAGCGAGCCGCCACATGACGGTTGGTTTCAGGCTGAGAATTTCAATGTCCTTGGCCAACAGCCGCTCACAGATGGACTGCGGCAAAATCGTTAATCCCAAATTGGCAGCAACCATCTCTGACATCAAATCCCACTGGGAGCTTTTAAACAGGATGTTGGGTTCAAATCCAGCAATAATAAAAAAGTGATTGCGAATTATTTCGTTTAAGGCAAATTCCTCATGATAAAAAATAAATTCCTCATCCTTTAAGTCCTTTATATTTACTTCCTGACGTGTCGCTAACGGATGGCTCTGATGGACAATCAGCTTCATTTCCTCCTCGACAATGGGGTAGACATTAAAGATCTGCTCATCTAGAGGCAGTACGGCCACACCAAGCTCAAATTCACCTTCTTCGACACTCTTCACCACCCTGGCCCCACCATATTCGGTAATATCCATTTTAATATTGGGGTATGCCCGGTGAAATTTCGCCATAACCTGTGGGAAAAATAAGCTTCCAATAAAGGGTGGTAATCCAATGTTTAACTGTCCTATAGAGAGATTCGTCAAATCACTGAGGGTTAATTGCATTTCATCTACCAGTGCCGTCATTTTTTGGGCATATTCCAATACCACATTTCCAGCATCCGTTAAATGGCTTGTTTTATTGGAACGGATCATTAAATTTGTCCCCAATTCGTTTTCCAATGACATAATCGACTTACTCAAAGCCGGTTGAGAAATATGCAAATGTTCCGCTGCTTTGGTAATGCTGTTATGCTTGGCCACCTCAATAAAATACATTAGTTGTCTTAGTTCCAATGCAGATCCCTCCTGGTGTTTATCAATCATTCCTGGATTCATAATCTATGGTGTACCAAAATATAAAGCTTAAATCAATAGGAAGTGCCTGCACCACCTAATTGTTTAGAAGAATTTCTTAAAATAACAGACAGTGTCAGGCACTTATATTTTTGGGGTTAGTGAAAGCCTCAGTAAGAAATGTAGGATATTGATCGCTAGTTTGTGTCACCAAGCCGCCCCATGCGCTCTTTTTCCCTTCCACTCTCTGGTTTGCAGAGAAAAAAAGTGCAGCGGATCGCCAAAACCCCACTGCACTTTCTTAAACAAAATATCCCATAAATCTCTTTTACAAACCCTCCATAATGGGCGGGGCTTTTTTCAATACCTTCGTGCTGATGAGTGAATAAATCAATCCAATTGCCAGCCACGCAAAGCCTGTTGTTAAGGTGATTCCGGAAAGATGGATAAACAAATAAAAACAAATGATAAACCCTAGGGCCGGAATTAGGAAATAGCGAATGAACTTTTTCTCCTTTTTACGGAAGTAATAATAAACGATGACAGACAGGTTGACGAACATAAAGCCGGTTAATCCGCCAAAATTCATTAATTCGGCAACAAGGGAAATCTGAAGCGATAGTGCCCCGACAACACTTATCGTACATATCAACAAAATATTAAGAACTGGCGTTTTAAACTTTGGATGTAAATAGGTAAAAAACATCTTCGGCAGAACTTCATCACGGCCCATGCTGAACATCAGACGAGAGGCACTAGCTTGTCCGGTAATTCCCGGTGCCATATCCATACTCCTATGGCACCTGGTATATTATGATGATTTTCGATCAAACACAAGGACATAGGTTTTTCGGTCATCGTCACTATATTTGACTACCACCGAAACAACTGTTTTGTTATCGGCTTCTAACTGAATGGTTTTTTTCGTGTCTCCTTCGATTTTTATCGTTGAACTGCTATATGCTGCCACAGGGGAAATGGTGACTTTCTTTGTTCCTTTCGTGACAGCAATATGGTAAGTAAATTCGTCCTTTACAAAAGAGCTATCCCACGTGCCTGTAGAAACGCTGAGAGAGAACAGCATCGCCTTAGTTGTTTTTTGTTCGGTACTGGTTGTGGTCTGTTCGGTTGTACCTGTTGTCGTTTTCTGTCCTGAAACAGCTTGGGAACCTTTTTGATTGTTTGCTATGCCTGTACCGGACGAAGAACCGGCGGCAGGTTTCTTAGTTGCCCCCGTGCCTGGGTTTGATTTTGCCGGTGACGGATCATTACTCGCCGATCGTTTGACATGTAAGGTATAGGTTTTCGTTTTTCCGTTTTCTGCAGTAACGGTAATGCGGATATCGCTTTCGCCGGCAGGAATATCCACCGTAATACCATTGTTTGAAACTGACTTGTTGTTGACTTTAATGGTTGATGTTGTCACGGCGGCGGTCGGAACTAGTTTCAACTTCGTTTTGTCCTTCAACCCTTCAATATTATAACTTGTAATACTGGAAGAAAAACTAGGGGACAGCACCCCATTTGATAGTCTGATGTGTTTCAGCAAGTTATTTCCATTTTGTTTTCTGGTAACGGTAAGCTTATAAGTACCAGAGGCACCCGTGCCGTCTTGGACGGTGATGATGAAAATATTTTCCCCCGTTTTTAGTGAATAAGTGCCATAAGTACCATTTCCCACAGGCTTCCCATTAACGGTAATTTGAGAGCCCGAATGATTGCTTTTTAAAAGCAAATTTATCTCCTGAACCTCATTATCCACCGTAACAGAGTACGCCTTTACATCGGGGGAGAACGCCTGATCAAGCTGTAGTCCTTTCATTTCTAGCTTTGACAGCAGATTTTCCTCCAGTGCAGTTTGGACCTTTGTTTGACTTTCCGCATAAGTATGTGGGATGTAACTAACCGTTCCTAATCCGATCACCGAGGCAGCAAGTAAAATCTTTAATTTTCTCGGGTTTACCATCAGCTAATCCTCCAATCAACTATTTATCTCAATCGTACATGTTGGATTAACTTTACCATTCCAAGCTTAACAAATTCTTAATTTTTGTCCGATAAAGTTAGCCATGGTATTATGGAACACAAAAAGTGGGGGATGAAAGAACCCCCACTCAAAGAACAGGGCCTGGCACGCACCGAAAAATGCCGATAGATTCAACAAACTTCGGAGAGGGACAGTGGAATTGCACCCTTTGGAAAAATCCAAATTTATAAATGAGCCGAAAACGCTCGTGACTTTTGAGGGATTCAGCATGTCTTGGGGATCTATAGTGCAAATAGATCTATATATTCAAGATCTCCCGTATATCCTCTTCCGTAATTCTCGACAGGGCCTGATCACCTGGTTCCATGACGGTTTCAATAAGTTCTTTCTTCCGCTCTTGGAGTTCATACATTTTTTCCTCAATGGTGCCCTTTGTAATTAAGCGAATGACTTGGACAACATTCTTTTGTCCCATTCGATGGGCGCGTCCCGCAGCCTGTTCTTCGACAGCCGGGTTCCACCAAAGATCATACAAAATAACCGTATCCGCTCCCGTCAAGTTCAGTCCTGTGTTTCCAGCCTTCAAGGAGATAAGAAAGATGTCCACTTCCCCATTATTAAACCGTTCAACCAATTGAACCCGTTCCTTTGAACCGGTTTGTCCGTCTAGGTAAAAGAAGGTAATGCCGGCCGTTTCCAATGATTCACGAATGATCTGCAACATACTCGTAAATTGCGAGAAAATCAGTAATCTCCTACCATTTTCAAGAGCATTTACAACAAGGTCCATGAGTTGTTGGAGCTTGCCTGAGTCTCCTTTATAATTTTCTAAAAATAATGAAGGATGGCAGCATAATTGACGGAGTCTTGTTAACCCGGCAAGAATTTTCATTCGGCTTTTTTGAAAACCTTCTCCCTGAAGCGAATCTGCCGTTTCTGTTTTAATTTTCTCCAAATAGGCCAGATACAGCTCTTTTTGTTGTTTCGTAAGGTCGGAAACATGGACTGTTTCAATTTTATCCGGCAATTCCTTTAATACATCCCTTTTTACCCTTCGCAGTAAAAATGGCTTAATCATTTTTGCTACCTTTTCCGTCGGCAGCTGGCGAAAAGCCTTTTGGTTCGGAAAGAAATCCGGCATAATCGTTTGAAAAATCGACCAAAGCTCATCAATGGAATTTTCAATCGGCGTCCCGCTAAGCGCGAACCGGGTAGCTGCCTGAATATCCCGTACAGCCTTCGCTGTTTTGGTTGCATGATTTTTAATCGCCTGTGCTTCATCTAAGATCAACATGCGGAAGGCATGCTGCCGATAATAGTCACTGTCTTGACGCAGCGTTGGATAGGAGGTGATCCAAATATCGGGAGGGGTGGCACACTGCAGCATATCCGACCGTTCCCCTGGAGACCCAATCAAAACTTCCGCTCGTAAGGACGGTGCAAATTTCTCCAGTTCATTTTTCCAATTATAGACCAGTGAAGCAGGCGCCACAATAAGCGATGGCTGATGATCCTCCTGTTTCTCTTGATCTGCTGCTAACAATGCGATGGCCTGCAGCGTTTTACCCAAGCCCATATCATCCGCCAAAATCCCGCCAAATCCGTAATATTGCAAAGTCCGCAGCCATTGATAGCCGTAGTTTTGATAATCCCTCAGCTCAGCCTGCAATGAAGCGGGAACCTCAAAGTCCAGTTCCTCCGGATTTTTTAGGCGGGTAAGCAATTGCCGAAATAATTTTCCAAATTTCGCCTTACTCCCTTTTTTTCCTGCAACCAGTTCTTCCAGTTCCATCCCTCTATAAAGCGGCAGCCGGAAGGACTCTTGATTCAACTGCGCCGGCTTAATATGGAAATCATGCAGGATGTTCCGGATGGGTTGGAATTCCTCTGATTCAAGTGGCACAAATGCACCGTTAGGCAGGCGGTAGTATTTCTTTTTTTCAATGGCAGACAAAAGGATCTGCTCAATATCCGCCTGCTCAATCCCATCCATTACAAAGCTGACGTCCAGCCAATTACCGGAAGAATCCACATCGACATGAGTCACAGGGCTCCGCTGTTCTGGAAGGATAAGGGATTTAACTTGTTTCGTTAAGAAAATATCTGCCATCTCCTCTAATCTTGGAAGGATTTCATATAAAAATTCAAAAATTTCCGCTTCCCCTTCCAAGTAAAGTAGCTGCCCATTCGACTTCAGCTGAGTCGATTCGAGGACATTCATAATCATTTGTTCCTTTTCACTGTCCCTCATTAAGATGGCATCCATCTCTGGCTTTACAGGCTGGTGCAAAAAGGGATTGATCATGTGGTCACCGTAATGGTACTCCAGCGTCACGTGCAGGAGATCATCGATACAGTCCACATATACCTTAGCTTTTAGTGGGAACTTCATTATTTTCGTTGAGATACTATCCGCAATCTCAAGTCGCCCCACCTCATTCAACACAGGACCGGCGTAAGAAAGAAGCGGCACAATCTGCTCCTGACTAATGGGGATAACAGGGGTACTCGCCAGCTGGACAAGTTTCTTTACTTCTTTGACAAACGTTTGTTGTATCGCTGTGAGTTTATAAAGCGTATTGTCCTTCACCACATAACCATACAGATCAAGGTAATCAACAAACCCAAATTCAGAAACATCTAATTGAAAGGCTGCTTTGCTGCCTTTATCCAGTTGCATGGAAAAAGGAAGTTCATGTATATGGAAGTTCAACTGATGATAAACATTGTCCCTACTTTGAAATGTGATCGGCCTTGCCGCAAGCTTTTCTACTAGCTGGTCCGCGAGCAAGGGAGAAATCGTTATCGCTCGTACATCTGAAGTCGTACCGTAAGCATAGGGAGATTGCAGGCTTCGGTACATTTCTTCATATTTAATCGTCTCCTGCAGCAGGTCAATGATTTCCTGATCGCTATCAGTAAACGTATATTCAGTCGGGTCGTAGGAAAAAGTTTTCGTGAACGGATACTGATTTTTCAACTTGATAGCCCGGAGAAAATCCACGATATTTTTCACCACATACGTTCGCTTATGGCCTACCTTCATTTCTAACGAGAGAACGGTGTGTTGATACGTTTGTTTGACTTTACAAATCCACTCCACCAACAATAGCTGCTTTTCTGTCAAATCACCTTGGTAGATATTTTCCTGCTGGTTTGACAGCACAGCAATAAATTGATTGGTGAGCTGCTTTACATAAATGGATTGCCTTTCCTGCTGTTGTCTGGCATACTCCTCTTGCATCCTCTCCCGCTCTTCTAGAATGGCTTGAAGCTTCCTATCTCGGGAGGAAACAGGCCCGTCATCAGCCAACTGTTCTTGAATTTCAAGCATCACGGCGACCACGTGCTTACATTCCTGATCATACCTATCAAAGGCTGGGCAATTGCATTCGCACTCAAGACCAAGCGCACTCTCATAAACAACCACCCGGTAACGCTTTGACCCCTTGACCACCGCATACCAAGCTTCTCTACCAGGGTCGTAGGCCAGCTCTTTCACTTTGCCTTGCATATAATAGCTGTGCCCCTTACGATAATTAGACGAAGTAAAAAAACTTTTAATTTCTGAAACCGTTAATGATTCAAACATCAATGTCCTCCGTGCGGATTATAAATATTTATCCCGCCTTAACGGTCGGTAAGACCCCCACCTCGGAGAGTCAAAGTCTAGAAGGAATCTAGGTGGGGGATCAACTGCCCGTAAAGGTCCGATTGGTAAGATACAGTGAAACTTGCCGCTGCGTTTTTTTTCAGCGGCTTAGTTGAACCAATCGGGTTCGTAATGAGTCTTATCAAGGCGATTGCCTTGATTAGAGTCAGTAGAACGGGACTAACCATCAGTGGGGGATGAAGAAAACCCCACTGATGGAAGTTTCACTTTATCGAATTCTTTTAACTTACCAGTTATAATAGTAGCTTAAGATTTTAATACTATGTTACTAGACTTGCCAAAATATGTACATGATAAACCTTAATGGTTGTATTTTTAGAGCCTCTGTCACCATCCGAATTCTGTTGATGAATTTGGCAAAATCCTGATTGTTTGGAATAATGCTAGATACTGCAGGAGTACAGATTGAGTAAGGGGCAAAAGAAAGCGCATTAGTAGAAAAATTATGTTATAATAATTAAATGAAATATGTAAATTTTTTAATAGCAATAGAGAATTTAAACAGGAAGGAACGTGAAAGAATGAGTAACGGAATTTTTAAAATCCCAACACCTAAAAATGAGCCTGGTTATACCTATGCTCCAGGTACAAAAGAACGGGAAGCATTAAAGGCAGAATTAAAACGTCAATCTGAAATCGTGATCGATATTCCTGTGATTATTAATGGAGAAGATGTCAAGACAGATACAATAAAGCAAGTGGTTATGCCACATGATCATCAACATGTTTTAGCAAACTATTCGCAAGCAGGGGAAAAAGAGCTGCGTGATGCTATTGAAGCAGCGATGGCGGCGAAAGAAGCATGGGCCAATATGCCTTGGGAACACCGCGCCTCGATTTTCTTAAAAGCGGCTGATTTAATCTCTGGTCCATACCGCGATCTCATCAATGCTTCCACCATGTTAGGACAATCCAAAACGGCCTATCAATCAGAAATTGATGCTGCCCAAGAATTGGTAGACTTCTTACGTTATGACGTTGACTGTGCAAACCAAATCTATCAAATTCAACCAAGCAGCATGAAAAATATTTGGAATCGTACCGATTACCGTCCATTAGATGGCTTTGTATTGGCGATATCTCCATTTAACTTCACATCGATTGGCGCGAACTTACCATCAGCACCAGCGATTATGGGGAATGTCGTTGTTTGGAAACCGGCAACAACTGCCCTACTATCAAACTACTACTTTATGCGTATATTGGAAGAAGCAGGGTTACCAAAAGGAGTCATTAACTTTGTTCCTTCCCGTGGTTCACAAGTATCGGAAGTGGTATTAACAGACCCACGGATGTCCGGATTCCACTTTACCGGTTCAACAAGCACGTTCCAAACCATTTGGAAAACAGTCGGCGAGAACATTGCCAACTATCAATCATATCCTCGTCTAGTTGGCGAAACAGGCGGCAAAGACTTTGTCTTTGTTCATGAGTCTGCACAAGTAGACAAAGTGGTAGCCAATCTCGTTCGCGGTGCGTTTGAATATCAAGGTCAAAAATGTTCAGCCGCTTCCCGCGCATACATCCCTGCCAGCTTATGGGAAGAAGTGAAAGCTGGTTTACTGAAAGAAACGGCGAAGCTTAAAGTCGGCGATATTCAAGACTTTACCAACTTCATGGGTGCTGTTATTGATAAACCAGCGTTTGATTCGATTACAGGCTATATCGACTATGCCGCCGCTTCTGAAGAAGCAGAAATTATTGCCGGTGGCACTTATGATGATTCAGTTGGCTATTTCGTTCAACCAACCATCATTGTGACAACCAATCCAAACTTCAAAACAATGGTAGAAGAAATCTTTGGACCGGTATTAACCATTTATGTTTATGAAAATGATCAATTAGAAGAAACTTTAGAGCTTGTTGATACAGCATCTATCTATGCCCTAACAGGGGCCATCTTTGCACAAGATCGTGAAGCGATTATTCACCTGGAGCGCCGTTTATCGGGCGCAGCCGGAAACTTCTATATCAATGATAAACCA
The DNA here is from genome assembly GCF_016765675.1 of Neobacillus paridis. GTDB lineage: Bacteria > Bacillota > Bacilli > Bacillales > Cytobacillaceae > Neobacillus > Neobacillus paridis. Next base: position 218,786 of record NZ_JAESWB010000181.1, read on the forward strand.
ACCGGCGCGATGATTGACCAGCAGCCATTCGGCGGCTCTCGCGGTTCCGGTACAAACGATAAAGCAGGTTCTGTCTTTAACATGGTTCGTTGGACCAGCCCGCGGGTGATCAAAGAAAACTTTGCTCCAACCGCAGAAATTGCCTATCCATTTATGGATGCCGAATAATTTAAATAGAAAGAGGTTGAAATGTATTCGTTTCAACCTCTTTTAATTTTTGCTCGATCATTTAGTTACGGTTTTTAGGAATTTATTTAAAAAGACACACCCATTTGTGGGACAGTTCACCACCTGTTTAACCGGTAATTTCTAAACAGTTTTAAATAAATATATATTATATACTGAATGATATACACATGTTATATTTAATTCAAAGAACATGTTCCCCCTAGTACCGTCGTGGAAATTTTAATACTGTGATTACTTTATAAAAAACGTTTTCTAATCTCAGGTGAAGGAAGCATGCAACTATCCTTTTTTCCGAACCATTTATATCTATTCTTTGCAATTACATCATAAAAAAAATCGCGAAATCCACTTGGTAAAAACAGAAAAATTGAAAGGAATTTCCAAGCCCCATTTAGATTTTTACACACCCTTAATGCTGCTGAAGACTTATAATAACATTGATTGTTTTCAACAAGTATAAAACTGTCAGTATTTTCATCAACATTATAATTTAATAAAATTTCTCTTCCTACACTGCTTTGAATTGATGCGAACCTATATAAAGCTTTATCGTCTCGCTTAATTATGAATTGGACACTATGATCACAAAGGTTACATTCCCCATCAAATAAAATAATTTTATCCATAATGGTCCTCCCCTAACAGAATTAAGGTATTATTAATATAATATTACTCTTGACCAAAATGATTAGATAGTACCTTTCCCTATTATAGTGCAATTTAATGGAAAATGATACCAAAATTTTAGGATGTATAATATGTTACGAAATTTAATACTTGCTATAATCTCAGCCTTTTTCTTGAGTTTGCTTCTTGCATCTTTTTCTTATACACCAGTTTTAAATCGCCTACCGTTAATAATAGTGAATTTACAGACCCTACTATAAATCATGATGATAATTATACGTATAGCATTGTTGCTAAAAAATTAATGGATAAGGATAGAATTAAGGAATTAGATGAATCAATTAAAAAGAATAATATTATTTTAACTGCCGAAGAGAAAGAAGACTCATATTATGATGAAATAAATATTGTGAAAGAAATAAGTAATATTAACATTCAGACTCAAGGATATAAATTTCTTTCACTTGAAACGGCAGCAGCCTCAACAAAACAATGGACTCTTAGATATACTACATTTTTAGCTGATTATTGGGTTGAAAACCCAAATCTATTTTCTAAATATCGCTGGTTTACTGGTGATGATAGAGGTTACAATGCAACTGCTTCATCTTATAGAACAAGAGCAGATGTTAATATTTGTTTTTGTTCCGCAGGGAATTCAGTAGGATTAAATAGATCTGTTGGAACAACTCATGGTTATGACAAAAATAAAAAATTTCTAAAAAGCGGAACAGCTTCCTCATCAGGAATAGATATAGAAAATCTAAATCTTGGTAAGTCAAAAATTACATTCAAGCTTACTTACGCTGTTGGAAATCCATTGGTTACATCTTTAGATATCGATTACTATGTTAATGCTGAATTTTATAGTAATGGTAATTACAAATTATCAGGCGAACATGACCAAGCACCGCACCATGAAGTATACCTAAAGGGATCTAACAGTTCTTCATACCAGAAAATGCATCAAGCTGCTACTAAAGGGTTAGAATGGTTAGCTCCACCAATGCCTAATAAAAGCTGGGCAAAATCTAATTTTTAATAATTTACCTAATAGGCACCAATAATAAAATAGAGGTTGCCTCAGAAGGTCTTTTAATAATACCTTTTCCAAGACAGCTTTTTTTTAGTTTACAGAAACTACTGGAAATTGGTAAATAAAAAAGGAATCCAAATACTTGGAATTCTAGGACTAAGAAGGTCCCTTTTTTCTCATTTGCCGAGCAATAAGAACATATCTAGTAAAAACAATGATTGTGTGGCTAATTAACATATCATAGGAATGTCCTTAGAATCCCTTTCCTAGACTTACCAAGTCTTATTTAAAAACGAACGAAACTTATAAAGTAATAATTTAGTGTTTGGGGAGCACATGAAAGTTACGGGCCTCCCTTTTTTTGCCAAAATTCCCGTCAAAGGATGGACAAAAGATCCTTGAATAAGGCACGCCCCGAATAATGTCGAAGTTTCGACAACATGTGGGTGGTGCCAGGCACTTTTTCAAATACTTTCGATAAACCTTTTCGCAGCACGTGATAACGAAACATTTTTTAAATAGCAAATGCCAATGCTCCTTTTTGGAAGCTCATTTTCTAGCAATACCTCGTATAATTCTCCTCTTTCTATGTAACCCTTTGAAAACTCCTTTATGACACACGAAATGCCTAAGTTTATTTTTGCAAATTCTATTAATAAATCATATGACCCGAGTTCGAATACAGGCGAAACCTGAAATCCCCTCCTTTTCAAAAAGTTTTCTACAAAGATTCTTGAATTTGACTTTTTTTCAAGAAATATCAGCGGCATTTTCATTAAATACTCAAAACTAATCGGATTCTTCGTCATTCGTTTATATTTTTCTCCACAAACAAAAATATCTTGAATCTCCTTACATGGTATAGCTTGGATGTGCTCATCTTGTATCGGTAAATTGCATATTCCTAAGTCCGCCCTGCCAGATTTAATAAAAGTACAAATTTCTGTTGATGTTCCATTCAGTATCGTTAATTTGATTCCGGGGTATCTGAAGTGAAATTTCTCCAAATAGGGTAACAGAAAGTAACGTGAGATTGTGTCTCCAACCCCGATCCGTAATTCCCCGATCTTCAATTGTTTGAATTCTAATAATTTGCCTTCCGCTACATCAATCATTCCTATTGCTGAGTCCACATGCTCATATAATAGATTGCCTTCATTTGTTAATTCTACGCCCTTTGATGTTCGATAGAAAAGCTGTATATCTAATTCATTCTCCAGCTTTGAGATGGATTGGCTAATCGCAGATTGTGTCATATATAGCTCCTGGGCAGCTTTTGAGAAACTTTTATTTCGGCTTACAACGTTAAAAATACGATATAAATCTAATTTTCCAATCATATAAACTCTCCTTATATCAAATATTATAAACATTAATTTTACTAATATCATTAAAAAGGTTATAGTTAAATCGAATTAAAAGGTAGTACTAAATTTAACAAAATAAGACTCTGATCAAGGAGAGATTATATTGGAAAGAGTAGTTGGAACAGTAGTACGAGGACTTCGCGGACCGATCATTAAAAAAGGGGATAACATCGAAGAAATTGTGGTGAATACTGTATTAAATACAGCAATGGCAGAAGGTTTCTCGATTGAGAATCGGGATATTGTCACGGTTACGGAATCGATTGTTGCCCGTGCGCAAGGGAACTATGCGACGATTGAAGATATTGCAGCAGATATTAAGGGTAAATTTGGGGAAGAAACCGTTGGTGTGACTTTTCCAATTCTCAGTCGCAACCGTTTTGCTAACTGCTTAAAAGGGATTGCTAGAGGAACAAAGAATATCGTTTTAATGTTAAGTTATCCCTCTGATGAAGTGGGGAATCACCTGGTAAATATTGACGAACTGGATACAAAAGGAATCAACCCTTGGACAGATGTACTATCAGAAGCTGATTTCCGCAAGCATTTCGGTTATAACAAACATCCATTCACTGGTGTTGACTATATTGATTATTATAAAAGTTTAATAGAAGCGGAAGGCGCAAATTGTGAAGTTATCTTCTCAAACAATCCAAAAACCATTTTAGACTTTACCAAAAATGTTTTAACTTGTGATATTCATTCCCGTTTTAGAACAAAACGTATTTTAACAACCAATGGTGCTAAAAATGTTTATGGTCTGGATGATATTCTTAAGGAATCAATCAATGGTAGTGGATTTAACGAGACCTATGGCCTGCTTGGATCCAATAAAGCAACGGAAGACAGTGTCAAGCTATTCCCTAATAATTGTCAGCCAATCGTCGATAATATTCAGGCCAAGCTCAAAGAAGTGACAGGAAAAACAGTGGAAGTAATGGTTTACGGTGATGGGGCATTCAAAGATCCGGTAGGTAAAATTTGGGAGCTCGCCGATCCGGTTGTATCGCCCGCTTATACTGAAGGACTTGACGGCACACCAAATGAAGTGAAACTAAAATACTTAGCAGATAACAACTTCTCTCACCTTAGTGGAAAAGAGCTGAAACAAGCTATTTCTGAATATATCCAAAATAAAAATGAAAACCTAGTTGGTGCAATGGAAGCCCAAGGCACTACCCCCCGCCGATTAACCGACCTAATTGGCTCATTATCAGATTTGACTTCCGGCAGCGGGGACAAAGGAACACCCATGATCTATATTCAAGGTTACTTCGATAACTATACAAAATAAGAGCAGTTCTATTTTTTACCATTATTATAAGTTATACACACTATTCTTTTTTAGTAAACAGTGAATGATCGGACCTTTCACGAGGTGTTAAATTGATAATGAAATAGCCAATTATTAGGATTAGAATAATTAAGGAATAAAATAAGGCATTTACAGGATGATCATGATCGACAATAATGATTCTTACCATTGCTGTAATCCCAATATATAACAAGTATCTTATCGGAAAATGGTAGTTTTCCTTAAAATACTTCACAATCATGGCAATAAACTCGAAATATAAGAAAAAGATTAGGATATTGGCAAGAAACAGCTTAAAGTCATTGTTGCCTCCATCGATTAAAATTTGTATAAAGACCATTAATTCCTTAACTAGTAAAACAGACAATATTACCCCAAGTATAACAAGGGATATATTCAAAAATAATTGGAAAATCCTTGGAATGACATTTAAAATTGTTGTGATATTCTGTAATTTTCCCACCATTCAAATCTGCCTCCTGCTATAAAAGATGCCTGATCCTCAGCACATAAACGCAGCGGAACCAGGCATCGAAATTTTTATATATTCTTTTGGTTTCCTTTAGCATCACGCTCTACGAGCATTTTTGTGACTGGTAGATATCCTTGCTCTTGCAGCAGACCATTTTGAATATGCTCAGACATCATAAAGTCGAGAAATGCTTTAGCCAGTCCTGTTGCTTCCCCCTTTGTATAAGAGTGCTGGTAGGCCCACACAGGGAACTTGCCGGATTGTACGTTTTCAGCAGTTGGCTCAATGCCATCAATGGCCAGCGGTGTTACAGAACTATCTGTAAAGTAGGAAAATGCCAAGTAACCAATGGCTCCTTCTGTTTCACTAATAATCTTTTTGACGGTGTTCGAAGAATCCTCTGTAATTCCCTCAGCAGGTGTTGCCCCATCCAAGGCAAATTTATTAAAGACAGCACGTGTACCTGAAGAGTCGGGACGGTTTACAAGAACAATCTTTTGATCCTTACCGCCGAGCTCCTTCCAGTTTGTAATTTTTCCAGTAAAAACTTTAATTAAATCTGCTTTTTTAATATCCTTAATGCCAACGTTAGGGTTAACCGCAGCAGTCATCCCTACGACGGCGACTTTATGATCTACCAGCTGGTCAGCCGGAATTCCCTCTTTTTCTTCAGCAAAAACATCCGAGTTGCCAATTTGAACAGATCCATCTGCAACCTGTGAAAGGCCTGTACCTGATCCACCAGCATTTACTTGAATATCCACGTTTGGATTTTCAGCCATAAATTCTTCAGCAGCGGCTGCTACCAATGGCTGCATGGCCGATGAGCCCGAAATGACCAACGAACCGGATAATTCTTTCTTTTCCTCTGTTTTAGGTGCTTCTTTGCTGGCATTACCTTCTGTCTTTGCATTGCCGCTTCCACAAGCAGCCATGACCACCATCAATGCGGAAAGTAAGACAAACAGGCTTAGATGTTTTAATCTTTTCATTTGCTAAATTTCCCCCTATTAACTTATGAATTTTTTGAATTACCTTACAGTGATTACTATAGTAAATAAGTATTAAGGGAGAATAAATTAAAGGTAAATGTTTAGTTAATAACTATTAATTCTGTGTAAATTTGGATCGACTTCGTCTGCCTTAGATAATTATTAGAATACCCCAATAATTACTAATTCTTAACATTCACTTTATACTGGATTAACAATTGATTCATAAAATAAGATATGGTAAGCCAATGCTCGTCCATATCGATATTTTTTTCCACAGGTTATCTTGATCAATAAGCTTTAGCTTATATGGGGGATCTTATGAAAAATAAAATACTAGTTATTGATGATGAACCATCCATTATTACCTTGCTACAATATAACTTGGAACGTGCAGGGTTTTTAGTCATAACTGCAATGGATGGGATGGAAGGTAAGAAACTTGCGATATCAGAAGAACCGGATATCATCGTATTGGATTTAATGCTTCCAAAACTGGATGGAATGGAAGTATGCAGGCAGCTCCGGCAAGAAAAGATCATGATTCCAATTATCATGATATCAGCCAAAGATGAAGAACTTGACAGAATTTTGGGGCTTGAGTTTGGCGCGGATGATTATATCGTTAAACCATTTAGTCCAAGAGAGGTTGTAGCCAGAGTTAAAGCTATTTTAAGAAGGACAAAGAATCAGTTGGAAATTGCAAACAGAAATGACATGGATGTTCAGCAAATCAGCATTGGTGAAATTTCCATATTTCCCGATAATTTTGAAGCCTACTTCCGTGAAAATCTACTGGAATTGACATTAAAGGAATTTGAATTGCTTCTTTATTTAGCTCAAAATAAAGGCAAAGTGCTATCCCGCGACCAATTGCTTCATGCTGTGTGGAAGAATGACTATTCCTGCGAAACTAGGATAGTGGATGTCCATATCTCCCATTTAAGAGAAAAAATTGGCGAGAAAAACAGAAAAACGGTTTATATCAAAACCTTTCGCGGAATTGGCTATAAATTAGATGATCCCAACGGTAATGACCACTAAGGAAGGCTGCTAAAAGAATAAGCCTCTCAGGAACTAGCTGTGCTTGTTCCGAAGGCGCTTGCGCTTTTTGTTCTTAAAACATGCCATTCTCGTTCGGGGAATTCTCAGGTATGGGTTGCCCCAGATCCCATAATTCCACAATTTGCTTACCATAGTGCCCCCTGTCAGGTTGCCAGCTAATTTCCCAATACGAATCCCCCCACCCTAAACGGTGAGGGGAGAAGAAGCTAGTATCCAAATGGCATTGTTGGACAACAGGGATTGACTGGAACACCGCACATTGTATGTGTTTCACAGCATTCATTTACACATGATTCTGTGTGCGGGAAATAGTGTTGATGATTAATCATGTGTTTGTTTACTGTAGTTGTATGAGAAGGGTGTACATGTGTTACTACTTTATTAAACAAATTTGTTTTTACATATTGTTGTGGTGGATCAAATAGTGGTGGATCGTACTGGGTAGGAAATGCTTTAGGTGGACAGTATATCGGCGGACATGGTTGTGGTGGGCATGGATAACCACCGAATCCAATATTTCTCATAAATAAATGACCTCCATAGGATTTTGTCTTGTTACATCATTAGTCTATGTAAACCTTGTTTGTACGGACTGGTTTAGATACCTATTTTTGTAAATTAAAAAACGATAACCACAACCACCAAATTTAATGGTTGTAGCCGAAAATTTTATTGACAAAAGGTGCTATTCGGTACTACTATATAGTTGTAGCTAGTAATACTGAATACCTGCCATTCAGAAAACATCCTTTACAACGTACTTTAAACAAATAAACGGAAAATAGAAAGAGAGGTGTAAAATTGGAAAATATCACAGAAATGCTGAAAGGCGTGCTTGAGGGTTGTGTTCTTGAAATCATCAGCCGTGGCGAAACTTACGGCTACGAAATCACGCAACAGCTGCGAAAACTTGGCTTCACCGATGTAGTTGAAGGCACAGTTTATACAATTACCATGCGGCTTGAGAAAAAAAATCTAGTGAACATCGAGAAAAAGCCCTCCACAATGGGGCCGCCGCGAAAATTTTACACACTCAACGAAGCAGGCCAAGAACAGCTTAAAATTTTTTGGGAAAAATGGGAGTTCATCTCAAGCAAGATGAATGAACTGAAAAAAATGAAACCAAAAGGAGAAGCCATATAATGAGTATTTTGGAAAAAATTTTTGGCGATTTTAACGAAAAGAAAGCATGGCGTGAAATGGAAAAACGCGCAAAAGCCTTGCCTGAAGACTACTACAACGCCTATAAAGCGATGCAAAAGTATCTCTGGAACACTGGCGGCGTGATGGACTGGCAAGAAACAAAATTTATCTTTACCCACATCATCGAACTGCTTGAAGAAACCGCAGCAGATGGCAAGCGCGTTAAAGAAGTGACTGGCGACGACGTGGCAGCCTTCTGTGATGCTCTCGCCATTGATGCAAAATCATGGGTTGATAAGCAGCGCCAAAAACTCAACGATGCGATTAAATAATAGAACTTTGCTGAAGGAGGGAAGGGACTTTAAAAGGAATTTCAATAGATAAAACCGACTGAATAGCTGGTTACAAAGAGGAATGTAACACCTTCACTATTCAGTTATATTTTTAATCCTGTAGTAAGTATTACAGAATATTAGTAATACCAAGTAGGGGAGCAAAGCAACTGGTGCTTCGCTGACTTTTAAAGGAGGAAAAAGGATGAACCATGCAGCGATTTCTGTAAAAGGATTAAAAAAATCGTTTAAAGACAAGGAAGTTTTAAAAGGGGTGGATTTCGAGGTGCAGCGTGGCGAAATTTTCGCACTGCTAGGCTCAAATGGAGCAGGCAAGACGACGACGATCAACATCCTCTCGACGCTTATGAAGCCTGATGGCGGCGAAGCAAGCATTTGCGGCTTTGACGTCCGCCGTCAACCGGATCATGTTCGCCAGAGCATCAGCCTGACAGGGCAGTTCTCGAGCTTAGACGGCATGCTCACAGGCAGGGAAAATCTGATAATGATCGCTAAGCTGCGCGGCGCTTCCAATCCCGCTCACGTCGCCGACGATCTGCTTGCAAAATTCAACCTGGTTGATGCGGCCAACCGACGGGCGGACCAATATTCCGGCGGGATGAAACGCCGGCTTGATATTGCCATGAGCCTGATTGGGAAACCAGCCGTTATTTTTCTCGATGAGCCGACGACAGGGCTTGACCCAGAAGCACGGATTGAAGTCTGGAATACCGTCAAGGAGCTTGCCGGCAGCGGCACGACCATCCTGCTGACAACCCAGTACCTGGAAGAAGCCGAACAATTGGCGGACCGCATTGCCATCCTGCATGACGGAAAAATCATTACGACCGGGACCCTTTCCGAACTTAAAAAGATGTTCCCCCCGGCGAAAGTGGAGTATATCGAGAAGCAGCCGACATTGGAGGAAATTTTTCTTGCGATCATCGCCAAAAAGGAGGAGAAATAAATGAGAAGCAAAACAGCTGTATTACTGGGACGTTTAATGCGCAACATTATGCGTAGCCCGGATACCATTATCACGGTGGCGATTACGCCGATTATGATGATGTTGTTATTTGTCTATGTGTTTGGCGGTGCTATCAAAACAGGAACGGACAATTATGTCAATTATTTATTGCCGGGGATCTTGCTGATGGCGATTGCATCCGGTGTTGCATACACTTCCCTGCGGCTGTTTAATGATGTAAAGAGCGGGCTGATGGCGCGTTTCATTACCATGCCGATCAAGCGCTCGTCGATATTGTGGGCACACGTGTTGACCTCGCTTGTTTCCAATGCACTTACTGTCTTGGTGGTGATCCTTATTGCGCTCTTGATGGGCTTCCGTTCGGGCGCTGATATCCTGCATTGGTTCGCGGCAGCTGGAATACTTGGGCTATTTACGCTTGCGCTGACATGGTTGGCGGTCATTCCCGGATTGACAGCGAAGTCGATGGAAGGGGCGACAGCCTACTCATATCCGCTGATATTCTTGCCGTTTATCAGTTCGGCCTTTGTCCCCACCGAAACGATGCCAAAAATTGTCCGTGTGTTCGCTGAGAACCAGCCCGTGACTTCCATCGTAAATGCCATTCGTGCCCTCTTGTATGGAGGGTCAATTGGCAATGGTATCTGGATCGCGCTTGCCTGGTGCGTCGGCATCATGGTTATCGCTTACCTCTTCGCCAGTAAAGCCTTTAAGCGTCAATTAGGATAAGGATACCATGATAAAAATGAGTGATTGCATTCGTCAGGCGCTATGATGAACATTTCGCCTTAAATTCCGGAGACACCTCAAGGACCCCCAAAATGAGTAAGATAGGTGATGTCTCGGATCACTTATTCCAAGGTGGGGGTTGCCATACATGAATTTAAAGAACAGATGCTTTTCTTCCAAATAAAAGATAAAGGCCAAAAAGGTGCAAGTTTCTATTGATATTTGCATCCTTTTTGACTTTTTCCTTTTCCGGAAGAAACCTCATTTACTTATGATACGGTTCACCGCAGCTACTTAGACCCTTTGATGATGACATCAGTTAGTTCTGTAGGGGCTGTTGTTAAAAATTCATACCCTCCCTTTGTCACAAGTATCGTGTCGGAGTGCCTGTAACCTCCAACTCCATCAATATAAATACCAGGTTCTATCGTGATCACCATATTTTCTTCCAAAATTTCATCACTACCTTCTGCCACAAAAGGTGCCTCATGGTTCCCCAAGCCCACACCGTGCCCAGTCCGATGCAACAGATTTCCTCCCAATCCATTCTTTACAAGATAATTTCTTGCCTCGGAATCAACATCTGCAGCTCTTACCCCGGCTTTCAATACATTCAATGACCTTTGTCGGGCATTCATCATGTAGTGAAATAACTCCTCCTCTTCTTTTGTTGGCTTTTCAAGGAAAAAGGTTCGCTCACATTCAGAGGCATAACCGTTTATTCTAAAATAAGCCATTGCCACGTTCGGTCCTTTCCCCAGTCGATCATCGAAGTTGGGAACACTATGCGGCATGGAACTAACGGGTGCTGGCCATACTGCCGTCAGGAGTGAAGTAGAGAGTGGATCAAATTGCTTTGTCCGCATAAGCTCGGATTGGATGCTTCCTGACAAAGCAAAAGATTCAACAACGGCAGCCCCTGTGTAAACTGATTTGAAAATCATTTCCATCGCTCTGTCCGATATTCCTGCACTCCATCTAATTTTTTCAAGTTCGTATAGACTTTTTGTTTTTCGTTGCTCAACGACTAGCTTGCTTGGAATCAGTTCCTTTGCTTTGATTTTTAAAAATACCTCTGTTTTCACATTGTCCTCTATTCCTGTTCTTTCAAATCTTTTAATTAAATCATTCAATACCTCATACCAGTTTTCTCCCACAGGTGAAGGGTATTCCCAATAGGTGATAACCTTACAGTCTAGGATTCCTTTATACACATGTGCTTCTTCAAGTTTTGGCACCACTAATACTGGTTGTTGATTGGGAGATATAACAAGAAAAAATGGACGTTCTTCTGGCTTATAGGTAATATTTGTAAAGTACCAAATATCCTCTTCAGCCGTAATGATGTAGGAGTCCAAAGAATGTGTTTCCATTGTCTTTTGAAAGCGATCCATTCTATTTTGCAATTCATGTTTTAACATATCAATTCCACCTCAAATTTTTTTATCAAGAGTGTTATCTTGATTAATTATTGAATTTTCATTTCGTACCAAGCGATTATTTTTAAGGGTTAGTCCCAAACCCAACGACAGGATATTTCCAAGAATCAAATAGTAAAAGGCCATTTCATACGATCCATCAAATAGTTTTATCAAAATCCCCATTACAGCAGGAGTAACAAAAGCGGCTAGATTGGCACCGGTATTTAGCAGACCGAAAGCAGATCCCATTATGGAAGAAGGGAGTGATTTCAATGGAATGGACAAGATCCCCATATAGGCAATCTGAAAAGTAAATCCGGCTAATACCTGAAATGTGACGACCACTGCTATCGATTCAGCCGTAAACATAGCATAGATAAAGAAGGCGGAAAGAGCATTTCCAATGATGATCATTAGTCTCTCGCGATTATTAAAGACCTTATCAACCAGCCATCCTCCTGCTAAGTAGCCAAGCATAGTGGAAATAGCCGGTAGGGCTGAATAGATTCCTGTATTTAACAAATCAATTTTTCTTACATTTATTAAATAAGAAGGTACCCAACTTATCAGACCCCACATAGCTGTATACAAGCCGAATAACGCAACTACCACTTTCCAAATGGCAGCTGTACGAAGCAACTCTTTAATCGGTATATTCTTGTCTTGTTGATCTTTCTGTTGGCTCTTCTCTTTAACGGACGGAAGGGCAAAATAGTATATCATCGCAATACCTATTCCAATTGCTCCAAAAAGAAAATAAACATTTCTCCAGCCAATTGAAGTAATCAGATACGCACCGGCAATGCTGGCAAAGAACGAACCCAAACCAATAGCGACAAGTAATATGGACTGAACACGAGACCTTTTTTCATTAGAAAAATGTTCACTCATTAGTTTTGTGGCTCCTCCTGGAAAGGCACCCTCACCAAGACCAAAGATTAAACGAATAATTAGTAAGGATACAAGAGACCAAGCAAAACCGGATAATCCAGCAAATAGTGAAAAAGCAGTAATCGATATAATGATTGCTCGCTTAGATCCAAACAAATCGGCCAGCAAACCACCGGGAAGTTGCATAAGGGTATACCCTAAATAAAAAATACTTAATATTATTCCCATAGAAGCCGCATCTAAGTGTAATTCTTGTGCTATAGGGTGGATGGCAATGTTAATAAACATTCGGTCAAGAGAAGAAATAAACCACCCCAAGAAAAGTAATGCAATTAAAAATCTTTTATTCTCCGAAACCTTTCCTTTCACTTTCTTTCCCTCCCATTCTTTTTATTCTCTTGACTTTATTTTAAATAATCAGAATAATTAAGAGAAATACTTATAAATTGATGTATTAATACCTAATAGGTATTAATAATAAGAAGGAGGAAAGTAAATGGAACTGAGACATATCCGATATTTTCTTGCTCTTGCGGAGGAATTGAATTTTGGTCGAGCCGCAGAAAGGTTACACATCGCCCAACCACCTCTTAGTAGGCAAATACAAGAGTTAGAGGAGGAAATTGGAGCCAAACTGTTTTATAGGACAAAGCGACATGTTGAGTTGACAAATGCCGGAAAGGTGTTTCTAAACAAAGCATACCAAATCCTTGATCAAGTTGAACAAGCATGCGTTAGCACGCGATTATCTTCTACTGGGGCAGAAGGTGAAGTAGTAATTGGGTTTAGTGGAACAGTACAGGATCTTATTCCAGTCATTCAAAAATATCATGAGCTTTATCCTCATGTTGGAATAACATTACACCAAATGAATACCGCCAATCAAATCAAAGCCTTAAATGAAAAAAGGATTGACATCGGTATTGTAGCGGCTCCAGTTAATAGTAATAAAATTCATGTAAGGCCATTAACAAAAGTATGTTTTTTGGCTACGTTACCGGAAAAACATCCCCTTGCTAACAAACATTCCATTAACCTTCGTGATTTGGCGGACGAAACCTTTATCATGACACCTAAATCAGCAGGTGTATTGTATTACGAAACTTTTATGAGTATTTTCCAAATGGCCGGATTTGCACCAAAAATTATGATTCAGGCCAATGACCTCCAATCTGTTTTGGCATTGGTCGCTGCTGGTATGGGGGTAGCATTGACACCTTCATCCAGTACTCCTTGCGGCGGGGTCATACAGCGTAAAGTGGAAGATATAAATGTATCTTTAGAAGCATCCATTGCATGGAGAAAGGATAATCACTCTGAGATATTAGACAAATTACTTAAATCCTTTTTTAATTTTTTTCATATTGAATTTGAAAATATAGTGAACTGAGTGTTAATCCGTCTGGTATTAACACTCTACATCTTGACCTTGTTAAAATCGTCTCCATCTCTTAAGGGAAATAACGATTTTAACCCAATTTACAAAATTAGTAAAAAAACCTTCTATTTGTGATACGGTTTAATGACTTCTAATACAACCCATTCATTTGGAAAACGTTCTTGTACCTCAATCCAACGCATCTAATCACTCCGTTCATGTATATTTGTCTTCATTTTATCATAAAACATTAAGCACTAAGTTAGCTATTGGTCGCCCATTCTCCTTTCAAACCTTTCTTTCTCGCCATTATACCCATCCATATAGCCTTTTCTTACATGGCTCTTCAGCTGTTCAGGAGATTCCATTTCCTTTATGTCTGCTTGATCAAGTGTTATGATTTTTGCATATACATTTCCGTATTGATCCCGTAATTTTTCATCCTTATAAAAATTTATGCCATTGTTCGAATCGAGCAGTATTGCTTCTTGTTTTTTAAGACTTTGAATAAATGTAAACAGTTGATTGGAATAATCTCCAATAGACGATTCTTTTGCCGTTGAATGAATATAGATGCTTATCGGAACTTCAGCCTTTAACTTCTCATAATCCGGCTTTTGCTGAAACTTCCACCGTTTTTCTTGCGCATTGTCTACCGATGCAAACGCAAAGTAGCTTACATTTCCTTTTTCCGCTCCAAATGCTTTCTTAAGAGCAGGTTCCACTTCCTTTTGAACCCCTTCACTCAAGGCCCTAAATAAATAATTGTCGTATGGTTTGCATGTTGTTTTTCCTTTCGAAGTTGAATACAATTCACATGAAATCTCGGCAACCCATCCCTTCTCTCTGTCTTTTACCTTTACCGTAATATAAGGGGGTGCTTCTTCCGGCTCTTCTGGAATGATTTCAAAACCTGTAATTTGAACAATATTGCCATATGTATCTTTTACATATTCAATTAGCATGGAATCTTTTACCAACTGTTTCTCTTCATTCGTTAAATGTTCCTTATCTATTATCTTTTCGACTTGACGATCCGTTTTTGCACTACAACCCACTAATCCTAATAAAAGAGAAAGACAAATGAGCAACCATTTCGTTCTGTTCATAATCATCCTCCGATACTGGTAAATTAAAATTAGAAGGAAAAGGTCGTGCTTCAAAATATAAACTGTTATAAAATAATGCTTTTTAAAATACCACATGCGTTTTTAAAACTCGCCATTATTATGAACCGGGTTCTTTTGCTTTATCAAAAAGGACCAAGGATTCCATTAAACCCGTATGTCTCTTTTGTTATTCCTAATTGTAGTTTAAAGGAATCCAAAAGATCTCACTATTCAAGTGAGCTTCCTCTAACACTTCCTCCGAATGGTTTACTTCCCACTATCATCTTGAAAAACATGTTTAAGTTCTATGCTTAAATCTTCAAATATGTTGACCTTTATGGAATCTTCTTTTGTATAGAAACCTGATGAAATAAAGCGATTGTTCTGCAACAGAAATACTTCCACGTATTCGTTTGAGGGGTCGACAATCCAATATTCTCTGACCCCAGCCTTTTGATAGTTATTGAATTTGATGACTCTGTCATTTCGAGCGGTGGAGGGAGAAAGAATTTCAATCACCAAATCGGGAGCACCAACAATATTTTGTGGGTTGATTTTATTACGATCACATATGACCACAATATCTGGTTGAACCCAATCCTTGATCTTTTCGTTTGGTGTTGTTTGATTCGCAAAAAGGCACACATCGATGGGAGAACCAAATACACTGCACTCTTTTCCCCTTAAATACGTACCAAATTCAATTAATAACTCTCTTTGAACATGCTGGTGCTTTGGTGTCGGTGCTGGCGACATACTAATAATTTGCCCGTCAATCACTTCATATCGAATTTCTTCCGAAGACTCAAGATAATCAGCATATGAGTAATTAGACTGTGGTTGATTCATGCTCATTCCATTCACCCTTTCTCCATTTTCATCCTTCAATAGTTCCCCTTACCTCACCGGTCATTAGTTCGGGGAGTAGGGTGCCCCCCATTTTTTCTAACCTTTTTGATTCAATTCTTGCTGCATTTATTACAGGTTAAGAATGTATTCAGGGTCGTTCAATCGTTCACCCCTACTGTCTTTTGTCTTTATTTTATCGTATTTTTGTTGACCATTACAATGAGGGATAATCTTTGCCTAGATGAAAAAGATACAGTGGCGCAATACTCCATCAAGCATTGGATCTGACCATGTTGTTGGGGGGCCTATTCCAATGTCGCAGTTCAATTGAATTTGGTCCTCGTTTTGTCGGATGGTATGTAAAGAAATAGCCGTCAACTTATGGTTGACCCTATGCAGATAATTTAATATTTTTTTCTTCCTTCTTCCTATTTGAATGCCATGTAAATAATAGAATAAACCATAGAGGCGTCAACAATAGGGCAGGCCGTGTAACTTCAGCAAACAGCATAATAATGAGAATGATGGCAAACAAGATTAGGACAACGTAATTAATAAATGGTGTGAATGGTGCTTTAAATTTTGATTCTGCCTGTAAATCTGAACGTGTTTTCTTATATCTTAAATGACAAATCAGAATGACACCCCAAACCCAAATAAAACAAATCGCACTAATGGTCGTCACGATTTCAAAAGCTTGTTCTGGAATAAGCTTAGTCAAAAGGGCTCCCACCGATAGGACTACCGTGGAGATCCATAATGCGTTACCTGGGACATGATTTTTATTTAGTTTTGTAAACTTAGATGGAGCCTGGTTATTATTACTTAAACTATATAGGATACGACTTGTTGAAAACATTCCGCTATTACAAGCAGAAGCTGCTGAGGTTAATACGACAAAATTAATAATTCCTGCTGCAATCGGAATTCCAACTAAACTAAACGTTTTAACAAAAGGACTTTCTGCTGCATTTAATTCCGTCCATGGGTTAATACATAAAAGGACAAGAAGTGCGCCAACGTAGAAAAATAGAATCCTTAAAGGAATTTTATTGATAGCCGATGGAATATTTTTTTCCGGGTTGGATGTTTCCGCTGCCGAGACACCTACTAATTCCACACCGACAAATGCAAATACAACCATTTGGAATGAAAGTAAGAAGCCTGATATTCCGTTTGGAAAAAGTCCCCCTTGTGCCCAAAGATTTTTAATCGTAACCATACCTTGATTTGTCTTGAATCC
The DNA here is from genome assembly GCF_016765675.1 of Neobacillus paridis. Lineage (GTDB taxonomy): Bacteria > Bacillota > Bacilli > Bacillales > Cytobacillaceae > Neobacillus > Neobacillus paridis. The sequence continues at coordinate 235,932 of NZ_JAESWB010000181.1, forward strand.
CATCACCAGTAATATAATCCCAATAACAATTAATCCGAGAATCGTTATTACCTTTATTAAAGCAAACCAAAACTCCAATTCTCCAAAAATCTTTACAGTTAGTAGATTGAGTCCTAGTAAAATGATCAAACAGACAATTGCAGGGATCCATTGTGGAATATGGAACCAATATTGTACATAAACACCAACGGCAATCACATCACTCATAGCAGTCATTATCCAACAAAACCAATAGGTCCATCCGGTTACAAAAGCATATCGTGGTCCAAGATAGTCTTCAGCAATATCTGTAATAGATTGATAACCTGCTTTAGACAACAGGAGTTCTCCTAGTGCCCTCATAACAAAAAAAACGGCGATTCCTACGATTAAATATGCAAGGATGATGGATGGGCCCGCGAGTTGAATGGCTTTACCGGACCCTAAGAATAATCCCGTACCAATGGTACCGCCAATTGCGATTAGTTGTACATGCCGATTTGATAAATCCCTCTTTAATTCTTGTTGTGCCAATCCTAACTCCTCCTAATAAAATATTTTAGTTTAAACCATAAAAAAAGAGATTGGAGGATATCCAATCTCTTTTCCAAAAGAATAATAAATAATATTTGGTATGCTAAATAGTATCAACACAACAAATAAATATTCAGTACTCTTCTGTCCTTTTGCCTGAGATTGTGAACCCTTCGGCGCCGCAAAATTCCTGCGATCTCTCCAGAAGCTGCTCCTGCTATAGTGTGACCCATAGCAATCATAGCCTGCTAATGATTAAATTTAATTCACTATTTCTAAATAATTTTTAATTTTAGTAGTAGTTATATAGTTTGTCAACACATAAATTAACATCCCATACTGCTCTGTATTCATTTTTATTCAAAAAAACCTCCCTATAAAAATCATAGGGAGGTTTTTTACACTTACGTTATTGGAAAATCTATTGCCTGTATGAAATTTTCACCTAAAAAACACCTTGTCTATATTGTACTTCGACTTGAATTCATTAATAATATACGTTTCATAAATCTCTCTATGTACAGGGTCTTCGATAATACAAACATCGATTTTTGCAACTTCATTCCTATGCATTTTAATTGGGGATACTGTATCTTCAAAATGCTTTTTAATTCTTTGCCGCAATTTCCTTGCCTTACCAACAAATAATAGCTCTTGGTTATGACTGTAGAACATAAAAATGCCACCCTTATCTCTAGGAATGAGGTGGAATTCTGTAAATCCATAAATATTACTTAATTCCGGGTTCTTCTGTTTAGTAATGGAAACATCTGGTTTTGGAATGGTTATGTTTATCACTTTCGTTCACTTCTCCTTCGGTATTGGTTAAAAGTCTACACAGACTTCTTTAAGCATATTTACATCCACCTTATGGAGTTCAACTGAGAAAAACAACATTTACAAATAGGTTTTCTATCATTACTGTTATGCAGTCGTATTTTGCATTCCAATTAATGAAAACTTTTAAATATCTTTCTCAACTTCTACCCCTGCATCATTCTTAGTAATAACCTTGGTTAAGCGTCTCATTTCTAAATGTACCCAACAAGGACATTATAAATATAATTTACTTTTCTAAAGCCCGCTCCATTACTTTTTCACCAATATTTTAACACCTCATTTACTTATGATACGGTTCACCCCTAATAATCCGAAACGCCCGATAGATCTGCTCAAGCAAAATCAATCGCATCAGCTGATGGGGGAAGGTCATCCGCGAGAACGACAGCTGTTCATTCGCCCGCTGCAAGACTTCGTCACTCAGTCCCAGTGATCCGCCGATGACGAAGGCAATTTTACTTTTACCGTAGGTGGCCAGTTGATCCAACGACTCGGCCAATTCTTCTGATGAGCGCATCTTCCCCTTAATCGCCAAAGCAATTACATAGGTATCCGCACTAATTTTGGTGAGAATTCGTTCGCCCTCCTTTTGCTTCACCTGGAGCATTTCCAATTCACTTAACTCCTCCGGGGCCTTTTCGTCTGCAACTTCAACCATCTCCACCTTGGCATAGGCGGAAAGCCGCTTGAGATACTCCTCTATCCCCAGCTTCAAGTACTTCTCTTTTAATTTTCCAACCGTAATAATTGAGATATTCACAATCCACAACCCTTTTAAATGGAATTAAGCACAGCTTACAAACAACTTATCCACAGAAGTTATCCACATATGCACATTTTTTATCCACATCTTGTATGAAATCACTTGTTCGCCACAAAATATACAGCCCTGTTTGAGCAAAATTCACAACTTGTTGATAAGTTATCCACATCAATTTTTGTTAATACCGGAAATGTTTCATATTCATCCACAATGATATCTAAACCCAGCTCGACATGTTCCTCACAGCAATAAATCATTTTACTCTTTCACCTTTCCTCATTATTGACATTGACTACCCGTACTATATCATACTGCATTAAGAAAAACAGGAAAGTGAGTCAAACACCTTCCTGTTTTCAACCATTCCTATTGTATTTTATCTGAAGTTAACGTTAAACTTGTTTCCCGCAGCTTGCCATTGCGGTAATATTTGATGGTCATTTTCTCGCCGATATTCTTTTTCGTATACAAGTGTTGGCGAAGATCAATGACATCATTGATTTTTTGACCATCCATCTCGACAATGACATCCAACTCTTGAAGTCCGGCGCGTGCCGCCGGTGAGCCCGGCACAACTTGGCGAATCGCCACACCATAGGTTATATCGCGCGGGAGCTTTAACGCCTCCTGCTGATAGTAGGCAGGAATTTCATCCACTGATTTTAAGTCCAAGCCCATATAAGGCCGTTTGACACTGCCATATTTCTCAAGATCATCAATAATTGGCTTGGCGGAATTAATTGGAATCGATAAACCAATCCCTTCAACCGCATTCTGAGCAATTTTCATTGAGTTAATCCCGACGACCTGACCAGCCATATTAATCAAGGCTCCGCCGCTGTTACCCGGATTAATCGCGGCATCCGTCTGTAAAACCTCCGATTGCCAGTCAACCACACCATCCTGATCAATGTCAACTGGTATTGTCCGGTTTAGCCCGGAGATAATTCCTTGGGTAACCGAGCCAGAAAAGGTCGGACCAAGCGGGTTGCCGATCGCAATCACCGGTTCTCCTATTTTTAAACTGTCAGAATCGCCAAATTCCGCGATTTTTTTTACTTTGTTTGCATCTATTTGAAGGACCGCCAAGTCAGACCAAATATCACTTCCCAATAGCTTGGCTGGCAGCTTTGTTCCATCAGATAGACTGACTTCCAGCCTTGTTGCACCTTCAACAACATGATGGTTTGTGACAACATAGGCTTTTCCGCCGGCCTGTTTATAAATAACTCCTGAACCGGTTCCTGCTGTTTCATCAGAATTATCGCCGTTATCACTATCCGACCAAAAGCTCGTTGATTGGATATTGTTGATTCCGACAACAGCTGCAGCGGTTTTATCAATGGCGTTGGTGGTATTGGTTTTTACATCATAGGCAACCTGCTTATGTATCGTCTGTTGTCCGGTATTATCTGTAGTTGTTTCGGCAGTTTTTTGATTTGGCTGCACTGTATAGGGAAGAAGCCCATTGTTGGAAAGAGCGGGAATGGCAATGATAACCAAGATGGCACCTAAAATGGCGCCTACCAGGCTGGCAATAAAGATTCCACCCTTACCTTTCTGTCCACTGGAGCGGTTCGGTGAATGATCATCATAATAACCCAAATTACATCATTCCTCTCTTACGATATGATTGATACTTTTTATTTTGGCTTATTAATATAATTATACTCAGGCCAAAGGGAAAATACTGATTGAAAAAGGCACAGAGTGTTCTCACCTTTGCATATTTTAACTTTCGTTATTTTCCTTAAAAAGGCTACTAAGCTTTTCCATTGTTTGAACCATTTGCTCCAGTTCTTCCACTTTTATCTGAGAGCAGTATTTTTTAATAAATGTCTCATCAGCTTCGGCAATTAATTGAGCATATTTTTTCCCTTCCTCCCCAAGAAAGATAAAAGATTCACGAAGATTGTTTGGATTACTTTCACGAACTATAAATTTTCTTTTACCTAACTTTGATAAAACTTGGCTAACTGCACTTTTTGTAATTGAAAAATTTGCCGCGATATCATTTGCTCTCACCCCTTGATTCCGCATGATATAGAGAAGTATATTTTCTTGCTGAACAGTTAAGTTGTATTCATCTATTTTTTGTGCACCTTTGTTATATTGCAGGTAAAACTCGTAAACGGCTTGATTTAATCTATTGAAAATTTTTCGATAATCCGCAAGCATGGTCGTCCTCCTGAAAAAAGAATGATTGACTAAAATTTTGAAAGTAGTTACATTTAGTTTAGTTAAGTTAAATAAACTATATAATTCTTTTTTAAATCAAATGATAAAAAGCTGAAAATATAATGAAAACCTTTCCTATTGATTATTGGGGGCGGAAAAAATGGACTTTTTTGAAATTACATCAAAACACCTTAATACTCTGAATAATAATGAAAAGGAACTATATAATTATATCATTCGAAATATCGAAGAGGTAAAGAGAAGCACAATACGTGAATTGGCCGCAAAATGCTATGTATCCTCTGCTACCATGAGCCGTTTTTTAAAAAAAATTGGTTTTTCCGGCTACAGTGAATTTACTGCCATTTTAAAATATACAGATTCAAACTTTATCAAAAACACGAATCCATTTACTGTCTCACAGGAAAATTATCGAATTGAGTATTTAAAAAATATTTATGAATCCGTTCGTGTACTTGATGAGGAAAAAGTGGATAAAATTATTCATCTTCTTAAAAATAAGCCAAGGCTCATCGTAATGGCACGCGGTTTAAACAAAAGTGTTGCCCATTATTTTGAATATATTTTTTCTGGCCTCGGTTTTGAAGTTGTTTTTCCAGAAGACCACTACTTTCGCAAGATGCTATTAAGCGGAATTCGAAACAATGACCTTGTCTTCTTTTTATCGTATGGCGGAGAGGATAGAGAATTGATTTTGGATATTGAACAATTGAATATTAAATCAAAAGCGACTGTTATCTCGATCACATCAGCAAATAATAATCCTGTACAAAACATGAGCCATATTAATCTGTATATATTTTCGGATTATATCCATTATAACGAAATAGATTTGACATCAAGAATCTCCATGATTAGTATTATTGAATTAATTTCTTATAAATATATGGTCGAAATAATGGAGCAATCAGCAAAGTAAAAATTACCCCTTCACGGAATTTATTTAAAAGCGACCTCGGTCTTTTCCATGGCCTCTTTTTAGCAAACAGGAAAGCATAAATTCACCTACGCCTCATGCCCCTTTACGGACTCGCCAATCGGCGAGTTTTTATTTATGATCCCTTTTCATTGATACATTCATTATTTTTCTTTCATCGAAACATGTTTCATGATTTGAAACATGTTTTAATAGAAGAATGCCGAAAACTATAGCTCAAAAATCTATTTCCTTTGTAAACGCTTAACCTTAGTATATAGGTGAAACATTCCTGCAGAAATGTCTAAATAATGTGTAGGGGGGCTTTAACCAGAGGATAAGGACTATATGTTGGAACTTGCTAAACAGAACGAACTAGCCTTACAGAAAAGCTTATTTTCTTATACTAAAGGGGGCTTAACAAATGAAAGGTATTCTACAAAATCGTAGTCTAGCATTTTTAATCATCATTCTTTTGGCAATATTACCAGTATTAAGCGGCTTTACCAAAGACAGTCCAAAATCAACGAAAACATCTGGTGAAAAAGCTTCTCTAGTTCTTAAAAATGGGATTGTCTATACAATGGAAAAAAGCCAGCCAACAGCTCAGGCAATTGCTGCAAAGAACGGCAAAATCATTTATGTGGGCAGTACAAAGGTGTCCAAAAATATGTGGATAAAAACACCAAGGTTATTGATTTAAAGGGAAAGATGGTTGCTCCGGGATTTATGGATGGCCATACGCATATAGAGTCACTTTGGGTTACAAAGCTTTTTCAAGTAGATCTTACCACTTTGAAAAGTAAGCAAGAATACATTAAGGCTGTATCCGATTTCAGAAAGAACCATCCTCATGATAAGATCATTTTAGGTAACGGCTGGCAAAATGGCCCATTTAAACTAGCGGATGGGACGAATCCAGGGCCACAAAAAGAGGATCTTGATGCAGTGGTTTCCGATATACCAGTCATTCTCTATTCGATTGATCAACATTCTGTGTGGGTAAACTCTAAGGCACTTGAAATGGCCGGAATTACGAAGAATACCAAGGCGCCTAAAGGCGGAATGATTGAACACAATGCCGATGGCTCTCCACGGGGTGTTTTACGGGAAGGTGCCACGAATTTGGTCAATAAAGTCAGTGATTTGTTTAAGTTAACTAAAGAACAATATAAACAAGCCATTTTGAAATATCAAGAGGAAATGCACAGCTATGGGATGACTGGCGTTATGACCTTTCAATTAAAGGGTGTCCCGGTTATTGATGCAATCGGTGAATTGGAAAAGGAAGGAAAGTTGACGATGCGTGTCTCCGGCGCCTATTTTGTCGACCCGGGGGACAATCCTAAAGAAGTGGTTAAAACGATAAAAGCTGCTAAACAAAAATATCATTCTGATTGGCTGCAAGTACACACGGCTAAACTATTTGCCGATGGGGTAACCGAAGGAAAGACCGCTCTATTCCTTGAACCATATACAAAAAATGCAGGAATGGGTCCAAACTTTCGTGGCGATTCAGTTTGGAAAGTGGATGAATTCAACAAAATGGTTGCGGCTATGGACAAAGCTGGGATACAGGTTCATATCCATGCGATTGGTGATGGTGCTGTCAACATGAGCCTCAACGCAATTGAAAAAGCTGCCAAAGCCAATGGCGTACGGGATTCTCGTCATACGATCACACATATTTCGGCAATCTCAGATAAGGATATTCCTAGAATGAAGGCCTTAAAGGTCATTGCATCATTACAGCCATTCTGGTTTTATAAAGACCAATATTATGAGTTGGAAAAATCTATGGTTGGTGAAAAACGAGCTTTGGCATTTTACCCGGCAAGGAAGATGTGGGATAAAGGAGTAACGATTGCCGGCTCCAGCGACTACCCACCGACTCCTGACTACCGCCCGCTTAATTCGATCGAGACAGGAGTCACCAGAAACAGCCCATATCCGGGTGAGCAAGATAAGAATATGGTTCGTAATGCTTCGCAGGCGCTTACCGTTCGGGAAATGCTTCAGGCAGTGACCAAAAATGTTGCCTACCAAATATTCCGTGAAAAGGATCTGGGAACATTGAAAGTAGGCAAGAAAGCCGACATGGTCGTGCTTGATCGGGATATTACTAAAATCAAGCCTAAGAACATCTCCGAGACATCTGTAGATTACACTATCGTTGGTGGAAAAATTGTCTTTAAAAGAAAATAATTAACGAAGCCTAATATCATTCTGTAGAAGATCAATATTATTCCAGATCCAGAAAAATAAACAGGTCAATTAACTTTACAAAAGGGGCTGTCCGAAAAGTGGTTTTTCAGCCCCAAAATTAAAAATAGAAAAACCCAAGAATGTTGATAATATCAGCATTCTTGGGTTTTTATTTTCGGTGTTTTTTACTCAAAAATGGACTTTCGGACAGCCCCTTCACTTTACTTTAAATTAATCAATCTTTTGTCAAATACCTTTATTAAACAATTACGATGGCATTCTCATTTTTCGATTCTATACTGCCGTTAAAATGGTCGGGGTCTTCGGGTCTGTATCATAAAGCCCAAATTGTTCGCCTACAATGATCCCGCGGCTTTCTAATGTTTGGGTCACCGACATTCTTGCCAAATCCTTCATATTATTATCCATGCTTAAGTGGGCAAGATACACTTTTTTTGTCCGGTCGCCAATGACCTCACTCATCGCAAGTGCCGCGTCTTCATTGGAGACGTGTCCGACATCACTTAAAATTCTTCGTTTAAGATTCCACGGATAGCGGCCCATCCTGAGCATTTGCACATCATGATTCGATTCAAACACATACACATCGGCATTTGAGATGATTCCTTTCATTCGGTCGCTGACATATCCGGTATCAGTAATTAACACCAGTTTTTTTCCGGAATGATGGAAGATATAAAACATTGGCTCTGCAGCATCGTGCGAAACACCAAATGATTCAATCTCAATCGAACCAAAACTTTTTACCGATTCCATGTTAAACACAAACTTCTGCTCGGTTGGAATGACGCCGACTGCGTGTTCCATGGCCTGCCATGTCTTTTCATTGGCATAGACCGGTAATTTATATTTGCGTGCCAAGACGCCGATTCCTTTTATATGGTCACTATGTTCATGGGTGACAAAAATCGCAGAAAGCTTGCTGGGATCACGGTCAATTTGTTGAAAAAGAGCATCCATCTGCTTTCCGCTAAAACCCGCATCTACCAAAAAGGAATGTTCGTCTGACTCGACGTAAAGGGCGTTGCCCGTACTGCCGCTGGCCAGGATGCTGTAACGTAAAGACATGCTAACTCACTCCACACTCATTTTTTCATCACTATTAAAATCAATAATCTGACCTTCGAAGGCATTGACAAACAAACTTTCCTTGCCATTTACCTCAAAGCGCCAGGTTGGGGCCAAAACTTGGGATGCTGCTAACTGAATGAGTGTCGAATAACCAAGCTCAACCTTGGTAATTTTACTTTTCGGCTTCAGGAGTCCCTTTTGATGCAGCGTTTCAATTACCTTTAATGGAGAAAGAATTTCCTCCTTCTTAGCTGCCATACCTTCTATTCCTTCCAAATAACTTTGTTGATAGGCAACAACCTGATTCTTCACATTAAACTTAAAAGAAATCATCCCATTAATATTATGATATAATGGGAGGTTGTCATATTGTTGAAAATAGGTAATCGTCTGCTGCTTATCATTTTTTTCCCAAAATTGATATTGATCGCCATATAACACGTGACCCTTCAAAAAAGCCGTCAGTTCCGCAGGTTCAAACTTTGAACTTAATTGCAGCGGTTTTTCCAAATTTGCAATTAAAACAGTACTCGGTTCCTTTGAAGCAATCCTTTGTCCTGTTAATTTCTTCGTATCCTCTGCGGTAAAAACTTTAGGTGTCGCACCTAAATATTTCGCTTTAATTAATGTTTTTGGCAGCTCGCCAAAGGTAATTTCGTCCGCCTTCAATTTTTCTTCAAACGAAGCATCGCTCATAATCTCATATTTATTGGCATCACGGATTTTCAGGAATTGATATAAAAGGTAGACATCCAGGACCAAAAACGTAATGATAAAAATGGTTTTAATTTTACTCCAATCCATGTCCCGGTCCCCCCCCATCTTTCGTTGTAATCATTTCCCATTGATTATCGTAGCGATAGTACCAGGCGGGCTTTAAGAGGATCAGCTTACTCCCCTCCGGATCCTTTTCCATGTGATAACCTAATACGATTTGTTCAAGAAGCTCCGGTTTATAGTTTGGCCTATCTTTTACCATTTCCAGCGCTTCATATCCTGACGAACTGATAACGCTTTTGGCCTCTGTTGTTAATTGCAGCTCCAAGGAAATGTTCGGACGAATATATTTATTAAGTTCATTTCGGCCCCACACCTCGGTGATTTCCGAAAGTCCTACATCATTGAATACTGGCAAGCCATCCTTGCTATACAATCGAAAGGTAACCATTCGCTTATATTCATCCTTGGCAGCATAGCGGAATTGATCAGTCCACCCGCCGTGTTCATTGACAAAATCAATGCTGCGCTTCACCAAATCATAAGCATTTTCCGTATAATTATCCTCTGCTGTTGGATTTACATAAGACAACATGTTTTTATCATTTATAATCGTCAATTTACTTGAGTCATTTGTATACTCTTCCCCGTTGGTTAGTATACTTTTTTTGACAAAACTTGGGTCACTAAAGAGCGCTTCCTTAAATTCCTCAGAATCAAGGGTTTTCGGCACATACTTGTACATAATCATTTTTGTTTCATTCTTAGGAAGAAAAATCGTCCGTGTATTTGTCGGATTATAAGCAAAATAGACAGGATACTCATCACCATTTTTAAAAAAGCTGCGATAAAAAGCATTAAGATTAGCCAGTGAAATATTACTAATGTAAACATCGCGATTTTTCGAGGAAACAAAATAGACAATCCCGTTTTCTTTTTCGGAATGTTCCACATTAATCACAATTCGATCAAAGTTAAACGATGGGACTTTCCTTTGTTTGATGTTTAGGACACTTCGATATAATTCAATTGGTACTTCATCGGGAAAAATGATTTCAGCATTACCGCTGCCATGGACCAACTGATTAAAATTATTCACCTTGTCTGTATAATTTTTTAAATCGAAAAAAGTCCATTTGCTTAATTCCTTGATGACTTTTTCCAATTCTCCATCATTATACGTGCCATAATGCTTGCCATTAATATGAAACATTGCTAGGTCGGGACGGATAATTTTCTTGACTTCCTGTTTTTTACTCAAGGTTACTTCATTGACATAATTACGGCTTTTCATTGTTTCGTAATCAGGCTGATATGTCCAAAGATTCCAGGTTAATAAAATACTGACCAAGACTAAGATTGTCAGAATAACCGATTTGATTGTTTCGTATCTCATGACCATTCATCCTCTTCAGTACTCTCATACGGCAGCGAAAAAGCAATGGTTGTTCCTTTCCCTTCTCTGCTTTTTGCCCAAATTTTGCCGCCATGAACCTTTATGATTTCCTTGGCAATGGCTAGTCCAAGTCCTGTACCGCCCAATTTACGGGTTCTAGCTTTATCGACGCGATAAAACCGATCAAATATTTTTCCAAGACTCTCTTTTGGAATGCCAACACCTTCATCTGTCACACTAACAATGATATTGTCGCCTTTTTCTTTGATCGCGAAGGTGATCTGTCCGCCTTCTGGTGAATACTTTAAGGCATTTGAGATAATGTTGTAGAGCACCTGTGTCATCTTATCTTCATCCACTTCCACAAAGATGGCATGGTTCGGCAGCATCCGTTTAAAGGTGACATTTTGCTGCTTAGACATTTCGAACCGGTCAATAATACGGTCATAGAAAACGACAAAATTGACCCATTCCTTATTGAGTTTATAGTCGATACTATCCATTTTCGATAGCTGCAACAGATCATTGACAAGACGGATCATTCTTTCCGTTTCGGTTCGTGTCACCTCTATAAACCCCGGAGCAATTTCCTTATCGCTCCAGGCGCCATCAGCCAATGCTTCCAAGTAGCTGCGCATCGTCGTCAACGGTGTCCTTAACTCATGTGAAACATTGGCGACGAATTCTCTTCGTTCAGCATCAATTTTCTCCTGTTCGGTAATATCGTGGAGGACAGCAATTAATCCATTGACAAAACCGGTTTCTTTTTGAATCACAGAAAAATTGGCCCGAAGAATATATGGTCCATTTTTTGTACTATAATCCAAAATTAAGGAATCCTTTTCTTCTAGTAGATCCTCAAACGTATTGGTGCCTTCCAAGCCTAGAACGGAGACAATCGGCTGGGAAAGAACTGTTTCACGTGAAACATCCAGCATTTCGGTAGCAGGATCATTTATCAAGATCACACGGCCTTTCCGATCCGTGGCAATCACGCCATCCGTCATGAACGACAAGACCGATGACAGCTTTCTTCGTTCCCCCTCTGTCATCGCTTGGGCTTCCTGCAGTTTTTTGGTTAAATGATTAAAGGTTGTCGCAAGCGTGCCAATTTCATCGTTACCGTACACTCTAACCTTCCGGGAAAAGTTCCCCTTCGCCATTGCCAACGCCTGTTTCTTCATATCAGCGATAGGCTTTGCCACTGTTTGAGCCAGCAAAACTCCGAGCACTGCGGTAATTGATAAAGCAATTGCCGTCCCTTTGGCAAAAATACTATTTATCGTCTTCATTTGGGTAAAAACACTTTCTATTTTTGCCACTAAATAAATGGCGCCAAGAACTTTATTGCCGGACTTGATGGGGGTGGAGAGAACCCAAATCCGATGACCAGTCTGGGGATCAATTTGAATCACACTTTGGTCCTCTTCCAACACCATTGATTGTTTAATTCGCAGTTCTGTCGTTCGCTGCCCGACAACTCCTTGATTATTAGTCTCAGATGTCCCCAAAATTTTCAGCGACCGGCCTTCAATTACCTGCACTTCTGAAATATCCACTGCTTTAAAATCACGAAGAATTTTGCCGATACTATCTTCAAGTGTCGGATCTTCAGGTGTTCTTTCTTTTTCCATTTCCTCACGAATATTATAAGCAAGCAAATTTACCCGTTCTTTAATCGATGTTTGAAAATTGGTCCTGAGGGTTGTCTCAAGCTGTTTGACAAAATAAACACCGATTACTTGCATTGCTACTAAAATAAGGAGGACATAGATGATCACAATTTTAACATGTATAGAGCGAAAGAAACCAACCTTTTTCACAAGTCATTACTCCTGTTCGGGATTCCGTAAATAATATCCCACCCCGCGTCTAGTGACAATCCATGCTGGGTGGCTTGGGTTATCTTCGATTTTTTCACGGAGACGCCTTACTGTAACATCAACGGTTCGAACGTCACCGTAATAATCATAGCCCCAAACGGTTTGCAGCAAATGCTCCCTAGTCATGACTTGACCAATATGCTGCGCCAGATAGTAAAGCAATTCAAACTCCCGGTGCGTTAATTCAATTGTTTCCCCGCGTTTGGATACAATATAGGCATCCGGATGGATCACAAGCGTGCCAATTGAAACTTCATTCGTATCATTTTCTGTCTCGGATTGAGAAATCACTTGCTGATGGCGGCGCAGGTTTGCTTTTACCCGGGCAATCAGTTCTCTTGTGCCAAATGGCTTTGTCACATAGTCGTCAGCACCTAGTTCAAGCCCCAAAACTTTATCAATTTCTGAATCCTTGGCCGTCAACATAATAATTGGCATTTCATAATTTTTCCTTATTTCCCTGCATACTTCCATACCATCTTTGCCAGGAAGCATAATATCGAGAAGGATGAGGTCAGGTTGTACTTCTTCTACTAAATTAAGTGCCTCATTGCCGTCATATGCACAATAAACGAGATACCCTTCTTTTCTCAGATTAAACTGGAGGATATCTGCAATTGGCTTTTCATCATCAACTATGAGAATCTTCTTTTCCATACCGTTACTCCTCTCCATAATGTGAAACTCTAATCTATCTTACATATTGCGAAAAGTCATAACTATTCTATTTTACTTTACCATTATTTTCGCCTAAATTCATCAATTAGAAGTATTTAACAACGAAAAGTGAAGTACCTAGCTGATTTTCTCTGACGTCAGATTAAAATGAAAAAGCCTCCGGCATTATGAGCCAGAGACATTGATTGCGCCCGCATTAGCGTGGAATCTCTCTAATTTTATCTGTTTATATATTTCAAAGGGTTGACTAGGCCACCGTTTTTATATACTTCAAAATGTAAATGGACACCTGTGGAATTTCCCGTGGAACCCATAATACCGATTGCCATCCCTTTGGAAACGGCTTGCCCAGCTTTTACCTTAAGCGACGACATATGGCCATATAATGTGCGAAATCCATTCCGATGATCGATGATGATTCGATTTCCATAGCCGCTTCCCCAACCAGCAGCCACCACTACACCATTATCGGCTGCTTTAATGGTTCTGTCACTTGGCCTTGCAATGTCAATTCCTTTATGCAATTTACCCCAGCGATACCCCATTTGACTGGAAATATAGCCGCCAACTGTCGGCCAGGCAAAGTCTCCTTCACCTCGGGAAGGAATAACCTTCGTTCCCTTGACAACAACACGGTTTACCGGCTGCTTAAGAGTTTGTTGGCTAACTTTTTCCTTATAGGTTTCGGTGCCGTTTTGTTCGGTAATATTATAGATTACCGATTGCAGCCCATCCTTGCCTTCTTGGGTTATTTTTGTATGCCCTTTGGTTAAACTTGAGTTTTCAACCGTTTTGGTAGCAAACGGAATGGTTTCTTTTTTCTTTGTTTCCTTTTCCACGATTACCTCCAATAATGGGGTAAGTGTGGTAACATTCATTTCTTGACCAATTTTTAAAAGTGTTTTCTCTGAAAGCTGCGGGTTCAATTCTAAGAGGTCTTTTAGCTTTAAGCCATGCTGCCCGGCAATTGATTCAAGTGTATCGCCGTTCTGAACCGTATATTTTCTATCTTGTACTGTTCCTTTTTGCAAATAGGTGACGGCATCCCTAATCGTCAAAATTTTTTCAGGCTCAACGTTCTGTTCGCTGACAAAAACATTTTTAGAAAAATGAACGTCTACTATCCGCGTCTCATCATCCTTTAATGGTGGTAAAGCCTTATCCAGGGAAGACTTTCTAGCTTCAAGCTCCTCTAATTGATCCTTGGAAACATATTGAAGCATAAGGTTTCTCATAACCTCCTGGGCAGTTTCTTTACGATCTAGATAAACTACTGGCTTTCCATCAATCACAATGGCCGCGGCTTGAATCTTTATCTGAAATACATCCTTTAAGGTTTTGATTGGTTGAGTGCCTTTAGCAGTATTGGATAAAACACCTTCTGGTATGTATAGGTCTTTGGGATCAGATGTTGGTTGAGATTTGCTGATCTCTTCTGGTTTTTCAGACATTGGGTTGACGACCTTTTTATTGCTAATATTGCCGGCATATGTACCATTAACATAAACCTGATAGGCATCCGTTTTATCTGTGTTAGCAAAGGCAAGTGGACCGGTGCTAAATGCAATTGTCGAGACTGCCAGTGTTGAAATAACTGAAGTCTTTAATATTAAATATCGCTTATTTGAAAAGGCCATTTTATCCTCCTAAACCTTTTAAACTAGTACTCTCATGATCAAAGTCTTCCAGATTTTCAAACCTATTTTACTTTACCATAGTTTTTTTCGAAAAATGTTGCAGTCTTAATAATGTAATATAAATGTATAATTGCTGACATTTTCCTATTTTTTATGAAATATGCCAGTAAAATCTACCTATAATTCATTTATTCAACCAGGCTAAAATACCTATAATTCAAGGGTTTTACTAGTACTAAGGGGAGGGACATCGTAAACTTATAGATTGGAATATATTGATTTGTGACTGTTAGAAATTGAAGGGCATTTTACAATTAGATTAAACCGAAGGGAGCTAAAAAACGCTTGCCATCTGCAAGCGTTTTTTAGAATAGATGGCTCAGGACGGAATCGAACCGCCGACACAAGGATTTTCAGTCCTTTGCTCTACCGACTGAGCTACTGAGCCATATGAGGTTATTGTTTCCTAAAACTTGATAGTTCTCGTCCTTCGTCCCCATCTCAGAGGGTCTCTTCAAGATACAACTCGATGGGTACGCTGAAGCTTATTCAAAGTAGCTTATTCGGACGTGCTCTACCGACTGAGCTACTGAGCCATATAAATTTTTTACTGTACGAAGTTATGTATGGTGGCGGTCTGGACGGGACTCGAACCCGCGACCTCCTGCGTGACAGGCAGGCATTCTAACCAGCTGAACTACCAGACCAATATTAATGACGGATCAGCAAGGAGACCGTCCTTGCCAGTCTTTCACCGACCCGCCAAATGCCGATGTCTAGCTACAGGCTCCATCGGCTCAAGGTCATAAGCCAATCCGTCCAGTAGGTTAAAAAACAACCTTCAGGCCGGCCCGTCTTATGCTTGTCGCCGATTAGCGGGCGCCTTCCGCTTTTCTAGTGACCCCTACGGGATTCGAACCCGTGTTACCGCCGTGAAAGGGCGGTGTCTTAACCGCTTGACCAAGGGGCCAATTTTGATGAAAAATGGTGAGCCATGAAGGACTCGAACCTTCGACCCTCTGATTAAAAGTCAGATGCTCTACCGACTGAGCTAATGGCTCATACTACTTTATTATCAGTTTGTGACGACGTTTTTTATCATAGCATGTTTATTGTATAAAGTGCAATACTTTTTTAATTCTTTTTATCTTTTTCTTGTAGTTTCGTCCTAAAGATATCTTATTAAAGACAATTCTTCTTGTTTTTCTTACAGTTTTGTCCTTCATAACTCTGATGAAAGACATTTCCCTCGGTTTTCTAACACGTTTTGTCCTTCATAACCTCGATGAAAGACATTTCCCTCGGTTTTCTAACACGCTTTGTCCTTCATTACCCCGATGAAAGACATTTCCCCCATCTACCGACCTTATTTTATCCTTCAAAGCTTCGGAAAACAATCTGCTGCTGTCCGTTAGCAACTCAACTTTACCTCTTAGCATCCAATTAAAGTTAAAGAAGCCCTCCGAACGCGGAAGGTTTCTTAACTCTTCATTACAATTAGATCTGTCTCCAGGCGCTGCGGACAACGTTTGTCTGCGTCCGATCGGGACCGACAGAGAATGTCGACAGTGGAATACCTGTCAGCTGGGTGATGCGCTCCACATAGTGGCGGGCATTGACAGGCAGTTCATCTAAAGATTTAACACCAGTAATATCTTCTGTCCAGCCAGGAAGCTCCTCGTAAATCGGATCACATTCCGATAAAACTTTCAGACTTGCCGGATAATCGGTAATCACTTCATCCTTATAACGGTAGGCAGTACATATTTTTAGCGTCTCAATTCCTGTTAAGACGTCAATCGAATTGAGAGAGAGGTCGGTTAAACCGCTGACACGGCGTGCGTGGCGGACAACAACGCTGTCAAACCAGCCAATCCGGCGCGGACGCCCAGTTGTTGTACCATATTCACGACCCACTTCCCGAATTTTCTGGCCGATTTCATCATGCAGTTCTGTAGGAAACGGACCGTCTCCAACGCGGGAAGTATAGGCCTTACAAACACCAACTACATGGGTAATTTTTGAAGGGCCTACACCAGAACCAATAGTCACACCGCCAGCAACTGGATTTGATGACGTTACAAATGGGTAGGTGCCTTGGTCAATATCCAGCATTACGCCTTGCGCCCCCTCAAATAGGACGCGTTTTCCTTCATCCAAAGCATCATTTAATACAACCGATGTATCGCAAACATATTGTTTAAATTGCTGACCGTATTCATAGTATTCATCAAGAATATCTTCCTTTTTAAAGCCTTCCACTTCATAAATCCGCTCAAATAAGCGGTTTTTCTCAGCCAAATTTTGTTCCAATTTTGCTTCGAAAACTTCATAGTCAAGCAGATCGGCAATGCGAATGCCGACGCGGGCAGCCTTGTCCATATAAGCCGGACCAATGCCTTTTTTCGTTGTACCAATCTTATTGGCGCCTTTGCGTAATTCTTCGACTTCGTCCAGTCTGATATGATATGGCAGAATTACATGGGCCCGGTTACTAATTCTCAAATTATCGGTTGAAATGCCCTGCTCATGTAAATAGGCCAGTTCCTCAACAAGCGCTTTAGGATCGACGACCATTCCATTTCCAATCACACTTATCTTTTCTTTATAAAAAATACCTGATGGGATCAAATGCAATTTATACGTTACACCATCAAATTTAATCGTATGACCTGCATTATTTCCCCCTTGATAACGAGCTATAACCTCTGCATTTTCTGACAGAAAATCGGTAATTTTCCCTTTTCCTTCGTCTCCCCATTGTGTTCCAACAACAACAACTGATGACATGAAAGGCACCTCCGAAATATTCGCTTTTAGGTAATTTAATATTTTCCACCCCTATAGTGTACCAATATAAACTGCAAAAATCAATAAAACACGAACATTTTGTATAATAAATGCTAAATTCGTTCGTACAATCTTTTAAAATAGCAACCTATTGATGACCGACGGCTTTGGTAAAGCGGATCACACACGTAGGAAAATTATGCCCACTAAATGGAAACCTGCCCGATTAGCGAGTCCGTTAGGGCGGTTCACTCCCGTTGCAAAATTTGCGTACAAAAAAGGACAGCCAATGACGGCTATCCCTAAACCATTCGTATTAAGGTATTAAGCACCAGGCGGTACCATGGAATCATCAAAACGTCTCTCTAAGTTTACGAATTTATTATATTCTTTTACAAATGCCAGCTGTACCGTCCCAACCGGACCATTACGCTGCTTGGCAATGATGATTTCAATAATATTTTTATTCTCCGATTCCTTATCATAATAGTCATCGCGATAGAGGAAGGCAACAATATCAGCATCTTGCTCGATACTTCCGGATTCACGAATATCAGACATCATCGGCCGCTTGTCCTGGCGCTGCTCGACACCACGGGACAACTGTGAAAGGGCAATGACAGGCACTTCAAGTTCACGGGCCAGCTGTTTCAGGGCACGGGAAATTTCCGAAACTTCCTGCTGGCGATTTTCACCCGGCCTGCCGCTTCCAACAATCAGCTGCAGGTAATCGATTAAAATCATTCCTAAACCATGTTCCTGCTTGAGACGACGGCATTTAGCACGAATTTCATTTACCCGGATGCCAGGGGTATCATCGATATAAATCCCCGCATTCGACAGACTGCCCATTGCCATGACCAGCTTGCCCCAGTCATCATCGGTCAGGGAACCAGTACGAAGCCTTTGAGCATCAATGTTTCCCTCGGCGCAGAGCATCCGCATGACAAGCTGCTCTGCCCCCATCTCAAGGCTGAAAATAGCAACATTCTCACCGGCCTTAATGGCGACGTTCTGGGCAATATTTAAGGCAAACGCGGTTTTACCAACAGATGGCCGAGCCCCGACAATAATTAAATCATTGCGCTGAAATCCTGCGGTCATCCGGTCGAGTTCGGTAAATCCCGTCGGAATCCCGGTGATATCGCCAACACGGCTGTGCATCAGCTCAATATTATCGTATGTCCGAACAAGAACATCCTTAATATTTTGGAAGGCCCCGGCGTTCTTTCTTTGGGCCACGTCGAGAATGCTTTTTTCCGCTTCATTTAGAACTGTCTCCACTTCGTCTTCACGTGTATATCCATCCGTTGCAATGTTTGTGGCGGTGCGGATCAATCTTCGTAATAAAGACTTTTCTTCTACGATTCTAGCATAATATTCGATATTTGCAGCCGTTGGAACAGAGCCGGCCAGCTCGCTTAAATAGCTGACACCGCCAATATCTTCAATCAAGTTCGTGGCTGATAATTCCTCGGTGACGGTTATTAGGTCGACTGCCTTGCCTTCATCATTCAGCTTTAACATGACGTTAAAGATCTTTTGGTGAGCAGCCCGGTAGAAATCTTCAGGCATCAAAATTTCAGAAGCCAATGTTAAAGAAGACGGTTCTAAAAAAATGGCTCCTAAAACCGCTTGCTCGGCTTCAATATTCTGCGGAGGCATGCGGTCAGCAAATAAGTCACTCATATAGCAAAACCTCCTGGAAGAAGGATTATTTTTTAAAAGGGATCTGTGAAGGCTTTTGTCGCCGATGTCGTCAAATAGAATGAGTCGGCAGTCAGCAAACAAGTTTTAACAAAGCCTTGCAAAAAGAAAAGTGACCAGTTAAAACCGATCACATGGATAAGAGTCTATCTCTATTCTATCATGATTTGTCCAAATTTGAACTGGAAAATCACACTTCTTTAACATGTACTTTTAAGGTAGCGGTGACCTCATGATGAAGTTTCACCGGAACCTTGGTAACGCCCAGGGAGCGGATAGCATCGGACATTTCCATTTTCCGTTTATCAATTTTAATGCCATGCTTTTTCTGCAGTTCTTCAGCAATTTGCTTCGATGTAATGGAGCCGAACAGTCTGCCGCCTTCACCTGCTTTAGCTGATAATTCCACTGTAATCTGATCCAATTTTTCCTTTAATTTCTTGGCTTCAGCCAGCTCCTCGGCAGCTAGCTTTTCCTGCTTTTTATTTTGTGCCTCTAAAGAACTGATATTAGCTTTTGTTGCTTCAATTGCCAAGCCTTGTTTTAACAAAAAGTTATGAGCATAGCCATCAGCAACATTTTTGATTTCACCCTTTTTTCCTTTTCCTTTGACATCCTTTAGAAAAATAACCTTCATTCTTTTTTGCTCCCTTCAAAATATTCGTCAATTGCCTGCTTTAATTTCGCTTCTGTTTCAGCTATGGTTAATCCTGATAGCTGCGTTGCGGCATTGGTTAAATGCCCGCCGCCCTTTAAGCTTTCCATAATAATTTGAACATTGACATTTCCTAAGGAGCGGGCACTGATGCCAATAACATCTTCATTCCGTTTGGCAATCACGAAGGAGGCCAGGACGCCATCCATCGATAGTAACGTATCGGCCGCCTGGGCAATGATCACTTGGTCATGTACGTCAAATTCGCCGCCTTTGGCAATGGCAATGCCGTTACGATAAAAAACAACAGATTCAATTAATTTTGATCTTTGTTTAAATGTATCTATGCTCTCTTTCATAAACTTCTGAACAAGGATCGTATCAGCTCCATGTGCCCGAAGGTAGGATGCCGCATCGAATGTCCTCGAGCCCGTCCGCAGCGTAAAGCTTTTTGTATCGACAATAATTCCAGCTAGCAAAGCAGTCGCTTCAATTACCTCTATTTTAGCGCGTTTTGGCTGATATTCAAGGAACTCAGTCACCAGTTCCGACGTAGAGGAAGCATATGGTTCCATATAAACCAGCAATGGATTACTAATAAAGTCCTCGCCACGGCGATGATGGTCAATGACGACAACATGGTCAATGCGATTTAGCAGCCGTTCTTCGATGACCATTGAAGGCTTATGGGTATCAACGACAACCAACAGGGTTTTATCTGTGGCAATTTCCAGCGCTTCTTCCGGGCCGATGAACCGGGAATATAACCTCTCTTGGGTGCGGATTTCATCCATTAAGCGTTTGACACCATTATCGACCTCTTGCATATTCACGACAATATAGGCATCTTTTTGATTCATCTGGGCTACCTTATAAATGCCAATACTGGCACCGATCGAATCCATATCCGGATTTTTATGGCCCATAATGATCACTTTATCACTTGCGGTTATTAGATCTTTTATGGCATGAGAAATGACCCGTGCCCTTACCCTTGTTCGTTTTTCAATCGGGTTGGTTTTCCCACCATAAAATTTCACCTTACCGTTTGGCAGTTTAATTGCCACTTGGT
The DNA here is from genome assembly GCF_016765675.1 of Neobacillus paridis. GTDB lineage: Bacteria > Bacillota > Bacilli > Bacillales > Cytobacillaceae > Neobacillus > Neobacillus paridis. Next base: position 256,995 of record NZ_JAESWB010000181.1, read on the forward strand.
CACCGCCCCGACCCAATGCCAAATCAAGGCTCGACTGAGCTAACACGCCTAATTCCGGCAACGAGGAGACCCCTGTTCCCACTCCAATACTCAAGGTAAAGGAAACATTATGTTTTGAAGTCATTTCCCTGATATCATCCAGGATGGTGAATTTCCCCTTTTCCAGGGAATGGAGGATTTCCTCGTTAAATACCGCAATAAAGCGCTCTGATGAAACCCGCTTGAGGAAAATCCCATTATCATTTGCCCATTTATTCAAAATAGAAGTGACCAAATTATTGATGCTTCCACGCATTTGATCATCCATACCCTGGGTTAGCTCATCATAATTATCTAAAAAGATGATGGCAATCACGGTTCGTTCATTCTGATAGATTTGTTCCAGCTCTTTTTGCTCCGTTACATCAAAAAAATATAGCAGCCGCTCTTCATGTTTATGAATAACACGAAACTTCCGCTCACGAAGAGTGATAATTTCCGACTTTATTTCTTGTTTTATTAACGGAATCAGATCGTCGGCCACATCATAAAGTGATCTTCCTATCAGGGTGTCCTCATCAAAGCAAGAAGCCAAAAAAGGATTGGCCCATTCGATATAATATTCATCATTGATGAGCATTATCCCGATCGGCATCTCCAGCAATGCCTCCTCGCCAACCCTTTTGATCCGGTAAGAAAGAGTGGCGATATACTCTTCCATTTCCTGTCTTTGGCGCCGGTCTACGATAAACATATAATAGACCGGGATGATCATTAATACCAGCCCTGCCAGACTCAAGATCCAATTATATAAGAAAAGGACGAGAAGCAGTATGACTACAACGCCCAGTAAACCGTAAAAAGGGTATCGGATTGACCTCTTTTCTATAAATGCCGGCAACGTTTTCAGCTCCTATTTGAAAGTCTTACTGTTTTTTTTCAAACCGCTTTCGAAAATCAAATCCCAAATCGGTAATACCCAATAACATTATTATATAATGAATAGTTGGAAACATAAAAGCGAGAATTGCGATAAAGACCCCCAGCCCTTTTGTCACAGACCGCTGATAGAAGATAAAAAAGAGAAATGACAGCCCTTGTATCACCATAAACATTTCCAATATATATCTCGCATTGATGACAGCAGTATATAAAAATGTGCCTTCTGCCGGGTGGGCAAGGAGATGAATGGCCATTGCAATAATGTAATACCATAACAGGCTGCGCGGCAGGGTTAAGTTCCGGAAGCTGCCCCACGGCTGCACCTTGATGCCGAATCTTTTAATAATCGGAAAACAAATCCATTGAATGATAAATATGGATATAATTGAGACCATAATCAACAAACTCGGGGCAAGCGCTTGCAGCGTTTTAATCATCGTCGTATATTGTTTATGGATTTGCGCCAATTGGCTTTCTTGTCCCATTGACCTTAACAGATCCTCTGACATTTTAAACGATTGTTTATAGGCCTCCGTCAACTCATGAATAATATCAAATTTAAAAAAGGCGACGCTGACCGCATAGGTAATCACCAATCCGGCCATCAAAATAAGGGAGCTGGAAATCAATATAGTTGTCCGGCTCTTATTTTTTTGCAATAAATAGCCTATACTTGAACCAATCATGCCATATAGTAGCATGAACCCTAGGCCCATAAAGGAGCCTGCGATGAATGAAATAAACACCGCGGCGATAAAAAAGGCGATAATATTTTTTAAATTATTTTTTGCCGCAAACATCATAAATGGCAGTGGCAAAACAAAATTCAAGATCGAGCCAACCAGCGGTATATATATCGTAATTAATAATATGGCTGTGAAGGCTGCCAATAGAATGGCACCTTCCGTTAATTTACCTGCATTTCTCACTTCTTCACCCCTAAATGATTTGGAAACCTAATCCTTATTTTATCGACATCTAAAACTCTATTCAACCTATCTATTTTAACTATTTTTCGAAACTTTCATCATTCCTTAACGAATAAACTTATAAAATGAAATGATAACAGGTTATAATGAAGTATAGGTTTACCGGGAAAGGAAGAAATGGATGAAAAAACAATCTTTATTATTTTGTTTCATCATGCTAAGAAGTACGGCTTTAAGGGATTGAAATAACGAAATGTCAGCAAACTTTTGGTCACCGATTAAACTTTCTGTCGAGATTGCATCTATTTCAGGTATCTTGGTACTTATTTTTGGACTATTTTTTGGAAAAATTATGGCTGGAAAGAATTTCAAAGGAAAGGTTTTACTGGAGACAGGATTCCTTCTGCCGTTAGTATTGCCGCCAACGGTTGTCGGCTTTTTATTAATCGTAATTTTTGGCCGAAATAGTCCGATTGGACAAGTTATTGAATTGCTCATGCACCAGCCGTTGATGTTTACAAAATGGGCCGCTGTAATTGCCTCAACAGTTGTTGCCTTTCCACTGATGTATCAATCAGCAAAAGCCGGATTTGAGGCCATTGATGAGGATATTGAAAATGCCGCCCGGGTGGACGGGGCTAATGAGCTAAAGCTCTTTTTCACCATTTCAATTCCGCTTGCTCTTAAAGCGATCATTTCCGGTGCAATATTAAGTTTTTCCAGGGCGCTGGGCGAATTTGGTGCGACATTAATGTTTGCCGGTAACATCCCCGGAAGAACGCAAACGATTCCTACTGCCATTTATATCGCCATAGATTCAGGCAATATGCAGCTTGCCTGGTTGTGGGCAATCAGCATGATCGCCATTTCCTTTATTATGCTGCTGTGCGTTCATTTTACAAAGTCTTAGTTAATGACAACTCGCCGATTGACTACCCTTTAAGGCGACGACAGAGGCGAGTTGGGCTTATGTGCTTAATGGGAAGGTTTATATGCTTTCCTATTGGCTATCGGCCAAAAAAAGACACCCTTGATTGGGTGCCTTTTTTTAATTTATTTTATCAAGCTCCAAACGGTCGCTTTCGCTTTTCTTATTCGCCTGCAACAAATGGTAGTAATGCCATTTGACGAGCGCGTTTGATCGCAACGGTTAATTTGCGTTGGTATTTAGCGCTTGTGCCGGTTACACGACGTGGTAAAATTTTTCCGCGTTCAGAGATGAACTTTTTAAGTAAATCCACATCTTTGTAGTCGATATGAGTGATGCCATTAGCTGTGAAATAGCACACTTTCCGACGTTTTGCACGTCCGCCTTTACGTCCTCCTGCCATGAAAATTCCCTCCTTTAGAAGTTAATAAATCCGTTCGTTATAGGTTACATTAGAATGGGAGATCATCATCAGAAATATCAATTTGACCGCTTCCTGCAAATGGGTCATCATCCACTCTTGTAAACCCTTGATTAGCATTTTGACGTTGTTGATTCTGATTGCCGCCGCCATATGAAGACCCTTGAGGCTCCCGTGGTGGTGTGCCGTAAAAATCGTTGCCGTTTCTGTTGCTGGATGACCCTTTAGGTTCAAGGAATTGCACACTTTCAGCCAAGACTTCCGTCACATAGACGCGGCGTCCATCCTGAGCTTCGTAGTTTCGCGTTTGAATGCGCCCATCAACTCCAGCCAAGCTGCCCTTTTTCAAATAGTTAGCGACATTTTCCGCCGGTTTTCGCCAAACAACACAGTTAATAAAGTCTGCTTCGCGCTCACCCTGCTGATTGGAAAATGGACGATTGCAAGCCAAAGTAAAGGTAGCAACAGCTACTCCACTAGGGGTATAACGCAATTCTGGATCCTTCGTTAAACGGCCAACTAGCACGACACGATTCATCATCGGAATCAACTCCCTTTCTTTCCAATATGTTCCACGTGAAACATGTAAGCTTGGAAAAAATTTATCATAAAATTAATCTTAGTCTTCTTCTTTAATTACGATATGACGAATGATATCTTCGTTAATTTTTGCAAGACGAGAAAATTCTTGCACTGCAGCTGCTGGGGAAGTTGTATTCACGATTTCGTAATATCCATCACGGAAATCATTGATTTCGTAAGCTAAACGACGCTTACCCCAATCTTTTGATTCAGCTGTTTCCGCACCATTTTCAAGAAGAATGTTATTAAAGCGCTCCACAAGAGCCTTCTTTGCTTCATCTTCAATGTTTGGGCGGATGATGTACATAATTTCGTACTTATTCATCACGGTTACACCTCCTTTTGGTCTAAACGGCCCCCTCTTTTTTAAAAGGGCAAGGAGCAATTATTCATTACTCACGAATTCAAATTATAACATAGGCTGGATGGAAAAGCAATTTGTTTTCCGAAACGCTAATATACTTTGGAAAAGCGCTAATTAAACAGCTAAATTCGCTAATAAGTGGGACAAAATCGCTAATAAGTCTTTTTTCAATAACGAAAAAGTGTCAGGCACCACACCTGACACTCTCATCATACATTAAAACGGAAATGGACAACATCGCCGTCTTGTACTTCATAATCTTTCCCTTCCAAGCGGACTTTACCAGCTTCCTTGGCAGCATTATAGCTTCCAGCAGCTACAAGATCCTCATAGGAAACAACTTCTGCGCGAATAAAACCGCGTTCGAAATCAGAGTGGATAATTCCCGCACATTGCGGTGCCTTCATCCCTTTTCTAAATGTCCAAGCGCGCACCTCTTGCACACCAGCGGTAAAATAAGTTGCCAACCCAAGTAAATGATAAGCGGCGCGAATTAACTGATCAAGCCCTGATTCAGCAATGCCCAGTTCTTCCAGGAACATTTGCTTTTCTTCGCCTTCCAATTCGGCAATTTCCTCTTCTATCTTGGCACAAATGACAATAACTTCGGCATTTTCTTTTGCTGCATATTCACGAACCTGCTTTACATAGTCATTTTCGGATGGATCAGCAACATCATCCTCGCTGACATTAGCGACATAGAGCACAGGTTTAATCGTTAATAAATGCAAATGTCTGACTATCTTCATTTGCTCTTCGGTAAAAGCAACCGAACGCGCCGGTTTCTCCGCTTCAAAGGCCTCACGCAACAGCGTTAGAACTTCAAATTCGGCTACCGAATCCTTATCCTTTTGCTTGGCCATTTTTTCCACCCGGCCAATCCGTTTTTCAACTGTTTCCATATCGGCAAGAATGAGCTCCAAATTAATCGTTTCGATGTCGGAAATCGGATCCACTTTACCGGAAACATGGGTAATATTTTCATCAGCAAAGCAGCGGACCACCTGGCAAATAGCATCTACTTCGCGGATATGCGATAAGAATTTGTTCCCCAAACCTTCCCCCTTGCTGGCGCCTTTGACAATTCCGGCGATATCAGTAAATTCAAACGCGGTAGGAACAGTCTTTTTTGGATGGACCAACTCTGTTAATTTTTGCAGCCGGTAATCCGGCACCTCAACTATCCCGACATTGGGGTCAATTGTACAGAAAGGATAGTTTGCTGATTCCGCACCAGCTTGGGTAATTGCGTTAAATAACGTCGACTTTCCGACATTCGGCAGGCCGACAATCCCAGCAGTTAAAGCCATTCACGTTCACTCCTCAAGAAATTTTTATCTATTTTAAATACTGTTAATTTTTATCAAGGCGGTGTGATTAGTCAAAGCATCATTCGCAGCAAAATACCCTTTACAAAAGTTTTGCCCCACCCTTTACAAATACCTTTCACAATTATAGGCATTTGTCAGGAAAAAGACAAGAAATGATCAAACTCTCAATCTACTGAGTTTGTTAACATTTTTCAGCAATTTCCAACAATGTTTTCTATTTAACTATCAAATATGGTAAAATTTAAGACAAGCAATTCTTATCATCGCCAAAAATAAACAATTTTATCCTTACTTAAGTCATTTATTGAAGAGGGAACTATGAGAGAGACAAATGAACAATGTACAAGACGACCTCCATTACTTGGTAATTTTTTAAACAAAACCATTATCTTCACATTTTGCTTTGTCGTCATATCAACAGTTGCTTTTCACAATGCTGTTCAGGCTGCACAAAAAACAACTCAAGTAAATAGCCTTCCATTAACGAAATATGTCAATGTAGCCAGCGGTTCGTTAAATCTGCGGAAAAGTGCTTCGATAAATTCAGTGATTATTGCGAGACTCAGAAATGGGACCAGTGTAAAGGTGTGTCAAGAAGCAAATGGCTGGGCCAAAATTGAGGTAAATGGAAAACAAGGTTTCGTTCGTTCTTCCTTTTTGATTGCTAAAAAAAAGGTGACTGGAACACCAGCGAAAACGCCTAAAAAACCGAAAACAGTTACCAAATATGTTAATGTGAACCTTGGTTCCTCGTTAAATATGCGAAAAAGTGCCTCCACCACAGCATCTGTCTTGTTAAAATTGGCCCGGGGGGTACAGGTCACTGTTTACTCTGAAGCAAAAGGCTGGGCTAAAATTGGAGCATATGGAAAAACTGGTTATGTCAGTTCTGATTTTCTGAGCGCAACAAAACCGGCTTCCGGGACGAATACCGGTTCTGGCTCTGCTCCTTCAACCAATAACGGAGCGAGTCAAAATAACTTTCAAACAGATGTTAAATATGTAGATGTTGAATACGGAGCCAGCCTGCGCATGAGGGCTCAAGCTTCGACAAATGCGGAGATTATTACACAACTGGCGCGGGGAACAATGGTCACTGTTATTTCAGAGAAAGACGGCTGGGCAAAGGTAACTGCAAATGGGAAAACCGGTTATGTCAGCTCGCAATTTTTATCAAAAACCGCACCATTTAATCCCAATACAACGAGCGGGAACATCGAAAAGGTGTATGAAAATTACAATATAAGCTTGTCTGAAATGCTCAAATTTGAGATCGCCAGCCATCCACAAACAGATAAAAAATACGATACGTTTCTACAGGCCGATGCTCTAACTTTAACGAATCCTGAAAGCGGTATCGTAAATGGAGCCAGCTGGAATGTAAAAGGCGGTGCAGGTCCAGATTATTGGAATGTGGGACAGGTAAAAGACAAGGAAACCTTCAAGATTCTCTCCACTGTAAAGGGCAAAGACGATAAGGATTGGTATAAAGTCACCTATAATAAAACATGGGTTAATGCCAGTCCGGAGGATATTGCCTATTATTTGAATCCGAATAACTTCCTTGGGACCACCGCAAATTCACTGCAATTCCTTAAATTATCAGTGACAACCAACTTAAATGCCAATGAGGTAAATCAGCGTGTTTTATCCGGGAAAGGTGTATTACAAGGAACAGCAGCAACCTTTATATCTGCCGGAGAGAAATACGGGGTTAACGAGATGTATTTAATTTCCCATGCTCTCTTAGAAACAAATAATGGGAAATCTGAACTTGCCAAAGGAATTAAAGTAAATGGTAAAACCGTTTACAATATGTATGGAGTCGGGGCTTATGATGCTGATGCCATTAACAGCGGTGCTCAATTTGCTTATAATGCCGGCTGGTTTACACCAGAAGCGGCGATAATTGGCGGAGCACAATTTATCGCTAACGGCTATATTAATGCCGGACAGGACACACTTTACAAAATGAGGTGGAATCCTGGCGGGGCCGTGGCTACGGGCAAGGCAACCCATCAATACGCCTCAGATATTGGCTGGGCCGCAAAACAAGTTACGCAAATGTATAATTTATATAGTTTAGTAGATTCTTATAAACTTGTTCTGGAAATACCGAAATATAAATAAGTAATTTTAGCGTTGTCCCATAGTTTTGCACTATGGGACAATTTCTCTTGTTTAGCTGCTCCATTTGTCCCACAGCACCGCTCTATGGGACATTTACTCCAGATATACCTCCTACTTTGTCCCATAGGAACCTGTCCTAGTAAAATATCATAGTATTTTAAAAAAAATTGTATTATCCTTATTTAAAAAGTTAACGTTTCGGGGGTGAACATGTTGGCGACAGTAATAAAGGCAGCCTGCCCGTTAAATTGCTGGGATAGCTGCGGATTTCATGTGACCATCGAAGACGGTCGGGTGGCAAAAATTGAAGGCGACCCCGATCATCCGATTACAAAAGGGAAAATTTGCGGGCGCGGCCGCATGCTGGAAAAAAGGGCCAACTCAGCCGATCGCTTACTATATCCTTTAAAAAAGAGAAACGGTCAATTCGAACAGATTTCTTGGGAACAGGCACTCGATGAAATTGCCGCTAAATTAACAGCTATCAAAGAAGAATATGGTACAACAGCAGTGCTGCACAGCCATGATTACGCCAATAACGGGATTTTAAAAAATCTCGATCAGCGCTTCTTTAATTGCTATGGAGGTGTGACCGAGCTATATGGTTCACTATGCTGGGGCTCCGGGATCGAAGCGCAAAAATGGGATTTTGGCAATGCCTTAAGCCATGAGCCGAATGATCTTTATAACAGTAAAAATATTATCATTTGGGGCCGGAATGCCGCCCGTACTAATATGCATTTTTATGAAAAGCTACTAGAGGTTAAAAAACTAGGCGCAAAACTCTATGTGATTGACCCGCTGTTTAACGCAACCGCTAAAATGGCCGATGAGCATATTACCATTAAACCGGGAATGGACGGAATTTTAGCAGCCGGTGTCATCAAAGAAATGCTGCGTTTGGGTCTCGAAGACCAGGCGTTTATTGAACAATTCACTTATGGATTTCCTGATTTAGTGAAGCTGTTGGACGGGATTTCACTTGAAAAAATAACGGATATGACAGAGGTACCAGCCGCAACGATAACAAAATTAGCTTATCTATATGCTGACAAACCAACGGCAACTTTTATGGGGCTGGGCCTGCAGCGCTATAAAAACGGCGGTAATACCATCCGCCTGATCGATGCCCTTGTCGCGGTCAGCGGCAATATCGGTATCCCCGGCGGCGGCGCCAATTATGCCAATATCCAAGTTGGCCAAAGCTTTGCGTTTGCGGACTTGACTCTTCCCAACCGGCGCAAAAGTGAGCGGCAGTTTTCAATCATGAAACAGGCCGAGAGAGTTTTAACCGCAAAGGATCCGGAAATCAAAATGATTTTCGTAACCTGTGGCAACCCGCTGACGCAGGTTCCCGACTCAGCAGTGGTAGAAAGGGCTTTTTCTTCAGTCGAGACGTTAGTGGTTATCGAGCAATTTATGACTGATACGGCCAAGCTGGCGGATTATGTTTTACCGACAACAACGGCCTTTGAGGAAGAAGATTTTTATTATTCCTCGATGTATCACCATTATGTCAATTACGGCCCACAGCTGGTAACAGAACTCCCAGGTGAAGTGAAATCAGATTTGTGGATTTGGACGCAATTAGCCGAGCGGCTCGGGTTTGGAGCGGATTTTCATTTTACCCGGGATGAATGGTTGAATATGACGCTTAAACCACTCAAGGAAAAAGGCCTTACCCTGGAAAAATTAAAGGAAAAAGGCACTTTGGAACTGCCGGTAATAAAAATTCCTTGGCAGGACAGGAAGTTCGCAACGCCATCAGGTAAATTTGAATTTACTTCGCAATTGGCTCAACAAAAAGGGGGTACCGGCTTATTAACGCTTTCGGTTCCCGATGAATCGAAGTGGTCTAATCCGGAGCTGGCGCAGAAATATCCATATAGCCTACTAACGATTCACCCTCTGCGTTCCAACCATTCGCAACATTATCATTTACTGGGAGGAAATGTGAAGCTTAAAGTCGAGATTGCCTCAAATATTGCGGCTGGTTTAGGCCTGCAAAATGGCGACCAAGTCAGAGTTTGGAATGAGCGCGGAGAAATTAAAGGATTTGTTTCCATCCTAGCAGCAGCCCACCCTAATACGATTAATATCGAAGAGGGAATTTGGCGCAGGTTTGGCGGACCGGTAAATAATTTAACTTCCAGCCGTGAATCGGATAATGGCTTAGGCAGCACCCTCTATGACTGTCTTGTTAATCTAGAAAAACTATAGAGCTGTTTTCGTATTCAATACTATAAAAATAGATTCTATAATTTTATCGGCGAATTTTTCGTATTTAACGGTGAAACGAGACCTTTTATCGGCGATATGTCAGTTTTATCAGCGAAAAAGTAATTTTATCGGCGAATCATAAGAACAATAAAAAAAGCATGAAGTTTATTTTATTCTTCATGCTTGACTAAAACCTTTTTCATTTTCCGGGAAAATTCTCTTCTGGGGATCAACACGCTGTGGCCACAGCCCTCGCATTTAATCCGGATATCCATACCCATGCGGATGATCTTCCAGCGATTTGTTCCGCATGGATGCTGCTTCTTCATCTCAACAATATCATTTAGGGCAAACACCTTTTCCTCCATCTTGCATTCTCCTTTCTATTTTGGCTGTTTATCAGGGTACATGACAAATTTAGGTGCCGGAACCTTGATTCCATTATCGTCTAAAATGACTTTAATATCCTTGCGAATCATTCTTGCCACAGTGGAATGCTGCATTGGCAATGTTTCGGCGATTATCCTGAGCACCACCTCTGCCTGGCCCATTGATTGAATCCCCAGCAGCTGCGGGGTATCGACTAACTCTTCATACTCGTTTGGCATCTTTGTAAGCGCCTCTTCAATTACCTTTTGCGCCTTTTCAATATCTTCACCATAAGCAATGGCAATATCGATAACAGCGATGCTATTATTGATCGAAAAATTAGTAACCTGGGTAATGCTGCCATTAGGCAATATATGCACTTCTCCGGTCCAACTTTTTATTTTAGTCGTTCTTAATCCTATTGCTTCGACATTCCCTTCAAATTCTCCTACCCTAATATGATCGCCAACCGAAAATTGGTCCTCGAAAATGATAAAAAATCCGGAAATCACGTCCTTCACCAGGCTTTGGGCGCCAAACCCGACTGCCAGACCGACAACTCCTGCACCGGCAATCAGCGCTTCAACATTAATCCCAAAAACGGAAAGAACCATCATAAAGGCGATAAAATAGACCACATAGGTAATCGTATTATCCAACAGCTTCGCCAATGTTTCTTCCCTGCGCTCTGAATTTTTAAGCGGGGAAAGATTCCGCAGTTTAAAAACATTATGGATCGCTATTTTGCCGATTCGGATAATGATATTGGCAATGGCCATAATGAGAATAATCTTTAATAATCCTTGACCGAGACTTATCCATGTATCTTCATTTTGTAATTTATCAATGATATTTTTTTTAAATCCTTTTTCTGTAGTAAAATCCTCCATTTATACACCAACTTTCAAAGCTTTCATTCCCCATCTATTTTAACAATTTTTCTAAACAGAGAATAGTGAAGTGTTTTTAACATTTTTAACTTGGCTACGTATAGAAATTCTAAATTTTCCGTATAATGTTAAAGCAAATGTAAATGTTTCGTTGTTAAGGGGTGGACGTAATGAATCTGAAAGCGCACTTGTTCGATCGAAAAGCGAAAACATATATCCTCCATGATGATGTCTATGCTGTTCAAAGTCTTGCCACTGAATTACTTGCCAATATCCCGACAATCACCAGCCGTCCAATTGTCCTTTTATGTATCGGAACAGACCGCTCCACAGGAGATTCATTAGGTCCGTTAATTGGCACATTATTGGAGGAAAAAAGGCTGCCATCCTTTTATGTATATGGAACACTTGATGAACCGATTCATGCCGTTAATCTTGAGGATAGACTAAAGGAAATTCAAATGAAGCACGCGAACCCTTTTATTGTTGGTATTGACGCCTGCCTCGGGCGGATGAAAAATGTGGGCATGATCCAGGTTGGTAACGGTCCGGTTAAGCCAGGTGCCGGTGTCAATAAAGAACTTCCGGCTGTTGGCGACATCCATATCACAGGGATCGTCAATGTCAGCGGTTTTATGGAATTTTTCGTTTTACAAAATACCCGTCTCAACCTGGTCATGAAAATGGCCAGAACCATCGCTGACGGGATCTACCTGACAGGACTGCTTTATCAAAAAACTATGATTCAAGAAGAAAAGACCAATGAAACAGGGACCCGTTAAAGGTCCCTGTTAAATTTTAACATGATATAAAATCGTGACAATAATTGCGACGACGACTATTCCTGGAAGAAGATTAGCAACCTTTACCTTCGTTAAACCAATCATATTGAGCCCGATGGCAAAAATCATAATTCCCCCCGTTGCCGTCATCTCGGTAATAAACTGCTGCATTAACAGCTTCGGAACTAATTGATTAATTTGTGTCGCAAATGTTGCAATCAAACCTTCATATAAGACCACAGGGACGGCCGAAAAAATGACACCGATTCCAAGTGTAGTGGAGAGGATTAAAGCGGTAAAACCGTCTATCAGCGATTTGGTGTACAAGATATCATGGTTGCCGCGGATCCCGCTGTCCAGGGCACCAAGAATCGCCATTGCTCCAATCACGAAAATTAATGTAGCCGTCACAAACCCTTCTGATACGCTGCCTTTCCCGTTGTTTCCAACCTTATGTTCAAGCCATTTGCCAACATCATTTAATTTATCTTCCAATTTCAGCCATTCTCCAATCACTGCCCCGAAGACAAGGCTGAGAATCACAATTAAAAAATTATCGCTTTTCAAACCCATTTGCAGCCCTAAAACCATAACCGACAATCCAATTCCATACATAACGGTATTTTTCATGCCCTCAGGAATGCGGTTTAATAGTCTTCCAAGGACTGTCCCAATAATAATCAATAAACCATTCACCATCGTACCTAATAAAAACATCAACATTCACCTGAACTTGTTTGTCAAAATAATAATAGTTTAAACCTAACATGTTTTCTTGCTAAAGAAAAGGATTATTGAAAAAAAATAAACCATCCGACAGATGGCTTACTATGAATCATGCTCTTGTTCGAGAATTTCCAAAATTCGTTCTAAATCATCCTGGGAAAAGAACTCAATTTCTATTTTCCCTTTATTTTTATTCTGTTTAATTGTTACAGTAGTTCCAAACCGTTCCCGCAGCATATGCTCCCGTTCGACGATAAAAACGTCTTTTTTCTTTCCCGGCTTTTTTGTTTCACGTGGAACATTTTCATTTAATTGTTGAATCCATTTTTCCAGCTGACGGACATTCATCGATTCTTTGATGACCTTTTCTACTACCGTTGGAAGATGGCTCTTTTTCCTTAAGCCTAACAAGGCCCGTCCATGGCCCATGGAAATTTTCCCATCGGAAATAAGTTGTTGAACTTTCGGCGGCAGTGATAGTAAACGGATATGGTTGGCCACATGCGGACGGCTTTTTCCTAAACGTTTGGCTACTTCCTCTTGTGTTAAGTCTAGTTTTTCCATCAAGGTTTGGTAAGCTTGTCCTTCCTCAATCGGGTTTAAATCCTCCCGCTGCAGGTTTTCAATTACCGCCAATTCCATCATTTGCTGTTCCGAAAATTCCCTGACAACTGCCGGAACACTAGCGAGCTTTGCTTCCTTGGCGGCCCGGTAACGACGTTCCCCAACCACAATTTCGTAGCCTCTAATACTTTTTCTAACGATCAGCGGCTGCAGGATTCCATGTTCCAAAATTGATGCTTTTAATTCATCAATCGCTTCTTGGTTGAAGGATTTTCGCGGCTGGTAGGGGTTTGGACGAAGCTCTTTGAGTCTAATCTCTTGAACTGTTTCATCTTTTCCGGCTTCCATGTTGGAAAAGATAGCATCCAGGCCTTTTCCCAATCCTTTAGCCATTTGCAACCACTTCCTTTGCCAGATCTATATACACTTCAGCTCCACGGGATTTGGCATCATAGGTGATGATCGGTTCCCCATGGCTTGGCGCCTCACTTAGACGCACATTGCGAGGAATGATGGTTTTATAAACCCTATCTTGAAAATACTTTTTAACTTCTTCTATTACCTGAATTCCAAGATTTGTTCTGGCATCGAGCATTGTTAATAAGACGCCCTCAATTTTCAAATCCTGATTTAAATGTTTTTGCACCAGCCTAACTGTGTTTAATAATTGGCTTAGCCCTTCCAAAGCATAGTATTCACACTGGACAGGAATGATCACCGAGTCAGAAGCGGTTAAAGCATTGAGTGTGAGCAGCCCCAGTGACGGCGGGCAATCAATGATAATATAATCAAATTGATCTTTCACCTCTTCAAGCGCCCGTTTTAACCGTACTTCGCGAGAAATAGTTGGTACCAGTTCGATTTCTGCCCCTGCCAGTTGAATGGTTGCCGGGATCGCATATAAATTGTCAATTGCCGTTGGCCTGATGACTTCTTTTGCCTCAACATCGTCTACTAAAACATCGTATATACACTGTTCGACCACGGCTTTTTCAATTCCAATCCCGCTTGTTGCATTCCCCTGCGGGTCAATATCTACCATTAAGACTCGTTTACCGATATGTGCTAAGCAGGCGCCTAGGTTGACAGCGGTCGTCGTTTTGCCAACTCCGCCCTTTTGGTTCGCAATGGAAAGAATTTTACCCACGATGTCACCCACCCTTATTTCTCAAAAAATATGTTTCTTACACTCTAGCAAATATTTTCTCGATTCACGCCATTATCTGCTATGCCGTGTAAAAAGTAAAATTCCCATTTCTCTATTTTATCACGAAATGGATGGGTTGTTGGTTTTTTTCAAAAAATAATCCGCTGAAAGAGAGGAATCTTTTGAGGGAGGCAGAAAAAAAATGAAGAGACTGTCACAAAAGTCAGCCTCTCTATGTATTTCAATCTATTATTTTTTCTTTGGAATCCGAATGGTAAATTGGTAAAAATCGTCAAATTCTTCTTCTTCAGCATCCAGCTTAATGCCGTTATCGGTAACCATTGATAGCGATTGACGAATCGTGTTGACGGCAATTCTCATATCCTTGCTAAAGGCCTTCCGCTTCGGTTTCGGTTTGGCCGTCTTTTCCTGCAGCAGCTTGGTTACACGATCTTCCGTTTGTTTGACATTGAAATTTTTCTCAATGACTTCCTCAAGTAATTTTACCTGTTTTTCCGGATCCTTGAGTGGGATAAGAGCACGCGCATGGCGCTCAGTGATCACCTTATTTAATAAAGCGTCTTGAACCGGCTGCGGTAATTTAAGGAGGCGCAGTTTGTTCGCCACGGTTGACTGCCCTTTTCCGAGACGCTGCGCTAATGCCTCTTGCGTTAAATTATGCAGTTCCAGCAGTCGGCCGTAAGCAATCGCTTCCTCAATCGGAGATAATTCTTCCCGCTGCAAATTTTCGATCAAGGCAATCGAGGCGGTTTCCGTATCCGTCATATCTTTTACGATTGCCGGCACCTCAGTCCAACCCAGCTTTTTCATTGCCCTCCAGCGCCGCTCTCCGGCAATGATTTCAAATTGATTAGCAGCATACTCCCTGACAACAATTGGCTGGATAATCCCATGTATATGAATGGTTCGTGATAATTCTTCAATTTTCTCTTCATCAAAAACAGTACGCGGTTGGAAGCGGTTAGGAACAATTTGATCTATTGGAATTTTTTTGATTTCTTCATTTTTTTCACCGTCCAGCTCTTGCTCAAGCTCAACCGTCTGTTCCCCTTTATCTCCGAGGCCAAAAAAGCGGCTAAACGAACTCTTCATCCCCAACACCACCTTTCGAAACTCCCTATTACTTATTCTCTTTTCAAAATAATTCTTCCTGCATAGAATACCATTTTTACAAAAAATATGTTAGTACCGCAAACAGTTTTTCTGACCGTTCGTCCCGCAGCAACTCCCTATCAAGAGCGATAGCTGTTTTAGAGTGCTACTGAATGGGGGCCTTTGCCGGGGTACCAGGCTTTCTTGGGTATTTCTTAGGTGTTGGCTTTTCCTTTTTAAGGATGATCATATTCCGTTCTGACTGCTCAATTGGTAAAGTAAAGGTGAATTTGTTTTCAAGCCTGCCGCCGAGCGTGGTGATCGCCTTTTTGGCTTGAGTTAATTCCTCATCAGCATTGACTGCCTTTAAGGCGATGAAGTAACCGCCCACTTTTGTAAGCGGTAGACAGAGCTCACTTAATACAGACATTCTCGCAACAGCCCTTGCCGTAACAACATCAAAGCTCTCGCGATAGCTAGGATTGCCCCCGAAGGTTTCCGCCCGGTCATGCATAAACCGGACATTTTCCAACCCTAATACATTGGCAAGATGTTGTAAAAAGGAAATTCGCTTATTCAACGAATCGACAATCGTTACCTCAATATCCGGGAAAGCAATTTTTAGCGGAATGCTCGGAAACCCGGCACCAGCCCCAACGTCACAAAGACGAAGAGGCTTGGAAAAATCAAAGTAAAATGCTGCCGTCAGCGAATCATAAAAGTGCTTTAAATAAACATCTTCTTTGGCAGTAATGGCCGTCAGATTCATTTTTTCATTCCATTCAACAAGGGTCAGATAATACTGTTCAAACTGATCAAGCTGCTTTTCTGTCAAGCTGATTCCCTTTTCCTTCAGGATCGTGGTAAATTGTTCACTATTCATTGGGTAAATTTCCTCACTCACTTAATCATTGGCAATTCTGGCAATTCGGCCATGCTCAAGGTATACAAGTAAAATTGAAATATCGGCTGGATTAACTCCAGAAATTCTTGATGCTTGGGCCAGCGATAATGGCCTAATCTTCTTAAGCTTTTGTTTCGCTTCGGTAGCAAGCCCGGAGATGGCATCATAATCAATATTTTCCGGAATTTTTTTATCCTCCATTTTTTTCAATCGTTCCACTTGCTGCATTGATTTTTCAATATAGCCCTCATATTTAATTTGAATTTCAACTTGCTCTTTCATTTCATTACTTAATGGAGAATCCGGCTTAGCGATAGTCTCCAGTAATTCATAGGTCATTTCCGGCCGTTTTAACAAGTCGGAGGCACGGATTCCATCCTTTAGCTCGCTGCCGCCGATGCTGCGAACTAGCTCTTGAACATTTTTATCAGACGGTTTTAAGATGGTTGATCGGAGTCTTTCCTTCTCCGCATCAATTGCCGCTTTTTTGGCTAAAAATGCTTGGTAGCGTTCTTCACCAATTAAGCCAATTTTATAACCTATTTCCGTTAAACGTAAGTCGGCATTATCATGTCTTAACAACAGACGGTACTCCGCTCTCGATGTAAGCAGGCGATATGGTTCATTTGTCCCTTTGGTAACTAAATCGTCAATTAACACCCCAATGTAGGCCTCAGAGCGGCTTAACACCAATTCTTCCTTGCCTAAGGCATTAAGACCGGCGTTAATTCCAGCCATGATCCCTTGTCCCGCCGCTTCTTCGTAACCGGATGTTCCGTTGATTTGACCAGCTGTATAAAGGTTTTTGACGACCTTTGTTTCTAACGTCGGCCACAGCTGTGTAGGAACGATGGCATCATATTCAATCGCATAGCCAGGCCTCATGATTTCAGCGTTTTCTAAACCGGCGACGGTTTTCACCAGCTGGTGCTGTACATCTTCAGGGAGGCTGGTGGACAGGCCTTGAACATAGACCTCTTTCGTATTTCGGCCTTCCGGTTCAAGAAAGATCTGGTGGCGCGGTTTGTCGTTAAATCGGACAACCTTATCCTCAATCGATGGACAGTAGCGCGGACCCGTGCCTTTAATCATCCCGGAATACATCGGTGACCGATGCAGATTCTGATCAATTAATCGATGGGTATGTTCATTCGTATAAGTCAACCAACATGGGAGCTGGTCGGTAATAAATTGGGTCGTGTCGTAGGAAAATGCTCTTGGCTCCTCGTCACCAGGCTGGATTTCCGTTTTGCTATAATCAACCGTGTTCCCGTTTACCCTTGGCGGTGTACCTGTCTTAAAGCGGACAAGCTCGAAGCCAAGCCGTTCCAGGTGTTCTGACAGTTTGATCGATGGCTGCTGATTATTCGGGCCACTTGAGTATTTTAATTCACCGATAATAATTTCGCCGCGCAGGAAGGTACCGGTGGTAATGACGACGGTTTTGGAACGATAAATCGCTCCGGTTTTTGTGATAACCCCCTTGCAGACGCCATCCTCGACAATCAGCTCTTCGACCATTCCCTGAATTAACGTAAGGTTGGGCTCTTCTTCCAGCGTTCGTTTCATTTCGCGCTGGTATTCATTTTTATCCGCCTGAGCCCGTAAGGCACGCACTGCGGGGCCTTTACCGGTATTTAACATCCGCATTTGGATATACGTTTTATCAATGTTTTTACCCATTTGCCCACCAAGAGCATCTATTTCCCGAACGACAATCCCCTTGGCTGGACCGCCGACAGAAGGGTTGCAGGGCATGAAGGCCACCATATCGAGGTTGATTGTAATCATTAAAGTATTGGCACCCATGCGTGCCGCCGCGAGGCCTGCCTCACAGCCGGCATGTCCGGCCCCAACGACGACAACGTCGTAATTTCCTGCTTCATATTGTTGCATATTGATGTGTTCCTCCTTTTCCGCTACACGGAAAACTAAATATCATTTCATTTATGTTGTCCATCTTTGTACCTATCTGAAAAATATTGTGTTTCATTGAGCTTTGCGGCCGCGGATCTCTCTTTTCGGGCTATGAACCCCTGCTTCATTGACCGTATTTGGCCATGGGTTCCCTTTTCCAGTCATGAAATCAAGAAAATTGAACCAATTATTTTCCTAAACAGAATTGCGAGAACAACTGGTTGATTAAGTCGTCTTGGACACTTTCGCCGATAATTTCACCTAGCAGATTCCAAGTCCGCGTTAAATCTATTTGAACGATGTCAATCGGTGTTCCCATTTGGGCGCCGGCGATGGCCTCCTCAATCGCCTGCAAACTTTGGTTCAATAAGGCAATATGCCGGCTGTTGGATACATAGGTTGCGTCCTTTGCCTCAACAGAGCCGCTGAAAAACAGCGAGGCAATCGCTTCCTCTAACTCATCCACCCCGCGGTCTTGCAACAATGAGGTTGTCACAATCCGGTGTTCCTTTGCTAACTCATGAACCCGCTCGAGGTCAATTTGCTGCGGCAGATCTGTTTTATTGATAATGACAATCGTGTCCATCCCTTTCACTGCTTCGAACAGATTTTCATCCTCTTTTGTCAGCTGATCCGAATAATTCAACACAAGTAAAATTAAATCCGCCTCTTTTAACACCTGACGGGAACGCTCGACACCGATTCGCTCGACGATATCCTCAGTTTCCCTGATACCGGCCGTATCCAATAGTCTTAGCGGCACACCGCGGACATTGACATATTCTTCGATAACATCTCTTGTTGTACCAGGAACATCCGTCACAATCGCCTTATTTTCCTGTACAAGGCTGTTTAATAACGAGGATTTACCGACATTCGGTCTGCCGACAATAACGGTGGAGAGACCTTCACGGAGAATTTTTCCTTGCTGCGATGTCTGCAGCAGCTTTTTGATTTCCTCGTGAACATAAGCGGCCTTTGGCAACAACAATGAATGAGTCATTTCTTCAACATCATCATACTCGGGATAATCAATGTTTACCTCAATTTGCGCTAAAATCTCCAAGATTTCCTGCCGTAATCGGCGTATCAGCCTCGAGAGTCTTCCTTCCATTTGTCCGAGAGCGACATTCATCGCTCGATCTGTCTTCGCCCGAATCAGGTCAATGACTGCTTCCGCCTGTGATAAATCAATCCTCCCATTCAAGAAAGCACGCTTGGTAAATTCCCCCGGTTCCGCAAGCCGTGCACCATGACTTAATACCAGCTGAAGCACTCGATTCACCGAGACAAGTCCACCGTGACAATTGATTTCCACTACATCCTCTTTTGTAAAAGTTTTTGGTCCTTTCATCACGGAAACCATGACCTCTTCGACTACGTCCCCGGTTTTGGGGTCAAGGATATGGCCATAATGGATCGTATGGCTGCCTTGTTCCGCAAGTGTTTTTCCATTCACCCCTTTAAAAAGCCTATCGGCAATCAGGATGGCTGCTTCTCCACTTAAGCGAACAATAGCGATCGCTCCTTCCCCCATCGGCGTTGAGATGGCTGCTATCGTATCAAAGTCCATTCCGTTTCACCTCACATTAAAAAAATTATATAAAGTAATCGATTATTTATCCAAAAGAATAGCTTATCACAAAAAAACCCGTTTTTTATACTTTTATCCACAGGTTAATAAGAATCTTGTACTATTTTAACTTATCCACATGTGAATAACAATAAAACAAACAGAATGACTCAAGCAATGTTATCAACAAGTACCTATTCAAAAAAAGGGAAGAAAAAAACATCCTCCCAAATCGGAAGGATGTCTTAAAATACGATTGACTTATTTTCTTACTGGTGAAATAACGATATAACGGTGTGGTTCTATGCCATCAGAACTCGTTTTTACTCGTCTATTTTCAGCCAAAGCGGTGTGGATGACCTTTCGTTCATAGGAAGGCATCGGCTCTAAGGTTACTTCTTTTCCCGTCTTTACAGCCTTTTGGGCCAAGCGTTGGGCCAGTTGAATTAATGTTTCACTCCGACGCTCGCGGTAATTCTCCGCATCTAAAATGACGGTCACATAGTTTTGCGAAAACCGATTCATCACCAGCTGGGTTAAATATTGCAGCGAATTAAGGGTTTGTCCTCGTTTTCCAATCAACAATGCAATCTTTTCACCAGTTAAGGTAAAATACACCAGTTTGCCCTCCTGTTTTACATCAATATCAACAGGAGAACCCATTTGTTCGCTGACCTGACTCAAAAAATTCTTTGCTTCTTCAATTGGGTTCATGATCACGGAAACTTTGACAACAGCGGGACGTGAGCCAAAAATTCCGAAAATCCCCTTTTTTCCTTCATCAATTATATCAATATCTGTTTGATCTTTTGTTACATTTAATTGGGCTAAAGCTGACTCTACTGCTTCTTCGACGGTTTGTCCTGTAGCAGTTACCTGTTTCACTTTTTAGTTCCTCCCATTTTACCGGTTGCTTGCACCTTTATCTCCGGCCCTTTAATAAAATAGGTTTGCACAATCGAGAAAATATTACCGACCACCCAATATAAGGAAAGCGCTGATGGGAAGCTAATGGCAAAAATAACAATCATAATCGGCATCATCCAAAGCATCATTGCCATTTGCGGATTTTGGTTTGCCGTGCCAGCCATCATCATTTTTTGCTGGATAAACGTTGTGATACCAGCGACAATCGGTAAAATATACCATGGATCCTTGTCACCAAGATCAAACCATAAAAAGCTGCCCTCGGCAATCGCTCTCGTCCGCATAATCGCGTGATAAAATCCAATTAAAATCGGCATTTGGATCAATACCGGGAAACAGCCTGCCATTGGATTGACGCCATGTTTTTGGAATAGCGCCATGGTTTCCTGCTGCAGTTTTTGCTGGGTCTTTTGATCTTTGGAGCTATATTTTTCTTTCAGTGCCTGCATTTCCGGCTGCAGGGCCTGCATCGCTTTTGAGCTTTTTGTCTGTTTAATCATAAGCGGTAAAATAATCAGACGGATTATAATTGTTACGATTATAATGGATATCCCAAAGTTGCCGCCAAAAATATGAGCTACTTCTTTAATCAGCCAGGACAAGGGATAGACAATATACTCGTTCCAAAAGCCTTTACTTTCCGGGGTAATCGGCTTGTTTACTTCGCTGCACCCCGTTAGCAGCAGGAAAATCGAAAGCATCCCAAATACAAGTAAAATTCTTTTTTTCAACCAGTTTTTCCTCCTCGGAGTTAATATAGATATTTATAAAAATTATGTATATTTTTCTGTAATGGGTTTCAAAGGTAATTCTAACATCTTTTTATTAAAATTGCTTTAACAAAACGGTAAATTTGATCATTTTTTATCGGTTCTTTAATACCTTTCCTACCTTAAAAACATGCGTTAAACTTTTTTTTATCATAAAAAAGTCCATTTCGGCTGCCGGTTTCCTGGCAATAATTACATAATCATACCCCGGCAATAATTGATCCTTCAGTTCAAAAACGGACTGTCGAATATATCTTTTAATTTTATTTCGCGTAACCGCATTACCAAGCTTTTTACTAACGGATAAACCAATGCGAAAAAAGTCTTGGTCCTCCTTCGGCAATGAATAAACCACAAATTGGCGATTGGCAAACGATCTGCCCTGTTGAAATACTGTCTGAAAGTCTTTATTTTTTTTTATCCGCAGTTCCTTTTTCATTACCTAACACCTTCAATCAGTATGAAAACTTTTTGCTTAGAAAAAAGACCACTGAGACGTTTCAGTGGTCTAAGCTGATAATACTTTTCTACCTTTACGACGACGACGAGCTAGAACTTTACGTCCATTACTGGAGCTCATGCGACTGCGAAAACCGTGAACTTTGCTATGTTTCCGTTTATTTGGTTGATACGTTCTTTTCATATATGACACCTCCCAAAAGGAAAAGTCCTCATTTCAATTTCAGACGACAGTCTTATTTATTATAAAGATGTCCTCATTATATTGTCAACTGTCCTTCAACCATTAACCTAAATTTCCAATTTCTTATCATAGTGTTCTTTAGCGAACAGTTTACATTTAATTGTGGATATTAATCGACATTTTTCTGCTATCCACACAAGATATTGACAGGTTTTTCACAAATTATCAACCTGTGGACAATTATTATACACACATCGTTCGTCTTGTGGATAAGTTTAGAAAAACCATTGCGTAGCCTGCTATTATTTGTTATTATATTTGTGTTTTCACTCTGAATAACTTCTACCCAAAAAATAATTATCCACATTTTGTGGATAACCTGTGGACATGTTATCCCAAGGTTCTGTAAAATCTTGTCCACAGGTAGTGGATATTGTCGAAATCCTGCATTCTATCCTTATTATATGTTATCCACAAAATACCTTTTCATATATTAATAAATTTATAGTTATTTTTTATGGGAAAAGACGACGATGTCAACATAAATACTTTTATAAGGGAGGGACAATCGTTGGAAAATATTGCGGACCTTTGGCAGGCAGCTCTTTCCAATATTGAAAAGAAAATAAGCAAGCCTAGTTTTGAGACATGGTTTAAATCAACGAAAGCCCAGTCTCTTCAAGGCGATCAGCTTGTCATCAATGTTCCCAATGAATTCGCACGTGATTGGCTGGAGGAACGGTACTCCGATTTAATAACTGAGATTTTGTATGAACTCACCGGAGAAAGCTTAACGGCCAAGTTTATCATTCCGCAGGATCAACCAGAGGAAGAGCAAGAACTGCGAACGCCGCCAAAGAAGATGAAAAAGGATGACGATCACAACGATTTTCCGACAAGCGTATTAATTCCCAAATACACTTTCGATACCTTTGTCATTGGTTCCGGGAACCGCTTTGCTCATGCTGCTTCCCTTGCTGTTGCGGAAGCGCCGGCAAAAGCGTATAACCCGCTTTTTATTTATGGCGGTGTAGGACTAGGAAAAACCCACTTAATGCATGCCATTGGGCATTATGTATTGGAGCACAATCCAACGGCAAAGGTGGTATATTTGTCTTCTGAGAAATTTACCAATGAATTTATCAACTCAATCCGCGACAACCGGGCGGAAAGCTTTCGCAATAAATACCGCAATGTTGATGTCCTGCTCATTGATGATATTCAATTTTTAGCGGGGAAAGAATCAACGCAGGAGGAATTTTTCCATACGTTTAACAGCCTCCATGAGGAAAGCAAGCAAATTGTCATTTCCAGCGACCGGCCCCCAAGGGAAATTCCGACGCTTGAAGACCGCCTTAGATCAAGGTTTGAATGGGGATTAATTACCGATATCACTCCGCCAGATTTGGAAACTAGAATTGCCATCCTCAGAAAGAAAGCAAAGGCAGATGGCCTAGACATTCCTAATGAAGTCATGCTTTATATTGCCAATCAAATTGATTCCAACATTCGTGAACTAGAAGGAGCATTAATTCGCGTTGTCGCCTATTCGTCGCTAATTAATAAGGATATTAACGCAGATTTAGCTGCTGAAGCCCTAAAGGATATTATTCCCAGCTCAAAGCCTAAAGTCATTACCATTCATGAAATCCAGAAAGTTGTCGGGGAGCACTATAACGTAAAACTTGAGGATTTTAAGGCCAAAAAACGGACAAAATCAGTCGCTTTTCCAAGGCAAATTGCGATGTATTTGTCACGTGAATTAACCGATTATTCCTTGCCCAAAATAGGAGAAGAGTTTGGCGGCCGTGATCATACCACGGTGATTCACGCCCACGAAAAAATTTCCAAGCTGCTTCAAACCGATTCACTGCTGCAAAAGCAACTGAAGGAAATCAATGAACAATTGAAAATTTAAAGAAACCAAGGCAGCCTTGGTCTTACCGGGACATCCTTAGTTGTTGAAGTTGTGAATAACTTTCAAACACATATGCACAGTCTGTCCACATGTGGATAGGCTGTGTTTCCATTGTAAAAATAGGTTATCCACATGTTAACAACTCCTACTAATACTTCTCCTATTTTTTATAAAATAATAATATATGCTGATGCTAAAAAAATATGCCTAAAACGGAGGATTAAAAAATGAAATTTATTATCCAACGAGACCGACTTGTTCAAAGTGTCCAAGATGTTATGAAGGCAGTTACCTCAAGAACGACCATTCCGATCTTAACGGGAATAAAAATAACCGCAACAAATGAGGGAGTAACCTTAACGGGAAGTGACTCGGATATATCGATTGAGTCATTTATCCCTAAAGAAGAAGCCGGGGATGAAATTGTCGAAATAAAGCAGCCGGGTGCGATTGTTCTGCAAGCCAGATTTTTTAGTGAAATCGTGAAAAAGCTGCCAACTGATTTTGTTGAACTTGAAGTCTTAAATCATTTGCAAACCGTCATTCGTTCTGGTAAATCTGAATTTAATTTAATCGGTCTTGATGCTGAGGAATACCCTCACCTGCCGCAAATTGAGGAAAATAATAAATTTCAAATTGCCGGCGATCTTTTGAAGGCAATGATCAGGCAAACTCATTTTGCTGTATCAACTTCAGAAACACGCCCGATCTTGACAGGTGTCAACTGGAAGATAGAAAACGGTGAGTTAAGCTGTATTGCAACAGACAGCCATCGTCTCGCTCTTCGCAAGGCGAAAATCGAAACGGACCATGAGGCTAGTTACAATATTGTTATTCCTGGAAAAAGTTTAAATGAATTAAGTAAGATTATTGATGATTCAAATGAACCGATTGATATCGTGATTACAGAAAATCAAATATTATTTAAAGCAAAGCATTTGTTATTTTTCTCGAGATTGTTAGAGGGCAATTATCCTGATACTTCAAGATTAATTCCAGCCGATAGCAAGACGGAAATTACAGTTAATACGAAGGAATTTTTACAAGCGATTGACCGTGCATCTTTACTTGCCCGTGAAGGCAGAAATAATGTCGTTAAATTTTCCACACAAGAGGGCGGCATTATTGAAATCACCTCGAATACACCGGAAATAGGAAAGGTAGTAGAAGAAGTTCAAAGTGAGTCCATCGTCGGGGAAGAATTAAAAATTTCCTTTAGTGCCAAATATATGATGGATGCTTTAAAAGCATTGGAAGGAACCGAAATAACCATTAGCTTTACTGGCGCGATGCGTCCGTTTGTCATTCGTCCATTAAATGACGAAACGATTTTACAGTTGATTTTACCGGTTAGAACGTATTAATAATCCAAAGCCACCACTATTTTCAGGTGGCTTTTTTCTCGGTCCTTTCATTCCAAGGTAATCTTTGAAACAGAAGCAAATTTTTAGTAAAATAAAGTATTGAGACAATTTGTCTGGGAAAAAGACTGTTAAAAACACCTAACTGATATTTTTGGGAAATGAGAGTGATGATTTGCCTAAAAAAATAAAACTGGAAACAGAATTTATTACATTAGGCCAATTCTTAAAGCTGGCTGAGCTAATTCAATCAGGCGGCATGGCCAAATGGTTTTTAAGTGAACATGAAGTTTTTATAAATGGTGAATTGGATCAACGGAGAGGAAGAAAGCTTCGTGACGGTGATAAGCTCCAAATTCCCGGCTTTGGTGAGTTTGTGATTACCAAATAACCTTGTCTAGCTGCATCTCCTGGGAGCTCTATAATCTACAGCCCATGTTTCAAAGGCTAAAAACATCATATCGCCGCCGGATTGACTGGCTCCACGCCCCTGACTGCGGCGCTTACGCATTTCTGAAGAGGATGACGTTTGCATGTATATTGAATCGCTTAGTTTAACCAACTACCGCAATTACGAAGAATTATTGATCGAATTTGAAAATAAAGTAAATGTCATCTTAGGGGAAAATGCCCAAGGGAAAACAAACGTGATGGAGTCCATTTATGTTTTAGCGATGGCGAAGT
This sequence comes from Neobacillus paridis, assembly GCF_016765675.1. Lineage (GTDB taxonomy): Bacteria > Bacillota > Bacilli > Bacillales > Cytobacillaceae > Neobacillus > Neobacillus paridis. Next base: position 283,109 of record NZ_JAESWB010000181.1, read on the forward strand.
CGCACAGAACGTCAAATGATAAAGATCTTATCCGTTGGGATCAAGATTATGCTAAAATAGAAGGTAGGGTTCAAAAACAGCACGGTTCATTACCCCTTCAATTAGTCATATCGAAAAAAGGTAAAAAGGCAAAATGCAACCATATAGAACAACGGAAATTAAGCCAATACGTTGGTAATATGAACGTCGTTATGTTTGCCCCTGAAGACCTTAATTTGGTTAAAGGAAGCCCTCAAGTTCGCAGAAGATTTATTGATATGGAAATAGGCCAGGTGTCCCCTATTTATTTACATGATATGAGTCAATATCAAAAAATTCTCCAGCAGCGTAATCATTTTTTAAAAATGTTGCAGATCAAGAAGCAGACGGACGAAACAATGCTTGAAATCTTAACAGAGCAATTCATTCAAACGGCTGTGAAGATTATTACCAAGAGATTCGAATTCTTGCGGCTGCTGCAAAATTGGGCAAAACCGATTCATCAAGGGATTTCAAGGGGACTTGAAACGCTTGAAATACAATATAAACCATCGGTTGATGTATTAGATAGGCTTGACTTGTCGAAAATGGTAGCAAGCTATCAAGAAAAGTTCGAAAAGGTAAAAAGTAGAGAAATAGAAAGGGGGACTACATTATTTGGCCCCCATCGTGATGATTTGCTGTTCTTCGTGAATAACCGCGACGTGCAAACCTTTGGCTCACAAGGTCAGCAGCGAACTACGGCGTTATCCGTCAAACTCGCGGAAATTGAATTAATCCACGCGGAAATTGGTGAATATCCGATCTTGCTTTTAGACGATGTTTTGTCCGAATTGGACGATTACCGGCAATCACACTTATTAAATACGATTCAAGGCAAGGTTCAAACATTCGTTACAACAACAAGCGTTGACGGGATTGACCATCAAACATTGAAAGAGGCTTCTGCATTTGAAGTCACTTCCGGTACAATGCGAAGGGTGAACTGAGGTGGAACATGTTTATTCATATTGGCGAAAACCTTAATATTAGGATAAAGGATATTATTGCCATTTTGGATAAAGAAAGTGTCCAGAATTCAGAAATGCTGAGGGAATTTATCGACCGCCACAAACAAAAGCTGATGAATTTATCAAAGAACCCCTATAAGTCAGTCATCGTCACCGATCAATACATTTATTTATCGTCAATTGCTTCAGGTACTTTAAAAAGACGTCAATATAAACGATTAGGATAGATTTAAATTTTTTCAAAAATATAGAGTTACTTACGTTTAGAAAGTGCAGGTGAATCTAGTGACAATGGATCAAAAAGCAGTTCAGGAGCAAGCATATGACGCCGATCAAATACAGGTTTTAGAAGGGCTGGAGGCAGTTCGGAAAAGACCTGGAATGTATATCGGTTCAACAAGCAGCAAAGGTCTCCATCATCTCGTTTGGGAAATAGTCGATAACAGCATTGACGAAGCACTCGCAGGCTACTGTACTGAAATCAATGTCACGATTGAAGCGGATAACAGCATCACCGTAAAGGATAATGGCCGTGGTATTCCGGTTGGCATTCAGGAAAAAGTGGGCCGGCCGGCAGTTGAAGTCATCATGACAATCCTCCACGCCGGTGGTAAATTTGGTGGCGGAGGCTATAAAGTTTCCGGCGGACTGCATGGTGTCGGGGCTTCGGTTGTGAATGCCCTATCCGAATTTTTGGAAGTGTTTGTGCACCGGGATGGTCACATCCATTATCAAAAGTATGAACGCGGTGTCCCGGTTGCCGATTTAAAAATAATTGGGGAAACAGATAAAACTGGGACGATTACCCATTTTAAGCCAGATCCAGAAATATTTACGGAAACACTAGAATATGATTATGACATTCTGGCTACTCGTATTCGTGAACTGGCCTTTCTTAACCGTGGTCTTAAAATTACGATTGAAGATAAACGTGTCGAAAATAAACGTAATGAATATCATTATGAAGGCGGTATTAAATCCTATGTTGAGCATTTAAACCGCACCAAAGAAGTGGTTCATGAGGAGCCGATTGATGTCGAGGGAGAACGAGACGGAATCAGTGTCGAGGTTGCCCTGCAATACAATGAGGGCTATACGGAAAGTATTTACTCCTTTGCCAATAATATTCATACGTATGAAGGCGGAACTCATGAAGCAGGGTTTAAAACGGCGTTAACCAGGGTGATTAACGATTATGCTCGAAAAAACGGTTTAATTAAAGAAAGCGACACGAACCTTTCCGGCGAGGATGTTCGTGAAGGGCTGACAGCGATTATTTCAATTAAGCATCCAGATCCCCAATTTGAGGGACAGACGAAAACGAAGCTTGGCAACTCTGAAGTGAGAGCAATTACGGATACGATTTTTTCGGCCGCCTTTGAGAAATTTTTATTAGAAAATCCAGTGGTTGCGAAGAAAATTGTTGATAAAGGCTTAATGGCTGCCAGAGCACGGGTTGCTGCCAAAAAGGCCCGGGAATTAACCCGGCGGAAAAGTGCGCTTGAAGTGTCGAGTTTACCTGGGAAACTGGCAGATTGTTCTTCCAAGGATCCTGCAGAAAGTGAATTATATATCGTTGAGGGGGACTCTGCGGGAGGTTCAGCAAAGCAAGGACGTGACCGTCATTTCCAAGCGATCTTGCCGCTTCGGGGGAAAATCCTCAACGTGGAAAAAGCACGCCTTGACAGAATTCTTTCTAATAATGAAGTGAGAGCGATGATTACGGCGATTGGAACAGGGATTGGCGAGGATTTTGATATTTCCAAAGCCAGATATCATAAAGTCGTTATTATGACGGATGCTGATGTTGACGGTGCCCATATTCGCACCCTGCTGCTAACATTCTTTTATCGCTATATGAGAAAAATTTTAGAAGCAGGTTATGTGTATATTGCCCAGCCGCCATTATATAAAGTTCAGCAAGGTAAACGGATTGAATATGCTTATAACGATAAAGATCTCGATCGGATATTTGCCCAGCTGCCAAGCCAGCCAAAGCCGAATATTCAACGCTATAAAGGTTTGGGAGAAATGAATCCTGAACAATTATGGGAAACAACCATGGACCCGTCAACCAGAACGATGCTCCAAGTAAGCCTTGAAGATGCCATCGAAGCTGATGAAACCTTTGAAATGCTAATGGGTGAAAAAGTAGAACCCCGCCGTAATTTCATCGAAGAGAATGCTCAATATGTAAAGAATCTGGATGTATAAGGATAGTGTATATATCCTTGAAACAAGAAAAGCTTATTTTTGCATTGATCCTTCTAAGGAACCTTCCTTAGTGATTTAGTGCGTAGAAGCTTGAGAATGGATATAAAAAGGTTAAGGGTAGAGGGGTGACCACTATCCTCCTTTTCTTTTTTAGTAAGGGAATCCCAATAGGAGGTACCAAATATGGCTGAAACACCAAATTCTCAAATAAAAGAAGTTAATATCAGTCAGGAAATGAGGACATCTTTTCTTGACTATGCGATGAGTGTTATCGTTTCCCGTGCCCTTCCGGATGTCCGCGATGGTCTAAAGCCGGTTCATCGCCGTATTCTTTATGCCATGCATGATCTTGGCATTCATGCGGACAAACCATATAAAAAATCAGCCCGTATTGTTGGAGATGTAATCGGTAAATACCACCCTCACGGTGACGTAGCCGTTTATGAAACAATGGTACGGATGGCACAGGACTTTAACTATCGTTACATGCTTGTAGACGGCCACGGAAACTTTGGTTCAGTGGATGGCGACTCTGCAGCCGCCATGCGTTATACCGAATCAAGAATGTCGAAAATTTCAATGGAATTATTAAGAGATATTAACAAAGATACGATTGATTATCAAGATAACTATGATGGTGAAGAAAAAGAACCTGTTGTACTTCCATCTAGATTTCCTAACCTTTTGGTGAATGGAACATCTGGAATTGCTGTCGGGATGGCAACCAATATCCCCCCTCACCAGCTCGGTGAAGTGATTGAAGGAGTGCTGGCTCTCAGCCATGATCCTGACATTACTACCTTGGAATTGATGGAAATCATCCCCGGACCGGACTTTCCAACGGGAGGAATCATCCTCGGCCGCAACGGAATCCGGAAAGCATACGAAACCGGCAGAGGCTCCATCACATTAAGAGCTAAGGTCGAAATTGAACAGAAATCGAACGGTAAAGAGACGATTATTGTTCATGAAATCCCCTACCAGGTGAACAAAGCGAAACTGATTGAAAGAATCGCTGAACTGGTCCGTGAGAAAAAAATTGAAGGGATTACGGACCTTCGCGACGAATCGGACCGCAGAGGGATGCGAATTGTAATTGAGGTTCGTAAAGATGCCAATGCCAATGTCATTTTAAATAACTTATATAAATTAACAGCGATGCAGACTAGCTTTGGAATCAATAATCTGGCGCTCGTTAACGGACACCCAAGGGTATTGAGTCTAAAGCAATTGCTGGTCCATTACCTGGATCATCAAAAAGTCGTCATTCGCAGAAGAACAGAATTCGAGCTGCGCAAAGCAGAGGCTCGTGCCCATATTTTAGAAGGATTGCGGGTTGCCCTGGATAATCTCGATGCTGTCATTAATCTCATTCGTAATTCCGCCACAACGGATATTGCCCGGGAAGGTTTAATGACTCAATTTAATCTTTCAGAGAAACAAGCGCAAGCGATTCTCGATATGCGTCTGCAACGCTTAACCGGTTTGGAAAGAGAAAAAATTGAAGAAGAGTACCAAGGGCTTGTAAAATTGATTGCCGAGTTGAAGGGAATTTTAGCCGACGAGGAAAAACTGCTTGATATCATCCGTGAGGAATTGCTGGAAATTAAGGGACGCTTTAATGATAAGCGGCGGACAGAAATTGCTGCCGGCGGAATTGAGAATATCGATGATGAAGACCTGATTCCAAGAGAAAATATTGTTATTACCCTTACTCATAATGGATATATTAAACGTCTGCCGGTTTCAACCTACCGCGCCCAGAAGCGTGGCGGACGGGGAATCCAAGGAATGGGTACACATGACGATGACTTTGTCGAACATTTAATGACGACTTCTACCCATGATACGATTCTATTTTTTACAAACAAAGGAAAAGTATATCGATCCAAAGGGTATGAAATTCCTGAATTTAGCCGAACGGCTAAAGGAATACCAATCGTTAACCTGCTGGAAATTGACAAGGATGAATGGATCAATGCGATTATTCCTGTTGAGGAATTTGTCGATGATTGGTTCTTATTCTTCACAACTAAAGAGGGAGTATCGAAGCGATCACCTTTGTCTTCCTTTGCTAATATCCGAAATAACGGGTTAATCGCCGTCAATCTTCGTGAAGGTGATGAATTAATTTCAGTCCGTTTAACGGACGGCAGCAAGCAGATTATCATCGGTACAAAAAAAGGAATGCTGATCCGCTTTCCAGAGGATGATGTAAGGTCAATGGGCCGTACTGCCACCGGCGTAAAAGGCATCACCCTTGATGCGGATGACGAAGTGGTCGGTATGGAAGTTTTGGAGGATGATAATGATATCTTAATTGTGACGAAAAAAGGATACGGCAAGCGGACACCTGCTTCGGAATATCGAATTCAGGGCCGTGGTGGTAAAGGGATCAAGACCTGCCATGTCACAGAGAAAAACGGCGAGCTTGTATCAGTAAGAACCGTTACAGGTGAAGAGGATCTGATGCTGATTACAACAGGTGGTGTCCTGATTCGAATTGATGTTGCCAGCATCTCTCGAACAGGCCGGAACACCCAGGGCGTTAAACTGATAAGCCTGCGGGAAAATGAAAATGAATTTGTTGCCACAGCTGCAAAAGTAGAAAAAGAAGAAGATGGAGAGTCCACTGAGGGCGAACATGGCATCGGTGAAGTCTTAGGAGAATCCAGCGAATCCAATGATGGTGATAATACAGCAGAAAACCTTGATGATCTTGGATCTGCCGATGAAGAATAAACAAATGAAGGAGCACTCTAAGGGTGTTCCTTTTTTTGGGGATGTTTTTTGGAAAATTTAGCATACTAGTTGTTTGAAAAGGGGAAAGATGCGATAGTTGGGGTAAGTAGGCCCGTTCTAGCTACCTGAAAAAGGGAAAGAACGGATAATTGGGGCAAGTAGCATGGCTCTAGTTACCTGAAAAGGAGAAAGATGCGATAGTTGGGGTAAGTAGAACAAGCTTAGCTGCCCGATAAAGTAAAATTCGGTCTATAAGATCTTCCTAAATTTCACAAATAATTGCAAATCAAAATAAAAAGGAGGTTTTCCCCCCTCTAAATAATCAACTATTATTCAAAATAAACCCAACGTCCAAAACCTATCTCTTTAAAATATGTTTTTAATACTCTTCTAATTATTTTTTCAGACACAACTTCCCCACACCATACATATATTCCTTGTGTAGTAATCTTTCTCTCAGGAAAAAGAAGCCTATAATCATCCACACTACGTAATACAACAGAATCTATTTTTTCTATGTATGAACATTTTGGGCAAATACATTTATTTCGTCCAAGTAATACCATAAAGCTAAAGCACCTCGGACAAGTAATTATCTTCTTTAACTGTTCATAATCATATACAGGTAGCTGAGTATATGGAGACTTTTCATGATGCAGTGAAATCAGTTTTTCAGCAAGTCTTTTATGTACGCTATTTAGCTTTGATGGCTGCATGTCCATATTTTTCATAAAACGGTTAAGTTGTGATGGAAGAATAACGGGAAGATCAAGAGGTGCTTGAAAAAGAGAGAACTCGGGGTTAACAAAAGTCACCCAGCTTTCAACTTGAATTTGAAAGCCAAGTTGTTGAAGCAGTTGACGCATTAGGGAGGTGTTTCGATCTAATTGATTAAACGGATTTTTAATCTCTCGTTTAGGAAACTTGAAAAACTTTCTTGACTCTAAAAAATGATCCCCTTCAAAATTTTTTACTTCAAATATTATCAAGGCGGTTTGAAAAATAATAGTTGTGTCAATTTGAAAATAAGTATTACCAACCTTAAGAAGTAAATTATTTATAATGAATACTTCTCCTTGAAGCTTTTTAGTCAGCTGATCAAATTTTAACTCACCTTCAAAACCTTTTTCAGCATTAATGTAGTCTAACCTTTCTTTTTCTGATAAAATCATTCGGGAATTTAAAACTCTTAATACCTTTAACTCATATGGAACCGGACGAAATCTTTTCATTTTCCACATCCTTTACTTTATTTATATATTCACCACCATTGTATAAAACTTATCAAAAAAAAGCCGACTCTATTATTAATAATTTGTGACAAAAAATTATCAGGTATTGATTCTTTTAAGGCGACGACGTTATTTTTTGGATAATAAATTAAGTAGGCAGATAGATAAAAATTTGTGTAGTTAAAATAAAAAAACTGTTGACATACAAATATACAAATGGTATATTAATAAAGTCGCTTCGGGGCGACATAATAAAATCGCGGAGCATAAGGGTTTGATTCAAAGAAGAATCACGCGGAGCGATTTGAAGTAATGACTTTGTTCTTTGAAAACTAAACAAACAAAAACGTCAACATAGAAAAGCGAAAGCACCCTGGTCAGCACCGTATGGCCTAGAGTGCTCCAACTGAGATAAAGGAAACACGAAGAAGCCGAAGGCAATTCGATGTTGACTTATCGTAGGGCGGAGCGCGAAGGACACTAGGTGCTAGGGCGCTGTAGCTGGACAACAATAATCATTCATTTCTGACGAAATGAAGCCAACGTTAAATTTTATGAGCTAATCAACTCGAACTTCATTGGAGAGTTTGATCCTGGCTCAGGACGAACGCTGGCGGCGTGCCTAATACATGCAAGTCGAGCGAATCAAGAGGAGCTTGCTCCTCGAGATGAGCGGCGGACGGGTGAGTAACACGTGG
>NZ_JAESWB010000182.1 GCF_016765675.1 Neobacillus paridis
ATGAGTTCTTGGCGTGGACAACAGCACAAGGTATCACACGAGTCGATCGACAAACGGGAACGCCGTTAGTTATGAAAATAAAGCGTAGCGACGAACTAACTGCGCAGATCTACAGCGAACTACTGTAGAGACAACAATTATAGAGACAACAATTAATCACTAGGGCTCATCATGAAAGTTGGCGATTTAATTCGGTTTCGTTCGGACTTGTTCTTCGATGGAGCCGTCCAGTTGCTGTGGGCGGATGACCAGATTAACCGTGCGGACGAGGCGGCACGAAGCTTCGTGTTTCACGGTCCACGCTACCACGGGGTTGGCAAAGACGTTTACGGCGATGAGATCTACCGCTTAACTGACACGGCAACGCTTGCGGCAGATCTTCTTACTCGTATTGCCGACGAGACTGCAGCACATAGTAATCCATTTTCGCTCGCAATCGCCGGCTACGGCTCGGGTAAATCGCACTTTGCCTTGGCGCTCACGCGACTTTTACGCGAGCATCACTCCGCGCTAAGTGAGCAAATCCTGTCCAACCTAACGCTTGCCGAGCCTCGGGCGGCCGACAGCGCACGACAAGCATTGGAGAAG
>NZ_JAESWB010000183.1 GCF_016765675.1 Neobacillus paridis
CCAAGCCTGCTGGCGCGCCCGAGCGCTTCATGGAAGGCGCTTGCGTCCATGGGTGCCAGGCCGGCCCGCAGGCTCCATGCAGTAAAGGCCCGCGCGGCCCCTACCCAACCAGTTGACTTTTCCGTCCCATGCCAGCGGCGGCATACCTGATAGGACGATGCCAGATCCTCCAGTGGAAGATGGTTAAAGACTTCGCCGACCAGCTCATCGGGCAGCAGCGATGCACCGAATTCCGGCTGCCTGCTGTACAACCTGGGTGCCTCGTCTGTTCTGCGGCCAATGGCAAGGTGGGGATTTGAATCGACGGCGTACGATGCGGCACCGCGCGTGGCGGTTGCTGCGCAGGGAAGATCCATGACGAGCTCTTTCGTTGACGAGGTTGGACGGCTTGGGTGACCGGCCAAGCCTTCGGCCTGACGCGCAATGCGGGAATATAGCAGTGCCGGGCAGCGTACGCCAACAGGACTCCGCCACGTCGCCGTTGAAGTGGCCTGCCTACAGCTTCAGGTTCTGCGCCCAGGCCAGCGCC
>NZ_JAESWB010000184.1 GCF_016765675.1 Neobacillus paridis
AGATTGCTGCAGTCATAGTATCACTCCATTATCTTAATTTGAAAATCTTGCAATCAACAATAGTCAGCCGCTCGCCGGCCAGTCCCACGCTGCCACTGACTTCGGCTGCGATGATGTTGCATTCAGGCTTAATGTCGGCGTACTGCATTGCCATTTTCTCGAACACCGACTGACACTTTGACGGAGGTGTTCGTCGGATATGGGCAAGCGGTGGGCTTAGGCTCACGCTTCATAATTTTTCCTTGTGGGTGAAGTTGATTGACAATTTGCATTTTGGTCATTGATCACGGCCGGCCGCGCGGGATAGTGCGAAGAGGCTTCACGCCAGGCTGATTCCGCGTTTTCCAGAGCGACACGACCACGCCACCCGTGATCAGCGCAGCGGTCACACTCAGGCTGATCACAGCCGGGATCTTGCCGATAATGTTGACAAGGAAGATCTTGCTGCCGATGAACATCAGCACCAGGGCCAGGGCGTACTTCAGGTAGGCGAAGCGGTGGATCATGGCCGCCAGCGCAAAGTACAACGCGCGCAGACCGAGGATCGCGAAAATGTTGCTAGTGTAAACGATGAACGTGTCGTCAGTGATCGCAAGAATCGCCGGCACTGAGTCCACCGCGAAGATGAGGTCGGCGAACTCCACCATGCACAAAGCCAGGAACAGCGGCGTTGCCCAGGCAACC
>NZ_JAESWB010000185.1 GCF_016765675.1 Neobacillus paridis
GGATTAAAGCGGGCAAAATGCAAATCGGTTTTATCAAGGAATGGGATTCCGGAAGGGTTGCTCTGGATATCAATCTCGCCGATCCCAAGGAGCGGGAAGCACTCGTGGAAGAACTGAAACGCCGTTTCCAGATTGGCGATGCGCCGTGATGTTTTTCATTGCGGCTGCGATGACGATGATTTTTCTATCACCGATAAAGTCGTGTCCAACCGCGCCATTGCGCTTGATCCTGACAGCACGCGTTCCACGCTATGACACGCTATTTGCGTGCAGCACCGCCCGCGTCTCCAACTTGGCTAGAAAACTCTGCCATATATAGTAATTGGATAGTCAATCAGTATTCTGATCTACACAGATAGACGTGCGGAAGTAAGGGTTACGATGTTCGCCCCTTGCCCACGAACAGGAAGGAGGAGCAGCTGACATCCGATCACGCATGTTGGAAACGCGGTATCGCCAAGCGTCAACGGGTTTAGATCTAGCCGCAAAATAGCGCAGACATGCAAGCACAAGCCAAATAGGCC
>NZ_JAESWB010000186.1 GCF_016765675.1 Neobacillus paridis
TGGGCGCGCTGATTGCGCTGGCGCCGGTCATGGTGTCCAACAACACCGGCCCGGCCCATATCGCCGCCGCGCTGGGCACGCCGCTGGTGGACCTGTATGCGCTGACCAACCCCCAGCACACGCCATGGCAATCGCCGAGCCGGGTGCTGTACCACGACGTGGCCTGCAGGAACTGCTACAGGAGCATCTGCCCAGAGGGTCATCATGACTGCCTGAGCAGGGTGGCGCCGGCGCGGGTAGTGGAGGCGGTGCACAGCTTGTTGAAGTGAGGCAAGCCCTGCGACCGTTTGCTCACAGAAACTGATCAGTACAGCCATCCTCGGCCGCACAGCGCCTTTGATGATCCATCAACGCTCCCGCCCCAATTTCCGAACGCATTCGCACCCTTATTTTTCCTCTTCACTTCATTCAGCGTCAAAAAGCCGGATTGGTTCTTCTGAACAGGATGCGCAAGGTCCGGTAACACGATCTTCATGTGCTTCCCCGCCACAGGCTCGGGCTGGCAGCC
>NZ_JAESWB010000187.1 GCF_016765675.1 Neobacillus paridis
CCTTGGCAGCGTTGTCGATCACGCCATCCAGCGAGCCGTATTGCGCAATCCACTTGGCCGCTGTCTTGGGACCGACCTTGGCCACGCCGGGCACGTTGTCCACGGTATCGCCCACCAGCGACAGGTAGTCGACGATGCGCTCCGGCGGCACGCCGAACTTGGCGATCACGGCGTCGCGGTCCAGGGTTTCGTTACTCATGGTGTTGATCAGCGTGACATCGTCGTTGACCAGCTGCGCCAGGTCCTTGTCGCCGGTGGACACCACCACCTTCATGCCATGCTTCACCGCATCGACCGACAGAGTGCCGATCACGTCGTCTGCTTCGATACCTTCGATCATCAGGATCGGCCAGCCCATGGCGCGCACCGCTTCATGGATCGGTTCGATCTGGCGGGCCAGGTCTTCCGGCATCGAGGCGCGGTTGGCCTTGTACTCGGGGTAGAGATCGTCGCGGAACGTCTTGCCTTTTGCGTCGAAAATGCAGGCAATGTATGCTGCCGGGTAATCATTGCGCAGGCGGCGCAGCATGTTGATGATGCCGTAGATGGCGCCGGTCGGCGCGCC
>NZ_JAESWB010000188.1 GCF_016765675.1 Neobacillus paridis
CATCTTTAGCCGCAAGATCGTCGGCTGGCAGGTCTATGAAAGCGAAAGCAGCGAACTGGCAAGCGAAGTCCTGCGAGACATCTGTGGGCGTGAGCACATCAGGCCAAATCAGATCGTACTCCATTCGGATAACGGCAGCCCGATGAAGGGCGCCACTATGCTGGCCACGCTGCAGGCGCTGGGAGTAATGCCCTCGTTTAGTCGTCCGGCAGTCAGTAACGACAATCCCTATTCCGAGTCCTTGTTCAAGACGATGAAATACCGGCCCACCTATGCCAACCGCGCGTTTAGCAGCCTTCTGGCCGCAAGGCAGTGGGTTGGCGGGTTCGTGCACTGGTACAACGAGGAACACCGCCACAGCGCGATCGGATTCGTAACGCCGGCACAACGCCACGCTGGCCAGGATGCTGAGCTGTTAAAGAAGCGCGTCGCGGTCTATGAAGCCGCCAAGGCAACACATCCGGGACGCTGGAGCGGCGCCACGCGCAACTGGAAACCTGTCTTGGTGGTCCACTTGAATCCCGAAAAGCAGGATGCCGATCCGGCCCGTCAAAAGGAGCAAAATCTGGCGTTGAAAAAAACAGCATAAATGCCCCAGTCAGGCGACAACTAGCTTGAATTCTTCCGTCATGGCGACGGGCTTGCTCAATAGGTCCAGCAGCACCATGGCGCGGCCTTCCGCATCGTTCATCTGGTAGATGGCCTCCAACCCGGCAAACGCCCCTTCGGTGATGCGCACGCTGTCGCCAGCATTGAACAATGCGTCGGGATTGGCCTGCTGTGCCATTTCGCGTTCGCGCAGCGTGGCAATCAGGGCCGCATCGACCCGCGCAGGCCGGCTGCCGAAACAGACCAATTCGCTGACACCGACGGTGGATCGGATCGGGCTCCAGCTCTGGCC
>NZ_JAESWB010000189.1 GCF_016765675.1 Neobacillus paridis
CTGTCGGTGGCGCCGGTGCTGGCATTGGGCAGGGGCATCCGCGGCAGCCTGACCGTGTCGGGCGTGCCGCGGGTGGACATGTCGCGCGGCGTGCTGCTGCTGGGCGACCCGCGGGTGGATGAGCTGCGCATACCGGGACTGGACCAGGCGTTTGGCGGCCAGCTTGCCAATATCGCCAGTTTCCTGGCTGCGCAGCTGCTGGGCGATCTACCGGTGTACAGCTTTTCTTCCAGCGACCTGCGCTATGCCGGCGTGCAGTTTGCGCCCCAGAAAATCGTCACTCAGCCGGATCGCCTCGTGGTAACCTTTGCGCCGGTCAACTGAACCGTATTGTCTCGGGGGCTACCTACCGAACCCGCCTGTATCATCTTGGCGGGTTTTCCTTTTTCAACGCGCAGGCTCCCGCAGCGCATCTTTCACCCAAGAAAAATACAAGCATGGATCTGGCATTACTCTTTAAAGCATTCATCATGGGCCTCGTCGAGGGATTCACCGAGTTCCTGC
>NZ_JAESWB010000019.1 GCF_016765675.1 Neobacillus paridis
TCAGCTTCGTTCACTCAGATCCTCACGTGCCCTTAAGCACGCTCCAGTCTTCGCTCACTCGCTTCCTTGACCTTCTCGCTGCTGATTTGTCATGACCTAAAAGGTTTAAAACCTAAAATGGCGATACCCGGTTCTTACTTGGTTACTTCTTCTATTACGATTATCTAGTTTTCAAAGAACGAGGCTACTGATTTCAATCACTTCGTGATGTTTCATCGTAGCTTTACATCATGCTGCCTTGCGACGAGCTGAGGAATACTTCCTCGAACTACTACGGCGCAGGAGCATAACACTTCATTGATTTACATCCTTGCACTGCGACGAGCTGAGAAGTTACTTCCTCGAACTACTACGGCGCAGGAGCAAATATTGGTGGAGCCTAGCGGGATCGAACCGCTGGCCTCCTGCGTGCAAAGCAGGCGCTCTCCCAGCTGAGCTAAGGCCCCATAAAGAGATATTAAATTGAAGTATGGTGGGCCTAAATGGACTTGAACCATCGACCTCACGCTTATCAGGCGTGCGCTCTAACCAGCTGAGCTATAGGCCCATACTTATTATTTATTAAAAGAGATTTATTCTCTCAAAACTAAACAAGGCAACTTCCACGAATCAACTTCATGAATGGCCTTCTTAGTTTTGCTTCAAGCTGCACTGCGACGAGCTGAGAAGTTACTTCCTCGAACTACTACGGCGCAGGAGCAAACTTAGCGAAAGGATTATTCCCTCAAAACTAAACAAACAAAGAACGTGCAACAATCTATTTATTTATTTGTTCGCAA
>NZ_JAESWB010000190.1 GCF_016765675.1 Neobacillus paridis
AGGCCGGGGCGGCAATGAGAGAAACAACACGGGTATGAGTCATTACATTTCCAGAGAATAAAAGTCAGGTCGCGCAGGACGTGGCCAGATTCTACAAGAAACTTTCTCATAGGCAATAAATTCATGTATCTCATGCAATACATTGCGCTGCTTTTAAGCAACCAAATTGTCGGCCCCGCTCCTGAAACAGAGATCGATCGTCTGCCAGACACATACCCGGAGCGAAACCGGATGACTCGCCGGATACCGGCGGCAAATGATCTTTTAAGAAATTATCAACCCAGGCTCGCCGAGAAAATAACCATCATTTACATAGACAGACCTGTCCGGGGACGAAGACGAGCCTGGAGCAAGCACATAAAAACTCGCTCAAGTCATTGTTTCTGAAAGATAAGAGCAATGATTCGCAAACGAAACTTCAGCAGTTTCCTTTCTTTATCAACAGAAACTTTTCTTGAGAACAAGGGTATTTTTTAGTACCATTAGTTAAAATTCTTGAGCAATGTTTTCTGATCACCGCCGGTTACAGCCAGCGCAGAGTACCTGATCGAAGTGCCGGCCATAGATTGCCGAAATTACATTCCACGTCTGACTCACTGCCATGAAGCCCCATATACCTGCC
>NZ_JAESWB010000191.1 GCF_016765675.1 Neobacillus paridis
CAGGTTGCCCACGTGTTACTCACCCGTCCGCCGCTCATCTCGAGGAGCAAGCTCCTCTTGATTCGCTCGACTTGCATGTATTAGGCACGCCGCCAGCGTTCGTCCTGAGCCAGGATCAAACTCTCCATGAAAGTTGATATAGCTCATAAAATAAAACGTTGGCTTCGTTTCGTTAGAAACGAATAATTATTGTTTGTTGACGTTTTTGTTTGTTTAGTTTTCAAAGAACAAAGCTTCTACATTGAATTAGCCGAATTAACAGTATCTATCATACTATTAATCAGCGACGAAGATCATTTTAACATAATAAATTTTTGTTGTCAACATTACTACATTCGTTTTAATTTCGTTTTAAAGAATTAAAACATCTTGTAATGAGGACATTCCTTATATTACTCCCCATTTTCTTATCCGTCAACTACTTTTTTTGGGCTTAATATTTTCTAAATGAAATATAATAAAAAACCCTTTACAAAAGATAACATTACTTCTTAAGTAAAGGGTTTTATAGCGCATTTCTTTCTTATTGTATTTCGAGCAATATTGGGCAATGATCACTGCCCATAATTTTAGGATGAATTTCGGCATTTTTTAAACGATCTTTAAAGGTCTCCGAAACAATAAAGTAATCAATACGCCAGCCAATATTCCGCTCCCTGACCTTGTTCATGTAAGACCACCAAGTATAAGCACCCTCTTGATCAGGATAAAAATGACGGTAACTATCAACAAATCCTGTTTGTAACAACAGGGTCATTTTTTCTCTTTCCTCGTCAGTAAAACCGGAATTGCCAATATTTGTTCTGGCATTGCGTAAATCAATTTCCTGGTGTGCGACATTTAAATCGCCACATAGAACAACTGGTTTTATCTTATCCAACTCTTGCAGGTACTGCCTAATTCGGTCCTCCCACTCAAGCCGGTAGCTAAGTCTGGCTAAATCGCGCTGGGAATTGGGAGTATACACGTTGACAAGGAAAAAATCTTCAAATTCCAGTGTGATGATTCTTCCCTCTGGTTCGGAATCATCAGTACCTAACCCATAGCGGACTGATTGAGGTGCAATTTTCGTAAACACGGCCGTTCCCGAGTATCCCTTCCTTTCGGCATAGTTCCAATATTGAAGATATCCATCTAATTCAAGATTGATTTGCCCCTCTTGCAATTTCGTTTCCTGAATACAGAAAATATCGGCATCAACCTGTTCAAAATAATCTAAAAAGCCTTTTTTCACACATGCCCTCAGGCCGTTAACATTCCAAGATACTAGTTTCATTTTGGATTCCTCTTCTAATCAATAGTTTGATAGAAGTCATTTTACCAGTAAAATAAAAAGGATTAAAGTTATACGCTCGAATGAACAAAAAGAGGGCTGACAGATTCAGCCCGCTTAAATCATTTATTCCACATCAAAAACCTTAACCTCAACCATTTTATCGCCATTTCTCATATTTCTAGCTGTTTCTAAGCCAGAGGTAACTTGGCCAAAGACTGTATGAACACCGTCAAGATGCGGCTGGGATTCATGGACGATGAAGAATTGGCTGCCGCCAGTATCTTTACCGGCATGTGCCATTGAGATGGCTCCAGGAATGTGTTTGTGAGGATTTCCCTCGGTTTCACACTTGATGGTATAGCCGGGACCGCCCATTCCAGTTCCCGTTGGATCCCCTCCTTGGCTCACGAAGCCGGGGATGACACGGTGAAAAATAACCCCATTGTAAAAACCTTCGTTAGCTAATTTCTCAAAATTCGCTACCGTTCCAGGAGCTTCATTCGGGAATAAATCAAACTCAATCTTTTCACCATTTTCCATTAATATGTATCCTTTTTTAGCCATATTAACCACTCCTTATGTAAAAATCAATCTAATCATACACTGTTTCACAATGAAATGAAAGTGAAACCAATTAAGCCACATATTTTCTATAAGTCTATGGTAAAATAAATGTGAGGGTGGTTCTGTCCGAACATTTCGCTTGTTGCGGGACACTTAACCACTGTACGGACGGGCAGAACCCCCTCGTACATAGCAAAAAGGCTGACCGAAAAATTGTATAAAATTCAATAATTAAGAATGTTGTACTGTTCATAGTTTTAAATCATGAAAGAGTTGTCCAAAAGTTAAAACATAACTTTCTGGGCAACCCTTTTTTAACTTTGCTTACCTTTTTGCCCACCATCGCTGAAAGGCATCTATTAGGACAAGAAAAATCCAATAGCCAAAAAATGAGTAAATATGCTGCCAATGATCAGAGTGAATAAAAAGCCCGAGCTCTTCAGCAAGTTTTTCAAGAATCGGCACCAACAGGCTGACAAACAAAATAATTCCGCGTCTCCCCCATTTATTCACTTGGGAAGTATAATGTAAAATCGTCATCACTGCCAGCGGCAGAACCACTAAGGTAAACAGGATATTGACTGAAAAGATTGCCGGAAACGGCCGCAATGGAAAGTCATACATGCCGATTCCGACAAGGACAAGATCTGAATAGGTTCCAAATAATGCCGCCAGGAAGGCCGCGGCCAAATAGTTCTTATTCCAGAAAATTAAACGTTTTTTTCGCCAAGGCCGCGACTTCAAGCCGTTCAAGTGTTTTACAGTATTCATGTTTAATCTCCCCATCAACCGTATTGTTATCATCCACTAAATAATCGACGATCTGGTTGTCTTTAAACCAATCCCCTTTTTCCGCTTCCGGTTGAAGCACATTCTTCCAGGCATGCTCAAGCCTCGGACTATAAAACCTTCTAGCCCCTTTCCGCAATTTGCATCCCTTCAATCGGAGTGGATAAGTTAAGCCAGGCAATCCTTCCTTCACATGGTTAAAAATATCCGGCCAATAATCTTTTCTTGACCCTGTATGTGGATGACCTTTCGCCCAATTGACAACTTGTCTTAGGAAATCTTTATTACGAAAGAGGACCGAATATAACCTTTTTCCCAGCATTATCCGTTCGTGCAACGATTCAAATTGATGCAGTGTCTGGCCGGCCAAATTTCCGTCACCATAAGGGAACAAGATGTTATTAAAAGAAAGCAGATCCTGCAAAAAAAACTCAAATTTATGCAGCACTTCCTTTTGATAGACCGGGTGTTGAATGACCCGTTGATGTAAATAGCTTTGTTCATTAATCACGAGGGCGATGCAGAGAATATAGGTATCCTGATTTTGCCAAAAATGACTCCAAATCGTTTCCATAAACGTGGAGATATTTAAATAGGTTAAGAGATAAAACAATGGTCTATTTTGCCGCAAACTTTCTTCATATACCAATAATTGCGGATAGACATCTTGAAAAATTAACCAATTTCCCCGCTCCAGAAAGTTGAAAAATGAATTTCTTTCCTTTTTTGAAAGCAGCTTAGGGAGGAATTCTCCCTTTAAATCGGTCATATTCCATCCACCATTGCGGGAAACCATATGACCTAAAAAGGCCCACTTTATTTCCGGATAGCGAAGATAGAAATCCAAATAAGCCTTAGTTCGTGTTACATTATTTAAATTTAGATTCTCAGTTTCCCTTCTGATTTTTTCCAGAAGCTTGCGGTCTTGTAATGACAAATGATGGGGTGGTTGAAAAGTGTTCTTGCTCTTCTTTTTTAATTCTTCGCGAATCTTGTCGAGTGGCGTCTTCTCCCGGTTTCTTGTAAAAAAAATGATAAACCACCTCGCTAATGAATGAGCCTTGCACAAAGGGAATATGTATAGCCTAAGGATGTTTGGGATGAGAATGGAGGAATGTTGATGTTTAGAACACGGATGGGTAGAGATTGGATCATTGAAACATTAAGAAAAGACCAATCACCCGACGGCTCTTGGGATTATCCATTTGATACAGGCATTTCAACAGATGCTTATATGATCATTTTATTGCGTACTTTAGAGATAAATGATGAGGATTTGATACAGGGGTTATGCAAACGACTGCTCAGTAAACAGGAGAAAAATGGCGCCTGGAAACTATTTTATGATGAAGGCGAAGGAAATGTGTCCGCTACTTTGGAGGCCTATTATGCACTATTATACTCTGGGTATTATCCCAAGAAAGACGAACGCTTGCAGGCAGCCAAAAGATTTATTTTAGCTCACGGCGGCCTGAAAGAAGTCAGTACTTTTACAAAAATCATGCTTGCCGTAACAGGACAGTACCAATGGCCAGCATTTTCCCCACTGCCCATTGAAATGATTCTGCTGCCACCGATTTTCCCGATCAACTTTTATTCGTTTTCCGTTTTTGGGAGAGCCAATATTACTCCCATTATGATTCTTGCAGCCAAAAAGTTTTCCTTAAAAACAGCAAAATCACCGGATTTATCCGAGTTATCGATAAACCGGGATGAGGATGAACCATGGAATTGGTCCAACGAATGGGACTCCATTATCTCTTTAATAGAAGATGGGATAAAAAGTTTAATCGGTTTACCTGATGAGCTGCACCGCATTGCGATAGATCGTGCAAAAAAATACATGCTTGAGCGAATTGAACCGGATGGTACCTTTTACAGCTATTACAGTTGTACATTTTTAATGATTTTTGCCTTACTTTCCCTAGGTTATAAGAAAAATGATCCCGTTATCACCAATGCCGTGGCCGGGATTAAGTCGATGAAATGCGAGATAAATGGACTGCCGCATATCCAGTATACAACCGCCAATGTATGGAATACTGCTCTGATTGGCTACACTTTGCAATCTGCAGGCATTTCCCAAGCTGACCCGATGGTCGCAAATGCCAATCGCTATCTTCTCAGCAGGCAGCATGATAAATTTGGCGATTGGGTAATTCATAATCCATATAGTTTGCCTGGAGGCTGGGGTTTTTCCAATATAAATACGATACTTCCGGATGTTGATGATACGACAGCTGCCTTAAGGTCGCTTGCCAGGATTGTACCGCCTGCGAACACTGCCTGGGAGCGGGGAGTGAGCTGGGCCTTATCGATGCAAAACGACGATGGCGGCTGGCCGGCATTTGAGAAAAATACTGATTCCAAGCTGCTGGAATACCTGCCCCTTGAAAAAGCAGAGTTTTTGCTGATGGATCCATCCTGTGCCGATCTTACCGGGCGGACGTTGGAATTTTTCGGAAATTTTACAAACATACCACGACATCATACAGCTATGAAAAATGGCATCAAATGGCTGCGAAAGGAGCAAAGAAGCGATGGCTCCTGGTATGGGCGCTGGGGAATTTGTTATATTTATGGGACATGGGCAGCCATCACCGGACTGATTGCGATTGGATTAGACGGCAGAGATCCGGCTGTACAAAGAGCTGTAAACTGGCTCCTGAGTATTCAAAACATGGATGGCGGCTGGGGAGAATCCTGCCGCAGTGACGTTCTAAACAAATATATCGCGCTGGGCACGAGCACGTTAGTTCATACTGCTTGGGCATTGGATGCTCTTATTGCCGTTTCAGATCACCCGACTGTGGAAATCCAGCGGGGAATCCGTTATTTAGCAGCTTCACTCGACAGAAGAGATTGGTCAATGGATTACCCTAAAGGACAGGGCATGGGGGGAGCTTTTTATATCCATTATCATAGTTATCGTTACATCTTCCCACTTTTAACTTTGTCACACTATCACCAAAAATTTGAAACCTAGTTGTTCATCGACGGTCATTGCCGTCGATTTTTAGTGTCATAGTAACTCGGCCAATTTCTGATAAATGGCTACCATTTCATCCAGCTTCATCCTCACTAATCCGCTTGAAGACGGAGCGACAAAATCAATTGTTCCGGGAACAACGGCTTCCGGCTGCACTCCCCATGGTGCCGTTTTTCGTCCGCTAAATTGCAAATAGACTCCCTTTCCAACATAACAAACAATTCTTGGTCTCAAGCGGGCAATTTTTTGTTTTAAGATTTCTCTCCCCTGCCGATACTCTTCCTTCGAAATTTCATCCGCCGCCTTTGTCGGTCTAGCCACAATGTTGGTAATTCCAAAACCAAGCGCCAACAATAAATCATCTTCAGAGGGCATAAATTTTCTTGGAGTTAGCCCCGCCTCGAAAAGGATCCGCCAAAAGCGGTTATTTGGATTGGCAAAATGATGTCCGGTTTCGCTAGAACGAAGGCTCGGATTAAAACCGACAAAAAGGACCTTTAAATGATCTTTCACACGGTCTTCCACTTCTTTCATAACTATCGCCCTTTCTAAAAAAGAGTGTTAATATTTTTTATTTTACCATAACCTTTTCAGTTTCTTTTCAGACAGGCGGACTACACTTCCATATATAAACAACCCAATAAGGAGGCGAGCAATAATGAAAAATTGGAAAAAAGGGCTGACTATTTTGGCAGCGTTTTTTGTAGTATTTTCTCTTGGCACCACTGCCATCGCCGACCATGATGATAACGACGATGAAGAATATGAATATTATCACAAAGATCATGGTGAAAAAAAGGATGAATCCTACAAATATGAGGAAGAGGACGACGATGATGAAGAGTGGGAAGGCAACCAGCAGCAGCAAATACAAGTCACACAACAAGCAGACTATTGGAATATCTGGTCAAGGGAACCGGTAAATAATCCGGAAAATACATTGCCAATTGACAGTCCTTCAAATGTATTGGTTATTGCCGGCAATAAAAAAGGAAACATGTACTTTATTCCCCGCGATGGGCAGCTGCTGGTGGGGGGCGAAACGATTGCAAATGTAATAAATGCCGACTCTACCTTTTACCCGACAAGCAAGATATGTGTACTAAAAAAAGGCGAGAAAGAACTCATTGTCAAAGCTGGCTCGAACGCAGCCTATGAAAATCAAATGAAAACACCAATGCCGGTTCCGGCAGCAGCCTATGAGAATACTGTCTATCTGCCTATTTCTGTAGCGGCTAATGCCCTTGGATACCGGGTAACATGGGATGCGGCCAAAAAAGCAATCATTTTACAAGCAATATAAGGAAAGGTGATGGAAAAATGGCTAAATCAAAAAAAGGAAAATGGATCATCGGTTTAACTGGAACTGCTTTATCTGCCTTTGTAATCAGCCAAGTTGGGGCAGATCAAATGAATAATAATAACCAGAATACGACAACCCCCACTGCGGTACAATCGATGAGTAAACAAGAAAAGAAACTCGCTCAACTTGATTGGTCCAACTACACCATCAATGGGGCTGCCGTTTCAGGAGGGATTGAACAAAGTGACCGGCAAACACGGAGAACATAATGAACAGGAGCCGCTTACATTTGAAGCAATGAATACTTCCTTTTATATAACGGTACAAGGGTGCAGGGTTCCCAATTGGCAAGACTTCATCCTTGGCTGGATTAAATATGTTGAACATGAATGGTCTCGGTTTCAGTCTGATAATGTATTGGCACAGATTAATAATCTGGAAATAGGTGAAATTGCGGAAGTTTCACCGCCCCTTTTTGATCTTCTATCACGGGCTGAGGAATATCGACAAAAGAGCAATGGCTTTTTTTCGCCCTATTTATTGCCGCTAATGGAGTATCATGGTTACAGCCATTCTTTTCCGTTTCAATCGTGTGAAACAAAGACTCAGGAAATGCCTGCTGTTTTTTCAGATGCTGCCTCTCCTTTCCACTTTGATGAGAAAACCGGAATGATTGAACGACTCGCCGAGGGACAACTGGATCTTGGCGGGATTGCTAAAGGGTACGCCGTTGAGGCAGCGGCAAACTGGCTAAAGTCAAACGGTAAAGCCGCCGCCGGGATTGTCGATGGCGGAGGTGATATGACGGTTTGGTCCAATAATCAAAAAGAATGGAAAATCAGCGTAGCCCATCCCTATCGCACAGACCTCGACATTGCTCAATTTCGCATTAAGAACGGTGCGATTGCTACCTCGAATGTGGTCTATCGCAGCTGGCTTCAAGGGAATGAACAGAAACACCACCTGTTAAACGGGAGAACAGGGCTGCCCGTCAACAGTAACCTCATTCAAGCAACCGTGATCACAGAAAATTGTGTCGATGCAGAAGTCATGGCTAAACTGTGCTTTATGGTAAATAAAGAAGAGTTGGATCCTCTTTTAAATTCGATAAATCCCAGTCATACCCTCCTTTTGGTTACAAAGGATGGAAAAATAATTCATCATGGTGGTGAAAAACATTGAGCGATTATTTTTCGACTTGGTCTTTGATTCGAACTTCTGGCTTTTTAGCTTATTATTTAATGACACTGTCACTTGCTATAGGATTATTAAGTTCTTTTTCAGTTATGAAAAAGAAGAAGGCGATGTTCATTTCACTGCATCAATCAACTGGCTGGGCCGGACTGCTAACCATCCTATTTCATATTTTGTTAATCTGGCAGGATCAATATGTTCCGTACTCTTTAAAGGAACTTTTTATTCCTTTTCTGGCAAAAAATGAGCCGTTTCTGTCAGCATTAGGGACGATATCCTTTTACTTATTTTTTATCGTCATCGGATCGTCTGACTTTTTCATGAAAAAAATGGGGCTTAAACGCTGGAAGAAGCTTCATATTGCAGTCATTCCAGCTTGGATTATGATGGCATTGCATGGTATTCTGATTGGAACGGATTCCACAAAACCTTGGGCGTTATTTTTATATGTCGCCGGGATTGTTGCCATTGTCATTATCGGATTGCTTCGCTTGTTGGAAACTGCTGTAGAGCAACCGGCAAGACAACAAAGAAAACCGTTAAATCAACAACGGCAGCCTTAAGAGCTGCCGTTGTTTTGGTTAAATATTACAGTAAAGATACTACCCTTCCCTAATTGACTGCTGACCGTTATTTCACCGCCATGGGCCTGAACAATAGTTTGGGCAATGGAGAGCCCTAAGCCAGCACCGCCTTTTTCCCGCATTTGGTCAGCCCGATAAAAACGGTCAAAGATCAATGGCAAATCTTCCGCTGCAATCCCACAGCCTGTGTCTTCTACCGTTATAGTAATTTTACCTGCATTTTCCGTTAAACCTAAAGTAATCTCACCTGCCTTTGTGTAACGCAGGGCATTATCCAATAAAATATAGAGTAATTCCTGAATCCTTACTTCATCTCCATGAAACAAAATTCCCGGCTGAATATTCTCTCTAAACGCAATATCTTTGGGGATTTTTCTTTCAAATCGCTGATGGATGGAAGTGAATAACTTGGATAGATTCAATTCTTTGCTTTCCAGCATTAACTGGTTTTTGTCACTTCTGGCTAAAATCAACAAATCATTAACTAGCTTACTCATGAGCTGGGCTTCGATTTTCACATCTTCGAGAACCTCCTGTCCGAATGGACTCAAGCGGTCTTTTTCCTCGGTCATCAACAGGTCAATAGAGCTGTAAAAAATACTAAGCGGTGTCCGTAATTCATGGGAAGCATCGGATACAAATTTTTCCTGTTTTTCAAAAGCTCGCTTAATCGGTTTTATTGCCTGCCCGGCAAAATAGTAGCCCAGCAAGGCAAAAATCAAACTAAAAAAAATGGTCAACGATAACAAAATCCAGGTGATCTTTTCAATCAAGTGCTGCTGTGCTGTAATTTCCTTGCCAATTAGGACAAAACCATCAGCTCCAATTTCTTGTTTCATTAACAGAAAATGCTGCGATCCCTTGTCCATTTTTATGATTTCATCGCTAGACCTTATATCCATCTGGTTATCAATCCATCGAAAAAGCTCTTGATTGGTCTCTTTACCATAGATTAAATTTCCTGCCTGATCATACAAGTAATAAAAGATCGGCTCCTCCGGTTCATATTTTAAAGGATGATCTTCCTCTTTTTTATGATGATCATCCTTTTCATAAAAGTCATCATAAAAATCATCGGCCTCTTTGTTATAATAAGCAGATAGTTCCTCTATTTCCTGCTGGTAAATTTGATGCGATATAAGCAAGTAGAGAATACCGATGAAAGAAAACAGTAATAAAACAAGTGAGCAGGTATATATAAAAGTTAATTTTGTTTTTACTTTATGAAACATGGCGGTTTCTCACTTTATAGCCAATTCCCCGAACATTTTGAATCAGCGAAGGCTCTCCGGGTATGTCCACCTTTTTTCGGACTAATTTTACTAACGCATCTAAGGCATTATCCGTTACCTCACTATCATAACCCCAGAGTTTTTCAAACAGGACTTCTCTGGTCATGATTTGATTTTGATTTCGCAACAGTAATTCAAGAAATTGGTATTCTTTTTTAGTCAGCTCAATAATCGAGCCATTTCGCCTTAATTCATGGGTGTCTAAATGGAGGGTAAGGTCATCGTATGTAATAACTTGCTCCAGAGGTTTTTGTTTTCTGCGGCTAATCGCCCGAATACGCGCCAGTAACTCATTAAATTCAAACGGTTTCACTATATAATCATCGGCTCCTGAATCCAGACCAGTAATAATATCCTGATTGGCATCCTTGGCGGTTACGAATAATATGCCGCTTTGAATCCCCTTCTCCCTTAGCCTGTGGCAAACAGACAATCCACTTTCACCCGGCATCATCCAATCTAGAATGATGATATCGTACTCCGTAAATATGGCATGATCGTAGGCATCTTTGCCATTTTTTACCCAATCCACCAAATGAAATTCTTTACTCAGCAAATGGGACACCAGTTTTCCCAGCCGAATATCATCCTCTGCCAGCAGTATATTCACTTTTAAAACCCCTTTTCAAAAAATTCCAACCGACTTTTCACCTATGATTGGTAGTAGTTTCTATGATCTTTTGAATTTGCAACAGAAACTGTAAAAGTTGGAAAAAAGCCTGCTACCATCATGATAGCAGGCTTTTCTGAAAAATAAGTGAAATTTTCGTGAACTCTATTTCATGATTGGTTCAAACCCTCAGAAAGGTGGAAATCACTCAGTTGCTCGATTATTGGATACTGTAACAGTTAAGGTTTTCAATTTGCCGTCACGGTAAACTCCAAATTTGATTTTATCGCCAATTTTAACCTTCGTATAAAGATATTTTCGTAATTCCGAAGAATTAGCAATTTTTTCGCCATTCATAGATACAATAATATCTTTTGGCTGAAATCCTGCACGGGCTGCAGCAGAATTGCCATCAATATTCATCACTACTACACCCTGTGTGACACTTTTAGGAAGATCTCCGCGATAAACCTGGGGAATTTGATCAAGGTCTGCTAATCCAATCCCAAGGTATGGACGATCAATTTTTCCATTTTTAATTAATTTATTTACAATCGGTATAACATCATTGCTTGGGATGGCAAAGCCTAACCCTTCTACGCCGCTTTCGGCTATTTTCATGCTGTTAATCCCGACAACCAGCCCTTCCGGATTAATTAATGCCCCGCCGCTATTTCCCGGATTAATCGCAGCATCTGTTTGAATAACAGTTGTTTCCCAATCACCCGCAGAGGTGGAAACGGAAATACTGCGGTTGGTCGCACTGACAATTCCTTGTGTCACCGTTCTGGAAAGTTCTGAACCTAACGGATTTCCGATGGCATATACTTGGTCACCGGGTCGAAGCGTCGATGAATCGCCAAATGTGGCAGTAGCCGTAACATTTTTTCCATCGATTTTTAGAACGGCCAAATCGGTTAAAGCATCCGTTCCCATCACTGTTGCAGTTGCCTTAGTTCCATCATATAATGAAACTTCCAGCTTTGATGCCCCTTCAACAACATGATTATTTGTCACAACATAAGCATACCCATTCTTTTTTTGAAAAATCACCCCAGATCCTGATCCAGCTTCAACGTTTTGTGAAGATTGGGTGTTGCCAAAAAAGTCAACACTTTGTTGCTGCTGATAATTCTCAATCCCTACAATAGCCTTCGATACTTTCTCAACGATATTGGCAATCGAATCAGTGCCATCCGCTTTAGCTGATACAGTTTTTGCCACAGTACTATTCTGTTGAACCTGTACAGGTTGCTCTTCCGCTTGCGGTTGGAGGTTTTTCATATAATCGGTATGCGGCAGAATCGTTAATGTTAACACAGAACCGATTACACCTGCAGCCAATGTAGAGGCGAATCCTTTGGCATTCTTTTTAAGACGACTAGTTCGTTTCGGTCCTTTTTCTTCATTTATCCTGGCATGCTCAAGATCGCTGTTAGTGCTATTCACTTCTACAGGGCCAGCTTCCTTGTTTACTGAATCCTCCTCCAACGGTTTATGATCTTCAGCAGCCTCATTCGGATTTCCGGCACTGTTGACTGGTAATGATAAATCAATCGAATTTTCCTGTTCAAATGGCTCTTTGTTTTCCATATTTGCTCACTCCTTTAAAACTAAAATCCAATAATTTATCGCTTGTTTTTACTTTATCTGACAAATATTAATAAATTATGAACAATTTTTAAAGGGTTTTGGAAAAATCTAAGAATATTGTTTAAAAACAACTAAAAGCAACAGAATCAATCCCTCAGCTTTATTTCGGATCCATTTGAGCCGGAAAACGAATGACAAATTTCGTTCCTTTTCCTTTTTCACTATAGACGTTAATCTCTCCATTATGAAGATTGACTAGTTGTTTCACAATCGATAGACCTAAACCAAACTCACCATAGAGGTTACTTGTTCGAGAAATATCAGCTTTGTAAAAACGGCGCCAAATATTTTCGACTTCACTCGTGTCAATTCCAATTCCAGTATCTTCTACCTCAATAATAATATGATCCTGTTCCTTTTTTCCGCGCAGCCAAATGGTCCCCTCAGTGGTAAACTGGATACTGTTTTTGGTAATATTAATCAGGATTTGAACTAAGCGGTCATAATCAGCATATACAAACACATCAGGAGAGGCCTCAACGACGATTTGGTTGTTTTTCTCTTCAGCCTGCATGCTTAGTTGCTCTTGGATAATTTCCAGTACTTCAGAAAGCTGGATTTCTTCTTTAAATAATCGAACCTGATTAGAACGAATTTTTTCATAATCAAGGTTTTCATTCACCAGCCTGATTAATCTTTTAGCTTCCTGACTGACAAGATTGATGCCTTTTTCTTTATCTTCTTCCGGAATCATATTATTTTTAAGACCTTCAATAACGCCGCTGATGGTTGTCAGCGGGGTCCGCATTTCATGGGAAACATCGGCCATAAATTGGCGCCGGCGGTTTTCCAGGCTTTCAATTTCCAGCATTGAAGCATTGATTTTATCAACCATATTGTTAAAATCTTGCGCTAATTCGCCAATCTCATCGTAATTTGAGGAATGAACATGAACATTATAATTCCCTTTCGAGACTTGGGCGGCTGCCTTACGCAGCCTTTGAATCCGTTTTACGTGAATTCGCGACAAATACCAGCTTTGCAGGAAGGAGACACCAAAGGCGGCTAAAATTGCGTACAATAAATATTTGTTAATGGCATGAATCATACTAACCGAACCGCTAATCGGTGAGGTTAACAGGACTCCACCATAGAATTTTCCATGGTCCATGTGAGGCAATATAACAAACGTCACTCCATCCTGGTCAAAGCTTTTATAATCGCTTTTAACGACGATGGTTTCGCCTTTTGTCACCTTCTCCCNACCATCGGAGTCAAACATGCTAAAGCTCATTTTTCTTGCCGCCAATACATTGCTGTATTGATTAATGATTTGGTCCGATTCCAGCGGCGATTCTTTAATATCGGAGAGAATGGCCCTGCCGTATGCGATCAGTTCATCGGTTTTATTTTCATAGACGAGATTTTCAAGATAATGGGCAAACAGCAGGCTTAAAAGCAAAAAAGCGACGATGATGATACTAATATGACTGAAAAACTGTTGATAAAAATATTTAAATTTCATCGGTTTTCGTTGTGTCATCGAATTTATACCCTACTCCCCAGACAGTATGGAAAAATGGCTGGGACGATGTTTCAACCTTTTTCCGCAACCGTTTGATGTGAACATCAACTGTACGCTCATCCCCATAGAATTGATAGCCCCATACACTTTCAAGCAGCTGCTCCCTGGAGAACACCTGACGAGGATGCTCAGCCAAATAATAGAGTAAATCAAATTCTTTTGGTGTTAAGTTGGTAATTGGCGTCCCGTCTACGATTACTTCCCTGGTTGTCTTATTAATGTTAAAATGCTCAGTTTGTATAATCCCCTCCATATCTTTAGGCACCTGTGATTGATATCTTCGGGTAACTGCCTTTATTCTGGCCATCAATGTCAACGGACTGAATGGCTTTGTGACGTAATCATCGGCCCCCATCTCAAGCCCCAGGACCTGGTCAGACTCACTATCTTTAGCCGTTAACATAATAATGGGAACGGTCAACTTTTCCTCTCTGATTTTCCGGCAGATGGTTACTCCATCCATTCCCGGAAGCATCCAGTCGACAATCAGTGCATCCCATGTACCGCTTTTAAATCGCTGATAACCTTCAAGCCCGTCATTAACAAACACACCTTCAATTCCTTCTTTAGCAAAAAACATTTCTATCATGGAACAAACACTTTTATTATCTTCAATCACTAGTATTTTCAAATTCGGTCAACTCCCGGCAATATTCTTCCTATTACTAGTGTAATCAAATTTTACCGGATCGCAAAGGTTCTGCTGTATTCTTCCCAGCTTATTAATAGATTGTTCATAATTTCGAAATAAAACAACTTAAAAAGGTCTTGAACTTGTTCAAGACCCCTTTGGATATGATCCGGTATTTACTTATTCACGATGAGCGTCGTTTGAATTCCCTGCAATATCATCTCGACAAAAATCTCAGCCACTTCACGATCAGAAACATTCCCGGCCGGGTTAAACCAAAAATAGCTCCAATTGGCAACACCGAGGATTCCAAAAGTTACAATGGCCGTTTTTAAATCGGAGCGGAATTCACCATTTTTTACCCCTTGATTCAACAGCTCTTCAAGATTAAAGCGAAACTGATCCCGCTTGGATTTGATCAATTCTATTCTTTCTTCACTTAAATTCTTCATTTCCGTAAAAAAGATTTTTGCTGCCGAACCTTTTGTTTTGATATCGGTGATCAGCATGGTTACAATATCATTTAATTTCTCCCTGGAAGATGTCGCTTTGTCGTTTAAAATTTTTTCCTGCTGGTTAAGCAGTCCATTAATATATCCAAGGTGGATATCCATTAACAACTCTTCTTTACTGGAAAAATAGTAGTAGAAGGTCCCTTTTGTTACGCCGAGTGAATCCACAATATCCTGAATTGACGTCTCGCTGAACCCCTGTTTCTCAAATAAACGAATGCTATGTTCCGTAATTTTGTCTTTCATCGCACGCAGCCTCTCAATCAAAAAATTATCTCAGATATACCCCTTTTTGCTTGCTTTATACCAACCAGTTAGTATGTTGATGATTATATTATACATCATTTATTCAATATTTAAATTCCTTTTTTCTTGGCTTCAATGGAAAGATCCTTTTTCACTGTAAAATATTTTTATGTTCCTTATTACATGAAATACTCCATGAATACCCATAATAAAATGAGGAGGTTTAAGCTTATGAATTTACCGTTAATTTTTGCAGCTTGGCTGGCCATCCAACCAGTTCATTCTCCCGAAGATATAACGATTACAAAAGACGGTATTCCGGTTACAACGGTTAATCGCTTGGATTTTTTTAACCCTTACATTGATTTTCCAATTTTTGATGTTCAAAAATATCAGCGTTTTTTAGATCAATTAGATAAACAGATATCCTTTGAAGCAAAAAATGCCCGCTTAGATCATAACGGAAATATTATTCCGGAAATTGCTGGGTTTAAAGTAAACCGGCAAGCTTTCACAGAACAAATTTATGCTAATTTTTTTGACCAACATTCTCCCAGTCTGGAAGTCCCGATTCAAACTGTTTACCCAAAAGTTGATAGTGAATTACTGAGTGATATTCGTTCATTCAGGATTGGTCGATACTTCACATCCTTTAATCCACAGAACAAAAACCGGTCATATAATATCAAGCTGGCAGCAGAGGCAATCAATAATTATGTAGTATTTCCGGGCGAAACGTTTTCTTTCAACAAAGTTGTAGGGAAACGAACTAAAGCCAAGGGCTACCTTAAAGCACCAGTGATCGTTAGAGGTGAGTTTTCAGAAGATATTGGCGGTGGAATTTGTCAAGTATCCTCAACCCTTTTTAATGCTGTGGACAGTGCAGGTCTGGCAATTGTACAACGATTTTCGCATAGCCGAGATGTTCCATACATCCCCCCAGGGAGAGATGCTACAGTCAGTTGGTATGGCCCTGATTTTGTGTTTAAAAATAAATACCAACAACCGGTTTTAATCCGAGCCCGAACGATGGGAAGATTGTTGATTATTAATCTGTATTCCAGTGAAGGAATTCAATACAAGCCGCGTAAAATTCCCCGCCCGCCAACTTAAAAAAAGTCCGCGAATCAGCGGACTTTTTTGCAATTAACGCTTATTTTTATTATTTAAGGCACTGGAAAGCAGTTCTTGTGAGAATTCAGTCAGTGCAGCTGTATCCATGTTGTTTATATTCATTTTTGGAACGATATTTTTTACAGAATCCTTAATCGGACTTGCAAATTTTTTGACTGAATCCTTCAACGGAAGTGTATTGGAAAACCATTTTCCTTTAGTCATTGTCAATACAGCAGCACCTATTCCAATGCTGGCCAGCGACGCCCAGATGGCCCCATTCGTTTTGCGCTTTGGCATAAACATTTTAACAAACGGCATTCTTCTCAAATTCCGCATACTTGCACCCCTTTTCCCATTATGGAAGAACAAAAGAGCCTTCCATTTTGTTAATTTGTCCTTTTTCCTTCTGTGTATGAATAGGAATCTGTACATACCTTGTTAATTTCTGGAGGAATTTTGCCCGTATTTTTGATATAGGATTTCCTTTGATAAAAAAAGATAGGTGAGCTGATGCTTTTGAAAATATTTAAGAGGTGTACCTGACAGAATGAAGATGGGCAGTTGTCCCAGCTGCTTAAACCTCCGATACCAGATGCTTTTTGGCTTAAAACATTCAAATCCTAATGTGTGAACACCACGATTTAAAGTAGTGATTCCGATAATCGCCTTGATTTTATCTTCTTTCGGATGTTTTTTTAAATACTTAGATAAAGTCGGCATTGATTCATGTACCAGTCTATACATCATTCTTGACCGCTTGATGTCATTTTTGATTTTTGTGTACTCACTCAATAAACTAACATTGTGCAGGTGAATTTTTAGTAACAAATCATTCCTCCCGATGATGGTTCCATCCGAAAGAACGACCTCCGCCCCTTTATATTTTGTTACGCGAACACGAAAGATTGAACGTTTGTTTTCCTCATCCTTTATGCAATATAAACGGGAACAATAATAAAATAACGGATCAATTAATTTCCATAACCAAAGGAGTGTTAGGCGAATAGCCATCATTTACACCTCGTTCCGTCCTTACACCCAAAAAGTGTGGTTTTTCAAATTTTCTTTTTATCATTAATGTTAGGATATGAAAAAAGGCATTGAAAATGAATCAGCTAGTAATGGACTGATTTTTAATCTGTAGATCCTTTATGGAGATTAATAATAACATTAAGGCACCCATCCCGATTCCTTTTCATAAGATGCAGAAAAGATGTAAGTTAGGATGGTGGCTATGGGTGGCTTAACATATATTGATTTTCTTGCAAAATTTGGCGTTGGTGGTGCCCATCCAGGTGGAATCGGTTTAACAAAAAGCATCCTTGCACAAGAACATATTACAAAAGACTCCATGATTCTAGATGCAGGCTGTGGCACAGGGCAAACGGCAGCCTATTTATTTAATCAGTATCAAGCAAAAATTTTCTGCCTGGAAATTAATCCGATCATGATTGAAAAAGCAAAAAATCGTTTTGAAAAACTGCAATTCCCTATTCAATTATTCCAAGGATCTGTCGAAGAAATTCCTTTTGATCGAAATACTTTTGATTTTATTATATGCGAATCTGTTTTAGCATTTGTCAATAAACCTAAAGCCCTCAGTGAATTCTACAGAGTCTTAAAAACAGGCGGCCGCTTTTTGGCAAATGAAATGACGATTAATTCAAAGCTAAACAAACAAGCCGAACAAGAAATTATCGGATTCTATAATATTGACTCTTTGTTGTTAGAAAACGATTGGATCCGCCTTTTAGAAGATACAGGCTTTAAACAAATTAAAATCAACGAGCTGCAGTCAGACCTGAAGGATGGAAACGTTGCTCAGGAATTTAACTTTTCACAAAATTTTGAGCCTGAGCTATTCAGCATCCTCAATGAACACGGGAATATGCTTATAAAGTATCATGATATATTAAGTCACCGAATATTTACTTGCTCCAAATAAGAAGGCCCTTCAAAGAAGGGCTTTCAATTTTCTTAATATCTGGACAGGTACTGGTTAACAGCCCTTACATACGGAGGACATCCTTCATACCCTATAGCAAGTACCTATGAATGGGAGGAATTTAAGTGGAGCGGTTAACTTATGAACAGGCACTTCGCCTAAAGGGAGAAATCATTTCGTTTAAAAATAAACAAGGCAAGTGGACAATTGGCAGAGTAGCAAAGGTACGAAAAGATGGCCTGGAGATTGAAGAATTAAATCATTCCGGTTCCGACGAGGGTTATGGATATGGCTTTTGGGGACCATTTTGGGGACCATCCGTCTTTGTTGGGTTTGGTTTTCCTTTATTTTGGTGGTAACAGCGAGTATGTTTCTCATACTTGCTTTTTTTTTGGCCAAATTCCTTCAAACTAAACTATGTATAGTTAAACCGTTTAGAAGAAAAATAAGTTATGAAAGGATCGGTGAACGAATGTGGATAAGACGTTAGGTTATCTAAGAGAAACTTTATCGAACTATACGGGTGACCATTCCGAAGGAGGGCAGATCTACCAAAAGCTTCTAACTGGGAAATTCAAATCTGAAGAGGCTTTTGTAAGAAGTTTAAATCAGAAGGAAATTGATTTTTTAAATAAAATTTTAGATGCTGAAATCGCCTATGCTCAAGAAGTACAAGACGATCAAAGGGTTTATGAACTCAATGAAGTGTACGAGCTATTGTTTTAAGTCTTCTGATAACAAAAAAGATGGCAGAAATCTCAGTAGCCATCTTTTTTGGAAATATTGCCGGTTGGGCCATTTTATTTCCGAGGCAAGCGCACCTTCCGACAAAACATGATTTATATTTCTGAGGAATTCTCTAAAAATCGACATAAATTTTCTGAAAATTACAATATTCTACTTAATCATTAGGATGGTTTCGTTACTTTGAATGATCTCTTGGGAAATTTACCAAAGTCTATCTGCCAGCGTCAACTTCATCAAGGGAAAGGGTGGTGACACTCGTGAAATCCCCATTTTCTAGTTCTTCTTTGGTTGCGCTTTTTTCCAATTCTGCCCGGTCATCTATACCAGGTGCCAGAGTCGGTCCGAAATTGTTATTTTCTTGCTTTTTAGCCACGTGAATCATCTCCTTTCAACTGTTATTTTCTCAAAAGCAAGGAACAATATTCTAAAGGAGTATAAAAATCATGTGAATAGTTGTAACCCTATTGTAAGCGATTTCAAAAGACAATTTTCCACTCATTACTGGAAAAACTTTCACCTTTCTTCAATTGACTCTCGATACATAAGCCGGTGGATGATTCGCATACTATGCTTGTAACATCCCATCTCTATCAGAAAGAAGGAATAAATATGACTGTTGGAACACAAGTGAAACAAACTTTAGCAGGATTAAAAGCAGCACAGGCCTCTTTTGAAACTTTTGCGCTCCAAACAGAAAATAAAAACGCAAAACAACTTTATCAGCAAGCGGCGCAACAGGCCCAATCCATAATTGATACTGTAGAACCACGACTGCAAGAAATAACGACGGAAGAACCACAATACAATCAGTAATAAAAATGGTTGGCGTTTTAGCCAACCCCTTTTTCATGTTGATTATTATGCTAATAAGGTGGTCAGAGGATGACAGTTGCTTCAAATGTTAAACAATGTCTTACAACCATTAGAGGAATAGAATCTCAATTATCTACTTTGGCATTGAATTCATTAGATAATGAGGCCCAGGCTGTTTTTCATGATGCAGCCATAACAATTGAAACGATAAAAAAGGATCTTCAATATCGAGTTTTAGAATTAGAGCGGCAGGAACCACAGTATAAAGGTTCTTGACTTATGAGGTGAATATCGATGAATGGCTATCTGAATATATTTTTTCGATCTGTTATCTTTATCCTTATTCTATTCTTAATTACAAAAGTTGTCGGTAAAAAACAAATCTCCCAGCTAACTTTCTTTGAATATGTTGCCGGAATCACAATTGGCAGTATTGCCGGTGAAGCAGTGACAGGTTTGGAAAAAAATTTTTTGCAAGGTGCCTTCGGTATCCTCATTTTTGGTTTCGTTACATTTTTAACTGACTATTTTTCACTTAAAAGTAAAAAATTCCGTGATATTGTTGAAGGTAGCGGAACAGTAATCATTAAGGAAGGAAAGTTATTAGAAGATAATTTAAAAAAGGAAAAATACACCATTGACAATTTACTCACTCTTCTAAGACAAAAAAACGTCTTTAACGTAGCTGATGTTGAATTTGCTGTTTTGGAACCACAAGGTAAACTGAGCGTTCTGCTTAAAAAGGAAAATCGCCCCCTAACTCCAAAAGATTTAAAGATGAAAATGCCCAATGAAAAAGAACCATATACCATCATCATGGATGGAAAAATAATGGACGATGCATTAAGGTGGAGCGGTAAGAGCAGGGGCTGGCTATATACCGAACTGGAAAAAATGAATGCCACACTTGATAACGTTTTCTTAGGTCAAGTCGATTCCTATGGTGAGCTGACCCTGGATCTCTATGATGATAAAATTAAAGTCCCACAGCCACAGCAGCGGCCACTGCTCCTGGCCTCATTGAAAAAAACACAAGCTGATTTAGAGATCTTTGCCCTTTCAACCGAATGCGAAAAATCCAAAGCCATGTATCAAAAAAATGCCACGCTCCTCCAAGAAACAATTGCCAAACTTGAGCCCTATTTAAGCAAATAGTGACCGTAAATAATCCTTATCAACCGTCTGATAAGGATTATTTTTTTAAATTATTTATGCACTTACCTTACTACTGACTCTGGCTTCTTTTTTGTTTGAAATATAACTATGTAAAATCATTCCGTCCATGACCAAAATGACCCCCAGCCATGATAAAGGGGTAGGAAAAGCTGAGTCTAACAGCCATAATTCTCCTAATAAAGCAAACAAAACTTCCATCGACTGCGTTGCTTCAACCGCTGCCAGTTTCTGCATATTACCTCTAACAAGATCGGTGGCCTGGAAAAACAATATTGTCGCAATGACTCCCGCTGAAATGGCTACTATGCTGGACTGAATCGTCTGGCCCATACTAGGCAAACCAACGGTTACATAGCCATAAATCGATAAAATAAGCCAAAATGGTAAACTTGCTAAAGTCATTCCTAATACCCGCTGGAATACATCTAAACGGCCGCTGCATACCTCCATCATTTTACGATTTCCCAGCGGGTAGGCAAATGAGGCAGCAACTACTGGCAAAATTCCTAACATAATGGCCACTGGCGAAAGTGCGGCGGCCTGCTGTAACTGCATTAAAATGATACCAATTAAAATGAGCAGCGACATCGTTAAACCTTTAAAAGGAATTTTTCCCTTTATTTGTTTGGGTCCAGTCTCTGTCATGACCGTTTCGGAGAATAAGGGTGCGAGCAGTGAACCAGAGATAATCGTCACTTGCCAGGTTGCGGCAATCAGCCAGCCAGGTGCATAGGCAGCCGAAAAACAAAGCGGCGCATAAAAAAGCCCAAAGCCCACCGTACTCCATAAAAGCCAAGCCCCAGGCCGCTGTTTTAAGTCAACCAATAATGGTTGTAAATTTTTTCGTCCAATAACGATGCTGAAAAGAAATGGCAGCATAAAGAAATATCTGAGGGAAGCACTCCAGATCCAACTGCCGCCCCCTTGATCCATTGCCCTATTTAAAATGAACGTAAAAGCAAAAAAGAATGCAGCTAAGATGCCGATGAGAATGGGGCGCATACTATCTCCTTCCTAAAAAATTTTTATTATAAGCATAGCATATTTATAATATTTCTAATAATACCTTTTTTTTGAATCATATGATAATACTTTTGATAATACTTTTTCGCAATAGTATAAAAATACATATTTAGGTATGAGTAAAATTAATGTGGGCAAAATTTAACCCCTTCATTTGGTGAGGGATTGTCAGATCGCTCACCAAATAAAGGGGCCACCAAGCGAAAGCGCGGTAGTGTTCTAAGCTAAATACATGAAA
>NZ_JAESWB010000192.1 GCF_016765675.1 Neobacillus paridis
CCTCCAGGCCCTGGCACCCCAGCAAATACCGGCTGGCATGATCCATTACGGTCAGTGGATAGCACCACCGACCGTCTTGCGTCTTGAACTGGCCCTTGTAGTCGGCGCTCCATAATTCGTTTGGCGTGGCTGCACAGCGTAGTGGGCCTGGCTGAGCAGTGACCTTGCGTGTGCGCTGCCTCGTTTCGATCTTGCCAGCTCGTTTGAGGATGTTGTAGATCGTCGTCGTGGACGGGATCTCCTGCTCGGCATGAGTCCTCGCCAACAGGGCCCGGATCTTCTTCGGTCCGGGCGTATCCGGATGCTCGCGCAACTGCAAGACTGCCTGTTGGACAGCGTAAGGGATTTGCGTAGNCGTATCCGGATGCTCGCGCAACTGCAAGACTGCCTGTTGGACAGCGTAAGGGATTTGCGTAGCCTGGGTATGGCGCTTGCGGCTACGCTCTTCCAATGCCTCTGACCCGCCTTGTTGATAGCGCTCGACCCACTTGTAACCGGTCTTGCGGCTTACCCCAAATCGTTCACACAACTGGCTGAAGGTATCCACCTGTCGCAGGTAATCGGCTATGAACAGAATCTTCTCATCCATCGGCTTCACATCCTTCCACGGCATGGCTTTCTCCAACTATGAAGATAGCCATAGGGTAATAAACTGTTACCCATGTGCTTGAATTAATGTGTTACCTATGAGAGTAAACCGTACCGGGCGGACTCCCGGCTTGTCTCCACGGCAGTGCAGCGGCGTTGCGTCACCCGGCAAGGCACGGGCAGCACTGTCGGTGTTGTTGTTCAACGGGTTTTGAAACTTAAACCTTTAACGTCAAAAGCAACTGCTGCTTCGCAGTGACGTCTTCACGCCTGATGACCCAAAACGAAAGCACTGTCGTCATGACCAGGCCGGGAGTTCGCCCCGGCAGGCGACCCTCTTTTTTGCTTCGCCAAAAAAGAGGGGCAAAAAAGGCGACCCGATGATCGCGCCCCGCTGACGCGGGGTCCCCGTGACGGCGATGCCTGAAGCGGGGCGCGG
>NZ_JAESWB010000193.1 GCF_016765675.1 Neobacillus paridis
ACAATGCTTCCAGTGCCAGGATTCGCTCGCCAATAAAGACGGTTGGGATGGCTCCGGTGTCCACTGTGAAGTGGAATCGGCTGCCTGCCGGTTTCGCTTCATGATCCTCCCGCAGTTCCGCATACTCCTGGATCTCGCCATCGTTGATGTCCACTGACAGTTCGAACAGCGTCGGCTCGCCAAGCACTTCATCAATGCCGCGGCTGACCGCTTTCTTGATGACGCCCTCGATGGTTTCCTCGGCCAGCAGATCGTCTTCCCGAATCACACCGATACGACCCAACTGGCTGGCTAGCAGGACGATCGACGCATGGGTGGCCTGGGTGAAGCAATCCGGCACCTGCGGAGCGATCTTCGGCAGGCTTAGAAGAAAGGGGGCAGGAACTGCGGTGCCGGCTGCAGGACCTGTCCCTTGTTGGATGCCAAAACTGTTTTCGTAGCCTTNCCTTGTTGGATGCCAAAACTGTTTTCGTAGCCTTTGTACATAGATTCATTTCCTTCTGATCAAATGAAAAAAGGGGGGAAGAATTTCCCCCCTTCGCGTTGTTGGCATCGTCAAGCTTCTGACGAACCCAAGCATCGATGGGGGTCATGTTGCTTACCCTTTTGCGCCGGCCGTCTTGACGAACTTGTAGACGAGCTTGTCGCCCTTGTCTTCAGGTCCTTCCACAGTGGCGTTGGTCAGTTCGGGAAACGTGGCACTGTAGATGTCACGCACCTCGTCGAC
>NZ_JAESWB010000194.1 GCF_016765675.1 Neobacillus paridis
CCGCCAAGCCGGCCTGTTTGTCCTGATGGCGGCAAAACAGCAGCAGCAGAGACTGCCTCCGTGCGAACAGGCTGTCTTGGCGGCGTGCTATATGCGCCCACGTCTTCTGAACTCCCTGTCGCGACGGAACGGAACTTTGCTAACGCAGCCATCTGCTCGCGCTCGAATACGCGCCTCCAGGCTGATACCGATTTTCCAAGCCCCGTGCCGGCACCCTCGTCAGGCGACGTTCCCATGCCAGCAAAGGGGCCTGCCGCTCCCGTCACCGAACTCATGGCGTTACCTCTCGTGCACCGGCGCGCGCCAACCAGCTGTCGTCTGCCTCGCGCTGGCCGGCACGGGCCGTTTCAAGAAAAAAGGCATCGCTCAGGCGAGCATGGTGTTTTTCCATCGTACGCAGTGAACTCCGTGCTGCATTGAGTTGCTGCAGACCCGCCTGCTCACGTTGCAGCAATTCGGCACGCGCTTGCTGCAACGTCGCCAAGCGCAAACGCAAGTGCGACAGATAGGAATGACTGGCTCGTTGCTGGTCAAGATCAAATTGACCGCCCGACCGCGCATCGCGTACCTCCTGCTCCAGCTTCTGCATGCTGGCAGAGCACGCATGAATATCCGCCTGGTTGGCAAGAATCTCCTGCTCCACTAAATGC
>NZ_JAESWB010000195.1 GCF_016765675.1 Neobacillus paridis
CCCGCTGACCGCGGACAACCGCAACCTGATCAATGCCGGCACGCTGGCAGCCTGCAAGCCGGGCGTAATCGTCATCAATACCGCACGCGGCGGATTGATCGACGAAGCCGCCCTGCTGGCCGCACTGAAGTCGGGCCAGGTTGCCAGCGCCGGGCTGGACAGCTTCCAGGCCGAGCCCATGGTTGCCGGGCATCCGTTCCTGGGCGTTGCCAACCTGGTGCTGAGCCCGCACATCGGCGGCGTGACCGGCGATGCCTATGTGAAGATGGGCGTAGGCGCGGCAAGCAACGCGCTGGCGGTGCTTGCCCGCTAAGGATTGATCGAGCCGGTCGAACCGATAGGCGTCTCCTGGCATTCGGGCAGACCGGCCCGTAGACGTGTCATGAAACCCCGTCCTCTGCATTTCGCCAGGCATGAACCAGGATGGGCATAACAGGAAAGCCAGCATGATCCTTCTTCAACCGCCGGTGCTTCGCGACACCGAAGTCTTCACCAGCATGCCGGCGCATTACCGCCGCACCGGCATGCGCTCGCTGTGGGCCGATGCCAATCGCGGCGGCGCGCCAACCGACTCCTTTCTCGAAGGCCCGGTCTTCGATGA
>NZ_JAESWB010000196.1 GCF_016765675.1 Neobacillus paridis
ACCAGCGCCAGGCGCTGCAGCAGCTGGTCGCCATGCCTTGGCGAGACCAGCACCAGCGCGCTCCAGAATGCCATCGGCACCAGCCAGCCGCGCGTCAGGACCAGGAGGCCCAGCGTCACGCCCAGCACCATGGCCGAGCGCAGCGACTGCGACTCGAATAGCCGCACCGCGGAATAGATGGCAAAGCCGATCATGGAAACCTGCAGCGCCTCGGCGGTGGTCTCATGGCTGCGCAGCAGCAGGCCAAGGCAGGCGAGATAGATCAGCAGGGCGCCATCGGCCAGCGTGCGGCCGTAGTCGCGCGCTTCCGGCTGGCCGCCAAAGGCCAGGCGCAGCGGCTGGGTCTCGCCACGCCTGCCGAGCAGGTAAGTCGAATACCAGACCGACAGCGCGCCGATCAGGAAAAAGCCGATGGTGGAAATACGGGCTGCCAGCGCATCGCCCAGCAGCCAGCCGAACAGGCGGATGAACAGGGCGCCCAGCCAGAAGGCCAGCGGCCCCTCGCCCGG
>NZ_JAESWB010000197.1 GCF_016765675.1 Neobacillus paridis
CTCTTCGGCTTGATGATCGCGCCGTTAGGAGTCACCTCCATCGCGTTCATCATCATCCAGCCAATCGTGATTGGTACCTGGAGCATCGTGGCTTTGCTGGCCGCAGTCGCAATCCTTGTGCAGATTCCTTACTCATTGGACGAAATGATTGCCACGCTGCAGTTTCTGCGAAGGCGCCACCGGGCTGGTCGCAACTGGCTTGCCGTGCTGTTTCGCGGTGACACCGATGAAGGACCTGCGGCTTCACGGACGTATGACGAGTTCAACCGCTCTCCAAAAGCCGTCATTTGCGACATAGTCGGGGGAGGTGTCAACCTGCCATGGAACCTCGCGCTCGTTGCAATGATCGGCTTGGCATTGCTTTTTAGCCCGGTCACCCTTGGCGCAGGAGGATTCGTGGCTCACGCACATCACATAGCGGGATGTTTGGCGCTGACGGTCGTATCCATTGCTGCAGCCGAAGTGGCTCGTACGGTGCGCTACGTCAACGTTCCGATCGGACTTGCACTCGTGTTCCTGCCGCTGATGGCGGACGCCTCCTCTGTCACCGATGCAGCCAGTGTGGCCTCGGGGTTGGCAATCGTGGCCCTGAGTCTGCGCCGGGGACCCGTCAAGGCGCAATACGGCGGATGGAGTCGGGTCATCGTCTGAGGCTGAGACCTGCACGCCATTTATGCTATGGGACTCTCGCGTGCCTGGCTGCGGTTCCCAAGCTGCGGATCTAGCTGTCCGAACTGGTCAATGCGCAGTTCCGGCATCCGTTCGCCGGGCATTGGGGCGACGGCACCACGTCATCAACGGACGGGCAGAACTTCCGAACCGGGAACAAGGCCGAGAGTACCGGGCACATCAACCCGAAATACGGCAGTAGCCCAGGACGGACTTTTTACACCCACATCTCCGACCAGTACGCACCATTTCACACCAAGGTGGTCAATGTCGGCGTGCGCG
>NZ_JAESWB010000198.1 GCF_016765675.1 Neobacillus paridis
ACATCGCGCCGCGCCCCGGGCAACCGGCAGGGGATAGCCAGCAAATTTTGCTGACTGGTGCAACCGGCTTTTTGGGCGCTTATTTATTGCATAACTTCATGAGGCAATCTGACGCCCGGATTACATGTCTGGTGCGCTGCAAGGACACAGAAGATGGCTTACGACGCCTGCATGACAATTTAACGGCGTACGGTCTTCCCACCGAAAATTTGTCCACCCGTGTCGAGGTTGTTCCTGGCGATCTTCAGCAAGATCAATTGGGTTTGCCGCCAGAAAAGTTTTTACAGCTTGCCAAGAAAATCGGCATCATTTTTCACAATGGCGCAGTAGTGAATTTTATAAAGCCCTATCCTGAATTACGGGCAGTAAATGTTGGCGCAACACATGAACTCTTGCGTTTGGCAGTTAGTGAAAAATTAAAAAAAATCTACTACGTTTCCTCCCTGGCCTCGACGCCTTTGAATAAATCCAGCATGCGCGAGGAAGAGGATCTTGGTGCCGCCAGTAGCGTGGCAGGTGGCTATGGACAGAG
>NZ_JAESWB010000199.1 GCF_016765675.1 Neobacillus paridis
CAGCGCATGCGCCATCGAGACAATCGCCTCGAACAATGCGGCATCCGCAGGGCTGTGGAGCATTTGCGACGTGAAGGCGCGGTCGACCTTCAAACCATCCATGTCCAGACGCTTCAGCTGCGCCAGGCATGAATAGCCGGTGCCAAAGTCGTCCACGTACAGCTTGATCCCAGTCCTTTGGATGGCTTTCAGTTCTTCCACCGCCTGTCCATCTTCGGCAATCGTGGCGGACTCGGTAATTTCCACTTCAATCAGACTGGCATCCAGGCCGTTGCCCGCCAGGGCGCTATCCAGGATGGCGCTCACGGTGCCGGCGTCGATCTGTTGTGCCGCGACATTGACGGAAACCGGTACGACATCCAGTCCTTCTTCCTTCCACCGCGCCTGCTGCAGGCAGGCCATGCGGATCACTTCTTCGCCCAACGCCACGATCAGCCCGGCCTTTTCGGCCATCGGAATGAACTCGACCGGCGGTATCAGGCCTCTTTCCGGATGATTCCAGCGCACCAGCGCTTCCATGCTGGTGATCTCTCCGGTGTCGCCCCTCACTCTTGGCTGATAGTGCAGCACCAGTTCACCGCGCCCGATCCCGCGCTTCAGCTCGGCCTGGCGTGTCAGCTGCATGAACA
>NZ_JAESWB010000002.1 GCF_016765675.1 Neobacillus paridis
GATGCGTTGAAGGTGGGACTATTAGGGCTATTTCTGGTTATACTTTGTTCTATAGTGATGTCCAAGGTACCGAAAGCCTCGGATGTCGATACCAGCCGAAAGGAGAAACCATGAGTCCGCTTGATTACTTTCTGATTGGCATAGCTGTGTTCTTCTCTGTTGGAACCTACTTCGCACTCAAAGATGAATAACCTCAGCCTCTGACTGAGCTATCCACCAACTGCAATCTCAAAGCCTACCTGTTCCCAGGTAGGCTTTTTGTTTGGCGGCTTCTTCACGGTCATAGTTTTCTTTCGCCTGAGGTACAAGTGAACGTGCCTTGGGCTAGTAACCTGCACCGTGCTCATGGCCGCAAATACGTTCAGGCCCATATTTGGGCATGTGCGCTCATTTCCCGATGTGCCGGCATCCGG
The DNA here is from genome assembly GCF_016765675.1 of Neobacillus paridis. Lineage (GTDB taxonomy): Bacteria > Bacillota > Bacilli > Bacillales > Cytobacillaceae > Neobacillus > Neobacillus paridis. Next base: position 414 of record NZ_JAESWB010000002.1, read on the forward strand.
CAGTATGTTGAGGTAGGGAAGTCCTGGACCCAGACTTAAGCTGACAAGACCGCGCGCGAGCTGGTTCCCGCATCCCATCCCATTCTTCGGCAGGCGAGGTTCGCCGCTCTTCGCTCGCCTCTCCCTGTCCACCTTTTGCATTTCCATTCCTGTGTGACTCATCACTAGCACCAGGCCGACTCCGGAAAACCGGAAAACAGGCTTTGGCAATCAACTCAGTGAACGCCCCTCGCAAGGGCACACCAATCAGGGAGAAACACATGAAGGGAATGCAGTCAGTAGCGACCATGAACGTGCAAACGGATATGTTCGGCGCACCGTCGGAAGACAGTAAACGAGTCAGAGTAAAGGCAGTGCCGTTGCGCTTGCAGAAAAC
>NZ_JAESWB010000020.1 GCF_016765675.1 Neobacillus paridis
GTCAAGCTACCTATTGAAAGAATCTTGCTCATGTTTAATGAGAAAGTGGTGTGCAGCATGAAATACGGTATCTCGTAGGCTATTTGAAAGAAGGATTTCAAGGCCTTTTGTACCGCTTGCGAAAATTCTGAAATGTCAGGCACCCGCACTTTCGACAGGTTCTCCATCTTAATGCCACGCGTGTCTTCTATTGCCGATATCGCTTTCTTTTGCTGAATTTTCAGTTGGGCTCGTGAGGTTGCTTCTCCCATTTTGGGGCTGAATATCGCCGCTGAAAGTGTTTTTTCCATCGAAACTGATGGAGTATTGGGCGGAGTGGTTTCCAATACGCCCCCAGTGATGACAATATCTCCGTTTGGGCCTTTAAGCTTTTTGAAGAATTCAAGTGTAATTTCGTGTATGACTGTATTAGAGAGATTTATTTTCTTCAAGGAATCGCTTATATCTATTTCACTGCCAATATCTGANTATATCTATTTCACTGCCAATATCTGAAAGGTCATAAATAGTGAAACGATTCATTTCGAGAACGAGCGAGTTTAGTGGAAGTCCTGGGTATCTCAGTGAGTGCGCTAACGTTAAAAGACGATCTTGTTGGGGCAAGTCGCGGTATATAAACTCAGTCATTTCCGTTTTGACGAAAAGCCAGGCAAGCGAGGATGAAAAACGATGGTTTAAACAAGTCTCGGCAATTTGAAGCTGATCGTTATGGTCATCTGGTATCTCACCCTGGAGGAAGCGTTGAAATAAAGCGTCTGTAATTACTTGGGCGCCACTTTC
>NZ_JAESWB010000200.1 GCF_016765675.1 Neobacillus paridis
GCAACGTATGGCTTGGAGGGCTTTGACTGAGATAAAGGAAACACGAAGAGTGAAACGATTCGATGTTGACTTATCGTAGGGAAAAGACCGAAAGACACTAGTTGCTGGACGCTGGAGCTGGACAATTTATAAATGATCTCGTTCTTACACTTCTTCAGCATTATCTAGTTTTGAGGGAATGAACCTCAAATTAAATAGTCCGGCGGTGATGGCGAGAAGGTCACACCCGTTCCCATACCGAACACGGAAGTTAAGCTTCTCAGCGCCGATGGTAGTTGGGGCACGCGCCCCTGTGAGAGTAGGACGCTGCCGGGCATAAAGTAATGGAGGATTAGCTCAGCTGGGAGAGCATCTGCCTTACAAGCAGAGGGTCGGCGGTTCGATCCCGTCATCCTCCACCATATTTTATTTCTTTGCCGGCCTAGCTCAATTGGTAGAGCAACTGACTTGTAATCAGTAGGTTGGGGGTTCAAGTCCTCTGGCCGGCACCTTTTGCCTCTTTTATCAATTTGTTGATAATGGGCCATTAGCTTAGTTGGTAGAGCATCTGACTCTTAATCAGAGGGTCGAAGGTTCGAGTCCTTCATGGCCCACCATTAAAAGCAATCGACAAAAGGTTAAACAGTATGAGCCATTAGCTCAGTCGGTAGAGCATCTGACTTTTAATCAGAGGGTCGAAGGTTCGAGTCCTTCATGGCTCACCATTTAATAATGCGGGTGTGGCGGAATTGGCAGACGCACCAGACTTAGGATCTGGCGCCGTAAGGCGTGGGGGTTCGACTCCCTTCACCCGCACCATTTAATATGCGGAAGTAGTTCAGTGGTAGAACACCACCTTGCCAAGGTGGGGGTCGCGGGTTCGAATCCCGTCTTCCGCTCCAGATTTGCCGGGGTGGCGGAACTGGCAGACGCACAGGACTTAAAATCCTGCGGTAGGTGACTACCGTACCGGTTCGATTCCGGTCCTCGGCACCATGTTAATAATGCGCCCGTAGCTCAATTGGATAGAGCGTCTGACTACGGATCAGAAGGTTATGGGTTCGACTCCTATCGGGCGCGCCATATTAACGGGAAATAGCTCAGCTTGGTAGAGCACTTGGTTTGGGACCAAGGGGTCGCAGGTTCGAATCCTGTTTTCCCGACCATTTTTTAGTTTGGGGGCCTTAGCTCAGCTGGGAGAGCGCCTGCTTTGCACGCAGGAGGTCAGCGGTTCGATCCCGCTAGGCTCCACCAAAATTATAAAAATATGTTGACAAAGACTATCATTCTTGTTAACATAAGAAAGTCGCTTTTGAGCGATGATCGTTCTTTGAAAACTAAACAAACAAAAACGTCAACATAGAAAAGCGAAAGCACCCTGGTCAGCACCGTATGGCCTAGAGTGCTCCAACTGAGATAAAGGAAACACGAAGAAGCCGAAGGCAATTCGATGTTGACTTATCGTAGGGCGGAGTGCGAAGGACACTAGGTGCTAGGGCGCTGTAGCTGGACAACAATAATCATTCATTTCTAACGAAATGAAGCCAACGTTAAGTTTTATGAGCTAATCAACTCGAACTTTATTGGAGAGTTTGATCCTGGCTCAGGACGAACGCTGGCGGCGTGCCTAATACATGCAAGTCGAGCGAACCTTTGGGAGCTTGCTCCTAAAGGTTAGCGGCGGACGGGTGAGTAACACGTGGGCAACCTGCCTGTAAGACTGGGATAACTTCGGGAAACCGGAGCTAATACCGGATGACTCTTATTTACACATGTAGATAAG
>NZ_JAESWB010000201.1 GCF_016765675.1 Neobacillus paridis
TATTCCTGGACAAGCGCATCCTGACCCTGGATACGCCGGAGGCAGACCGTTTCATTACTGCTGAAAAGAAAAACATCCTGGTCGATGCCTTCGTGAAATACCGCATCACTGATCCGCGCCTGTACTTCGTCAGCTTTGGTGGCGACGAGCGCCGGGCACAAGACCGCATGGCGCAGATCATCAAGGCCGCATTGAACGAGGAGATTACCAAGCGCACGGTTCGCGAAGTCATCTCCGGAGAGCGTGGCAAGGTGATGGATGCGATCCGCACCAAGGTGTCGGATGAGGCAAAGCAGATTGGCGGCGAGATCCTCGACGTACGCCTGAAACGGGTCGATTACGTCGAGCAGATCAATAATTCGGTCTATGAACGTATGAAGTCCGAGCGTGCCCGCGTTGCCAATGAACTGCGCTCCACCGGTGCTGCCGAGTCAGAAAAGATTCGTGCCGATGCCGACCGTCAGCGCACGGTGATACTGGCGGAAGCCTACCGCGATGCCGAATCGATCCGGGGCGATGGCGATGCCAAGGCCTCGCAGATCTATGCCGAGGCATTTGGTCAGAATCCGGAATTCTTCAAGTTCTACCGCAGCCTGGAAGC
>NZ_JAESWB010000202.1 GCF_016765675.1 Neobacillus paridis
GTATAGCCGACGCCCTGCAATTCTCTCCGATAAATAAGTCTGGCGGCGCAACCGAAGCGCTTATTGTCCCGGAATATTTTTCAGCTCCTCCATCCAGACCGTGGCTTCGGAGTCGCTGGGCGCGCGCCAGTCGCCGCGTGGGGACAGCGATCCGCCCGAGCCGACCTTGGGTCCGTTCGGAATGCATGAGCGCTTGAACTGGCTGGTCTTGAAGAAGCGATACAGGAAAATGCCGAGGTTTTTCTTGATATCGGCCAGGCTGTACTGGTTGCGCGCCACATGCGGCCCTTCGGGCCAGCTTCCCGCATCACGGTCGCCCCAGGCCGACAGCGCCAGGAAGGCTACCTTGGTCGGGGTGAGTCCGAAGCGCAGGGTGTAGTAGAGGTTGAAATCCTGAAGCTCGTAGGGGCCGATGACGTTTTCGGTCTTCTGGTCTGGCGCGTCGGCTGACTTGCCGGGCACCAGTTCCGGGCTGATGTCGGTTTCCAGCACCTTGATCAGCACATCGGAACCGGAGGCGCCGATCTGGTGGGTTTCC
>NZ_JAESWB010000203.1 GCF_016765675.1 Neobacillus paridis
CCGCATGATGCAGGGCTTTGGCGTGCATACCTACCGCATGGTCAATGCCGAGGGCCAGTCGGTATTCGTGAAATTCCACTGGACGCCGCTTGCCGGCACCCGCTCGCTGGTCTGGGAAGAAGCGGTCAAGATTTCCGGCGCCGACCCCGACTTCCATCGCCGCGACCTGTGGGAAGCGATCGAAGCCGGCGCCTTCCCGGAATACGAGCTGGCGTTGCAGATCTTTACCGAGGAACAAGCCGCCGGCTTCGGCTTCGACGTGCTGGACTCGACCAAGATCATTCCCGAGGAACTGGTGCCGCTGACACCGGTGGGCAAGATGGTGTTGAACCGCAATCCGGACAACTTCTTCGCCGAGACCGAGCAGGTGGCCTTCTGCGTCGCCCACGTGGTGCCGGGCATCGACTTCAGCAATGATCCGCTGCTGCATGGCCGCATCCATTCCTATCTCGATACCCAGATCACCCGCCTGGGCGGCGTGAACTTCCACGAGATCCCGATCAACTCGCCAGTGGCGCCGGTGCACAACAA
>NZ_JAESWB010000204.1 GCF_016765675.1 Neobacillus paridis
AGCAGTTCCTCAACCCGGTTCACTGGATGCTCGGCGATCTGCGACAGCACACAGCGCAGGTAGGCTTCGGGATCGAGGCCGTTGAGTTTGGCCGAACCAATCAGGCTATACATGGCAGCGGCACGATGTCCGCCCGCATCCGACCCGGCGAACATGAAGTTCTTGCGTCCCAGCGACACCGCTCGCAACGCCCGCTCCACGGCATTGTTGTCGATTTCCACGCAACCATCCCTGGCGAAGACGTTCAATGCATCCCACCGGTTGAACGCATATTGAATTGCTCCGGCCAATGGCGCTTTCGCCGACAGCGTTGGCAGCAAGCTGTTCAACCAGCGGCGCATGTCATCGAGCAGCGGCTGGGTTTGCGCGATGCGAATTTCACGCCGCCGCTCAACTGGCTGGCCGCGAATCTGGGCTTCGATCGCATACAGCATACCTATGCGCCGGAGCGCCTCGCCGGCAATAGGCGATGGATGCGACTGGCTGATGTCGTAGAACTTCCGGCGCACATGCGCCCAG
>NZ_JAESWB010000205.1 GCF_016765675.1 Neobacillus paridis
AAGAGTTGGTGGATTTCCTGCGTGATCCAACCAAGTTCCAGAAACTGGGTGGCCGTATTCCACGCGGCGTGCTGATGGTTGGCCCTCCGGGTACGGGTAAGACGCTGCTCGCCCGTGCCATCGCTGGCGAAGCAAAAGTCCCGTTCTTCACGATTTCCGGTTCTGATTTTGTCGAGATGTTCGTCGGCGTGGGTGCGTCACGCGTTCGTGACATGTTCGAGAACGCAAAGAAGCATTCTCCCTGCATCATTTTCATTGACGAAATCGATGCGGTTGGCCGTCATCGTGGTGCTGGAATGGGTGGCGGAAACGATGAGCGTGAACAAACGCTGAACCAGTTGCTGGTGGAAATGGACGGTTTTGAAGCCAATGCCGGCGTCATCGTCATTGCTGCCACCAACCGCGCGGATGTGCTGGACAAGGCCCTGCTGCGTCCGGGTCGTTTCGACAGGCAGGTGGTCGTTGGCCTGCCAGACATTCGCGGCCGTGAGCAGATTCTTTATGTTCACATGCGCAAGGTGCCGATCGCGCCTGACGTCAAGGCTGACGTGCTCGCCCGCGGCACACCAGGTTTTTCGGGCGCTGACCTGGCCAACCTTGT
>NZ_JAESWB010000206.1 GCF_016765675.1 Neobacillus paridis
CGATCGGCACGCCAGGATCGACCCGGTGCTGATAATAGAGATCGATATGGTCCACGCCCAGACGACTCAGGGAGGCATCGCAAGCCTGGCGAACATATTCTGCATCGCCGCGAATCCCGAGGAATTCTCCATTTGGTCCCCGTACATTGCCGAACTTCGTTGCAAGAATCACTTCATCACGCCGCTCGCGGATTGCCTGGCCGACCAGTATTTCGTTGGTGAATGGGCCGTACATGTCGGCAGTGTCGATGAAGTTGATACCAAGTTCAAGCGAACGGTGGATTGTCGCAATCGATTCGGTTTCATCACCCTGTCCATAGAACTCGGACATACCCATGCAGCCCAGGCCAAGCGCCGAAACTTCCAGTCCCTGTTGCCCTAATTTGCGTTTTTGCATTCTTTTTCCTGCCTCTATTGAAATCTGAGTGGGTTAAATTGCCGGGTCAAGGGCGGGCGTAGCCCGGCGCAGCGCACCCTTGATGCGGCAATTTAACCAGTTATGCTTGGACTGGCTGAGTCCGGCAGAATGACGGACTCAGCCATGCCAANTCCGGCAGAATGACGGACTCAGCCATGCCAACCCGATAGCAATCATGACCAGTCAACTGTTTGAAGCCGCCTTGGGTATCAAGGCTCCCTGGTTCGTCCAGAGCGTGAATTTTGATGAAGCCCGTCGCCAATTAACGATTGGTGTGGATTTTGTGGCCGGCAGCCGCTTCGCGCATGCGGATGCCCCCGGCGAACATCCAGTGCACGACACCCAGATCAAGCGGCTGCGCCACCTCAATTTCTTTCAGCACGAGTGCTACCTGGAAGTGCGGGTGCCGCGCGTGCGCCTTCCCGACGGCAAGGTGCGTCTGGTCGAGCCGGAATGGGTTGGCCGGCTCGACGGGTTCACACTGTTGTTCGAGGCGCTGGTGCTGGCGATGTGCCAGCAAATGCCCTTTGCCGCCGTGGCGCGCCTGGTTGGCCTGTCCTGGCATCGGGTCCATGCGATCTGCTCGCGCTACGTGGAACTGGCGACCGATGCAGCCGACCTGTCGCAGGTATCGGCCGTTGCCATTGATGAAACCTCGTCCCGGCGCGGCCACAACTATCTGACGCTGGTGGCCGACATGGCTGCGCGGCGCGTGATTTTTGTCACCCCCGAGCGCAATAGCAACACCGTCGCCGAGTTTGCACAGCACTTGCGCGAGCACGGGGCCGATCCGCAGCAGATCGCCTCGGCCAGCATCGACATGTCGCCCGCCTTCATCAAGGGCGTGGCTACCCATTTGCCCGCGGCCCGCGTGACGTTCGACAAGTTTCATGTGATTGCACATGCCTCGGCCGCTCTCGACACGATGCGCCGCCTTGAACAAAAGACCGATCCTGACCTGAAAGGATTACGCTGGACCTTGCTCAAGGACCGCAACAAACTGCACGTCGAGCAGCAACGCGATCTGGATGCGCTGGTGGCCCGCTTCACCAGCAAGCGTACTGCGCGCGCCTGGCTGTATCGCGAGCAGTTGCGCGACATCCTCGATCGCAAGCAGATCCATGTCGTCTCTGCCATGTTGGCCCAATGGTGTACCAACGTAATGCGCTCCAAAGTCGAGCCGATGAAGGACGTGGCAAAAATGATTCGCAATCACTTTGACGGCATCGTTGCATGGACGCAAACACGCCAAACCAATGGCTTTATCGAAGCGATCAACGGCTTGTTCCAGGCGGCCAAACGCAAGGCCCGCGGCTTCGTGCGATTTACAACCATGCGCACCGTGCTCTTCTTGATCGCCGGAAAACTCGACTTCACAAAAATCAACCCACATGCCGCATAACCCACTCGAAATTCAATAGAGCCTTTTTCCTCTTATCTCTTGCATCTTCAATGGGGCCTCGTACGGCGAAGGCCTTGCGCCCGTGGTCTTTTAAGATAGACTTGCGACGCTCCAGTTCCCGGGAGTGAGGGAGAGCGCTAGAATGGCCTCGTTGGTCTGGACAGAAATCGTTGGGTCCTAGCTGGAGCTTTGCCAAGAGTTGGCGTTATTTATTCCCTGCGCTGGCCGTAGCATGGCCGGCCGGTGGTTAGCGTAAAACGCATCTCGGGTGTCATGCCGTCAAGTGGGCTGTGGGCTGACAGGTCGCATTTGTTC
>NZ_JAESWB010000207.1 GCF_016765675.1 Neobacillus paridis
CAAGGTGGACGCGCTGGTGGTGACCCGCGGCGAGCACGGCTCTGAAATCCATACCGGCGGCAAGCGCATCGACATACCCTGCGTGCCGGTCGAGAAAGTGGTCGACCCCACTGGCTGCGGCGACGCCTTCCGCGCCGGCATGATGCATGGCCTGTCGCGTGGCTACGATTGGGAAACCACGGGCCGCATTGCCAGCCTGATGGGCGCAATCAAGATCATCCATCAGGGCGGCCAGAATCATGCGCCGTCGCTGGCCGAGATCGAAGAGCGCTTCGAGCAAGCCTTCGGTTACCGTTTCTGACCACGCACATACAGGGAGAACAGCATGCGCAAGATACTGGGCATCAGCCTGGCCCTCGCCGCAATGTCGGGTTGCGCCGGCGATCCCGGCCTGCCTTCCACATCCTCGACGCAGGGAACCACGGTGGTGCGCAATGCCATGGTGATCGGCGTGGAGATGCCGCCATCGGCAGACGCGATCGCCCGCCTGCAGCTGCGCTATGACAATGGCAGCGTTGCCACGGAAGAAGTGATGACGACGGAAGTGTTCAAGGTGGGTG
>NZ_JAESWB010000208.1 GCF_016765675.1 Neobacillus paridis
CATTTTAATCTAAATGATATGAATATAGTAAATACATCTATTCCTGATGTGCTGATTATTGAGCCAAAAGTTTTCGAGGACGATCGCGGATTTTTTTTTGAGAGCTTTAACGAAAATAAATTTAAATCTGTTGTTGGTTCCGATTACCAATTTGTGCAGGATAACCACTCTCGTTCCAAAAAAAATGTTCTTCGTGGACTGCACTACCAAATCTCTCAGGCGCAAGGAAAACTGGTCCGTGTAGTTCAAGGCGAGGTTTTCGACGTCGTGGTCGACCTTCGAAAATCGTCAGCCTATTTTGGTAAATGGTTGGGAGTCCACCTGTCTGCTGAGAATCGAAAGCAGCTTTGGATCCCTCCTGGATTCGCGCATGGATTTCTTACATTAAGTGACCATGCCGAGTTCTTGTATAAGACGACTGATTACTGGGCGCCGGAATACGAGAGGACCATACAATGGAATGACCCGCAAATCGGCATTGAATGGCCCACACTTACGCCTATTTTGTCGAATAANGGATCTTTCCGGAAAAAATCTGAGCGAGGCGGAAGTGTTTTCATGAAAATCTTGATTACGGGAAAAAACGGACAAGTTGGCTACGAACTTGAACGCAGCTTTCAAGGGTTAGGCACAATCTGGGCAACCGATCGGGCCGAATTGGATTTGTCTAATTTTGACGACATCCGTTCCGTGGTAAGTGAATTCAAACCTGACCTTATTGTTAATGCGGCGGCGTACACGGCAGTAGACAAAGCCGAGTCCGAACCGGAGCTTGCCATGCGGATCAACGCTGAAGCGCCTGGCATCCTCGCGGAGGAAGCCCGTAAAGTGGGCGCTGCGTTGGTCCATTACTCCACGGATTATGTATTTGACGGAAGAAAGTCAGGGGCTTATAAGGAAAGTGATCCCACTAATCCATTGAATGTTTATGGCCGTTCAAAGTTGGAAGGGGAGCGTGCAATTGTCTCTGCTGAAATTCCTTAT
>NZ_JAESWB010000209.1 GCF_016765675.1 Neobacillus paridis
ACGCTGGACGATATTGCATCCCGGCTGTCGCCGATCAAGCCGCTGGGCGCTTACCGAATGACACTGGAATGGCGCGGCCAGCAGGCGCAATTGCAACTGAACTCCCTGCGCGGCCCGCTGCTGTTGAGCGGCGCCGGCCGGCTTGACCGCGGCAGAATGCAGTTTTCCGGCAGGGCCGAGGCGGCGCTAGGGCAGGAGCAAAGGCTGGCGAATCTGTTGAACCTGCTCGGACAACGTCGTACCGAAGGCGGCAAGGATTACATCTCACTCGAATTCAAATGAAAAAAATCTTTCCACTGGCAAAATGCCTGCCGACCAAGGCAACCTGGCGCCGCGCTGGCGCCGCCACGCTCGTGATGAGCCTTCTGGCCGGCATGGCCCCGGCGCGCGCGCAGGACCCGTCCCGCAACGAGGCGGTGCTCAATTTCGTCGGCGCCGACATCGAATCCGTGGTCAAGGCGGTCGGGCACTACACCGGGACCAATTTCCTGATCGATCCGCGGGTCAAGGGGACGATCAGCCTGATTTCCGAAAAGCCGGTGAC
>NZ_JAESWB010000021.1 GCF_016765675.1 Neobacillus paridis
CTCGGTCGTTTTGATGTCACGGTGGCCCATCAGGTCATATAGCTGCTCTACGGTGGTTCCCAGCGCCAGCTCGCGTACGGCAAAGGTGTTGCGCAAGGTGCGGCCACCCTGGTGGTCGATCGAGGTCATGTCGGCCCGTTCAAAGGCCGCCTTGATCTGGCGGTAGAGCGTGGCCTGGTCGAGTTTTTCGTCCTTTCTCAACCCGGCAGGGAAAAGCAGCTTGCCCGGCACATCGAGGCCGGCGCGCTCTTTCATCCACGGCTGCAGGTAGGAGACATACTCCTGGCGCAGAATCGTGTCATGCGGCAGGCTGGTGCCATCCGTGGCGGCTGGATTGACGGCAACGGTGATGGACCCATCCTTAAGCGGCTGGCCGATGTTTTCGATGTAGAGGCCGCGGATCTCGGAGACCTTCAGGCCGGCGCCGATGGCCAGCACGAGCATGGCGCGGTCGCGCCGGCGCTTCCAGTTCTGGCGCGGGTCACCTGGCTCGCCAGGCAGGGCTTTGAGGAACG
>NZ_JAESWB010000210.1 GCF_016765675.1 Neobacillus paridis
AGGCCATCGCCGAACCCACCCGCGCGATTCGCACTGTTCAAGGCGATCTGGTGATTCAGGACACACCCAGCTTTGTCCCGCTCACTGAATTTTCGCGCAATCTTTTTGGTGAAATAGATCAGCAGACAGAACGTCTCAATAGTGCGGCGGATCTCTCAGCCTATTCCTACAGCGTCAGCAGCGACTCAAATGACCGTATTCGCAGAATAGTCTACGACAACGCCGGAAATGCAATTCAAGCTATCGATCCGCTTGGCAATATTGAATACAAATCCTATGACGCAATGGGTCAGCTTGTCAGACAATCCCAAACCTTGTCTGGCGTGAGCAGACAGGCCTACACCGAGTTTAATTACGATCGGAAAGGGCAATTGACAAGCACTTGGCAACCAGCCTCGATGCAGCCTACCAGCGGCAGTGCGGGGATGGCGTATTCCTCTGAGGCATCTCCGGCACAAATGGGCCTTGGCATAGGAAGGTATGATCTCCGCAATTGGAGTATGGACTTTCAAGTCGGCTTTGACTCGGACAGCATCGAAGCGAATGACAGAATAGCCAGGCTGGTGCTGAATCCAGGTTATTACGCAATTCTCTATGAAGACCTTGAATACAAGGGGCGATCTGTCACGGTGACCGGGACAGTGGATTTAAGTACTGTTGACTTTCGTAATAAAGCCTCCAGCATGATCGTGCTTTCCGCAAATGCTCAGGACGGTATCAAGAAAACGCAATTTCGATATAA
>NZ_JAESWB010000211.1 GCF_016765675.1 Neobacillus paridis
AATTAAATAGTCCGGCGGTGATGGCGAGAAGGTCACACCCGTTCCCATACCGAACACGGAAGTTAAGCTTCTCAGCGCCGATGGTAGTTGGGGCACGCGCCCCTGTGAGAGTAGGACGCTGCCGGGCTGTTTTAATAAAACAATATTTTTCTATTATCGCGGGGTGGAGCAACGAGCGTTGCTTCAATGAATAAACTCCGAGTTGTCCCGACGCATTAGCTCCTCTGAATAAGCTGGTAGAGGAAGGGACAGTCCTTATGCATGGGGCATAGGAAAATTTTATATCTTATTATTATCGCGGGGTGGAGCAGTCCGGTAGCTCGTCGGGCTCATAACCCGAAGGTCGCAGGTTCAAATCCTGCCCCCGCAATCTGGTCTGGTAGTTCAGCTGGTTAGAATGCCTGCCTGTCACGCAGGAGGTCGCGGGTTCGAGTCCCGTCCAGACCGCCATCTTCAAAAAATAGTCAGCACGAAACGATGTTTCGGCTTTTTTTATGTTCGCTAACTAAAAGACTACATATCAAATACGTTCCCTTAGGAAACATCCTAAGGTTTTTTTGTATAAAAATAAGGTAAAATGAAGATAAAGATTTTTTACAGTAAAATAGGTGATTAGATGGCCCAGTATGAACTAAAAACAAATAATTCAGAGGAAACCAGTGAATTTGCAGAAAGAATTGCCGCCCATTTGCAGCCGGGTGATGTGATTGCCCTTGAAGGCGATTTAGGGGCAGGCAAAACTACTTTTACAAAAGGTATTGCTAAAGGTTTGGATATTAAGAGGACTGTTAACAGCCCCACTTTTACCATTATAAAAGAGTATCAGGGGAGGCTCCCTTTATATCATATGGATGTCTATCGGGTAGAAGATTCATTGGAGGATTTGGGATTTGATGAATACTTTGAAGGTCATGGTGTCACTGTAGTGGAATGGGCCCATGTCATCAAAGAGCAGCTGCCTAATGAGCTGTTAACGGTTTATTTATATCATCATGAAGGCGAACAGCGAACCATCGTCCTCATTCCCAAAGGCCGAAGATATGAGCAATTATGTAAGGAGATTTTTCAATGACGATTTTAGCGATCGATACTTCCAATAATCCGTTGGGGGTAGCGCTTTTACAGGAAGATCAAGTAATTGGTGAATATATTACCAATTTAAAAAAGAATCACTCCATTCGGATCATGCCGGCGATTCAGACACTCATGGAGGATTGTGAAAAGCAGCCGACAGATTTGACAAAAATTGTGGTCGCCAAGGGTCCAGGCTCTTATACTGGAGTAAGAATTGGCGTAACCATTGCGAAAACATTAGCGTGGTCGTTAAATATTCCTCTTGTCGGCATTTCCAGCCTGGAGGTATTGGCAGCCGCGCCGGCAAGACGCTTTGAAGGCTATGTGTCACCTATATTTGACGCTAGAAGGGGACAAGTCTATACAGGGTTGTACCGTTTTGAAAATGGTAGACTTACCACCGTTGAACCAGATCAGTTAGCAATGGCTGTAGATTGGGCACCCAAATTAGCGCAACTAGGCCAAGCTGTTTTGTTTGTCGGTAATGATGTGCCGCTTCATCGCAAGGTATTTGAAGAAAGATTGGGGTCAAAGGCGATTTTTGCAAATCCAACTGAACAAAATCCCCGTCCTGCTGAGCTAGCATGGTTAGGAAAAGATAAGCCGGGTGAGGATGTGCATACTTTTGTGCCTAACTATATTCGCTTAGCGGAGGCCGAAGCAAAGTGGCTGGAGAAACAAGGAAAAACTTTAAATGGATAGGAAATGAGAAATGGACGATTCATATGTATTTCGCTATATGCGAGAAGATGATATTGACCAGGTTTTAGAGGTGGAACATGCTTCTTTCACGCTGCCGTGGAGCAGGGAGGCTTTTTATAATGAATTACACAATAACCAATTTGCGGTTTACATTGTCATTGAACATGACAAAAGGGTAGTTGGTTACTGCGGAGCATGGATGATTGTGGATGAAGCACATGTGACGAATGTTGCCATCCTCCCGGAATATCGCGGAAAAAAACTTGGTGACGCGATGATGCGCTATTTAATGGAACTTGCCCGTCTTAAAGGAGTCCGGACAATGACACTGGAAGTGAGGGTGACGAATCATATCGCTCAATCGCTGTATCGAAAAATGGGATTCCAAAATGGCGGCATTCGGAAAAATTATTATTCGGATAATCAAGAAGACGCCTTAGTAATGTGGGTGAACGTATGAAAAAGGATTTGTTAATTTTAGGAATTGAAACAAGCTGCGATGAAACGGCAGCGGCGATTACAAAGAATGGCCGCGAAATTATCGCGAACGTTGTAGCATCGCAAATTGAAAGCCATAAACGCTTTGGAGGGGTTGTCCCGGAGATTGCCTCCAGACATCATGTTGAACAAATAACGATTGTGATCGAAGCGGCGCTTAAGCAGGCAAATGTCACAATGTCAGAAATTGATGCAATTGCTGTTACTGAAGGCCCGGGTTTGGTAGGTGCTCTCTTAATAGGGGTTAATGCGGCGAAAGCGCTGGCCTTTGCGCATCAAAAACCGCTTGTGCCAGTCCATCATATTGCCGGGCATATTTATGCCAATCGGCTGGTAACAGAACTGCAGTTTCCACTCTTAGCCCTGGTCGTCTCAGGGGGACATACAGAGCTGGTCTATATGAAGGAACATGGTCATTTTGAGGTGATTGGGGAAACGCGCGATGACGCTGCCGGCGAGGCCTATGACAAGGTAGCCAGGGTATTAAATATGCCGTATCCTGGGGGTCCGCATATTGATCGTTTGGCTCACGAAGGCAGCCCGGTGATTGATTTGCCACGGCCCTGGCTTGAAGGCTCTTATGACTTTAGCTTCAGCGGGTTAAAATCAGCTGTTATTAACACTGTCCACAATGCTGAGCAGCGCGGTGAAGCGATTGCCCCAGAGGATTTAGCTGCGAGCTTTCAGGCAAGTGTAGTCGATGTCTTAGTGAAAAAAACCGTCGATGCCGTTGCGGAATATGGAGTAAAACAGGTGTTAGTAGCCGGTGGGGTGGCCGCAAACAAAGGTCTTAGAAGTGCTTTAGAGGAAGCCTTTTCCGGCTTGGATGTGGAATTAGTGATACCGCCGTTATCATTTTGCACCGATAATGCTGCCATGATTGCGGCAGCCGGCAGTGTAATGTTTGAAAAAGGAGTCAGAGCGGATTTGTCTCTTAATGCGATTCCTGGACTTGAAATTGAGATATTTAATTAAAACTGGGCCCTCCTTTTTTTGGAGGGTTATTTTTTTAGCTAATAAGGAGGTATAAAATTTTCCTAAATTTTATACCTCCTTATGTCGCATAAATTCAACTACGCCTCTGCCTTCGTCCTTAAGGACTCGCCAGTCGACGAGTTTTCATTTAACCAATCGTTTAATTAAAACTGGCTAATGTGCCCTTAATTAAACGATTGATTAAATTGGAGAAAAACATAAAAAATGTGGATAAGTCGCTTATGTAATAATCCAATTGTGGGTAATTCATTCAATAATTGTGGATAATGTGGATAAAAACAGATATTTTTGTGGATAATGTGGAAAAGTTAAATCATGTTTATGAGTTAGCTATTCTTCATGTGGATAAAATTGTGGAAAAGATATTTTGAAGGTTACAGCATAATTTTTTATCATTAAAAAAAGCTGCCATACCAGAAAAGGCGGGTTCGGCAGCCGTCAAATAGATAAGTTATTCCGCCAGCTCAGCCCATTCATCCATTAACTGATCAAGCTGGGCCTTTGTCTTTTTATTGCTTTGGGTAATCTCCATTACCTTTTGATGATCCTGAAAAATCTCAGGATCGCATAAAAGCTGTTCATACTCTTGAATTTGCGCTTCCAATTCTTCAATTCGCTGTTCAATTTCTTCCAGCTTGCGTTTCCGCTGACGTTCCAGCTTCTTACTTTCCTTATCTTGTTGATAACTTACTTTTTCTGAACGGTCAGCAGCGGCAGCCTTTTTCTCGAGAGAGGCAAGCTCAATAGCAGCGAGTTCTTCCTGTTCCAATTTCTTCTCGACGTAATAATCATAATCTCCAAGAAACTCAGTGCTCCCCTCGTGGCTCAGCTCAATCACCTTCGTTGCAATCCGATTGATAAAATATCTGTCATGGGAAACAAATAAAAGTGTCCCTGGATAGTCGATTAAGGCATTTTCAAGGACTTCTTTGCTATCAAGATCAAGATGGTTTGTTGGTTCATCCAAGATTAGCAGATTGGCTTTTTCCATCATCAGCTTTGCTAAGGCCAGCCGTGCTTTTTCACCACCGCTCAGCGATGAGACATTTTTTAATACATCATCACCGGAAAAAAGAAAATTTCCAAGCACAGTGCGGATTTCCTTTTCTGGTTTAAGTGGGTATTCATCCCAAAGTTCGTTTAAGACCCGTTTGTTGGAAGTCAAGTTTGCCTGCTCCTGGTCATAATAACCAATCAATAAATTGGACCCATATAAAATTTCTCCGCCAAGCGGTTTTAGCTTTTTAATAATCGTCTTAAGCAGAGTGGACTTACCGATGCCGTTTGGGCCGACCAAAGCAATGCTGTCACCCCTAAATACGCGGAAAGAAATGTTCTCCGATACTTTCTCGCCATCATAACCGACTGCAAGGGAATTTACCGCTAATACATCGTTGCCACTTTGCTTTTCAATGTCAAATGAAAAATTGGCAGACTTTTCATCACCTAACGGACGGTCGATAACTTCCATTTTCTCTAGCCTTTTCCTCCGGCTTTGCGCCCGTTTCGTCGTTGTCGCCCGGGCGATATTGCGCTGGATAAAATCTTGCAGGGCAGCGATTTCTTGCTGCTGTTTTTCATATAGCTTCATGTCACGTTCAAAATTGGCTGCCTTCTGTTCTAAATAAGCACTATAATTGCCGCTAAACCGTTGGATGCGGTTGCGCGATAATTCGTACACCTGAGTGACCACTTTGTCCAAGAAATAGCGGTCGTGCGAAACAATTAAAATGGCCCCATCATACCCTTGTAAATATTGTTCAAGCCAGGAGAGCGTTTCGATATCCAGATGGTTGGTGGGCTCGTCCAATATTAAAATGTCCGGTTTCGTCAGCAGTAACTTACCTAACGCAAGCCGTGTTTTTTGACCGCCACTGAGGCTTGAGATCATCAATGAATGGTCATGAAAATTGAGTCCATGCAGCACGGAGCGAATATCCGCTTCAAATTGATAGCCGCCAAGTTCTTTAAACTGGATCTGTAAATGGTCATATTCATGAATAATTCGTTCGTACTTTGCCTGATGGTTAAAAATATCAGGATCAGCCATTTGCTCCTCAAGCTTGCGTAAAGATTTTTCCATCTTTCGAAGTGCTTCGAAGACACTCAACATTTCCTCCCAGATGGATAAATTGGATTCCAAACCGGTATTCTGGGCTAAATAGCCGATTGTTACCTCTTTCGGCTTGATGATCACGCCGCCATCATAAGACAGATGTCCAGCAATAATTTTCAATAATGTCGATTTACCTGCCCCGTTACGGCCGACGAGGGCGACGCGGTCCCGAGTTTGTAATTCTAGCTTTATATTCGATAAAATAAGGTCAGCACCATAATATTTTTGTAATTGATTAACTTGCAGTAAAATCATGTTCATTCACCTCTATACTTACAAATAGTGTACCTTATTCCCGAAAGGGCGGCAATACGAGCAAAAAAGCCGTAATTGGATAAAAAAATATACCGTTAGTTCAAAGTTTCACACACATCGACAAAAAAATATAGTATCATTTGGGAGGAGGTATTTATAATGGCTGAGTTTACTCATTTTAATGAAGAAGGAAGAGCAAAGATGGTGGACGTCAGCAATAAGCCGAAAACAGTCCGCACTGCTTTTGCTCATTCCAGTATTACCGTAAGTGAAGAAATTTACCAAAAAATAACGCATCATGAAATGAAAAAAGGCGATGTCTTGGCAGTTGCTCAAGTTGCTGCGGTAATGGCGGCCAAGAAAACCTGGGAGATCATTCCGATGTGCCACCCTATTCCGTTAACAGGGATAAATATTAGTTTTTCCTGGGAGCAAATTCAATTAAAACAATACCAGTTACATATTGCCGTATCTGTGAAAACAATCGGTAGCACGGGAGTTGAGATGGAAGCGTTAACAGCAGCCTCTGCGTGTGCTTTAACGGTCTATGACATGTGTAAAGCAGTGGATAAGGGTATGGTAATCGGACCAACTTATTTAGTGGAAAAAACCGGCGGTAAAAGTGGTGACTATAAAAGAACCGACCTGATTTGAACATGCAGCAATGGAGCTAATACTTGAAGCGGGGTGAAGGAGAGAATGTCGAATGAAACGACGAAGATTCCACAGGCAACAGCAAAGCGGCTACCGTTATATTATCGGTTTTTAAAAAATCTGCATTCTTCTGGTAAACAAAGGGTGTCGTCAGCAGAGTTAAGTGAAGCAGTGAAGGTTGATTCAGCTACAATTCGCAGGGATTTTTCCTATTTTGGTGCCCTCGGGAAAAAAGGATATGGCTATAATGTAAATTATTTATTATCCTTTTTTCGGAAAACTCTGGACCAGGATGAATTAACGAAAGTAGCCCTAATTGGTGTGGGTAATTTAGGAACTGCCTTTTTAAATTATAATTTTATGAAAAATAATAATACCAAAATCACCTGCGCCTTCGATGTTGACCCTGGAAAGGTTGGAACATTAATTGGTGATGTTCCAGTTTTTGCGATGGATGATTTAGAAAAACATTTAAACGAAGAAGAGATTTCGGTGGTTATTTTAACAGTACCGGCTCAGGTTGCCCAATTGATTACGGACCGTCTTGGCAACACGAATGTAAAGGGGATCCTGAACTTTACCCCGGCAAGATTAAATGTCGCCAAATCGATTCGCGTACATCACATTGACCTCGCAGTTGAACTGCAATCACTGGTGTACTTTTTGAAGCATTATCCGAATGTCGACGAAACCGAAGAATAGGAGAAAAAGCTTTTCTGATGATGATCAGGGAAGCTTTTTTTAATTGTCTAAGTGAAAGCATGGTGTCAGGCACTGCAACAGGTACATGAGGCCATGCGTTTATTTATTGATGGGATAGCAGAAAAGACAAAAAGGGAGGATCGTAGTTTGAAGCTGTCCGGAAGGGGACGATGATTTGGTGATAGCTGTGCGGGATAATTGGCAATCAGCCCTATTTTCCAAAAAACAGAAAATAAAATTTTATAGCGTAACAATGTTATGTTACACTGTAAAATAGAAAGGGGTTATCGAAAATGAGCGAGGAGTTAATTTCCAAAAAGGACTTATTGAGTTTAACCGGAATTTCGTATGGGCAGTTATACCGCTGGAAACGGAAGGATCTTATACCAGAGGAATGGTTTATCCGTAAATCAACATTTACAGGTCAAGAAACCTTTTTTCCCAAGGAAAGGATATTGGAACGGATTGAAAAAATTCAAACAATGAAGGAGAATTTGTCGCTGGATGAATTGGCAGATCTGTTATCACCAAATGTAACGGAAATTATTTTAACAAAGGATGAACTTATAAAACGTAACATTGTTTCAGAGACGGTTATGAATATTTACCAAGAAAGTGAGAGTGGCCATTTTCAGTTTGATTTTTCGAGGATTCTTGAGGCAAATGTATTGGAAAAACTGCTGCAATCAGGGGAGATCAATTTAGACGAAGGAAAAATGCTGCTTCAGCTTTTAAAGCTAAACCGCCCGCTAATTGAACAAAAACATGGGGAAATCGTCATCACGAGAAAGCTGGGGGTGTCCTCCTGTTTGCTGCTGATTAATGCTGAAAGTTTTCATTTTGAGTCTGGGACAAAGGTAGTTGCCAAGCTCTCGCTGTTAACCTGCATAGAGGAACTAAAGGCAAAATTATTTTAAATGTCGTGAAAAAACTGGAAATATCGGGTCATGCGGCGATTGGCGGCAGAGTAAAAGCTGAAGAAGTAAGGGTCAAGGGCATCTTGAAGGTGGCCAAGGACTGTGAAACGGAAATTTTTAAAGCAGAATCACAATTTATCATTGGTGGTTTGTTAAACGCAGAGCATATTGAGATTCAAATTTATGGTGAGTGTACAGCTAAGGAAATTGGCTACCAAACGATTAAGGTCAAATATGAGTCATTCCATTCAAGCGGCGGCTTTGAGATTAAAGGCCTATTAACCGCTGAAACTATTAATATTGCCTTAAGGTTCGGAAGCAGTAATGCTGAAGAAATCGGCGGCGGGAAAATTACTGTGAAACGGAAGAAAAACTCGTTGTTCCCGTTCGGAAAAGAGACTGGATCACTACAGACCAAAGTAATCGAAGGCGATGACATTTACCTGGAAAATACAACAGCGGACATTGTCAGAGGCAATAAAATAAAAATTGGCCCAGGCTGTATCATTGGAACGGTTGAATACAGGACGGACTTTCAACAAGACCCTGACTCAACAGTCAAAACGGTGTCAGGCACCAAGTAATTTTTCATATGTCCAGCTCGAGCGTCGAGCAACAAATGGCCGACCCGCTCCTACCTGCGTTAAGGAGCGGCCCTTGGTGATACGCTGCTTAACGGTTGCTTCCACATTTCTTGGTGCTTGACATGATACTTATTTTTTCAATTGATCCCTGAATTTGAAGTGAAAGGTGATCATTTTTAATCCTGACCCAATATCGAAGGTAGCCAAAATGACTAATAGATAGCTGAAAAAGCCCCAGCCGTTGGTCTGTACTTCCGTAATGGCAAAGTAGGTGAAAAGGGCGCCTAATAAAAAATAAATCAGGCCGGAAAACAAAGGTGAACGTCTCATAAAAATCCTCCGATAAAGTTTTGAATGGACTCAAGATCACGCTGCAATCTTTCAATATCATCGCGATAAACAGTTTGGACTAATACAACCAAAGTGTTCATCATTACATGTGCAAAGATTGGCACGATAATCCGATTGGTTTTAACATATAGGAACGCAAACGTCAGGCCCATTGCCGAATAAAGGATAATATGCTCAGGCTCCATATGCGCCAAAGCAAAGATAACCGAGCTGATAAGTGCTGAAATAATAAAATTAAAACGCCGATAAAGACTGCCAAAGATAATTTTGCGAAAGACAATTTCCTCTAAAATCGGGCCAATGATGCTTGTTACAATCATTGCCAGTGGAAAAATATCGATGATGTTCAGGATTTGCTGCGTATTTTCGGACCCCATATGAATCCCCAGCAGTTGCTCAATAATCGCAGCGGCATATTGCGAAAACAGTGCCAGGAAAAAGCCAGAAACCGCCCATATTATCGAGTGACCAATAGAACTGCCTTGGCCTGTCCCCTTTGGACCACGAGCATGGCTGTCTTTTCTTAAAATAAATAAAATAATGATCAGCGCAAGGGTAAAGCTGATGATGAGCCAAATAGGCAGCGCCATAACCCGGTCGATCTTCAATCCCCTGACAAGCAAAGGCATTCCAATGATGCCCGAAAACTGCATCGCGATATATACAATTAAGATAATCCAATATTCCTTCTTCAAAAATATAGTCTCCTTTATTATTCCTAAATCACGTTTTTTGCATCACTCTGTACTATTTTACCTTTAAAAATCATCCCATTCAATTTTGAGAACTCTTGGATAATTTTTATGTATAGAAAAGGAGGAATTTACCATACTTTATAAGGTGGAAAAAAGGATTTGATTGGTTAGATTTTTGGGGCTGTATAGTTCATCAATTAAAATACGGTTCACGAAAAAACACTCATATTTTTCTTTAAAATTTTGTGCATCAGACTTGCAAAAGACTTTTAGATTCATTATTATAATAATTGTGTTAGCACTCATTGATGTCGAGTGCTAATAATTGACTGAAAACACATATTTGAGGAGGTTGTTTTAAGTGTTAAAACCATTAGGTGATCGCATTATCATCCAACAAGTCGAAACTGAAGAAAAAACTGCCAGCGGTATCGTATTACCGGATTCAGCAAAAGAAAAGCCGCAGGAAGGAAAAGTGGTAGCTGTAGGTACTGGCCGTGTTCTTGACAATGGAGAACGCGTAGCACTTGAAGTTTCTGAGGGCGATCGGATTATCTTCTCAAAATACGCCGGTACTGAAGTCAAGTACGAAGGTACTGAATACTTAATTTTACGTGAAAGTGACATCTTGGCTATCATCGACTAATAAGAAAAAATCAGTAAACTTTTTAAACATATGAGGAGGTTTTTGAACAATGGCTAAAGAGATTAAATTTAGTGAAGACGCTCGCCGCGCGATGCTACGCGGTGTTGATACACTTGCAGATGCAGTAAAAGTAACTCTTGGACCTAAAGGACGCAACGTGGTTCTTGAGAAAAAATTCGGTTCACCGCTTATCACTAACGACGGTGTAACAATCGCGAAAGAAATTGAACTTGAAGATGCATTCGAAAACATGGGTGCAAAGCTTGTTGCCGAAGTAGCCAGCAAAACAAATGATGTTGCCGGTGACGGTACAACTACTGCAACCGTTCTTGCACAAGCAATGATTCGCGAAGGCTTAAAGAACGTAACTGCCGGTGCAAACCCAATGGGCATCCGTAAAGGGATCGAAAAAGCAGTTGCCACTGCGGTTACAGAATTAAAAGCTATTTCAAAACAAATCGAAGGCAAAGAATCCATTGCCCAAGTTGCTGCAATTTCTTCTGATGACAAAGAAGTTGGTGAATTAATCGCGGAAGCCATGGAGCGCGTTGGTAACGACGGTGTTATCACGATTGAAGAATCTAAAGGCTTCACAACTGAATTGGATGTTGTAGAAGGTATGCAATTTGACCGTGGCTACGCTTCCCCATACATGGTAACAAATACTGACAAAATGGAAGCTGAATTAGAAAATCCATACATCTTAATTACAGATAAGAAGATTTCCAGCATTCAAGAAATCCTGCCTGTACTTGAGCAAGTGGTCCAACAAGGCAAGCCATTATTGTTGATTGCTGAGGATGTAGAAGGTGAAGCACTTGCTACGCTAGTCGTAAACAAACTTCGTGGAACATTCAATGCTGTTGCTGTTAAGGCTCCTGGCTTTGGCGATCGTCGTAAAGCAATGCTTGAAGATATTGCTGCATTAACTGGTGGTCAAGTGATTACCGAAGAGCTTGGCCGTGACCTTAAATCAACAACAATTGATGCTCTAGGTCGTGCTTCTAAAGTTGTGGTTACAAAAGAAAACACAACGATCGTTGAAGGTGCAGGTTCTACTGAAGACATCCAAGCTCGTGTCAACCAAATCCGCGTTCAATTAGAAGAAACTACTTCTGAATTTGACAAGGAAAAATTACAAGAGCGCTTAGCTAAATTAGCTGGCGGTGTAGCCGTTATCAAAGTTGGTGCTGCCACTGAAACAGAATTAAAAGAACGCAAACTTCGCATCGAAGACGCTCTAAACGCTACTCGCGCTGCTGTTGAAGAAGGTATCGTATCCGGTGGTGGCGTTGCTCTTCTAAATGTATACAGCAAAGTGGCTGAACTCGAAGCAGATGGTGACGAAGCTACTGGTATCAAGATCGTTCTTCGTGCAATGGAAGAACCAATCCGCACAATTGCACAAAACGCTGGCCTTGAAGGTTCCGTCATCGTTGAGCGCTTAAAGCATGAAGAAGTTGGCGTAGGCTTCAACGCAGCTACTGGCGAATGGGTAAACATGATCGATGCTGGTATCGTTGACCCAACTAAGGTTACCCGTTCTGCACTGCAAAACGCTGCATCAGTTGCTGCTATGTTCTTAACCACTGAAGCAGTAGTTGCTGACAAGCCAGAACCACCAGCTGCAGGCCCTGCAATGCCTGACATGGGCGGCATGGGCGGCATGATGTAATCTGCCCCTCGAACCCTTGAAAAATAAGGATTTGTTGGTAAGATAAGAGTGGTTTGCTAACATAGAGGAAATTAACGGAGGCTTCTCATGAGTTCACCGAACTTTTGAGAGGCTTCTTTTTTCATTTCTTGGGTTACGTGGAGATAAACATTCTTTGTAACTTGGTCGTCGGTATGACCCAGCCGATCCATGATTTGTTCGAGAGAGACACCTGCCTGAGGTATATGAGTAGAATTTCTGATAAAATGGAAATAAGAAGTTATTATTCGCAAAGGGGGAGTATTAAATGTTATGGGAACAAGTTCGAAAAGCATATCCGGATAAATGGGTTGTCATTGAAGCCATTGCAGCGCACTCGGAGAGTAAGTTTCGGATAGTAGATGATATAGCTGTAATAGATTCTTTTGATGACTCAATGGACGCATTCCGTCGGCATCATGAATTACACAAGCAAAAGCCCAACCGTGAACTTTATTTTTTCCATACTTCTAGAGAAGATCTCGAGATACGCGAGAAAAAATGGACAGGACTTAGAAAAATATGATTAAGATAAAAGAACTATCAGAGTTACCATTTATAGAGGCTACTGTAACATTTCGTGGTCAAAGCTTGAAATTAGAAAATGTTTTACTTGATACTGGCTCTGCTGGAACCATCTTTAATGTGAATAAACTTGAAGAAATAGGGGTAAAACCAGAAGCGAATGATGTAACACAAACCATTCAAGGAGTCGTTGGACTTGAGTTTGTTTATATAAAAAATATAGATCAAATCTCTATTCATGATGAAATAGCAATCCAAAACTTCAATGTTGAATTGGGTTCAATGGATTACGGTCTTGAGATTGATGGTATTATCGGATACAATTTCATGAAGGAAGTCGGCCTTATTATTGACTTGCAAAGACTTACCATATCTATAAAGTAGGTCCTCTTGTTAGGAGACATTTTATTTTGTCCTTATTCCATTTAAGGATTTCGTTTACACAACAGTAACATTTTGTGGGTCTATGTACTTGAAAACAATTATTGCTTTCAAGTTTATTACTTTCTGTAGCTGCGAATTAAAGCGCTAAATTGGTCAGAGGCATTTTTTCTTCTATACTCTGTTCCCTGAAGATAAATTCTTCTAGTTATTAAATCGTCCTGGCCTAACCGATCCATAATCTCATCTATAGCTATTCCTGCCTGTGCAAGAAGAAAAGTGTGAGTATGGCGAAAGGAGTGTGGAGTAAGTGTTGGATTTAACTCACTAAGCTTTAATAACCTAGCCATTCTATTTCGCACAAATTTCATTAGTGTCTTTAATATTTAAACTATATAAAGTAAGAGACTTAAAAATCTTTAAGGGATGATAATCTGGGAATAAATACTGTCCTTTAGTAAGTACATCTAGGGATTTTTGATTATAACCTAATACTTTATACGTACTGCCTAAACATACATACGCATCTTTTAAAAGCTCATCTGGTAACCCTATCTGTATAGCCCTTTCGTAAAAAACAAGTGCCTTCTCTTCTAACCCCATAGCATCATGAGTTTGACCGCATTGAAAATTAATTTCAGCGTTCATTGGATGATCGTGGACTAGTTCAAGGAAAAGCAATTTTGATTTCTCCAATTCTCCTTCAGACCTGAGCTTCAATGCAAACTCCAACTTCTCTTTCATATTTCCAACTCCTGTCTAAAAGTTAATAGTTTTAATCATAAAGGCAAACTCATAGAAACTGTTCTAACAGTAAAGCCCAGTTTCTCGTATAATTTAATAGCTTTGTTTCCTGCAAAAGCACTTAGACGTACTTCAGAGTATCCATCTTGCTTTAAATGGTCAATCGCTGATTTCATTAAACGTCTAGAAATTCCATGTCCTCTGAATTCTTCTATAACAAATAGTTCATAAATAAACCCATTCAATTTATCGGTGAACTGGTCTTTACTTTCCCCTAAAAGAATCCAGCCCATTAATTTATCTCCTTCTGCTGCTATTAAGTAATAGCTTCCCTTATTCAGTAATGGTTTAACTAGTTGTTCGACTTTTTCATTAGTAGGTCTTACTTCACCTAATGTACCATCAAAAATTGCTTCTGGAGAAAGTGTCAAAATCTTTTTAAGTTCCGAATCGGTAGGTTTTCGAATATCCATTAATTTTATCAGTCCTTTCAATATTCATTACCAATATTGTACAATATTCTAGACAATATATTCCGCAATCTTACTCAACCAAAATGTCCAATTCAAAAGAACGCCCTTCATAGGCGCCATATTGTTAAAGATTAAAGGGGGACTGACCCCTTATTTTAAGTTAATTGGACTAATTAGAAAGCCCCTTAAAAAGTAGTTGACCCAGTTTCATGTGTTTAATTTAAGCGTATGCGTGATACAATGGAAAAAATAAATATGAAATGAAAAAGATGACCAGTAAGGAGTTACTGTGGCTTTTGATGTTGTCAGGGGTGGACTCTGTGTGAAGGGAGTATAAAATGGTAGTAAATAAAAACAAAAATCAAACGAATAAAATCATAGGAATAGCTTCATTAAAGGAAGGACTATCCACATTAAAAATGGCAGATCTTCAAGACATCCGAAAAAAACAGCAAATTAAAAATATAAGCTCCTTGAAAAAGGCGGAGTTAATTGAATATTTGGCGGAGGCAATCCCGTTTCTTCTAAGAATTATTATCAGCGGATTCGATGAGCGACGATTGTTTTTAATAAAAAATATCATAGCTAATAATGGAGTGATTAGTGCAAAAAATGTAGAAATCGAGGAGATGGAGTATTTCCATAAAACTGGTTTTATGTTTACTGGGTTTCGGAATGGTGATCCGATCGTTATGATTCCTTTGGAATTATTGCCTTCTCTAGGAGAGATCGTTCAAGACGAAACGATACTTGCGAATGTTTTGCGGAATACGGAATGGATTAAGATCACCCGCGGATTACTCTATTATTATGGAACAGTGCCGCATGACAAGCTAGTGGATTTGGTTGAGAAATATATGCCCATTCGCCCAGATTACCTTGCCTTCAATTATGCTATTTTTGATGCGATGGAATACTACCAGGAAATTTACATTGACAGGTACGGCTATTCTTACTGGGAAGTGCTAGACCCTTTAGTTGTTTTAGAGGAGCAGGCATCTAGAAAGAACCTGGACTACTATCCATTCACGAAGAAACAGCTGCTTGAAGCAGGTGAAACGGACTTTGTGGAGCATCCAAAGGGTTATTCTCAACTTGTGTCGCTATTTACGCAGGAGTATCGGATGCCAAAACAAGAGGCGACGGAGCTTGTTGAGGATTTTGTTATCCACGTGAAATTAGGTCATCAGCCTAGTCAGCTTCTTCAATATTTGCAGACGCAACTGACATTCGAAAGTTTAGAAGCTGTCCAGAGACTAATGGATGCTCTTGTTCTTCTTATGAATAATACGAGGCAATGGTATTTAAAGGGATATACTTCAGAAGAGCTATTCAAGCAGGAGAAGAACGCATTACGGCTCTTGCCCAATAAAAAAAGAGAGGTCATTAGTTTCCAAACTGGTCAAAAGGTTGGCAGAAATGACCCTTGTCCATGTGGGAGCGGGAAAAAATTTAAGAAATGTTGTGGGAATTGAAAATCTAGACGTAAAAAATGCTAAAAGTTTTTGCTTTTGGAAAGTTGAGAAGAGGCAGACCAAAAAAATGTAGGCAAAATCAAAGATGTTTTGTTCCAAAAGTCAATATTTTCTTAGTGGGACGGACAAAAGGATATTATACATGAAGTTAATATTGCAGAATATCTTTCACAATTTATGGTCTTTAAAACACAGTTTGATGTTAATGAAATGGAGGTAGTGAACGATGGACCCATTGAAGGAAATACGCTGGAAACAGCGATTTGAAAACTTTGAAAAGTCATTTAAGCTATTAGAAAAATATTCACAGCAAGAGATTCAAACGGAATTAGAACGGGCAGGAATCATTCAATTTTTTGAAATGACGTTTGAATTAGCTTGGAAGGTACTTAAAGATTATTTAGAGGCACAAGGATATGAAGTGAAAAGCCCAAGAGACACGATTAAGCTGGCTTTTCAGATAGGATTATTAGAGGATGGTCATGTTTGGATTGATGCTCTTTCAAGCAGGAATTTAACCTCTCACACATATGATGAAGCTGTGGCGGAAAAGCTGATAGGAGATATCAGGAAGCTTTATTACCCAGCTCTGAAAGCTATATATCAAAAACTGTTAGAGGGATGATGCAAATGTTTGGTTTATTAGAGCGGGATTTGGAATTTTTACTTAAAGCTTTTTCTAGTTTTAAAGAAGTGGAGAAAGCAGTGCTTTTTGGAAGTAGGGCAATGGGAAATTATAAAAAGGGATCTGATGTGGATATCGCCATTATTGGTGAAGATGTAACTAGGAAAACATTATACGGTCTCTATGATCTTTTAAATGAAGAATATCCGCTTCCTTATTTCTTTGATATTCTAATTTATGACGAGATTTCGAATCCGAAATTACGCGAACATATTGAAAGTGTTGGTCAAGTCATTTATCAAAGAAAAGAATAGGTAAACACAACTATATCTGAGCTAAAAAGTCTGGCAGCACGTTTTAAGTCACATTGAGCAAGGTTAGATGCGAAACGTCATATAGAGGCATATGATAATGCCGAATCATATTGGTTTGAGAGAGAGAAAGATGAATTGATTATTACGAACTTTGATGAATATGATGAAAAGCAAGCTTGGAAAGAATCAATAGGGTTAATGGAATTTAAACATGCTTTTGTTAAAGAAGTCTTAAATTATTTGGAAAAATTAGTCCATCGTTTCCCTGAAGCTATTAGTAGTGAATCATACTCACTTATGAAGGATTCTTTAAATAAATTAGTTTGATTAAAAGAGGCTGACCCAAAAGGTCGTTAAAAACGATTTTTTAGGGTCCAGCCTTTTTCTTTATTCATCGATCACACCAGATGGTTGTACCTCTAACTCTATTACGGTTTCGCCTTCAATTAAAGCTGGTTGATAATAGTATTCGTTTGGTAAATCCTTTCTCCCCTGTAATTTCTTGATAATCCAATCAGCTGCATCACGTCCCATTTGTTCTTGCGGATGCGTCAATGTCGTAAGTTTGATATGAGCATTTTTGGCAATATAGGAATTGTCTTGACCAATAATTGACAATTGTTCCGGAATGGAAATATTAAGTTGTCTGCATACATTTGCCACTTCCAACGCAACCTCGTCGTTGTAGCAAACAATGGCAGTCAACACGGCTCTATTTTGATTTAGGAACTCCTTCAAGTTAGTGGATAGGTCTCGCTTCGTCTCTGTATCATAAGAAAGTATATACTCTGGTTGAAATCGTAATTTGGCTTCCCCAAGCGCTTTTATATACCCCTTCATTCGATATTTTCCTTGCAAATCATCTTTTTTTGAAATGAGTCCAATTTGAGAATGCCCTTTCGAAATTAATTCTTTTGTTGCAATATAGCTGGACTGTACGTCATCGAGACAAAGAAAAGGAACATCTAATTCCTCATAATAAGCGTTGATCATAATGAATGGCACATCCTGTTCTTTGAACGATAGATAGTAAGCAATATTGGGATTGTATAAATTGCTTTTCGTGGGTTCCACAATCAAACCATCCACACCAAATGCCAGCATCATCTCCAAAGCTTTTTTTTCTTGTTCAACATTATTATTTGTACTGGCTAATAGTAACGAATAATTATCTTCATTCAATCTCCCTTCAATTCCCCTAATAATGGAAGGGAAAATGTAATCAGAAATGTAGGTCGTGATGACACCAATTGTTTTTTTATTAGAACTTCCTCCTGCTTTTAATTGATATTGGTTGCTGACATATGTGCCGGATCCCTTTTCACTTCTTAAGAATCCCTCTTTTGATAGTTCCAAAATGGCCTTACGAACAGTGTGACGGCTAACCTTGTACTTTTCTTGAAGAGCAGACTCGGTAGGTATTTGTCCTCCTATGCTATAATCTCCTGAGAGAATTTTACTTTTTATATCATCAATTATGATCTGATACTTAGGTTTCATGCAATTCACTCCTTTCATAGTTGTTCGCGTTCTAATTTCATCACATAAAATATTTGTATGGATATATTGTACCATGACTTTAAATAAATTAAAATAATAACCCTTATTTCCATACAAATTTCCAACCCCAGGGACCATTTCCTTTTTTTACCCCACTTTTTTCTTTTGTCACATGATTCCTTTTAAAATCAACCTTATGAGAGTAAAGGGTTAAATTATATCTGTGACATTTGTATGTACATATAATAATATTATTGACATATGTACGTACAGAAAATATACTAAGGGTGTTAAAGTTAAGTGAAAAGGAAAGCGCCTCCTTTTAATTATACGCTACATTGAAACCGCTGTCTGAGAGGAGAATATGTATGAAAGATAATCGATTGCACATAAAGGAAGCGATCACCAAGGGAGAAACTTCTCTTGGAATCGAATTTGGCTCCACTCGTATTAAAGCAGTGTTGATTGATCAAAGTTATGGAACAATTGCATCTGGAAGTTATGAGTGGGAAAACCGTTTGGAAGATGGCTTTTGGACGTACAACTTAGTGGATATAATTACCGGCCTGCAAGCTGCTTATAGTGAAATGAAGCAAGAAGTTGAACGGAATTATGGAATCACCATTCGAACAATTGGTTCTATTGGAATTTCCGCCATGATGCATGGGTATATGGCATTTGACAACACGGGAGAGCTGCTTGTTCCATTTCGGACATGGCGTAATGCAACAACCGGCGCTGCAGCGAAAGAATTAACAGAGAAATTTCAATTCAATATCCCTGAACGCTGGAGTA
Source organism: Neobacillus paridis (assembly GCF_016765675.1). Lineage (GTDB taxonomy): Bacteria > Bacillota > Bacilli > Bacillales > Cytobacillaceae > Neobacillus > Neobacillus paridis. The sequence goes on from NZ_JAESWB010000211.1 coordinate 18,716, forward strand.
TTGCTCACCTTTACCAAGCAATGTTAAACGATGAGAAACATTTGCCGCGTGTTGAATTTATCACCACTTTGGCTGGTTACATTCACTGGTTGCTGACTGGTAATAAGGCAATTGGTATAGGGGATGCTTCGGGCATGTTCCCAATTGATGAATCAACACAGGATTATAATGAGACGATGATCAGGCAGTTTGATGAGCTAATCGCGCTCAAAGGTTATCCATGGAGATTAAGGGATCTTCTCCCTAAAGTCTATCTTGCTGGCGAGCAAGCAGGAGAGTTAACTGAAATTGGAGCAAAAATTCTTGACAAGTCACTAAATTTACAACCAGGAATTCCAGTTTGCCCACCGGAAGGTGATGCTGGAACCGGGATGGTGGCGACAAATAGTGTAAGAAAGCGTACAGGAAACATCTCAGTTGGAACCTCCGTTTTTGCCATGATTGTATTGGAGAGGGAACTTTCAAAAGTATATCCGGAAATTGATATCGTAACGACACCTAACGGCAGCCAGGTTGCCATGGTTCACGCGAACAACTGTTCTAGTGATCTTAATGCTTGGCTCGGTTTGTTCCGTGAATTTTCTGAGGCAATGGGACTAAAGGTTGAAACAAATAAATTATTTGATGTGATGTTGAATAAAGCTCTGGAAGCCGATCCGGACAGCGGCGGTTTGCTTAGTTACGGTTATTTTTCAGGTGAAAATATTACAGGCTTAGAACAAGGACGACCATTGTTTGTACGCTCGCCTGAAAGTCGCTTTAATTTGGCAAATTTCATGCGAACCCATCTTTTTGCAGCATTCGGTGCTTTGAAAATCGGAATGGACATTTTGACGAAGAAAGAAAATGTTGCAATTGATAGCATATTAGCTCATGGTGGTTTATTTAAAACTCCTGTTGTCGGACAAAAAATTGTTGCCGCTGCCATGAATACTCCAGTTTCAGTTATGGCAACTGCTGGGGAAGGCGGGGCGTGGGGAATGGCCATTCTTGCCTCTTACATGATGAACAAAGGCCAAGAGGAAAGCTTGGAAGACTTTCTTGACAAAAAAGTATTTGAGGGGGTTGAGGGGCAAGAAATGTATCCCGATGGATTTGACGTTAAAGGCTTTGAAATATTCATTGAGCGATACAAGAAAGGTCTAGTGATTGAGCAGGCCGCCGTAGATAATTTTGATGTTATGAGTGAAAAACGGGAGGAATTGACGTGTTAGAACAGTTGAAAGAAGAAGTATTTCAAGCCAATTTGGACTTGCCAAAACATGGACTTGTGAAATATACATGGGGAAATGCGAGTGGCATTGATCGGGAAAGTGGTTTATTCGTGATCAAACCAAGTGGTGTTGATTATGAAACGATGAAAGCTAGTGATATGGTGGTTGTTGATTTAAATGGCAATGTTGTGGAAGGAGAGTTGAAGCCTTCATCAGATACACCGACACACGCCGTCCTTTATAAGCATTATCCAGAAATCGGCGGCATCGTGCACACTCATTCAACTTGGGCGACCATTTGGGCGCAAGCAGGCCTTGACGTTCCAGCGATGGGGACCACTCATGCCGACACATTTTATGGTTCCATACCATGTGCCCGCTTCTTGACACAAGAGGAGATTGATCGTGGTTATGAAGCGGAAACTGGCCATGTCATCATCGAAACATTTAAAGAGCGCGGGTTAGATATTTTAGCGGTGCCCGGTATCCTGCTTCATGGCCATGGTCCATTTACTTGGGGTAAAGATGTAAAATCAGCAGTCATGAATAGTGTGGTGTTAGAAGAAGTTTCAAAAATGAATTTGTTTGCCCGAGAATTAAATCACTTTGCTGTAGACTTGCCACAACGTATTTTAGATAAGCACTATTTACGAAAGCATGGGAAAAATGCCTATTACGGGCAAAAGTAATATAAACTATCAAACTAAGAAAAGAGGATTATTATGTCAACAATAGGTAAAAAAGAATTCTGGTTTGTCGTAGGCTCGCAGCATCTTTATGGTGAAGAAGCATTAGCAGAAGTCAAAGCACACGCACAAACGATGACCGATGCCTTAAATGAAAGCGGTGTTTTGCCTTATCCGCTTGTATTGCAGGATTTAGCTGTTAGCGCAGATAAAATCACAAGCATCATGAAAGAGGTCAACTATCGTGACGAAGTTGCCGGTGTCATCACTTGGATGCACACTTTCTCGCCTGCGAAAATGTGGATTCGCGGAACAAAATTATTACAAAAGCCATTGCTTCATTTAGCAACCCAATTCAATGAAAGTATCCCTTGGGCAACGATTGATATGGACTTCATGAACCTAAATCAATCAGCTCATGGCGACCGTGAATATGGTTTTATCAATGCCCGCTTAAAAAAACAAAATAAAGTGGTTGTAGGTTATTGGGAGCGCCCTGAAGTCCAACAGGAAATTGCAAAATGGATGGACGTAGCGGTTGCTTATAACGAGTCTTTCAACATTAAAGTCGCCCGCTTTGGTGACAACATGCGTAACGTTGCCGTTACCGATGGGGATAAGATTGAAGCACAAATTCAATTTGGCTGGACAGTTGACTATTTTGGTATTGGAGACCTTGTTCAATACGTGAATGCTGTTAAGGACGAAGAAGTGGATGATTTATTTGCAGAATATGCCAACCTTTATGAATTTGATTACGGTACTTACAGTAAGGAAGATTGGGAGAAGAGCGTAAAAGTACAAGCAAGATATGAAATTGCCCTTAAACGTTTCCTTGATGATGGCGGGTACAATGCCTTCACCACGAACTTCGAGGATTTATATGGTATGAAACAGCTTCCTGGTCTTGCCGTCCAGCGTTTGATGGGACAAGGGTATGGTTTTGCAGGTGAAGGAGATTGGAAGACGGCAGCACTCGATCGCTTACTCAAAGTGATGAGTCATAACCAATCAACTGGCTTTATGGAAGATTACACATATGAATTAGCCGTTGGTCAAGAATCTGCCCTTCAATCACATATGCTTGAAGTAGATCCGACTTTAGCAAGTAATAAGCCAAAAATAATCGTATCGCCATTAGGTATTGGTGATCGTGAAGATCCAGCACGTTTAGTATTTGATGGTAAAGCAGGAGATGGTGTGGTTGTTTCAATGGCTGACTTTGGTACTCATTACAAACTATTAATCAACGAAGTATCAGCATTTGAGCCAACTGTTCCAGCTCCGAAACTCCCAGTGGCACGGGTACTTTGGAACATTAAGCCAAACTTCCAAGACGGGGTGAAAGCTTGGATTGAGAATGGCGGCGGTCACCATACAGTTGTTTCGTTGAATTTAACAACAGATCAAATTATAACCTATGCAAAACTTGTTGACTTGGAATACGTAGATATTAGGTAATTAGGTAATGATTTTATCCTCCGAGGAGCTTTGCTTCCTTGGAGGTAAAAAATAGTTATTCCAGAAGTTGAAGAATAGAAATGGAAGCCATTAGTAAAATAATCAAATCATGATCCCTTTATTTGTGAATGTGGTGTGGTCGTAGTTTTTAGGAAAAGATGAAAACGTTTAAATGAACGCAATAATATTTTTTGTCGTGGGATTTTTAAACAATATAAATTTAAAAACTTGAGGAGGAAACTTTAATGGGTAATGAAAAGAAAATCTCAAGTGGCTTCATTTATTTTTTTGGGTCTTTTGCTGGTATTCTTTTTGGTTATGATATCGGCGTTATGACGGGTGCTTTGCCTTTTCTGCAACATGATTGGAGCCTTCAAAACAGTGCTGGGGCTATCGGCTGGATTACCTCTTCAGTGATGTTTGGAGCTATTTTTGGAGGTGCTTTGGCCGGACAACTTTCCGATCGTTTAGGACGGCGCAAAATGATTATAGTATCTGCTTTAATTTTTGTTGTGGGGTCAATTTTGTCAGGAATGGCCCCTCATAATGGGATACTTTTTTTAATTGTTGCTCGGATATTATTAGGATTGGCTGTTGGTGCTGCCTCTGCGTTGGTCCCAGCCTATATGTCGGAAATGGCGCCTGCACGTTTACGCGGACGTCTGTCAGGAATTAATCAAACAATGATTGTTTCCGGAATGTTGCTTTCGTACATTGTCGATTATTTATTGAAAGATTTACCGGAAACAATGGCATGGCGATTGATGCTTAGTTTGGCTGCCGTACCTGCTCTGATCTTATTCCTAGGAATGTTAAGATTACCCGAATCACCACGTTTTTTAATTAAGAATAATAAAATTGATGAAGCTCGTAAGGTGTTGGGCTATATTCGCACTAACAAAGAAGAAATTGATGCTGAAGTAACACAAATTCAAGATACTGCCAAAGAGGAAGCAAAGGCAATTCAAAAAGCATCATGGGGTACACTCTTAAGTAATAAATACCGTTATTTAGTAATTGCTGGTGTGGGTGTTGCTGCTTTTCAACAATTCCAGGGCGCAAACGCCATTTTCTATTACATTCCTTTGATTGTAGAAAAAGCAACAGGGCACGCAGCCAGCTCAGCTTTGATGTGGCCAATTATTCAAGGGGTTATTCTCGTACTAGGTTCATTGGTATTCCTAATGATTGCTGATAAATTTAATCGACGTACTTTATTAACAGTTGGCGGGACGATTATGGGACTATCCTTTATTTTACCAGCAATATTGAATATATTAATTCCTAATGCAAGTCCGATGATGATCGTTGTATTTTTAAGTATCTATGTTGCACTTTATTCATTCACTTGGGCTCCTCTTACCTGGGTCATAGTTGGGGAAATTTTCCCGTTGGCAATTCGTGGGCGTGCATCAGGATTAGCTTCATCATTTAACTGGATTGGTTCTTTCTTGGTTGGATTGCTTTTTCCAATCATGACCGCTTCGATGTCTCAACAAGCTGTTTTTGCAATCTTCGGCGCTATTTGTTTACTTGGAGTTTTATTTATCCGGACACGCGTTCCGGAAACCCGAGGTCATACTTTAGAGGAAATTGAAAAAGTTGGGGAAAGTAGACGGGCTAATAGAAAAATGCGTAAATCGACCGCAGTGTGATTTTCGTTGTAACAACCGTTATTTTCTTAATAGATTTCTTAAGGCCGGAGCTGTACTTCGGCCATTTTTTCAACTATTAGATTCTTAGTGTCCAACATAGGCATTTGATATGATCAGGTCATTTTGTTTCAGCCTTTATTTTATAATAATAATTGTGCAAGTTGATTTAGAAAGGGGCCGGAAGAATGAAATTAACACAAAGACCTTTTGGGGATGAAGCCTTACTGTTTTCTATGGAAAATGATAATGGGGTGACATTAGAAGCAACAAATTATGGTGCAAGAATCGTTAATCTTTTTATCCCAAAGGATTTGGGCCGTAAGAATATAGTATTGGGATTTGACTCTGTTGAGGATTACAAAAAGGAAACATACTTTGGAGCAACAATAGGAAGAGTCGCGGGGAGAATAAAAAAAGGTGAATTTTCACTTGATGAAGTACTCTACAAAACGTCTGTAAATCAATCCGGGAATACTTTACACGGTGGAAAACCTGGGTTTGATGAGAAAATATGGGATTTTGACATAAATGAGACTGATCAAAGTGTGTCGATCATCTTTTCAACAAATTCACCTGATGGTGAGAATGGCTTTCCAGGAAATTTGGAAGTAAGTGTAACTTATACATTAGACAATTTAAATAATTGGTCAGTGCGTTATCAAGCAAAAAGTGATAAAGATACAATTTTCAACCCGACAAATCATGTCTATTTTAACTTAACAGGACATCCAAGTAATCCAATCGATGAACATTGTTTACAAATAGGTTCAGAAGAATTTGCCCCCGTAAATGCAGCAGATACCACGGTAACTGGCGAAAAGCGAGGTGTCTTTGGAACAGCTTATGATTTTCGAACCGCGAAGAAGCTTAAATCGACCTTTGAATCTGATGATATCGAAGTGAAAAAGGTTCAAGGGATCGATCATCCTTTCTTCCTTACAAGCACAGGAATTAATCATATGGCGGCAAAATTAATTAGCCCTGATGGGAAAATAAAGGTTGAGGTATACACCGAGGAACCTGTGATAGTTGTTTATACAGCAAATTTTGTGGAAGGTGTGCCACTTATGCATGGAGAAAAGTTAACTCAACACGGTGGGATAACATTTGAAACCCAAGCTGCCCCAGGGGCTATCGAGTTTGACGGTTTTGGAGATATTATTCTTCGTTCAGGGGAAAATTACACTTCCCAAACCAAATACAAAATATATTTTTAGCTGTATAGCAATGGAGGAAAATTAAAAGAATAATAAAACACCGTATTACCATTAGGAAAATTTCACTTTTTTACGTTGTTAAACAGTACAATTTTCTTTACACATCTTAATTCTGATTTTGCTCATTTGTTGATTTTGACTCATCTATAACGAAAATGTAAGAAGGAGAGACTAATTTCCAAATTACTAAAACGGTTGCAAAAAATTTGTGGTACTATGGTAGTTATAGAAGAGTTGAAAGGAAGTACAACATGGCAGAGTTAGTCTATAAGCAGATTATTGATGACCTTAAAGAGAAAATTTTTTCTGGTCAGTTTGCTGATCTGAAATTACCAGATGAACGCAGTCTTAGTGAAACGTATCAGGTAAGCCGTAGCTCAATTAAACGCGCGCTAACGAAGATGGCCAATGACGGCATTATTTTCAAGAAGCGTGGTTCAGGGACATTTATCAACCCATTATATATAAAAAATGAATCAATTTTTAATTATGAAGGTTCAAATTTGGGAGTGTCTGATAATTTCCAAATGAACGGAAAAAAGCCAAAAATTAAAGTATTGGAGTTTGAGGTCATTCCGCCAACAGATGAATTACAAAGGGATTTGTTCTTGCAGCCTCATGATTTTGTATATAAAATTATTCGCTTACGTTTGTTTGAGGATGAACCCTTCATGATTGAAACCGGCTATATTCCCATTAAGATTGTGCAAAATTTAAATCAAACTATTATTGAGGGATCTATTTTTCACTATTTAGAGGATGCCCATAATTTGGCTGTTACAAAATCCTTTTTATCGATTTATGCAGAACCCTCCAATTCGGTTGACCAAGAACTGCTGAACTTAAAGGAAAATGAGCCAATAAGTATTATGGAAGGCATATTCTTTCTAGATAACGGCACACCATTTGAGTTTTCTCAAATGCGTTTTCACTACAAATATATGAAATTCAACACAATTGTATCGGTTCCGTAAAACAGGACTGGGATATTTCCCGGTCCTGTTTTTTAGATAATTGGTTTCATTATCGCTTAAATCCATCTTATAAGCTGTTATTAAATATCTCTCTGTGTCATTCATATAAATGTGAATTTTTTTCAAAAATGGTGCGTACCAATTAAATTAATGGTTGATATTTTAAAATAAATTGGTATGATTAATTTGTGGATATAACTATAAAAGAATTTAAGTGACCTAGGGAGTTGATTTAAAATGAAATTAGCGTTGGAGCAAGTTGATTACTCATCTAAAACATATTTAGAGAAGCTTGATGCTTATTGGCGCGCAGCCAATTTTATCTCAGTTGGGCAATTATATTTGAAGGATAATCCTCTTTTAAAAGAACCGATCAAGGCATCAGATGTTAAAGTAAAGCCAATTGGACACTGGGGTACGATTTCTGGCCAAAACTTTATATATACTCATTTAAATCGTGTAATTAATAAATATGATTTGAATATGTTCTATATAGAAGGTCCTGGTCACGGCGGTCAGGTTATGGTATCGAACTCCTATCTTGATGGAAGCTACAGTGAGATTTATCCAGAAATTAGTCAGGATATTGAGGGCCTAAAGAAATTGTACAAACAATTTTCATTCCCGGGTGGTATTGCATCCCATGCTGCACCTGAAACACCCGGATCCATCCATGAGGGCGGAGAATTAGGATACTCTCTTTCGCATGCTGTTGGTGCCATTCTTGATAATCCAGATTTGATTGCCGCGACTGTTATTGGTGATGGGGAAGCTGAAACAGGTCCATTAGCTACCGCATGGTTTTCCAATCGTTTCATTAACCCTATTACAGATGGAGCCGTATTGCCAATCCTGAATGTAAATGGATTCAAGATTAGCAATCCAACTATTTTTGCTCGATTTACGAATGATGATATCACTTCCTATTTTGAAAGCTTAGGCTGGAAACCATTTATCGTGGAGGGTGATGATCCAGAATTCATGCATGTAGAAATGGCTAGAGTCTTGGACATTGTTATTGAGGAAATTCAAGCGATTCAAAACTATGCTCGAAAATATAACGATCCGATGCGTCCAAAATGGCCAATGATTATTTTTCGTGCCCCTAAAGGCTGGACAGGTCCTAAAGAATGGGCTGGTGTACCGATTGAAAATTCATTCCGTGCCCATCAAGTTCCCGTTCCTGTTGACCAAAACCATATGGAGCATATTGATGCATTAGTAGATTGGCTAAAAAGTTACAAGCCGGAAGAGTTATTTGATGAAACCGGCCGCTTAAAACCTGAAATTGCTGAAGTCGCCCCTAAAGGCAATAAACGGATGGCGATGAATCCTGCAACAAACCCCGGAAATCTTATTAAAGATTTGCGCCTGCCAGATTTCCGTAAATATGCACTTGATAACTCTGAACATGGGAAAGTTGTCGCACAGGATATGTCCGTTTTAGGCAACTATTTTAGAGATGTTATTGTTGAAAATGAGGAAAACAGCAATTTTAGAATCTTTGGACCGGATGAAACCATGTCTAACCGCTTAGCTCCTGTTTTTGAAGTAACAAAACGTCAGTGGTTGGAAAAAATTGTAGAGCCGAATGATGAATTCTTAGCATCTTATGGCCGTGTGATTGATTCCCAATTATCCGAACATCAAGCAGAAGGAATGCTTGAGGGCTATGTTTTAACAGGACGTCACGGCATTTTTGCCAGCTACGAAGCCTTCTTACGTGTTGTTGATTCGATGCTCACGCAACATTTCAAATGGTTACGTAAAGCAACTGAGCAAGAGTGGCGCACAGAAATTCCATCACTGAATGTAATCGCGACTTCCACGGTCTTCCAGCAAGATCATAATGGTTATACACACCAGGATCCTGGTTTATTAGGTCATTTAGCGGACAAAAAACCAGAGTTTATTCGTGAATATTTACCAGCTGATGCAAACACTCTATTGGCTGTCTTTGATAAAGTCTTAAACGACCGTCAAAAGATTAATTTAATTGTTTCATCTAAGCACCCGCGTCCTCAATGGTTTACGGCAGATGAAGCAAAAGAATTAGTTGATAAAGGATTGAAGGTCATTGACTGGGCAAGTACAGAACAAGATGGTGAACCTGACATTGTCTTTGCATCTGCAGGAACAGAACCAACCATCGAAAGTTTGGCTGCTATCTCTATCCTGCATGAAAAATTGCCGGAATTAAAGATTCGCTATATCAACGTGGTTGACCTACTGAAACTTAGAAGTCAAAAGCTTGATCCTCGTGGTTTATCTGATGAGGAGTTTGATCGATACTTCACAAAAAACAAACCGGTTGTCTTTGCTTTTCATGGTTATGAAGGTCTAATCAAGGATTTATTCTTTGACCGCCATAATCATAACTTATCTGTACATGGGTACCGTGAAAACGGTGATATTACAACACCATTCGATATGCGTGTGTTGAACCAAATGGACCGCTTTGATCTGGTGAAAGAGGCTGTTTTAAGCTTACCTGATGCTGACAAGCACACACACATTGTTAAAGAAATGGAAAGTATAATTACGAAACATAATCAACACATCCGTGAGGAAGGTGTGGATTTACCAGAAGTTGAAAACTGGGTATGGAAAGAATTGAGATAATGTTGTCAAGGTAATCTTACACATGACTAGGGAGTAGTAAGGGCTGCGTTGAAAAGCTTCTGCAAACGATACGTTAATGAAGCCAAAAAAGGGTAACCTAACATAATAAAAAATTTAAAGAGACTTTTCATTAGTTTCCCAAACTTTTGAGAAGTCTCTTTTTTGTGTCAGGCCGTATTGAAATCTAAGCTGCGGCAGGGCAGTAATCCATACCTTGAGTATGATTAATTTTTCTCGTGTTAAGTAAAATAAACTTTATTGGGATTTATTGCCTTCTCTTGATACAATAAATTTTAGAGATACATTTTAATGAGGAGGGGCGAAATTGGATTTACTTATCGGTTTCTTATTATTTGCAGGAATTTTTGGAATATATGATGCCTTAAGAAAAATAAATAATAATATCTTGGATCAAACAGAGGAAATAAAAAAGTTGCGCGAGGAATTAGCGAAAAAATGACCTTTGCAAGGGAAGTGGGCTAATACTTCCCTATTCTCTATAATGGATTATAATGGGTGTACAATTTTTATTAATAGAGCGGGGGATCGGAAAATGTACATTGTTCCATATATAGTTTCCCTTTTTGTGATTGTGATCTCAGTATTTGTGACCCTTTTGGTAAAGTCTGAGCTGGAGCGGCTGTTTCGTGATAAAAATGCCGTTGCCCCTTTTCACATATGTAATGTAGTGATTACTTTAATGGTTTCCTTTGCAGCAAATGCTGTTATGACCATATATATCATCAGGAATGAATTCAAACTGATTCCTCAATTAGTCATTCTGATGGCGATGATTTTACCGATTTATTATTTTGGGAACCTGGCATTTGAAAAATATAAATCAGTTTATCGAAAATACAATACTGTTGAAAACGGGAAAGTTCTTATACTTAACGAAAAGTACTTAAAAAAGAAAAAGCGTTCTTCACTATTCAAAGAGTACAATGCCTTTTCTAAGGAAAAGTAAACTTCCCACTAAAAAGTAAAACTTCCATCAGTGGGGGGTTCTTCATCCCCCACCTAGATTCCTCTAGACAAACTTTTTCATTTTATCGGTACCTGGCGTGTAGATTTCTCTGGTGTCTATTATGGGGAGATATACTATAATGAGAGATATCTGTATGAAAAGGAAGAAGAAGTGGTGAAATGGGGATAACTGTACAAGATATATTGCAAATGCCATCATTAAGGGGCGCAGAGGTGTTAACGGGGAAAAAGAATCTAGAACGAACTGTCTCGTCTTTATCTGTGTTAGAAGTTTCTGATGTCGAGTTTTTCTCACGGAGGATCCAAACTGTTCAAGAAGAGTGGTATTCTGAAGAACTTGTCATCAGCTCATTTTATTCCATCAAAGATAGTGTGGAAAAACAATGCAAAGCCATTCAGCATTTACATGATTTGGGCGAACTGGGTTTAATTTTATATTATGTTGGCATTATCGTGCCAGAAATTCCCGAGGAGGTACTGAACCTAGCAGACTCTCTAGATTTTATTATCATTTGTATGCCCAAAAATGATTATTCTCTCCGCTACAATGAAGTCATCTATGAAGTGATGGAAGCCATTGTGAGTAATCAGACGATTAATGATAATTTTGTGAATGAGGCATTGGAAAAGGTATCCTTGCTACCAGAACATTTACGAAGCGTGGAAATTACACTTAAATTTTTGTCAGATCGATTGAAAGCTAATATCCTGATAACAAATGCAAATTTTGATATTATGAACCAGGTGATGTGGCCGCGAAACTCATCTTTAGACGTATTAAAAATAATCCAAGCACACTCACAAAATAGTTTGAATGGAAAAACGGTACAACAAGAGATAAATAAGAATGCTCTATCCTGTTTTGTTGAATATAAGATTATACATCAGAAAAATGGAGAGCGTCTTTATTTATTTGTCATTAAAGAAAATACGAAATTGCCGGTTAAGACCATAGAAAAAATTAGCGAAGTGGTACAAGTGGCTATGAATTTATGGGGCGATAAGCATGCTGAAGTGAGTGAATATGCTTTAGTAAAAGCGATTGTGAATGATGAAAGTGATAAAATGCGGAGATTAGCCAATCTGCTTCATATTGATGTTTCCGCAATCGAAATGATGTGGCTAGTTTATATTAAGGATTTGTCGGAAGAAAAGAAAATTGGAGAAGAATTAGCAGAGCAAGTGACAAAATATTATAAAACAGCCGTCATTCAAACAATTGATCATTGTATGATCGTCCTTTTAGGGAATTACTTATATAAATATCCTGAGTTAGAAATTGCATCCGAATTTATCGAAACGACTAACTACTTCTCGCAAATATCAAAAATCGTTTATTGTCCAAAGATGCGAAATACCTTAGATGTTCGCCGTATGTATCAATTGGTCAATAATGTAGGCGACAAAGTCCATACCATTTTTCCCGTGCGCAAACTGTTTACGGCAGCGGAAATACGCTCGATGGAGCGGGCTATTGATTTCAGTAAACAAGGAGAAGAAAAGATTGAGGAATGGTTGTCCATCATTTCCCCTGTTCTAAAAGACCAGGATTCTTTAAAAACATTGCTGACTTTTCTTCTGGATGCAAAGGGGAATTTTGATGACTGCGCCAAACTTCTATTTGTTCACAAAAATACAGTAAAATATCGAATTAGAAAGATTAGTGAGCTGATTGGCTATGATGTGACAGTTAACTCGGAGTCTTATGATGCTTATATAGCCTGCATGATTTATCGTTTACTAAATAACTAAGAAAATCCAAATGTTTGTTGGAAACGACAAAAATTTGGATTTTTTTTTTATTTTTGAAAAAGACTCATCTTCAATTTTTCCTCTATACTAAGAAAAATCAATTTATTCGGAAAACAGGAGGACTATATGGGAAATAATCGAAGATATCAATCTTGGTTTAGTCTAGGGATCATCTGGGCAGGGGCGTTGGTTTGCATACCAAGTCTTTTAGTAGGAAATGCACTGATAAGCGGTATGAGCTTACCAAAAGCATTATTAGTAACTTTTGTAGGATATTCAATTATTGTGATAATCATGATTTTGCAAGGGATTCAAAGCACTGATTTAGGCAGATCAACCGTTCAAGTCGCAGGACAAGTGTTTGGTAAGAAAGGGTCACGAACGATCATATCTATTATTTTGGCAATCGCCTGCTTAGGCTGGTTTGGAATTCAAGCCAATGTTTGTGGAGCTGCGTTAGCTAGTTTACTAGCTACCTTTCATATAACTATACCAGTACCATTTGCGTCTTTCCTTAGCGGGATGGTAATGGTGGTCTCAGCCATTTATGGGGTAAAAGTACTAAGAGTATTAAGCTATATAGCTGTTCCTTTATTAGTTGTTATTTGTGTTTATGGTTTATTCCAAACATTAACAGGAGATCAACTACAGTTCATTCAGAATTACAAGCCTAAAGGGAATATGAGTTTTATGGATGGACTATCGGTAACGATTGGTTCCTTTGCCTTAGGTGCCGTTATTGCAGGTGATTATTCTCAATTCTCCAAAAAACGTTCAGATGTAATAAAAGCAGCAGTCTTTGGCATTATTCCAGCAGGAGTTCTGATGATTGGTGTCGGAGCTGTTTTAACGATTGCCTATCAAACAAGTGATATTACAGCCGTATTCTTAAAAATTGCCACTCCATTTATTGGTGGTGTCGCTTTAATTTTAGCTACATGGAAAACAAATCTGGTAAATGCTATTTCAGGTGGCTTTGCCTTGGTTAACGTGTTTAACATTACCAAAGAAAAAGAAAAATTGGCAGTCGGTGTTGCTGGAACGATTGGAACTGTGTTGGCGGTAGTGGGTATATTAAATTACTTTACACCGATTATGTCGATCCTTTCCGCGATGATTCCGCCAGTAGCAGGTGTGATGATTGCTTCTTATTGGATCATGAACAAGGGGAATAAAAATTCTTGGAAAGAAGTTGAAGGGATCAATCGTTTAGGTGTCCTTTCCTGGCTGGTTGGAGCTGTTATTGCCTGTCTACCGGTTGTATTATCTTTTTTCCCAAGTTTGCCTCAAGTAGCTAATCAGCCATTAATTGGAATTATCATTTCATTTGTTGTTTATTTTATTGGATATCATTTTACTGCTCAAAAAACGGTCATCTTGGAGGGAAATAGATGAGATATTTAGATGAAAAGGCGATTGAAAATATTGCAATAGGAGCGGCATTTTTGGGAACAGGCGGCGGCGGGGATCCTTATATTGGAAAACTAATGGCACTTTCCTCCATTAAGCAAAATGGGCCAGTCAGATTATATTCAGTAGACGAAATTGAAGATGAAGACTTCTTCATTCCAGCTGCCATGATGGGAGCACCTTCTGTGTTAGTAGAGAAATTTCCGAAGGGGGACGAGTTTGTTAAGGTTTTCCAAAAGCTAGCAAAGTATTTAGGAAAGGAAACAATCGCCGGAACGTATCCGATGGAAGCAGGCGGCGTAAATTCCATGATCCCAATTGTTGTTGCGGCCCAACTGAATTTACCTCTCATCGATTGTGATGGTATGGGTCGAGCCTTTCCGGAATTGCAAATGGTGACATTTCACCTCGATGGAATTTCGGCAACACCGATGGCTATTACCGATGAAAAAGGGAATATCGGAATATTTGAAACCATTGATAATAAATGGACAGAACGTTTAGCCCGCACGGCCACTGTGGAGATGGGGGCAAGTGCTTTGGTTAGTTTATATCCAACAACGGGGGCGCAGCTTAAACAAAGTGGTGTCCATCACATCATTACACTTTCTGAAAAAATTGGTGAAATTATTTCTTCAAAAGCCAAAGACGCAAAAGATAAACTGCAAGAATTGTTAAAAATAGTTTCCGGCTATGAATTGTTCCAAGGGAAGATTGTCGATGTGATTCGCGAAACGAAGGGCGGATTTAACTTTGGGAAAATGAATCTTGAAGGAATTGAAGCCAATAAAACCGAACATATGAAGGTTTATTTTCAAAATGAAAATCTTGTCGCAGAGAAGAATGATAGCGTTGTGGCCATGACTCCGGATTTAATTTGTTTAGTGGATTATGAAACGCTGCTGCCTGTGACAACAGAAGCTCTAAAATATGGAAAACGAGTACGGGTGGTCGGGCTGCCTGCAAATGAGAAATGGAGGAATGAAAAAGGAATCGAGACAGTAGGTCCTAAATATTTTGGCTATGATTATGATTATGTCCCGATTGAGGAATTGGTTAAAAAGGTGGTAGTCGAACATGTATAAAATCGGAATTGACGTGGGTGGTACAAATACCGATGCCATTATTTTGGATGAAAATCGAAACCTGGTTCATAGTGTAAAATCTCCAACCAGTTTAGATATTAAAACAGGTATTGAAACGTCTTTAAAGGCAGTATTAAATGAGAGTAACATTGATCGGACGAAAATTACTCATGCGATGTTAGGGACAACCCAGTGTACAAATGCAATTGTCGAACGAAAAAAATTAGCACGAGTTGGTGTTATTCGCTTGGGCTATCCGGCCACTGCCTCCGTCCTGCCTTATACTGCATGGCCGGAAGATATGGTTGAAAAACTCTCGGGTAATTATGCACTTGTTCATGGGGGGTATGAATACGACGGTCAATTATTGGGAGAACTGGATGAAGCAGAACTTAAAACTCTTTTGACGGAATGGCAGGATAAAGTAGAATCGATTGCGATTGTGGGTGTATTTTCCTCCATCAAAAATGATCAAGAGCTAAGAGTTCGCGATCTCATCCATGAAGTATATGGAGAAGAATTCCCTGTTTCATGCTCTTTTCTGATTGGTTCTGTTGGCTTAATTGAACGTGAAAATGCCACCATTTTAAACGCGGCATTGTGTAAAGTAATTGAAACGACAACAGAAGGGTTTATTCGTGCATTGGAGGAAGAAGGGATTACCAATGCGGAAGTGTTTCTATGCCAGAATGACGGAACATTGATGTCGATCGATTATGCGAAGCAATTTCCCATCTTAACGATTGCCTGTGGGCCAACGAATAGTATACGTGGCGCTTCATATTTAGCCCAGATCAAAAATACGATTGTTCTAGATGTTGGTGGTACGACTTCTGATATTGGGGTTCTTCAAGATGGATTTCCAAGAGAGTCTTCAGTCGCAGTCGAAGTAGGGGGAATTCGGACAAATTTCAGAATGCCAGATATTATCTCTATTGGGCTGGGGGGAGGAAGTATTGTTCGCACGGATCATGGCAAGATTACAGTAGGACCAGATAGTGTTGGCTACAAAATCGGCCAGGAGGCATTGGTCTTTGGCGGAAATACCCTTACAGCAACAGACATCGCCGTTCGTTTAGGCATGGCTGACATTGGTGATAAGAGCTTAGTAGCACATATTGATGAAGAATTCGCCCAAAAGGTTCAAGTGGAAATTTGCTCCATTATCGAGCAGGCGATTGAAAAAATGAAAACTTCCTCGGAAGATGTTTCACTTGTTCTAGTAGGGGGAGGCAGTATTATTGTTCCAAATGCAATCAGCGGGATATCCAATATAGTGAAAACGGAAAATGGTGGCGTTGCAAATGCGATTGGTGCATCCATTTCGCAAATTAGCGGGCAATATGAACAGATTTATATTTATGCCAAAGAGCCGCGAGAAAAGTCTCTGAAAGATGCGGAAGAAAAAGCAGTAAAACAAGCTGTCTTAGCCGGGGCAGTCCCAGATACGATTGAATTGGTAGAGGTAGAAGAAACACCACTTGCTTATCATCCAGAAAATGCAACTAGATTAAGAGTGAAAGTGGTTGGGAAAATGGAATAGGTATATAGATTTTTGATCATCCCAGCGCTTTTACCTCATAATAGGCTGGCTTCCTAAAGGGTGTAAATCTGAAAAGGCAAAAATAGTGATAGAAGCTCCTCATAAGTAATCAAACTTGTGAGGAGCTTCTTTTTTACTTCCTCCGTTACGAGCAGATTAACATTCTCCGTGATTTTATCAAGAAAGTTAATTTAATGGCTGTTTCATCGTATTAAGTTGCTAAAAAATAACGTTTTTTTGGTTTTACCGGATAAAAAACCACTGAGGGGCAGGTGATCGTCACATCGGCAAAACCTTGCAGCGAGCGAACAGCGTTTTCGTCAGAAAATGTATTTAAGTCCACTTGCTTCAATGCCCCGGTAGTACAGGCTTCAACACAAGCGGGAACCAAATCCATGTCTTGCCGCTGGTAACACATTTGGCACTTGCTGACCTTTTTTGTTTCTGGATTAAATTGGGGGGCGCCATACGGGCAGGCTGTGACGCATAACTGGCATCCGGTGCATATATTTTCGTCAATTTGAACAATCCCATCCTGACGCTTTGAGAAAGCCCGTTCGGGACAAACTCGGAAGCATTCAGGACTGTCACAGTGAAAACAGGAATGGGAGAGGTATATTTCAGGTGCTAGTTTGGTTACCTTTCGCCACTGAATTCCGGTTGGCGTTTGATTTTCATTTTTACAGGCAATTTCACATGCCCTACAGCCGATGCATTCATCCGCATTGAAACGAAAGCCAACTCGCTTAAACACGGCCATCCCTCCATTTCCTGATTTTTACGGTACTGTCATAAAAGAAAGTGCTGGATTCTTGTGAATGGCAATGGGTAATAAGTTTGTTAATGGGATTACTCCCGGCCTGAGCAGCCACAACAACATTATTTGGTAATGATGGATTGATTTTTGCGGTGCCTACGATCGAGCCAGTCTCGTTAAATACCTCCATCTTCGTGTAGTTGGCAATTTCCAACTCCTCGGCGGCCTTTGTTGAAATCTCTATCATATTATCACTTTCCTCTTGATTGAGCCATGGGAGCATTTCGTATTGTGAATGAATTTTTAACAAGGATTGCGGTGTTAATAATGTGTACACACCTGGCTGCTGCTTTTCCGGGGCATACTCCTCTAATTCTGTTAGCCCGCCGCTTTCTTCAAAGGGATTCAGCCAAAATTTCGTTTGAAACTGCTGAGCAGAATCAATTTCCTTTACGTGTGGACCTGCCAATAAATCTTCATAGGACGTTAATGAATATTGCCGCATAATGTCAGGTGTCAACTCGGCTTTAATCCAATCCAGCGGTTCTTTTTCATAAGGAAAATTTGAAAATCCCGGCGACAGCTCATTTAGTTTCCTTGTCAACTCCCTGGCGATTTGCAAATCACTTTTCGCTTCCCAATAGGGAGGAATCGCTTTTTGGTTGATGGACAGCCAATAATGCCAGTAGCTGACATGCAAATCATCTTCCTCAAAATGGGTTGCTGCCGGGAGCACAAGATCGGATTCTTCGGCTGTTTTGGTTAAATACAGATCGACGGTTACGATTAGTTCCAATCTGTCAAAAAGCTGCTTCCACCCTTTTAGATCCTGGTCCTGGGTAATAATATTTCTCGAAGCGATCCAAAGAAACTTCAATGGTGGATCTTTTAAGGCCAGGGCGCTTTTTGGATAATTGCTCATATCAATTTCCCTTGAAGTGTGAATCGAGGGATGGGCTGGTCCCTTGTGATTGTACAGATGAAGCGGAAAATGCTCGACGTCAAAATGCATAAAGTACAGTCCGCCGCTGGGAATACCGAGGTTACCGGTAATTATAGCAATGCTAGTGATCGCACCTATGCTGCCGCTGCCATGTTTATTGCGCTGAATGCCCAATCCACTCCAAGTTACGGCAGGCTTAGTAGTTTCATAAGCATCCGCAAGCAGCTCAATTGCCTCAAGCGGTGCTCCTGTGCGTTTGCTGACATCCTCTAACTCTATTTTTGTTTCAATAAAATGCTTGTACTCCTCCCAGCCAAAGGTTTGCTTCCGAATAAACGATTCTGCGTAGTTCCCCCTCTTGATCAGCAGCTTGGCAACACCATAGGCAAGCCATAAGTCTGTCCCTGGTTTAATTTGAATATAAAGATCCGCCTTTTCTGCTGTTCTTGTAAAAATAGGGTCAATGACAATCAGTTTGGCCCCATTTCTTTTTGCTTCATACAGATATTTCATTTGATGGACGTTGGTAACCGCCGGATTGGCACCCCAAATGACGATCAATTTTGCATGTGCCATCTCTTCCGGGGGGGAGCTAAAGCTATGACCAAAGGACTGATTAACCGCTAGCTTTCCGGTTAACGCACACGGATTGCCAACTGGTTTGGTATGCGGGCCGATACTGTTGAACATTCCTTCCACCGCATAATGAAGAATGCCAAGATTCCCTGAAAATTTGTTATAGCCGCAGGCGAGATTCGAGCCATACCGGTGATTGAGTTCGATGATTTTATCTGCAATGATCGAGTAGGCTTCATCCCAGGAAATCCGTTTCCAATTGCCTGAACCTCTAGGCGTTTGCAGCATTGGATATTTCAGCCGCTTGGGATTGTAGACAAATTGGGTATAGGCATAGCCTTTTGCACACAGCTTGCCTTGTGTAAAACCATGCTTCGGGTCACCGGTCACTTTCATCAGGCGTCCATTTTTGACATAGGATAAAATCCCGCAGCTGCCGAAGCAATTGCGGGGACACGTATTCCGATAAATGCCATCTTTCATAGAAACCACATCCGTCATGATAATTTCCGCAAAAGTTTAATTTTGAAAGCAGCAATAATATTTAAGCGGACATTGAGATCGTCCAACTTTACATTGAGGATTTCTTCAATTTTTTTGATACGGTAACGCAATGTATTTCGATGGAGAAAAATTGCGGCTGCTGTTTTTCCCATATCAAATTGATGGGCGGCCAATGTTTCCAGTGTTTCAAGCAAATTTCCTTCATGGTCACGGTCATAACGGATCAACGCACCTAAGCAATGGTCATAGTACTCTTTTAAGTCTTGAAGGTCATGGTTGAATAAAATTCGTTCCAAACCCAGTTCTACAAAAAACGGCGTTCGCGTTTTCAGAAGGACTCCCAGTTCAAAGGCTACTTTTGCTTCCTGATAGCTGCGAAACAACTCAGCCGGATTCGCGTAGACTTTTCCCAGGCCGCAGGCAATTTGCGGCTGGAGTTTGATTTTTTCTGCTTGCGAAAGAACGTTGTTCGCAAAAGCTTGGATTTGCAATGTAAACTGCTCCATGTCAGGGTTGTGCTGTGGAACTACAGCAATAACCTGTGCTTGTTTTATCATTATAATCGGGTTCAGCTGCTGGCAAATCAGTTCTTTTTCCACCAGCTGCAGTAAGATGTTGATCTTCTCCTGGTCGGTAAAAAATTGATCGTATTGAACAAAAGAAAATACGATGATCTGATGCGGTACGGTAAAATTCCAGCCCCAAAGAGCACCGTATTCAATGATATCCTGCTTTTTCTTGATATTTCCGTAAAGCAAATCAAACAAAAAGGCATCTTTAAATTTTCCTTTTTCCTGCTTGATTTCCAGCTTTTTTTGCATTTGCAGAGCGCAGAGGGAAGCAGTAAACAAAATGGCTTGTTCATATAAAGCGGCATCAGGCATGTTGTCTTCACAAATCATGACTAGAAAACCCAGGTGTTTCTGATGAAGCGAAATGGGGGCGACAAATCCAGCAGAAATGGTGTCACGTGTTGAAATCTCGCACGAAGATAGGGAATCTCGTTCAAATTCTTTGTTCGGAATGATTACGATTTCGTTCATATCTAAGTGAGCAGTAGAACAATAGAGTTGATAAAAAGGATCGGTAACGAGTATAGGGCAGGACAAAAGCGTGGAGAGTTTCTGAATCAATGGTTCAACACCCTTGCTTGACTCTGTTAGTAATTCCTGAACAAAATCTGGGATAACCTGCTGCTTGATCATGATATTTTCTCCTTTCACTACCCTAAAACTACTTTATACACTAATCATATATCGGTTTTCAAGCCAGAACAATGAATGTCACAGAATTGTAATTTCCTCAGGTTGTGCGTCACAAATCTGCCAATATTTTTGGACAGAAGCACAAAAATGATGACGATTATTCGTGTGCTCGGGCCGTACCCTAATCCAATCAAAAAAATTATAATAAAGAGCATAATAAGATGTGAATGTTTTCACAAAGATAGTTCGCTCTTGTTTCAAAGTAGAAAGAGGTGAAATAAAAATGAATCTACAAAAAACTGAGGAATTATACGAAATTGAAAATCTATTAGAATTACGTATTTTTGCGTACGATATTTTACGAAAAGTTTTTCTGGCTGAGCCCACAAAAGAATTGGTTGTTCAATTTCAAAATGGAATTATTAATTTTTTTCCATTTAATGAAGAAGATCCACAAATCAAAGAAGGGATTGGCCAAGTCAGCCATTTTTTTCAAACCTTTGATATGGATAAGAATTTTGATGGTTTGCATTGGGATTATACAAGAATGTTTATTGGCCCATACAAGCTCCCTGCTCCAATCTGGGAATCTGCCTATCTAAATCGGGAAGGCCTTCTTTTTGCAGAGGAGACATTAGCGGTTAGAAGACTATATCTGCAATACAACCTGCTGTCTTTACAGTATGGCAAAGAAGCGGATGACCATTTAGGATTAGAGCTTGATTTTATGTATCAGTTAAGTACATTGGCAAACAACCATGCTCAAGATGAGAATAGTCAGCTATTACAAAAGGTATTGGCTGATCAATATGAATTTTTAAAGGAACATCTTTTAAAATGGATCCCAGCTTTTGGTAAAAAGGTAATCAAGCATGCTGAAACTGATTTTTACAAAGGCATGGTGAAAATCCTCAATGGATTTTTAACAATAGATAAAATTTGTTTGGAGGAGCTTTTTACCAGTTATAAACAATAAATGGAGGTGTTTTTATGTCAAATCTTCTAAAAAAGGCCATGGATTATAAATTCAGCCGTAAAGCCTTTTTAGGTTGGTCTGCAGCATTAACTGCTGCAGCGTTTGTCCCGAGTTATGGACTAAAAAAGATTACTCCAGAGGCCGCAGCTGAGAAGTTGAAGGATGAAGGCGAATGGGTACCAGTAGCTTGTTGGCATAACTGTGGAGGACGCTGCTTGAATAAGGCGTTAGTTGTTGACGGAGTTGTGGTCAGACAGAAAACAGATGACACCCATTCAGACAGCCCGGATTATCCACAGCAAAGGGGCTGCCATCGCGGACGCTCTCAAAGACACCAAGTATTTGGGCCAGACCGTCTGAAGTATCCAATGAAGCGGAAACACTGGGCCCCTGGCGGCGGCAACAAAGAATTGCGCGGAAGAGACGAATGGGTTCGTATTTCCTGGGATGAAGCGTTAGATCATGTCGCAACTGAATTAAAGCGCATCAAAGAAAAGTATGGAAATGAATCAATTCTTGGAACAAGCAGGCTGCTTAACTTTTACGGTGGTGCCCTTGTAAGATGGGGGTCCTCTTCATCAGGTGCATGGGGAATTCCTCAGGAGACTATGACGGGATTCTTCTCATGGGCAGGTAACGACAGATTAGATTGGCGAAATGCAAAATTGATCGTTATGTGGGGATCCAATCCGGCCCGGTCGAATTTGGGAAATCCAACCTACAATCTGTTACAGGCAAAAAAAGCCGGCGCAAAATTTATTTTTGTTGATTCTAACGTCACACCATCTGTCAAAACATTGGCAGACGAATTTATTCCTTGCCGCCCGGGTACCGATACGGCACTCTTGCTGGCAATGGCGTACCATATGATTGAAAACAATCTTCAGGATCAGGATTTCCTTGATCGCTGCACGGTTGGCTTTGATAAGGATCATATGCCTAAAGGTGCCGATCCTAAGGAAAACTTCAAAGATTATGTTTTAGGAACGTATGATGGTGTTCCGAAGACTCCAGAATGGGCATCGGAAATCTGCGGTACAGATCCTAAGGTGATCAGAAGTTTTGCCCAGGAAATTGCAACAACGAAACCAATGATTTTCACTTCATCCTTTGCGCCTGCCCGTACGTACAGAGGACAGCAATACTGCCAGGCCTTCCTGACCGTCGGCTGGATGACAGGAAATGTCGGAAAACCGGGTGCCGGCGTATGGACGATGAATTATGCGTCAAACCAAAGTTACGGTGGAAAAACGCTCGTTATGGGCGGAGATACGGGACTTCCTCCTGCAGTAAATCCGTTATTCCCGGATGCCACTTACGGTGCTTATGACGGATATCGTTGGGCGAATCCGACCAATCCTAAAGCCCACGGAATGGCTTATTGTGAAACCTATGATGCCATTTTAAATGGTGAGTACACAGGAACAAAAGGCGTCGGCGGAGGCAAAGTGAAGTGTGATATTCGGATGATTTGGCTGGTTCGTGACGGAAGCGGCTATAATTTCTTAAACCAATCCTCCGATATTAACAAAGGAATTAAAGCTTTCCGTAAAGTCGATGCGGTCTTTACCAATGACATTGTTCTGTCAACGATTTCGAAATATGCGGATATTGTCTTGCCGACAACAACCCCATGGGAAAAAGAAGGAACCATTTTACAAGGTAACCCGGAAGCGATCTTCGTTTTCAAAAAAGTAGTGGAACCGCTTTTTGAAGCGAAAACTGAACAATGGATGGATGAGCAGCTTGCCAAACGGATTGGGTTAGATCCGAAGAAAGTTTATCCAATTTCGGAGAAACAGCAATTCTTCAACAGCATTGTCGGTGCTCAAGTTATTAAAGCAGATGGGGTTAATTACGAGCCGCTGGTAACGATCACGCAAAAAGATATTGACGAGTGGGGCGTGAAGGGTAAACCGCAAATAGGGAAAATTTCCCTGAAGGAAATAGTGGAAAAAGGTGTTTACCAAGTGCCGAGATCGCCTCATGACAATCTCACGGTGATCCAAGGAGAAGATTTTGTAAAAGATCCGAAAGCAAATCCGATTACGACGAAGAGCGGCAAGTTGGAAATTCACTGTCAAGCTCTGTCTGATAAAATTGCGGCCTACGGTTTAACAACGATACCGCCAATTGCTAAGTATCAACCGCCGTTGGACGGTTACGAGGCTACTTTTAAAGATTGGAAAAATAAAGTAAAAGGAAAATACCCATTCCAGCTGATTACGATGAAATACGGAAGACGGTCTCACTCCGTATTTGACAACATCCCGCAGCTTCGGGAAGCGTATCCTCAAGATTTCTGGATGAATCCAAAAGACGGAGAAAAGCTGGGCCTGAAGACGGGAGATACGGTACTGATCGAAAGTGCTTATGGAAAAGTAATCCGCCCGCTGACTCTTTCAGAAGCGATTATGCCAGGGGTAGTAGCTCTTGGGGAAGGTGCATGGGTAGAGATTGACGAGAAGACCGGCATTGATAAAGCTGGTGCCGTGAACGTTCTTTGCGGAGCGCGCTTAAGTGGACAAGGGGAAGAACCTTGGAATACAACGATTGTCCATGTTGAGAAATATAAAGGCGAAGCATTATTGCCAGATGATCAGTGGAAACAGAGAATCATATTTTAGGAGGTGACATCTTATGGGACAAAAAGGTTTTTATTACAATTCGCAGGTTTGTACGGGATGTAAAGCATGCCAAATTGCTTGTAAAGATAAAAATGATCTGGACGTAGGAGTTCTGTTTAGAAAGGTATATGCTTTTGAAGGTGGAACGTTCCCGGATGTATGGGGGTATTACCTTTCCTTAGGATGCAATCACTGTAAAGATCCTAAATGTGTAAAAAACTGTCCTACCGGGGCTATTTACAAACGTGAAAAAGATGGTTTAGTCGTTCAAGATCATGAAAAGTGCATCGGCTGTAAAATGTGTGTATGGTCTTGTCCGTACGAACGGCCGCAATACATTGAAAAAGAAGGTAAAGTAGGGAAATGCAACGGCTGTGCCGATCTTGTGGATAAAGGGCAAAATCCTGCATGTGTCGATGCTTGTCCAATGAGAGCAATTGAATTTGGAGACATCGATGAACTTAGGAAAAAACATGGTAATCTTTGTGACTTGAATGTATTGCCGGATTCCAGTATCACGCATCCTTCCATTACCATTAATGCCAAGGAAGAGGCTAAAAATAAAAACGTAGTAGGAACAAAATCATATTAAAAAGGAGGTTTCCTATATGTTCTCTGAAGAATGGCCGTTGCTGACATTTACACTCTTGGCACAGTTGGCTGTTGGCTCATATATCTTTTTTGTCATTATTCGTTCTTTAAACAAGAAGCTGGGAATGAACCTGGGTATTAATGTTACGAAACGTGGAATCTTTTTTGTTGGTCCGGTGATGGTGTTAGCTTTCATCTGTGCCGTTTTTCACTTAGGTACGCCACTGGGAGCACCTCGTTCGCTTTTACATCTGGGTTCGTCCTGGTTGAGCAGGGAAATTCTTTTTTCGGGAGCATTTCTGATTCTTTGGATTTTCTCTTATTATTTGGATCGTAAAGGTGCCTGGAATCAAACGATTGGTTGGATCACTTCTCTTGTCGGGATCGGGGATATATATAGTATGGCAAGTATTTATGCCAACTCTATTCGGCCGGCTTGGACAGATGTAAATACTTATATCGCCTTTTATGGGACAACCATTGTCTTTGGAGCTGCAGCTTCCATGGCAGCCATCCTGTTAAGCAAAGTCGAAAAGACAGAAGGGCTCATGAGCATAGCCAAGAGGATTGGCTTGGTTGGACTGGCAGCCATCGTCCTTCAGTTAATTTATCTGCCTGTATATGTTGCCGGATTATCCGTTCATGGAGGAACAGCAGGTGTTGAATCTGCAAGCTTATTAACTGGAAACTATGCTGTTACGATTCTTTTTAGATGGATTTTATCGATTGCCGGATTAGCAATTATTGGATCCGCGTTTTATCGGAAAGTTAGCCCGAAAACACAATCGACCATCTGGTATGCTGCCTTAACTCTTGTGTTAGTCGGTGAATTTTTAGGCAGATACATTTTCTATGGAACTGGAATATCGATTGGTATTGGTTCTTAAATAAATTTGAGGGGGGATTTTCATCCCCCTTGGGTTGCCGCTTAATCTACAAAACAATGGGGTGAATGTGATGGGCTTATTCAGTAAATGGGTGGAAAGTCTAGCATATGAATATGAAATATTACCTTCCTGCACACGATTGGTAAGCCCTCGTTCACACTGTGAAAAATGTGTGGAGAGTTGCCATCATCAGGCGGTTTCAATCATAAACGGAAAACCCGCTATTAATCATCGAAAATGTGTGGAATGCGGAAAGTGCATGTCCGCGTGTCCTGTTCAGGCCGTGGCAGGTATTTATCCCGAGAGAACGATTATTCAAAACCAGTTGGTAATGAAAGGACAAAACATTCCTACAGTAATAGAATTGCTTATTCTATATAAACAAGGAATTAAAGAGGTTATTGGTGAATCACCGTCCCAGGTAAAGTTATGGAGGCAGCCTGTGGAAGAAGCCAATTCCATCTTAAATCAATTGGGTGAAAGGCCAATTTCTATTTCGCTAAAATCAGTTGAAGATGAAGTGTATTATTCAAGGAGAGAAATTTTTACACTTTGGAAAACAGAAGCAAAATCTGTCTTGAAACAGGTTGTCCCGGCAAGGATGCGTTTTAACCAAAATGCTTTGGATTGGCAAAAATATTATCAAGATTATCAGTTTACAAGAGTTACTATCGATCAAGAAAAATGTATACTATGTGGGGCCTGTCAAAGTCTTTGTCAGAAAAAATGTTTGGAAATTCAGGATGACAGCTTTATGATTTCTCCACAGGGCTGCTCAGGTTGTCAACTTTGTGCGGATGCATGCCCCGAACAAGCGATTCTTGTAGAAGATAGGATTTCCAAAAAACAAGAGACGAGGCTGCCAGTCTTTCAAAACGTTTGCACCGCTTGCCATCAGCCTTTTACCACATTACGGGAAGATGATGAAAAGTGTGTAGCTTGTGTAAAGCGTGAAATGTATGTAAAAAATAGAAAGTTGGGATGAACATGCTATCTAATATTGGAGTTCCCGGACTCATTCTAATTTTAGTTTTAGCATTGATCATTTTTGGACCTAATAAACTTCCGGAGATCGGTAAAGCCGCTGGTCAAACATTGCATGAGTTTAAAAAATCTACAAAAAGTTTAGTAGATGATGAGGTTAAAAATACTATAAAAGTTACTAAATCTGATAAAAATGATAAGTTCATTTCATAAAAAGATATGATAATGTTTGATGTGTACAGAATCTGGCCTTTAGAGATTCTGTCTATTTAACATCAAAAGAAGGTGTCCTCATGTATACAACCATTACCAGAGAAAATATTAATGAAATCCGTAATCCAAGTTTTCGCAACTATGCTTCAAGATATTTAGATATTGAGGATCAGACCAATCGACTCATTGAAAGCTTTGGTCTCCCATTTACGAAAGCATTGAGCTCGATTACGAAAGAAGAAATTATTAAGGATAAAGTAAAATCCAGAAATGAAAAAAAGAGTCTTTATTTAAATTGGGTTTCACCAGCATGCCGGGCATGTAAAAAAGCTGAAAAAAGCCTGACAACATTTATTTCCTTTAAATGTCCGAAAAATTGTTATTTTTGCTTTAATCCAAACCAAGAAAATTTTACAGCTTTTCGTGTGAAGGAACATGATCCAGTTTTTGAACTGAATCAACATCTTGAGCACGGTGAAAGATTTGATCATATTGCTTTAACAGGAGGAGAGCCGCTTCTTCATCCGACAAAAACAGTAGAATTTTTTCAATTCGTTCATGAAAAATCAAAAGGCTCCTATACGCGTCTTTATACTGCAGGAAATTTGCTGACTCCTGACATCTTACGTTCCTTAAAAGAAGCCCATCTAAACGAGATTCGCTTTAGCATCAAACAAGAAGAAACAGAGGATCAAATCGAAAACTTGTATCGGATCATGAAGATGGCAAAAGAATATATTCCAACGGTCGTGGTCGAAATGCCAGTGATCCCAGGGACATTGGAACAAATGAAATCTATTTTGCACCGCTTAGACGAAATTGGTGTGAACGGCATTAACCTACTGGAATTTTGCTTTCCGATGCATAATGCTGAGGAATTTAACAAGCGCGGCTTTGAACTCAAATTTCCGCCATACGAAACTTATTATAATTATTGGTATGCTGGAGGTTTAGGTGTTCATAAGAGTGAAGAGGAATGCCTGCAATTACTGCAGTATGCATCCGAACAGTCATTCAATCTGGGGGTTCATTATTGTTCGTTGGAAAATAAGCATACTGGCCAATTATATCAACAAAATAAAAATGTCCGTTTATCTAAGCTTTATTCTTTTTCAAACACTGATTACTTTATTAAATCTGCAAAAGTATTTGGAAAAGACAAAGAAATTGTGCGAAAACGGCTGCAAAAGCATGGAATATCCTATTTTGAACAAAACGAAATGTATGATTGCTTACAATTTCCTTTATCTGCTATTAAATACTTGAAAGGAACACCAGTGGATATCGCGATTTGTTCATTTGTATCTGAAGTGCAGGGAAAAGAAGAGATTTTACGTGAAGTGAAAGTACAATGGACTATTCCTAAATAATATTTTGGATTGTTCGTAAAATAATTAGGAGTGATTACGTATGTTATCAAATATCGGAGTACCAGGTTTAATCATGATTATCATTTTGGCTCTCATTATCTTTGGGCCGAAAAAATTGCCGGAATTGGGCCGTGCCGCCGGGCAAACATTACGTGAATTTAAAAATTCTACTGCAGGACTGATTGAAGAAGGAAAAGAAGAAGATCATTCCGTATCGGAGCAATCAGAAAAAGAAACAAAATCTATATAATAGGAAAAAGGGAAAACAAACTCATAAACAAAGTGAAGTTTATGAGTTTGTTTTTTTAAAAGATAAGAAATGAACTGCACCCTTTCAAGTAGCTTGATCATGATATTTTCTCCTTTCGCTACCCTAAAAACTACTTTATCCACTAATCATATATCGGTTTTCAAGCCAGAACAGTGAATGTCACAGAATTGTAATTTCCTCAGGTTTATGCGTCACAAATCTGCCAATATTTTTGGACAGAAGCACAAAAATGATGACGATTATTCGTGTGGTCGGGCCGTACCCTAATCCAATCAAAAAAATTATAATAAGAATGCATAGCAGAAAATGTGAAGTATTTCACAAAAAACTTTGTTCATCCAGAATAGATCTTTTTAAAAAGATATACTGTTCAGATAACATCATTCCTTTACGGCTAAGGTATTTGGCAAGGAGCGTAACACTGTTAGGAAATTAATGGAGAAACATCAGCAGCTAATTCGCGAGGTGAAGCTTGAGTGGACAACGCCTAAGAAGTTTAACATTACGGAGATTTAATTCATTTTTGCAAAAGAGGAGTGATCATATGGAACTGATAACAAAATCCCTGCCACTTGAAGAGATTGAAAATGTTTTGTATGCAAGGCAATTTGCTTATGATATTTTGAGACGTTTTTTTGTCGAAGAACCATCGAGGGAGTATATAAGGCAATTTGTTCAAAAAAATATGATTGATTTATTTCCGTTTAAAGAAGATTCACCGGAGATCCGGGAGGGGGTAGCGGCTGTCAAGGATTATCTTGCCACTCATGACGTGGTGAATATTGAGAGCCATTATCAACAATTGCATTGGGATTATACGAGAATGTTCATTGGCCCGTTTGCACTGCCAGCATCGCCATGGGAGTCTTCTTATGTGAGAAAGGATGGCCTGTTATTTCAAGGAACAACGATGGAAGTCCGCAAGCTTTATGATAAATACGGAGTTGCAGTTCGCGATTTTAACATTGAGGCGGATGATCATGTTGGTCTTGAGCTTGATTTTATGTATCACTTAAATGAGCTATGTTTATCCCTTTGCCAGGAAAGTGACTTTGAAAAAATAAAAGAATTAATAGAGGAACAAAGCAAATTTTTACGAAACCATCTTTTACTTTTTGTTCCGCAGCTTTGTGAAAAAATGATTTCCGCGGCTAATACGAGCTTTTTCGTAGGGATGGCCAAGATTTTACCGAACTATTTAAAATTTGATTTAGAGGTTCTTCATGAACTTTTAAATACTGAAATTCACTAAAGGGAGGCTAGACGAAAAATGATTGATTTAGTTAGCAAAATTAAAGATTTCAAAATGACAAGAAGATCATTCATCGGCTGGAGTTCAGCGCTTGCAGCAACAGCTGCGATTCCGCTCGGCCGCGGATTAGTTGCCAATGCCCAAACCACGATTGGAACAAAGGAAAGCGGCGGCGAAGGCGTTTGGAAGACGGCTGCTTGTTGGCATAACTGCGGCAGCCGCTGCTTAAATAAGGTGTTGGTAAAAGACGGTGTCGTCATTCGCCAAAAAACGGACGATACTCATACGGACAGTCCTGATTATCCACAGCAGCGCGGATGTTTGCGCGGACGTTCGCAACGCCGCCAAGTATTTAACGCAGACCGCTTGAAATATCCAATGAAGCGTAAGAACTGGGCACCCGGCGGAGGCAAAAAAGAACTTCGCGGAAAAGATGAATGGGTTCGGATCTCCTGGGATGAAGCCCTTGATCATATCGCATCAGAAATCAAGCGGATTAAAAACAAATATGGCAATGAATCCATTTATGTATCTGGTGGTGCTGATATTGGAAACGTGTTGTCAACAGTCGGCGGCTACACGGCAAGCACCGGTACGATTTCTTGGGGTGCATGGCTGTACACTTATGAAATGTTGGGTGTCGGTGAAGGTCTTTACGTAAATGCCATTAATGACCGCCTAGATTTACGCAACTCACAATTAATTGTGCTATGGGGAGTCAATCCTGCATGGAGCACGATGGGGAGCGTGACTTATAATTATTTGCAAGCTAAAAAGGCAGGAGCCCGGTTTATTTCGATTAACCCGCTGTATACTGATTCGGCTAACGTCTTTGATGCAGAGTGGGTTCCAATCCGTCCTGGTACAGACGATGCTCTGGCAATGGGTATTATGTATACATTGCTAAAAGAAGATAATCCACATACTAACCCATTGGTAAAATGGGATTTCTTAAACAAATATACGATTGGTTTTGATAAGGACCATATGCCTGCAGGGGCTGATCCAAAAGATAATTATAAAGATTATTTGTTAGGTACGTATGATGGTGTGCCAAAAACGCCTGAATGGGCAGCTGACATCTGTGGTGTCGATCCAAATAGAATTCGTTCTCTTGCCCGTGATATCGGCGGCACCGAACGGGTTGCGTTATTAACAGGCTGGGCACCAGCACGGATCAATAATGGAGAAGGATGGGTACAGACTTTCTCAACTTTAGGAATGATGACTGGACATATGGGCAGTACCGGCAACATGACGGGTGTCAGCTGTTGGGAGTATGCCGGAAATAATGGTCCAATGTTGATTACTGGTGGAGATAGCGGCTTAGTACCAGTTCCGAACCCTGTGACAAATGTCATCAATGAAAATCAAATTTGGGATGCGGTCCTCAACGGGAAATTTTTGCAAAAAGGTGAAGGGGAAAAGAAAGTTAATATTCAAATGATTTACCATAACTACAATAATCATTTGCAAACAAGAAGTAATATCCCGAAAGGCATTGAAGCACACCGCAAAGTTGAGTTTGTTGTTGCCAATGGTTATGCGTTAACGACGGTTGCCAAGTATGCGGATATCGTGCTTCCTGTGGCAACGCAATGGGAAACCGAAGGCGCTGTTCGCGGCGGCAACCGGGAAATTCTGATTAACTGGTCCAAGATCATCGAACCATTATACGAATCGAAAACAGACCAAGAAATTGCTAAAGCATTATTGAAGAAGTTGGGTCAAGATCCAAATGCTGTTTATCCGATTTCCGAAAAACAACAATATTTCAACCAATTAGCTGGCAGTAAGGTAGTAAAGGATAACGGGGTTGATTTTGAACCTTTATGTACAATTACTGAAAAAGATATCAAAGATTGGGGTGTAGTAGGAACACCGCAGAAAGGAAGGATTCCACTTCAGGAGTTTGTTAATCAAGGAATCTATCAAGTGCCGAGAAAACCTGGCGATAACTTTGGTTTTATTGCTTATAAAGACTTTATTGATGATCCGGTTGGACATCCGGTATCCAGTGAAAGTGGAAAATTTGAAATTTATTGCAAAGCACTGCATGAAGCATCGAAAAAGGCCTTTTCGGAAATTTCACCAATTCCGAAATATGTGCCGAAAGTAGATGGCTATGAATCTACTTTTGCAGATTTTAAAACGAAGAAAAAGGGAAAATATCCTTTCCAAGTTTTTAATCCACATTATTTAAGACGTTCACACAGTACTTTGGATAATGTGCCTCAGTTGCGTGAAGCATGGCCGAATCCAGTTTATATTAGCAAGAAGGATGCAAAGGATTTAG
Organism: Neobacillus paridis; assembly: GCF_016765675.1. GTDB lineage: Bacteria > Bacillota > Bacilli > Bacillales > Cytobacillaceae > Neobacillus > Neobacillus paridis. Next base: position 50,774 of record NZ_JAESWB010000211.1, read on the forward strand.
GAATTAAAGATGGGGACACTGTAATGCTTTCCAATGAGCATGGAAAAACACTGCGTCCTGCTAAAGTGGTTGAAACGATTATGCCGGGAACAGTTGCTCTTCCGCATGGAGCATGGGTTGATATTGATGAAGCGACTGGCGTTGACCGGGCCGGTGCTGACAATATGCTAGTTAGTTTCACTCCAACGGGTCTGGGAACATCCGGTTATAATACCGCCCACTGCAATGTGGAAAAATGGACTGGTGAGCCTCTCCAAGAGGATGTCAAGTGGGAGCAAAGGATTATTAAATTGTAAACGAAGGAGGGCGTAAACCATGGTACAAATGGGTTTTTATATAAATGTCGCCGAATGTGTAGGCTGTAAAACATGTACAATTGCCTGTAAAGATAAAAACGATTTAGAAGTAGGAAGAAATTTTCGTAGAGTTTATGATTTTGAAGAAGGAAGCTTTCCAAAGCCATCGATCTGGCATGTTTCCATTTCTTGTAACCACTGCGACCATCCGGCATGTGTAAAAGGTTGTCCAACAGGAGCTATGCACAAGCGCACAGAAGATGGTGTCGTGGTCGTTGACCAAGATAAGTGTGCTGGCTGCCGCTATTGCCAGTGGAACTGTCCGTATGGAGCGCCTCAATATAATGCCAAAATTGGCAAGATGAGCAAATGCGATACCTGCCTTGATTTACGCGAGAAGGGAGAAGAGCCGGCTTGTGTGTCTTCTTGTATTATGAGGGCCATTGAGTTTGGACCTATCGATGAATTGCGGAAAAAATATGGAGCCAATGCTGACATTAAAGGCTTACCAAGCGCCTCGATTACGAAACCTAATTTAGTTATTCATGCAAGAAGCAATATCAATTAAGGAGGGGAAACCTGATGAATGAATGGGCGTTATTAATCATGACTGTTTGTGTGCCAGCAGCAGTCGGGGGCTTCCTGTTTTTAGGATTATTCCATAAGCAGCTGGCTGGTAATGATGGATTTAAAGTAATGAAATTATCTTTAATTGTACTTGCAGCTGTATCGATTGTCGGTTTATTTGCCGCTTTCTTCCACCTAGGGACACCAAGCCATGCTTTCTATACAATTTTAGGATTTGGCCGCTCTTGGATGAGTAATGAAATTGTCTTTACAGGGGCATTTATTGCACTGGCTTGTATCACTGCTGGCTTAGCAATGGTTCAAAAGCGAATAAATCCAACACTGATATTGTTAACTGCGGTAGTTGGCTTAATTGATGTTTATTGCATGGCGAGCATTTATGCGGTGACCCGTGTGAATGGCTGGGGAAACATCAACACTTATCTTGTGTTCTATGGAACGGTATTTACACTCGGACCGGTACTGGCTGCCAGTCTCCTAGGCGCTACTGTTGAAAGTGAACCTGTTACAAAAATCCTAAAATGGGCTTTTGCCTTAGCTGTTTTTGGGATTTCCATTCAAATCATTGGCACAGTCATTTTCTCTGTCTCGCCAACTGACGTTCAATTAATCAATGGAACTACAGCAACGGAGCATCTGACAGGCTATAGCAGTATGATCACCAGCCGTTGGATATTGGAAATAATCGGGCTTGCTGTCCTCGGCTTTGTGTCAATGTCTTCGAAAAAAAGTGCATTTACGATTGTTTATCTGGCATTAGTAGTTTTACTTATTGGTGAAGCTATGAGTCGTTATGTTTTCTATGTTTTGGGGGCATAAGTTAAATCTATTTTCAAACAGAAAGTGAAATACTTGCTTTCTGTTTGGAAAAAGGATGACTTTAAACATAAATAATAAAATGAGGTGGAACCAATGGGACTATTAGGAAAATGGATTGAGAGTCTTGATTATCAATTTGAAATATTGCCAACCTGTACTCGCCATAAGAGTCCCCGTTCTACTTGTCAACGATGTTTTGATGTTTGTAAGGAAGCAGCCATTTCAATCGATCATAATATACCTATTATTTCACCCAAAAAGTGTATCGAATGCGGGAAGTGCATGGCTGCTTGTCCTGTTCAGGCGATTGCGGGAATTTTTCCTAAAAGAACGGTAGTTAATAACACTCTCGTGATGACGAGTGCTGATTTTCCTACCGTAAAGGAGCTACTGCTGCTTTATAAAAATGGGGTTAGAGGAATTATTAGTGAAAATCCAGAGAGGCTTGAGGACGGTAAAGAAGTGATTGATCTCGCGAATTCGATGCTGGAGCAACTTGGAGAAGAGCCTTTTACCGTATCGACTGATCCGTTCGAGAAAGCTGAAAAGGTTTATTCGCGAAGAGAGCTGTTTTCCGTTTGGCATCAGGAGAGCCAATCACTTATGAAACAAGCAGTCCCGGCAAAATGGCGGTTTAACCATACCCAGTTGGATTTGGCAAAATATTATCCTGATTTTCAGTTTGCAACTTTATCAGTTGATACAAAGAAGTGCACACTGTGCAAAACCTGCGAGTTTTTGTGCGAAAAGAACTGCCTGACGATTTCGGAAACAGGGTTCACAATCAATGCTCAATCTTGTTCGGCATGTCAGCTCTGTGTGGATAGTTGTCCGGAACAGGCAATTATAATAGAAGAAAAAGTTTCTCAGGTTTTTGATGTTCATTATCCTATATATCAAAAAATATGTCCTGTTTGCGGGCAGCCATATGCAACATTGCGTGAAGATGATCAAAAATGTGTTGCTTGTACAAAACAGGAAGGCTTCCTTTCCCCTGTTTACATTTAAAATTTTAGAGGAGTGATTACGTATGTTATCAAATATCGGAGTACCAGGTTTAATCATGATTATCATTTTGGCTCTCATTATCTTTGGGCCGAAAAAATTGCCGGAATTGGGCCGTGCCGCCGGGCAAACATTACGTGAATTTAAAAATTCTACTGCAGGACTGATTGAAGAAGGAAAAGAAGAAGATCATTCCGTATCGGAGCAATCAGAAAAAGAAACAAAATCTATATAATAGGAAAATTTTACTGGAATACTATACACGAAGTGATACTTTAGCTGGGAAAGAGAAATCCTCTAAAAATTGGACAGACAGTGAAAAAAGCCCGCCATTTGGCGGGCTTTCAGGTAGCTTGTTCAGTCATAACCAATTTTTGTTTTTGTTTAAATACGATTTTTGAGAGAGAAACGCTTATTTCATAAATAAGAATCAGCGGTACGGCAACGGAAAGATGGGAGATAAATTCTGGCGGTGAGATAAGCGTTGCAATGATTACCAAAATAAAATAAGCATATTTCCGTAACTTTGCCACCGTATAGGGATTGACAATCCCTAAGGATGTCAGGAACATCATGACCAGCGGCAGTTCAAAAGCAATCCCGAATGGCAGCGTAATGTTTATTAAAAAGCTAAAGTATCTATCGGCAGTAAAATTGGTGATCATCATTTCTTTGCCCAAGTTGGTGAGAAAACGTAAAATGTTTGGGAAAATAAAAAAGTATCCAAATGCAATTCCGGCAATAAAGAGCAGGAATAAGGCAGGAATATAACTTAATGCCAGTTTCCTTTCATTCGGGTGCAACGCCGGTTTAACAAATAACCAGATTTGCCAGGCGGCAATAGGGACTGTACCGGCAAATGCAATAATTGAAGCCAGCTGAAAATATACTTTGACCACATCACTTGGCCCTAATACTAGAAGTTTGCCATGATAATCCTTCATTAGGAATAAATAGATATCTTTCGTATACATCAGCCCAATTGCGAAAAAGATCACAAAAGCGACTCCGGTAATGATGATTCTTAAACGTAATTCCTCCATATGTTCAACTAGATTCAATTCTTTTTCTACCAATTTCAATCCCTCTATCTGTAAATATTTTCATAAAGTTGAAAGACTAGTTTAACCACCGATAAAAGACATTTCAATTTTTGGAAGGCTATGAGTTGTTACGGTTTTTCTTTCTTCAGAATATCTATCTGTCCTTTGTGACCAAATATCCATAATTCTATGCCGTAGCTGCTCATCGGTTGCTCCGTTTCGCATAAAATCTCGAAGATTGTGACCGTTTCCGTTAAACAAGCAGGTGTAGATCTGCCCGCTTGCAGATAATCGGGCACGTGTGCAGCTGCCGCAGAAGGCTTCGGAGACGGAAGTGATAAAACCAACAGACATGTTTGAATCTGTATATTGATAGAGTTTTGCAACTTCTCCGAAATATGTCGGTTCGAGAGCTTGGAGTTTAAAATGCCTTTTTAAAATTTCATAGATTTCTTTTTTGGTGACAACATCATCCATTTTCCAGCCGTTTGTTGATCCGACATCCATAAATTCAATAAACCGAAGTTGGATGCCTTCTTTTTTGCAAAACTCAGCCATCGGTATAATTTCCGAATCGTTGACGCCTTTTTTTACTACCATATTGATTTTTATTCCCAAATCCACTGCTTTTGCCGCGGCAATCCCATCGAGAACTGGTTTCGTCCCAATATTTCGTCCGTTTATTTTTCCGAACAATTCATCATTTAAGCTATCAAGGCTAATATTGACGCGTTTTAATCCCGCTTTTTTCAAATCAGCTGCCAGTTTTGCCAGAAGAACCCCATTGGTAGTCAGGCCAATATCCTCCAACCCCTCAATGCTAGAAAGCTTTTCAACGAGACCAGGCAAATCCTTGCGCAGTAAAGGTTCTCCCCCGGTCAACCTGATTTTGGTAACCCCAAGTCCAACAAAAATAGTAGCTAATCGTTCTATTTCTTCAAAAGTTAGCAAGGCCTCTCTCGGAAGGAACACAAAATTAGGCCCAAATTGGTCTGTTGGCATACAGTATTGGCAGCGAAAATTGCAGCGGTCTGTAACGGAAATCCGTAAATCGTGCAATGGTCGATTCCACTTATCAGTAATCATCGTTTTCAATACCATCAACTCCATCATTTAAAAAACAACCTTACATAGAGAAAACTACAATGTACATCCAAGTCAGTAACAATAACATTCCCCACTTATTCTAACCTGAAAATTACTATATTCAACACATTAATAGTGACAGTTCCGAAACCAAAATTTGAAGAAATTATGGCTATTAATTATGTTTTCTGAAAGTTTATCAACTTGAGAAAAAGTCACAAAAGTTTAACGAAAGTTTGAGTACCTTTTGGATATAATAAAAAAAGTATATAACTTCTTAAACAGACTTTTTTACTTGAATTTCCTCTATGAATATGAAAAAGTGGAAAAATATAAAGGAAAGTGGAAACTTATGAACTTTGAAATTTTAAAAGAGCCAATTGATATCCAAACGGTTATTAATAAAGTTATTCAACGGGAGGCCGGTGCGATTACGACATTTATCGGGACGGTCCGCGAATTTACAAATGGGAAAAAGACATTGTTTTTAATCTATGAAGCCTATGAAGAAATGGCCGTGAAAAAGCTTGAACAAATCGGGCGCGAAATTGAAGAACGCTGGCATGGTGCAAAGGTTGCTATCACCCATCGCATCGGTAGATTGGAAATCACTGATATTGCCGTGATAATTGCTGTTTCTACTCCGCACCGCGCCGATGCTTATGAAGCCAATCGTTATGCGATTGAAAGGATTAAAGAAATTGTTCCAATCTGGAAAAAAGAGCATTGGGAAAATGGTGAAGCGTGGATTGGCAACCAGCTCGAGACAGTCAGTTACCCAGCTGGTAAGCCAGAGAAAGGTGAAATGTATGAATAAAGTGTTGTTTTTTGCCCATTTGCGTGATGCTGTTGGCAAAGAGTCGGTGATGATTGATGCCGCTGGGAATACGGTTGCGGAGCTAAAAGCCAAATTAACAAAAGTCTATAAACTGCCAAAAATGGACGTGGTCATGACTGCGATCAATGAGGAATTTGCACAAAATGACGAAATGATCCAGGAAGGTGACACAATTGCCTTCATTCCACCAGTTAGTGGCGGTTGATGACGTATATAGAAGGGATCTTTCAGATGAATGAACGATATTCACGGCAGATTCTTTTTCCGGGAATCGGAAAAGAAGGTCAGGAAAAAATAAGCGGCAAACACGTTCTTATTATAGGTGCAGGGGCGCTTGGTGCAGGAAATGCTGAAGTTCTCGTCCGCTCAGGTATAGGAAAAGTGACGATCATTGATCGGGATTATGTAGAGGAGAGCAACCTGCAGCGTCAGCAGCTTTATACGGAAGAGGATGTGGCCGAAAAGCTGCCAAAGGCTGTGGCAGCGAAGAAGCACCTTGCGATGATTAATTCTGCAGTTAAGGTTCAGGCGCATATTGGTGATGCCACACCTGAGGTGCTCGAAGACTTAACCCGTGGCGTTGACCTCATCATGGATGCTACTGATAATTTTGAAACAAGGATGGTCATCAACGATGTTTCCCAAAAACTCCAGATTCCTTGGATTTATGGGGCTTGTGTCGGAAGTTTTGGCATGAGCTTTACCATTGTTCCGGGAAAAACTCCATGCCTTAACTGCTTATTACGAACAATCCCGTTGCAGGGACTGACTTGTGACACGGGCGGGATTATTTCTCCGGCCGTTCAGATGGTGATTGCCCACCAAACAGCGGAGGCCTTAAAAATTCTTGCCGAGGACTGGGATACCTTAAGGAAGACATTCGTTAGTTTTGATTTATGGCGTAACCAATATACAAGTTTGAAAATGTCAAAAGCCATTAATAAAGACTGCTTGTCATGCGGTAGTAATCCCACCTATCCATATCTGGAACATGAAAATAGAACTAAAACAGCGGTGCTTTGCGGTCGTGATACAGTGCAAATCCGCCCGTCCGCTTCAGGTGAGATCTCACTTGAACAACTTGCACGGCAGCTTTCAAGTCTTGGGTATAAAACAAAAGGAAATCCTTATTTACTATCAGTAGAGCTAGAGGGTCGGGAGCGGATTGTTATTTTCAAAGACGGCCGTGCGCTTATTCACGGCACCAAGGATTTAACCCGTGCTAAGACTGTTTATCAAAAAATATTAGGGTAAGAAGTCGTCTATTATATAATGTATATTTGAAAAATGAGCGAATCGCTCCTTGCACCTACATTAAGTATGGTTGGAGTAGAAGAATGTGTATTGAATGTAAAAGGACTGGGGGGATGTTGTCTCCCCCAAGTCAGAAAGGGCTGAAACGGTGAAAAACTCTCCTTGATTTTCCCCGACGAAGATTCAATATCCAGACACTGTAAAAAAATTTGTGCTTATTTATCGCTTTCTCTTAATAATAAACCCATTATCTACTTGATCGAAGCCGATTCGCGGGTAGTACTCCATGGCAATCGGCGAAGATAGTAGAAGTAACATCACTTCCTCACCAATCTGTTCCTGTAGCAAATTCACTAATTTTTTGCCAATTCCACGTTTTTGGTAGTCACGGTCTACCGCCAAGTCGGATAAATAACAGCAATAGCTGAAATCAGTAATCGCTCTGGCAACCCCGACAAGCTTTTCGCCGTCCCAGGCGGTAAAAGTTAAATCGGCATTTGTAATCATTTTTGCAAGCCTTGGCAAATCGTCAACGGGTCTTTTAATACCTGAAGCCTTAAATAGCCGAGAAAGTTCTTCCGCTGTAATCATTGTGTTTAATTTGTATTCAATTTTTTTAGTCATCAAAATCTTCCTCCTTTTTCAAAAGTTTATCGCTAAACTGAAATTATTTAAACCGTAATTTTTTTCTGTGATAATGTATTGAATTTTTAATCCTGGAGAAATATGATTATTTTTGTGCGAAAAATGAAGATTACAAAATGCACCTTCGAGCAGCTATCAATCAAAAGAAAGGCGATATCCTATGGAGAATAAAATTAGCTATATTCCATCAAGATTTAATGCCATGTCAAAAACAGACGATAATGGGATAATTCTTTTCAATAGTTATAATGGAGCCATTGTCCAGTTTTCGGAGGAAGAAAAGGACCACGTCTTGGCAACACTCAAAAGAGCAGGAACCAATGAATTAGCAACAGATGTTCAAAAAGACCTATATGAAAATGGCTTTTTAGTATCGAATCAGGTTGATGAGAACAGGAGGGCGCAATTTCTCCATCAATCACTACACCGCACTGATGTGATGCACCTTGTCCTCATGCCAACAGAGGCCTGCAACTTTCGCTGTACATACTGCTACGAATCCTTTGCCCGCGGGAAAATGAACCGCGATACGATTGCTGGGCTTAAGGCGCTGGTTGATGCAAAAGCAACCAACCTCTCACAATTAAATATCAGCTGGTTTGGCGGTGAGCCTCTGCTGGCGTTGGATGTCATTGAGGAGCTCTCCCATTCCTTCCTGGCAAGCGCCCGGGAAAACAATATTCACTATGGAGCCGACCTTGTGACGAACGGCTATTTATTAACCAAGGAGGTTTTCCAAAAATTGCTCCTTTGCGAAATTCGGCAATTTATGATTACCATCGATGGCATCGGCGAGGTTCATGACAGCCGTAGACATTTTGCTGGTGGCGGTAAGACCTTTGATACCATTATTGAAAATCTTCTAGCCATTAAAGAGGTAGAGGACCAATTCGAAATGACGATTCGGGTAAACTTCGATGATAGTAATCTCGAAGAAATACCCAAACTGATAAAGTTCTTAAAAAATCAATTTGCCGATGATAACCGTTTTGGCATCCTCTTCAGGCCTGTTGGCAGATGGGGCGGCGAAAATAATGATGCTCTTCCTGTCTGCAGCCGGATTATTGCCAATCAAAAAATCTGGGAATTCTCTGATGAGGCGGTAGCCAACGGTATCGGACTAAGCCCCATGGTCGCTGATTCCTTAATGCCAAGCGGGTCGGTATGCTATGCCGCCAAGCCCCACTCTTTAGTAGTTGCCTCCAATGGGCAGCTTTACAAATGTACGGTTTCGCTTGAAGAAGAAAGAAATCATGTCGGGAAAATAAACAAGGACGGCAGTCTTCATCTGGATTATGATAAAATCGCCCTGTGGGTAACATCAGGTGAAGAAACCGATTCCGTCTGTCAGTCCTGTTTCTACCGGCCGGCCTGTCAGGGTAATCACTGTCCGTATTATCGGATGATGACTGGTGAAAGGCCTTGTCCTTATGAAAAAAGAAGTATAAAAAAGACTTTAAAGCTTATTTGGAAAAATAGTTTAAAATAATGATAGTTTTTTTGAAGGGAGGTGAAATGAATGAAGGTTCTACGTCCGGCAACATCTCCTGTCAGCAAATTAGATTCAGGCAGAATTCACAAGTCTGTACCAGGAAACTTAAAATAAGCAGAAGCGGACAGTGACTACCACTGTTCGCTTTCCTATTTCAGTTTCTGTTACCATTCGAATTTTGCCGAAAGATTTACAGATCATTATAATGGTGCAGCTTATAAAGAAACGCAGAGATTGTGCTGTCTGCGTTTTACTGGTTTGATTTTGCCACAAAAGCATTTAGAATTTCGTCAAAGCGGAGTTCCGTTGTTGAGTGATAAATTAAGTCTGCCTGTGCCAAACGATTTTCATCCCCAATACCAACAGCAAACATTCCGGCAGCCTTGATGGCGGCAACGCCAGCTTCTGCATCTTCAATTCCAATGCAGGTACCCGGATTGATCCCTAATTGTTCAGCCGCTCGTAGAAATATTTCCGGGTCCGGTTTTCCGTTTTGAATGGTGGCGGCATCAACAATTGTATCAAATTCACTGACCAATCCTAACCGGTTTATGACGGTAAAGGCATTTTTACTGACCGAGGCCAGGCCGATTTTAATGCCGTTTTGCTTAATAGCGGTAATAAATTCACGGATTCCCGGGAGAATATCATTAGGGGTAATTTCTTCAATTAAACGGCGGTAATGACTGTTTTTCCGCGCTGCCAGTGTCTCCTTTTCCTGGTTGGTAAACTTATTTTGCTTCCCGCCAAATGCCAGGATTTTTTCCAGTGATTCCATTCGGGAAATTCCTTTCAACTCCTCGTTGAATTCCCTTGTAAAAGGGATCCCCAATTCCTCGCCCAGCGCCTTCCAGGCAAGAAAGTGATATTCAGCCGTATCTGTAATGACACCATCCAAATCAAAAATAATTGCCTTCAGTGGTTGTCCCATAATCATCCCTCCCAAGAAAATTTATTAACCTAAAATGAGAGGCTGTCAGATAGGCCGAATATTGAGCACTAGCCTTTGCCTGACAGCCGATTTGTCAAATTATGATCGGAGTTTCCTTTTCGAGTTGGTACGGCTGATCGTATACCTTGATCGATAAACGATCGCCTTCCATCAGTTTAATGACAGTTTGCTCCGTCATTTTTTCCAACTGAAGCCTGCGCCCTCGGTAATGAAGCAAAAAGCGATAACCTTCCCACTTGCCCGGCAGAAGAGGGGCAAAGGAAATCCCTTCCTCCTTGATGCGCAAGCCGGCAAATCCGAATACGATTGACAGCCATGTTCCGCCCATATTCGCCATATGCAGACCGTCCTTCGTGTTTCCATGGGTATTATCCAAATCCAGTCTGGCCGTTTCAATAAAGTATTGATATGCCTTATCTTTATAACCTAGCTTTGAGGCCATGATGCTGAATATGCAGGTGGATAATGAGGAATCATGGGTTGTGACTTTTTCATAATAATGATAGGAATTGCGAATCGTTTCGAGCGATTGTTCGTCTTCCAGTAAAAAGTGTGCCAATACCGTGTCTGCTTGTTTACAAACCTGATAGCGGTAAATCTTCAACGGATGATAATGTAACAATAGTGGAAATTCTTCCTTTGGCGTGGTAGCTAGATCCCACACAGCCTTCTGCAAAAATGTATCATCCTGGGGATTCAGTTTCCTCACCGGATCATAGGGCAAATACATCTGCTCCGCTGCTTTTTGCCAGGATGCCACCTCTTCAGAAGTCAAACCAATTTTTTCGCAGAGGCGGGTCAGCCGCTCAGGAGCTAATTTTTGCAGCAACTGATAAAACATGACGGCCCATTTCAAATTGTGTTTCGCCATCACATTGGTGTAATAGTTATTGTTGACAATACACGTATATTCATCGGGTCCGGTGACAGCATCAATTTTAAACAAATCCCCGTCAAAATGGCCCGTTTCCAGCCATAATCTTGCCGTTTCAAACAGTACCTCAGCACCGTAATCCTTGAAAAACTTCAAGTCCTCAGTAACCAGATAATATTGGATAAAGCTGTAGGCAATATCCGCACTGATATGGTACTGCGCCGAACCGGACGGGTAATAGGAAGAACACTCTGAGCCGGATATCGTCCGCCATGGATATAACGCGCCTTTCCGGTGCCCCATTTCTTTAGCGTGATTCCGAGCATCATCCAGGATCGAATAGCGATATAACAAGAGCCGCTTGGCAATTTCCGGTTGGGTCATTAAAAAGACAGGGAACATATAGATTTCCGTATCCCAAAAGTAATGACCCTCGTAACCCTCACCGGATAAACCTTTGGCAGAAATATTGGAAAATCGGTCTCTTCCTGTAGATTGAAGCAACGAAAATAAGTTGAAACGGATACCTTCCTGGATTGCTTCATCACCTAAAATGACAACGTCAGATAGCTTCCAAAAATCCTCTAAATAAGCGGTTTGCTCCTGCAAAAAGGATTGAAAGTTTTTTCCAGCAAGTTTATTTTGCCGTTCAAAAGCTGAAGTCTGTAAATTTTCCCCATGTCTTAGTGTATCGACAAAAACGCTTTTTTTCTCAAAAGAAGCCTTGCCGGTGAAATCAAAGGAAAATTCTGATTGGATTGCAGTGGCCGCAGGGTAATCCTTTCTTGTATAAGGTACTTCAAGAGAATACACAGCAGCACAAGCCGTTTTTAACTTTGTATTGGTTGTTTCGCATTCGACAAAGGAAATGGAATCGGATTGTTCCGCATGGGTGACGTGTAATAACTTGGCATGTCCTGAGGCGACACGCGGGTCACTTGTATCAACGAAGTTGGCCACATCGCCATTAACGGTCGAAACAATCCGAATCGGCCCGGAATAATCAGATGAATCAATCTCAACTCTTTGGATAAAGACCTCTTGATCAATAAATGACACAAGTCGTTTGAAGTTTAGCTTTATCTGTTTCCCGGAAGGAGAGCGCCACTCGATAATTCTTTCGGAAAATCCTTTATCAAGGTGAAGATGACGTTCAAAGGAGAGGATTTCTCCCTCAGCAATACTAAAACGTTCCGCCCCAAAGAAAAGTTCAATTGTTTGTGCATCGATAATATTTAATAGCTTTTGTTGTGTATCGGGAAAACCAACGTGTCTTTCCCCATAAGGAATGGGCACGGAATCGTGAAAGGCATTAATGTATGTGCCCCGGATCGACTTTTGACCGGAAGGCAAACCTTCTTCAAAATTTCCGCGCACTCCAAGATAACCATTCCCGGTAAAAAAGATACTCTCATCCACCAGGATTTGCGGGTAGTCTGTATGTGAAGAACTAATTTTCCATGACATGCTGTACACCTCTATCTGTTAACGTAAAATCACTCTTTTACCCCGCCGCTTGTAAGCCCGGATACAATTTGCCGCTGGAAGATCAGGACAATAATCAATGTAGGAATGGTCACAATGACCGTTGCCGCTGATACCTGACCCCAAAGAATTTCAAACTGTGTTCTCAGGAAGGATATTCCGACAGGCACGGTGTGATATTCCGCATTCGGATTCAAGGTAATGGTTAAAAGGAATTCATTCCAGGCAGAGATGAATGTAATAATAGCGGTTGTAAACACACCAGGTGCTGCCAACGGGAAAATAATCTTATAAAGTGTTTGAAAAGTCGTTGCTCCGTCCATTTTTGCCGACTCTTCAAGCGCCCCGGGAATTTGATTAAAATGGGTAACCAAAATCCAAACTGCCATCGGCAGTGTAATCGTGGAGTAGGGCAGAACAACGGCATAGGAGTTGAGCCATTTAAGATTTTCAAATAAGTTGTAAACAGGTCCAATCACGACCATTTGCGGAAACATCGAAACAGCCAAAATTAAGCCAAGCAGGATATTTTTCCCTTTAAAATGGAACCGTGAGATGGCATAGGCTGAAAATGTTGCTACGACAATAATGTAAATAGTGGTAGTTGTTGCTACAATTAAACTGTTTTTAATCGAATTTAAGATATTTTTTTCAAACAGAACGGTAATATAGTTTTGGAGCGTTGGTTCTTTAGGAATGACGCGGAAGGCTCCTGTTCCAAATATTTCACCGGATGTTTTAAAGGAAGTAACAAATACCCAGAAAAATGGGAATACCATTGCAATCAAATAAACAACCACAACGATTCCAAAGGTAATCCAAAGCTTTCGTTTTGATGACTGCATCTTCAAGCCCCCCTCCTTAACTTCTTTCCATTAAGTTTGCGCCTAGGAATTTGACAAAGATGATGGCAATAATTGCGACACAAACAAACATGAGCATGACAATAATGGAGCCGTAGCCAAAGTTTGTCTGGCCAAACATGACCTTATAGGCATAGATCGACATCGTTTCGGTTTCGCCTCCAGGTCCGCCACCGGTTAATACATAGATCAAATCAAATACCCGGAAGGCATCTAAAGTCCGGAATAATAGGGCGACTAAAATCGATGGTTTTAACAGCGGCAATGTCACTTTAAAGAAGGATTGAATTTTTGTCGCTCCATCGATAGATGCCGCTTCATATAAATCTTTTGAAATATTTTGCAGCCCGGCAAGCAAAAGCAATGCCATATAAGGTGTGGTTTTCCAGACATCTGCTAAAATGGTCGAGGCCATTGCACCCGACCCGCTAAGCAGCAAATCTTGGGACTTATCAACCAGACCAACCATCTCAAATAAGTGGGCGATGATGCCACTGCTGCCATTGAACAGATAACTCCACATTAAGGCGGCAACCGCTGTTGGAATTGCCCAAGGAATAAGTGAGGTCGTTCGAATCATCCCCTGGCCAAACATGGCTTTATTTAACACCAGTGCAAGACCCAAGCCTAATACTAGTTCAAGAAAAACGGAAATAATCGTAAACACCAATGTATTGCCGAGAGCAATACCGACTCGGGTGTCGCTCAAAGCCTGTTTGTATCCCTGTAAGCCAATGAAGTTCGAAGGAATGACACATTTTTGTAAATCATTGACTACATGGGGTAAATCGTCCTTATGGATCAGTTTGTATTTTTGATTAAGGGATGTCACTAATTCCTTTGCATTCTTGTGCAATTGCTCGATACTTGTTTTTTCCTGTTTGTTGATTTTGATAACGCCTTTTTCGTTTTTATATTTTTGCGCAACAGAGGAAAGGTCTTTGTTGAGGCTGGCAACCCGGTCTTGATCCCCTGCTGCCTTGATGTTTGGCAGATCTTCATCAAGGAACATCGTGAGATACATCTGCGTTTCATTAAAAAGGCTGGCATTAAACCGTTCACTGAGATACAATCCCGCCTTTTGCTGATTGTTTAGACGATAATCAAAAAAGGTATAGGTGAAAGATTGCACGACTGGCCATAAAGAAAAAATGGCAATAAGCAATAATGTTGGAACGATTAACAACCATTCCTTAACCCCCATTTTTCGCATGTTTTCACCTCATTTTTGTTGAATTGATTGAAAGAAAAAGGAGGCTTTCAATAAAGTCAGCCTCCACTATTCGTATAGTTTAAAATGGACTAATTACTTTGCTTTAACTGCATTTTCAATAGCTGTAACGGCTTCATCAAGACCTTTGCCAGAGCTTAAGTATTTATGTGCTGCCACTTGGATTGCATCAGAGGTCTTAGAGTATTCTGCTGAAACCGGTCTTGAAATCGTATTGGTTAACGCTTTTTGGAAGCCAGGGTAGCTTAATAAGGCGTTTGCCTTTTTAACTTCGGCATTGTCTAGCAATGCATTGTAGCCAGGTAGGTATGCACCTTTCGTGGACATAATTTTTTGTCCTTCTTCGCCAGCGGCAAATTTAATGAATTCCCATGCACCGTCAAGATGCTTCGAATTTTTATTCATACCGAGAAGCCATCCGCCTACAGCGTCACCATTTGGTAGTGGGGCAACGCCAACCTGATCTGTTGTTACCGTAACACCGTCTTCTTTACCTTGGATCCGGCCGAATGCATATGGCCAGTTACGCGCAAATACAGCATTTCCTTGTTCAAAAGCAGTAGCGGTTTCGCCTTCCATATAGTTAAGCAGGTCCTTCGGCTCGAACGATGCTTGAGTGAATTTATACATCGCTTCAAGTCCGCCTTTTACATCTTTATATGAATTGGTAAATTCAGTAGCGTTTACCGTTAACCCTTCATACTGCTTCGATTGATAAACAAAACCGTATTTTGCCTTATTTTTGCCAGCATATTTTTGAGCCATTGTATAAAGGTCATTATACGTATAGCTGCCGCTGTCCAGTTTAGCAGCATCTTCTTTACTTACAATATCTTTACGGTAGTAAAGAATTCCTAAGTCTGGGAAGAATGGCAGTGTATATTGTTTACCTTCAAAGCTTCCGGAAGCCATCGACCCGGCGTTAAAATCGGTCTTTTTCAGGCCGTCTTTATTCATTTGAACATCAATTGGCTGTAAATAGCCGGCACCGGCAAATTCACCGGCCCAGACAACGTCCATTGAGATCACGTCATAGTCGGAAGAACCGCTTGATAAAGAAGTTAATAACTGATCGTGCATTTGGGCGGAGTCGTTGGTCATTTCTGTCCATTCAACTTTGTATTTATCTTGCTTTTTGTTAAATGCGGCAATTAATTCTTTTGTCGCTGGAGTGCTGTCTGCCTGGGCTGCAAATTTTATGACAGTTGGTTTGGCAGAGTTGTTGTCAGCTGGCTTTGTATTATCTTTGTTTTTGTCGCCGCTGCAACCAGTAAGTGCAATACTTGCCGCAAAAGAAAACGCTAACAATTTGGTAAACATTTTTTTGCTATGCATTTCTTTGTTTGCCCCCTTTTATGGGTATGAGTAAAATTAATGTGGGCAAAATTTAACCCCTTCATTTGGTGAGGGATTGTCAGATCACTCACCAAATGAAGGGGCCACCAAGCGAAAGCGCGGTAGTGTTCTAAGCTAAATACATGAAAAAGAGGGCTACTCCTTGGTAGAATCATAGTCGACCAAACCCAATCCAAAGGAGGAAGCCCTCATG
>NZ_JAESWB010000212.1 GCF_016765675.1 Neobacillus paridis
CTGTCGGCGGCGGAAACCGGCCACCTGGTGTTCGGCACGCTGCATACCTCGTCGGCGGCCAAGACCATCGACCGTATCATCGACGTCTTCCCCGGCGACGAAAAGGAAATGGTGCGGGCCATGCTGTCGGAGTCGCTGCAGGCGGTGATCTCGCAGACCCTGCTGAAGACCAAGGACGGCAACGGCCGCGTGGCGGCGCATGAAATCATGCTGGGCACGCCGGCCATCCGCAACCTGATCCGCGAAGCCAAGATCGCCCAGATGTATTCGGCGATACAGACCGGCGCCAATGTCGGCATGCAAACGCTCGACAGCTGCCTGACCGACCTGGTGCGGCGCAATGTGATCTCGTCGGCCGCTGCGCGCGCCGCCGCCAAGACCCCGGAAAACTTCCCCGGCTAAGCGCCGGCATTACTGACGCAAAGGACGCACGATNAGGCAACCCGATTCATGCACGACCTGCTGCGACTGATGCTGAGCAAGAACGGCTCGGACCTCTTCATCACGGCCGACTTCCCGCCGGCCTTCAAGATCGACGGCAAGATGACGCCGGTGTCGAACCAGCCCCTGAGCGCCGGCCACACCCTGGAGCTGGCGCGCGCCATCATGAGCGACAAGCAGGCTGCTGAATTCGAAGCCAGCAAGGAATGCAATTTCGCGATCAGCCCGGCCAACCTCGGGCGCTTCCGCGTGTCGGCCTTTGTCCAGCAGGGCAAGGTCGGGATGGTGCTGCGGGTGATCACCACCGCCATTCCGAAGATGGAAGACCTGAAGCTGCCGGAAGTGCTGAAGGACGTGGTCATGACCAAGCGTGGCCTGGTCATCATGGTGGGCGCCA
>NZ_JAESWB010000213.1 GCF_016765675.1 Neobacillus paridis
TAGGGGTAGTCCACGACGATTTCCAGCGGCTGCTGCGCATGCGCCCAGCCGCAAGCCAGCAGCACGCCGGCTGCGATGGATTTCAGGACAACTCGTTTCATGGGATGCACTCCTTGATGGATGAAGGGAGAAAGAAAGGGAAACGGAAAGAGGAAAGATCAGCCTTTGACGCCGGTCAGCGTCACGCCTTCGATGAAGCGCTTCTGGGCCGCGATGAACAGCAGCAGCAGCGGTGCCGTGATGAGCACGGTGCCGGCCATGAGCGGGCCGTAGTTGATGCCGGCCTCCTCGTTGCGGAAGAACATGGTGCCCAGCGGCGGCGTGGCCAGCTCGGGGGAGGAGATCACCAGCAGCGGCCAGAAGTAGTCGTTCCAGTGCCAGACGACCGAGAAGATGGCAAAGGCAAACAGCGCCGGCACGGCAGTGGGCAGCATCACGCGCCAGACCAGTTCGAACTCGCTCATGCCGTCCAGGCGCGCGGCGTGCACCAGGTCGTCGGGCACGGTGCGGAAGA
>NZ_JAESWB010000214.1 GCF_016765675.1 Neobacillus paridis
CGCGCAGCCAGATTCAGCTGGAACGCGAACTGCTGGACGCGCTGCATACCTGAATTCCTGACAACCGCTTTCCTGATTCACAACATGACTGAACCGTTACGCCTGTCCAAACGCATGTCCGAACTGGGCCTGTGCTCCCGCCGTGAAGCCGATGAATGGATTGCCCGCGGCTGGGTGCGGGTCGATGGCGTGGTCATCTCCGAACTCGGCAGCAAGGTGCTGCCGCACCAGAAGGTGACGGTGGAACGCCAGGCCGCCGCCGAGCAGTCCAAGCGGGTGACGGTGCTGGTACACAAGCCGGTCGGCTATGTCAGCGGCCAGGCGGAAGACGGTTACCGTCCGGCGCTGGTGCTGGTGACGCCGGAAAACCGTTGGGAGGAAGATCGCGCGCCGCTGCGCTTTCATCCGACCCAGCTACGCAGCCTGGTGCCGGCCGGGCGGCTCGACATCGACTCGACCGGCCTCCTGGTGCTGACGCAGGACGGACGGGTGGCCAAGCAGCTCATCGGCGAAGACAGCGCGGTGGAAAAGGAATACCTGGTGCGGGTGGAATACACCCGGCCGGGACGCTTGCCCGACAGCGAACTGAAACGCCTCAATCACGGCCTGACGCTGGATGGCAAGAAGCTCAAGCCGGCGCAGGTCC
>NZ_JAESWB010000215.1 GCF_016765675.1 Neobacillus paridis
AAACTTCTAATGCTTTCTACATAACTTGTGCAAATCTTATCGGTGGATGCTGTGTTCAGATCCGCATGAAGATATTTCAAGCCATTCTGAGTGGCAACGCCGAGATAAAGCTTGAAATTTATTCCTGCAGTGAATATTCCTTCCAACGCAGCTTTCAGTTCTTCGATGTTTTTCATCATTTATGGTTTTATGGATAATCTTGCAAAATAAATTTTTTTATCGAGAGGTATGTAATTAATCGAATCGCCTTCTTCGATTTCTTCAATTGAAATAAGAATATAATCCTTATTATCAATTTTTGCTCCAAAAATTTTGAAGCCTAGCAATGATAATGTCGGATTTGCATAAAACAAATTCGTTCTTACGTATATGGCTCCTAGTATAAATAGCGTTATTCCCAAGTTGATTGTTTCGCGAATATTGTTTAGGCCAAAACCGACTAACGGAATAACATAGGTTGCTAGAAATACTAAATGCTCAGCGCCTTTGTTTTCAACGTCAGTAACAATTTTTGGTCCGTCTTTGGCGC
The DNA here is from genome assembly GCF_016765675.1 of Neobacillus paridis. Taxonomy (GTDB): domain Bacteria; phylum Bacillota; class Bacilli; order Bacillales; family Cytobacillaceae; genus Neobacillus; species Neobacillus paridis. Next base: position 530 of record NZ_JAESWB010000215.1, read on the forward strand.
CGTCTATCAGATATTTAAACCGGATATAAAAAAGGACGGATATGCCTAAAAGAATCAGGCAAATAATCGGAAGGTAATTGCCCTGCACGATTAAAGAAATTTCACTGCGACCGGCGAAATCGCATTTCAAGCAAATATTAACATTTTCAAAATCAATTTTATTAACAATAACCAAGAGAAACAAAAGCCATAAGGATAGAAGGTACATCCCTATTTTATGCGATCTGCCTACTCTTTCTGATGTGACATTCATTGCACAATCCTATCTAACTGTATATATATACAGTATAATCTATTATCTTACATATTATGTTATTGATGAATTTTGGCAATAATACCGGATCAGT
>NZ_JAESWB010000216.1 GCF_016765675.1 Neobacillus paridis
CCAAGATAATGGCGCCAGCCGCAAGGAGGAGAAGGGCTACCGGCACGGCGGCCCATGCCGTCATTTGCACGTCGCCGTTCATTCAATCACCTCGCCGCGCAGCAGAAACTTGGCGATTGCAATCGTCGAGACAAAGCCAAGCAAGGCAATCAGCATGGCGGCTTCGAAATACAGGTCGCTGGCAAAACGCATACCCAGCACCAGCGCCAACTGCATCGCGCACATCCACAGCGTATCCAGGGCAAGGGCCCGATCCTGGGCGGACGGGCCCATCACCAGGCGCAGCGCGCAGCATGCCATCGCCAGAAGAATGCAGCCAAAGACAAAGTTGATCGACCATTCCAGCAACGTGGTAACCATTAGCGACTCCTATTCAAAAATCTCGATCAGAGGTTGTTCGTAGCGCGACTTGATTGTGTCTATCCACCACTGTTCATCATGCAGATCGAGCACATGCAGCGCAAGCTGATGGCTTTCAGGCAAGATCTCGACCCAGACGGTTCCAGGGGTCGAGTTGATGAGGCACGACAGCAGCGCCAATCCAAAAGG
>NZ_JAESWB010000217.1 GCF_016765675.1 Neobacillus paridis
CAAGCGATTCCTTTTGTATTCGCTTAGCGCTTTTTGGACAACAGCATCAAGAGCCATGTCTTGTGGCGAAGGAATATCTTCTGGAATAATTGGCCTAGGCGGCTTCGGCTGCGTCTCAATGATTATTTCAAGAGCATCATAGAGCTTATCTCCATCCTGCTCTTCAAGCACTTCTGCCAAATCTTCTTTCGAAAGTTTGGAAAGTTTTTGAGAAATCCTTTGAAGTTCTTTTTTCTTCCGAGCTTTGGACAATTTGAACAGTTCTGCCATTACCATTTTCCGCTCAGGAGAAGCATAGCGTCCTCCCCGCTCCTCTTCAGCTTGATTATCAGCAGGCCGCGATTCAATTTCATTACACGCAACAACGCTCTCTTTTTTATCTGCATTTTGAAGAACCGGACCGATCTTTTTTTGACTTATGCCATTCGGCAAGTTCAGCGCCCTAGCATCCAATTCTTTTTTGATTGCCTTGGCTACCGTCTCATCCGCCACAGCAAACATAAATGAAATGAGCTTCTGTCCTCCACTGCCTTTCTTCAATCTCAATTTGAAAGCAGCGTCAACTGCGCCTTTTATATTCATCTCCGAGTAGTGCGGCACCTTGGCGCCACTTCTTTCATCACTCTTGTAAAAGTCCGGGTAAAGCTCTATCACAATACTTCCCGTTAATGACTGACATGCGCTCATATAAAATTTTTCCCAAAATTCTTCATTCTGATTAGCTAGTACGTTTCTTTCAGGTCGATTTATGTCGTCTGCCAGGCAAAACAAATTCTGGATATGTCGAAGCCCTGGAGCAATTGGCATTTTGTAACAGGTTCCGGAAGATACTGAACTTTTTCTTCTCAAAGCGCGCCATCCAACCTTAAACTCCTCCAAAGCTCTTTCGAGAGGAGAAAAGCGTTCAACCTTACGAACCCTTTCAG
>NZ_JAESWB010000218.1 GCF_016765675.1 Neobacillus paridis
TGAGTGCATTTGATCTCTATGTGTCGCCCTCCAGAGCAGATTCTTTCGGGCTGGCGGTTCTGGAAGCACTTGCCCAGGACGTTCCTGTATTGGCGTCTGCCACTTACGGATCGAGGGATATGCTGGGGAACAGCGATCGGATTTTTGAAATAGATAATCACAATGAGCTGGCATGCAAGCTAAAAATGGCTTCTAGTTCCAAATTGAAAAATCCTGTTCCAGTTGGCGAATTTGATGAACAGCTGTCGAATCAGTCTCTTCTGGATTTTTACGAAAAACTTCTGTCGGCCAGAATGGGCGTTGTCTCTGAAACTTGTCAGTTGACAGCATGATGGCCCATGGTTTTTTAGATGTGGCGAATAAAAACTTTATTTCGCTATCGAGGAAAATTGCGAGACAGCCAGAAATACAGGCAATGCTGGGTGGGCCGGTCAAGCTCTTCTCGCCGTTCAAGAAACCGTCCGCGAATTCAATCGTGCTGGCTTGGGGCTTCAAACCAAGTGCGTTCCATGCCGTTGCGTATTCGTCCCGGTATGACATTCCCCTGCTGCGCCTGGAGGACGGGTTCCTGCGCTCACTTGGCCTGGGCGTTTCGGGTGCCGCGCCTTTGTCTATTGTGTTGGATGACTTGAGTATTTATTACGATGGGACACAGCCATCCCGTCTTGAGCAGTTGATCAGAGACGCTGATTTGGATCCGGTATTAATGGAGAGAGTAAAAGCGTCGCTGGAACTGCTTGCAAAATTCAGGCTATCCAAATACAACCATGCGCCCAGTGTCCGTTTTGCTTCGGCTGTGGATGGGGTGATGCGGATC
>NZ_JAESWB010000219.1 GCF_016765675.1 Neobacillus paridis
TTGATTGTATTTCTCGATCAGGAACATTGTGCGGAGATCTTTGATGCGGCGACGGGGAATGAACACGATAACTGGAATGTGATCAATGATAAGTTGAGCCAGTTTGAGCAGGAAATAAACCGCCCTGTGAAAGAAAGGCTAAAAATTGTTGCGGAAACTCTGAATGCAATGCAGCCCGAATTCGGAAAAATAAAATCTAACGAATTTCAAAGGCAACAGTTTGATCGGTTATGCAATGGAATCAAAATGATTCATTCAAAAATTGTTTTTGATTCTTCAGTTCCCGAAACGGGCGATGCATCCAACCATTGTGGCACTGCAATAAAATCGGCAGCATTAAACTATTTAGGTGTTCCTTTGTCTGCAGTAGTTATGCGGCGCCTCACTAATTATGAGAAAGANAGATCAGTTAAGAAGGCCAATGATCGATAGTGAAGGAGATTTGTTGCTGGTTTGTGAACAATTTCAAAAAGATGTGGCTAGATGCAGCATTGTCATTGACGGAAAATTGCTGGATCGGTTTTCACGAGAAGATAGTAAGGAAATAAGTAGGGAATTCATTCAAAAATTGCGGCTTATGCAGGCTACGGATGCGCAAATTATGGAAATTAGCAGGCTTGCATCACAGTCCACTTCGAATACTTATAATGAACTCTGCGAAAACGTTGGGCTGTATCGGTTGACAAACAAGGAAAAAAATTACATTAAA
>NZ_JAESWB010000022.1 GCF_016765675.1 Neobacillus paridis
GTAAGGTCGTCCCACCAGCCCAGCTTCTTCAGCAGGATGTGGTCGAATTCGGGGTAGCCGGTGGTGATGTCAGAGCCAACCGAGTGTGAACCATCTTCCGCCAGCAGGCTCACGCCATCGCGCTCGACGCCGAAGTTGGCGCGGAAGTTGCCGCCGCCATCCATGACGTGCTTGCTGGTGTCATACAGGTTGGGCGAACCCGGATGCTTCATTTCGGGTGTGCCGAAGCATGGCCATGGAAGGCCGAAATAATCGCCGGTGATGTCGTAGCCAGTGGCTGCGTCCTTGCCGCCCTTGGCGCGCAGGGTCTTCACGTCGAACAGATGCATGTTGCGCATGTGCGCCTTCAGACGCGTCGGCGACTGGCCGGTGTAGCCAATGGTCCAGGTGCCGCGGTTGATCTCTTCCAGCATCGACTCCGGCTCCGGCTCCATCATGCCGCCCTTGCCCGGCACCAGCTTGATCTTCGCCACCAGCTCCTTGGCAAAGCCCAGCTTTTCCGCCAGCTGATACATGATCATGTGGTCGGTGCGGGACTCGAACAGCGGCTCGATGACCTTCTCGCGCCATTGCACCGAGCGGTTCGACGCGGTGGCGGAGCCCGAGGTCTCGAACTGCGTGGCAGCCGGCAGCAGGTAGACCGCGCGGTTGGGATTCAATTCCTGGCCGTCGACCTTCATCGCC
>NZ_JAESWB010000220.1 GCF_016765675.1 Neobacillus paridis
GAACGAGAAATCGGTGGCGGAATTCCGCGCCGGCAAGGAAAAGGCGTTCAACGCGCTGATCGGCCAGGCGATGAAGGCCAGCAAGGGCAAGGCCAATCCAGCGCAATTGACCGAACTGCTGAAGAAGAAGCTGGCCGGTTAAGCGGTCTGGTCGGGGCTGCCAGGCAAGAGGAGGATGCGCACAATGGTCATGCATCGGACTCGCCTCTTCCTGCCTGTGCCGGCGCGATGTGCGTCCTGGAAGCGCTTCTTTCCATGACTTCATGAACCAGGCGCTGCAGTTCCTCCCGGGCAAGGGAAATTAATTTGCCATCGTCATCGCGATATTCCCTTTCCGATGCCACGGCGCGTTCCATCGCGTCCGGAAAATTTGTCATCAGATGGAAAACGAGCGCGCCATCACATTTGGCTGCCGATTGAAGCAGCAGCCAAGCATAATCAGCGTTGCTCTCCACTTTCTGCCGGACCGGGGCCTTATCCAGCAAGGCATAGGCAAGTCGCGTTTGACCATAAACGATTGCTTCGAC
>NZ_JAESWB010000221.1 GCF_016765675.1 Neobacillus paridis
AGAAACAATTCCAGTACGAGTGTGGGAATAAGTTGAAAGTGGTAAAGTGAATACGATTTATAAAGCTGCATTTTTGGTGCCGGCATCTGCCAAAAAAAAATTGGATGATTTGGGCTGGGAATTCGAAACGAAGGATAGGCTTCCTTCAGAATTGGTTGAGGTATTGGTCCGATATTTTGGTTTGGGGTTTAAAGAAAATTACGTCAATACCGATGTGTATGTTGGAAAGGGAGTGAAAATGATTGTGTTTAAAGATGATTGTGGCCTGATAGAACAAATTTATTTTCAATTATTCGATGGGAATGTGGAAAAATTGAGGAATGTGTCAGTCTTTAAAAGCTTTAAAAATGTAGAATTGTTTATTCCTTGATTAAGTTTGTTGATTTTTTTAAAGTTTTATCTGATTCTGAAGTTGTTTATTCTATTTTTAATTCCGCCGACAGCGCCGGTGCCGGCAGCATCCGCCGCAGCTATGGCAACTTCGACCAGCTGCTGAGTGAAACCACCCCGCCAAGCTAGGTCAACTATACCTACGACTGACCCTGCCGAGCGGCATGCGCGCCGCTTACAGTTACGACGACGCCTCACGTCTGACGGGCATCGTCTACACCAAGCCTGACGGCACGCTGCTAGG
>NZ_JAESWB010000222.1 GCF_016765675.1 Neobacillus paridis
CCTGGGACCTGGGGCCTCCAATACCATTCTTCCGTTGCGTGCCTTTGCACCTGAACGCCTAACTGCCGTTTCTGAAACGCGTACCATCGCGCTGCTTGGCAAAGGTGAGCTTCTACGTGAACAGTCTCACCTTTGCCTTCACTGCTGTTTCCGCTGGGGGCTACCCCGCCATGGCTACACCACTTTCGCACGCATGTCCTTTTGTTCGCGATTGAGAAGATCGGTCACTCTCCCTTTTCGATGTCCCATATCCTCGTCCACGGGTGGGCGCACGCTAATGTCACCGCAATGGCAAACGGTTTCTGCCGAACACCACCACGTTATCCTGATGGAACACTTCAAAGCGCATACCGAGGCTTCGAAGTGCGGATGGAAGATGAGTCTTTACGGGAACAAGCGTCCCTTTGGTGTGGGCAGCCGTCACAACGTCACCCTGCACCGCCATTCGCCATTTTCAATGGCACAAGCTGTGCATGACCTGTGTATCGCGTCTAGGCGTTTGCTGTGGACAGGACGATGGAAAGGGTTGTGGACAGCGTGGCCGCATCGCTTTTTCAGCAGGCCAATATTTGATCTTATAAACAATCACTTAAAGAGAATAAAGGGGAGATATCCACAATGTTGCACACCGATTTTGTGCGTAACTTCTGCCTGTTTTTCGAGCACGCCTATTAATTGCACACCCGTCGGCAAAAAAAACCGTTCGCCCTCCTGCTGCCAACGGGTGGGAGCAGGGATGCGTGCGAGCCCCTGCGTTTGTTCCAAATAGAACGAGGCCCCGAGCGCGCCACGCAGCGTCCTCACCGTCCATCACCCAAAGCGCGTCCTCTTCACGTAGTAGGCGATCGCGCCACGCCGATCAGTGGCTCCAGCCTTTCGGCAATTCGCTTCCGCGGCGTGTATCAGGGGCTCTTGTTTTCTGCGCGTGCGGTCTTCTAAGATGGGTAGTTGACGAGCTTGGCCGACGTCTTCG
>NZ_JAESWB010000223.1 GCF_016765675.1 Neobacillus paridis
CCTTGATGTTGCCCGCCTTGATCTGGGCCAGCATTTCCGAATAGGGCGTGGCCTTGCCGGAGCCGACCTTTTCATCGCTGTCGATCTGGCCAAACGCGATGACCAGCATGAACATGATCGCCGCCCATATCGCGCCTTGAGAGTAATTTCTATTCACTCGGATTCCTTGTCGTAAATAATTTACCGGCTTTCCCGAGGCACGCTGTCATGGAGGACGGCACAGACCCAGGCACTTGCCAATACACGCAACATAAGGGATGCAGGTCCCTTTTAAAACCGATGTTTTCAGCGTGAACACTTCGAAAAAACGCTAGAAAACAGTGTGTCCCACGTCGGCAGCCCGGCTGGCAAGCACATACAGACCTTCTCGCCGACGTCGTCACACCGCAATTACACCAGAATTTGCGCCACTTGATTTGATCTGTGGTCGCCGAGCGCGATTTAAAGAGGGAATACGTTGATTTCTCTGTGTTTTAGGCGTGAATTAGCGTAAAAAGCATTGGCCTTTTTATAAAAGTCCCACGATATCCAGCAAGCGCCGCCAGAATCGTCGATGCGCCGGGCAGGAATGCCTTCCAGGGCATGGGGCCAGCGCCCTCG
>NZ_JAESWB010000224.1 GCF_016765675.1 Neobacillus paridis
AACCGGTTAAAGAAGATATTGTCGATTTTATAGTAGAAAGAATCCGCATGCTTCCCAAGTCTACCCAGCATTTGCTGCGGCTGTCTTCCTGTATAGGAAATAAATTTAATTTGAAAACGTTATCGATTATTTCAGGAAGCAGCTATAGAGAAGCGTCTGATGATTTATGGCCTGCACTTGAAGCAGGTTTAATCATTCCAAACGGTGTGATCTATCAATGGGTGTTTCCTGAGGAAGAAAACCTACTTATAGAAAACGATCCTCCAGCTTATCGCTTTCTTCATGATAAGGTGCAACAGGCTATTTATTCCACTATGACAAAAGAGGAACAAGAACAGGCCCATGTAACAATCGGACGCTTACTGGTTATGTCTAGTCATCACATAGAGGATCAGCTATTCACGATTGTCAAACATTTCAATTTAAGCAAACGTCTACTAAATGATCATGAGATCTTGCAAGTAACGGAATGGAACATTGATGCAGGGGAAAGAGCAAAAGCTTCTGCTGCTTTTCAAGAAGCATTGAAATATTTTGAAACTGCGAAGAAGTTAATCTCCGATAATTGGAAAGAGTATTATCCATTGACTTTTCGTTTTATGAAAGGTTTGGGAGAATGTCAATATTTAACGAGTCAATTTGAGAAAGCAGAAAAAACATTCAATGACATTCTTCTCCATGCACAATCACCTTATGAGAAACTAGAGATTTACAATTTGAAAATCACGTTATATACACATGTTCATAGGGTAAAGGATGCCGTAAAATCTGGGATTGAGGGTTTAAGGCTATTTGGGATTCACTTGCCTGAAAATCCGGGTATGGCGGCAATAATAAAAGAATATGTACAAACGAAACTAGCACTTAATGGAAAAAGTAAAGAGGACCTTTTGAATTTTCCAGAAATAACGAATAAAGATCAGTATCTGATTTTGCAAACATTTATCTCGATGAATGGTCCTGCTTTCCATGCTAATCAAAATCTGGCTACTTTACTGATGCTGAGAGCATTGAGATTCACCCTTAAAAATGGTTTAACAGATATTAGCGCATTAGTTTTTAATAATTATTCACTTATTTTGAGTTCGGGTTTTAATGACTATAAAGGCAGTTATGAATTTAGCAAACTGGCTTATGACCTTGCTGAGCGTTATGGAGTGGTAAGTATAAAAGGAAGAGTTCAGTTTGTGTTTGGAACTTTTGTGAATCATTGGAAAAACCCAGTGAGCAAAAGTCTAACTTATTTAGAGACGTCACAGCGATATTGTTTAGAAGCAGGTAATATACATCTGGCCGGAGCAAATAGTTCTTTTATCGTTATCACATTATTTATTAAAGGAACACCTATAGAGGAAGTAATGGGTAGGATTGACAAACAAATACAATTTGTTAGTCAAATCCAATATTCGATTTCAAAAGGATTTATGACAGAGCTGTATCACTGGCTTCAATTTTTAAATGGTGGAAATCCCGTGAACCCTTGGAAATTTAAAGAAATCCTTGATGATGACTCGGCGAAAATTATTCACTACACGCTAAGGCTGCAAATGGCCTATTTGTTTGATCAAAGGGATTTTGCCAAAGAGTTGCTACAAGCGCTAATACCGCTTGTCAGCAAACGATTAACGCTTGTCATTGTACCTGAATATTATTTTTACCATGGGTTATGGCTCTCGCGTTTTTATAATGTGGCCGTTACGGAGAGAGAAAAAAGGTCCATTAGAAAAAGAATGAATCAGTGTATAAAGAAATTAAAAAAATGGGCTGAATTAGCACCTGAAAATTACTTGCATAAGTATTTACTGCTAAAAGCGGAGATGGCAGGGTTAAAGCAAGAGGAGCAGTCTATTTTTTCCTTTTATAATGACAGCATCAATTACGCAGAGAAACATGGTTTTATACAGGATGTGGCGATTTGCAACGAGTGTGCTGCAAGGTATTTTGCGAGGAAAGGGCATACGAAACTTGCCAACGCCTTTTTCCTAGAAGCTTATCAGTCTTATTTAAGGTGGGGGGCCAAAGCCAAAGCACAACAAATACTGGAAGATAGTCATGGCCTTATTCCATCTGTCATTGTAAAGGAACGGGCAAATGAACCGCTTTTTGATATTCATGCTGCATTACAAGCGACTCAAAGTATTTCGAAGGAAATTATTCTAAGTAAATTGTTGAATAAACTATTGGATATCACAATGGAATATGGAGGGGCAGACAGGGGATTTTTAATGTATAAAAGGGATGATCAGTTAGTCATCGGTGCACAGAAAAGTTTGGAAGAAAATGAGATGGATAGTCAAATAGGTCTGCCGATTTCAGGAATGAAAGTTATGTGTGAAAGTATAATCCGTTATGTGGAGTCGAGTACAGAAACAATTGTGCTGGATGATGCATCATCAGAAGGGATGTTTACAGAAGACCACTATATTAAACATAGAAAACTGAAATCATTATTATGTCTTCCAATTATAAAAAATGGAAATTTAATAGGGATTCTTTATTTGGAAAATAATAAAGCAACCCATGCCTTTACAGAAGAAATGATTCATTTTCTTTCGTTTCTTTCGACTCAGGCGGCGATTTCTATTGAAAATGCATACCTTTACGAAAATCTGGAGGCTAATGTCACAAAACGTACAGAAGAGTTGAAAAATGCGAATCGTCATCTTGAAGAGCTCAACCAAGAGCTCGAGCAGTCTAGACAATCACGCAGACATTTTTTATCCAATATATCCCATGATCTACGCGCCCCTATTACTTCTATAAAAGGGTATCTGGAAGCCATTTTGGATGGAGTGATTAAGGAGGAGAATCTGAATGATTTTTTGTTGAAAAGTATGAAACGAATAGATGATTTGCAATTACTCATACAGGATTTATTTCAATTGTCCCAATTGGAATCAGGACAAATACAATTCTCATTTGATTTCATCCCGGTTGATCGGCTTATGAACCATATCTATCAAAAATATAAATATGAAATTATGAACAATGGTTTAATATGCAGATTTGATAATCAACTTGTCAGTTCTACAGGTTTGCCGCCAATGGTGGAGGTTGATCTTGAGCGTATGGAACTAGTGTTTTCTAACTTAATAACAAATGCTATTAAGTATACAACATTTGGTGAAATCATCTTCTTATTGCGCAATGATGATGATTTGAAACAAGTTATTCTAAGCATCCGTGATACCGGCCCTGGTATTCCGAAAGAGGAGTTGCCATTTGTTTTTGATCGTTATTACTCAAAGACAAGTAATACTGCTAACCAAAAAGGCCACGGACTCGGTCTTTCCATATGCAAAGAAATTATTACGAATCACAATGGAGAAATTTGGGTAGAAAGTGAAGAAGGCAAAGGAACTACCTTTTCTATTCGATTACCGATTGTTCAGTATGTAGAGGAAGTGGAAATGGTTTAATGGTGAAGCACGGCGGCGAGATAAAGTTGGCGACTTTTTTAAACAATAAATTTAGTAACTGACCAAAATAAAAGGATGAGCTTACAGGTATAAAGGTGACACCGATTACGGCAGTCTAATCGAGCAGATTTTTGTACTTTATCCGCCCTTTATCCTTTTGGATCTGCTAATCAATAAAACCGTTGAAATTGCCATTGAAAAGGAAATCATCAAAAGTAAATTCATTAGTAATTTTAAAAAAGCAAATTTTTTGGAGCTAATACACGAATATTTGTTAGTAGATAATTACAATGAATGTAATATATTTTAAAAGTATGGAGGTTATCATGTGTCCAAAGGACTACTTCACCATATTGAAATATATGTTTCAAATTTAGAAAAATCTATTGATTTTTGGGGTTGGTTTTTGGAGGAAATGGGCTATTATCTTTATCAGGAATGGGAAAGTGGCCGAAGTTGGAAAAATGGCGAAACTTACATTGTTTTCGTCCAAGCCAATAGTAGATTTCTTAAGTCCTGTACTTTTATCAAGGCAAAGATAAGAAAACTCGGAATAAAATATAAGTAAAATGTAAAGGGTGATTTTTTTGCCAAAGATAATACTTAATTCTTTTCAATTTCTTTTTCCAGTATTAGCTATCCCTTTCTTAACAACAGGGATTATCGGGGCTTATATAATTCAAATTTCAATTACTTTATTGCTAATTGGCTTTATATTTTCAATTTTTAAAAACAAATACTCCAAAATTAGCCTATTCTGTTTTTGATATGCGAAATATGAGATTGATGACTATTTTGGAATTGGCCGGTTCAACAATGGCAAAAGAGTGTCTTTTAACTGACGAGCCAATCAACAAATTTTTTGATCGGTTTTTCAGCAAATTACCTGACTATTTGCAAAAACAGTTACTTAATACTAGTGTAGCTTTATGATTAAATCGGTCCTATCCCTATAATATCAAGTGTTGAGGTTCATTTATCATGTCCGGAACTTGAGTTATTAATTTTTTGAATAAACCTCAAATTTATCACAAGAATTAAGAAGATAATCGGATATAATATCGCAGAATACCAAAGTTTCCACCCATTATGGTAAAAAAACTCAGTATGCATGGAAATCCACTCAAAAGTGACGGAAAATAATGACCAAAGCATAATATAAAGTACTTTTTTAACGATCTTTTTCTCTGAAGGATAAAAATTGAGAAATAAAAGGCTAATTGAGGGAAAATATAAAAGGATCCCCAAGAATAAAATGGTACCTATGTCAAGGACACAATAAAAAAAGAGGTTAAGCAACTAGAAGATGATTTCTATATTGAATAGGGGTCATCTTTTTTAAATTCCATTGATATCGATAATTGTTATAGTAAACCATATAGTGATTTATTTTTGCTTTTAGTTCTTTTAAGGATTTACAAGATTGATAGTCTACTTCATCTTTTAAATGACCAAAGAAAGATTCTTGAGGGGCATTATCCCAACAGTTCCCTCTTCGAGACATAGATTGGCCTAGGCCATATTTTTTTAATAACTTTTGATATCTTGGGCTCGTATAATGGCTCCCTTGATCAGAGTGGATGAAGGCATCTTTATGCAGTGTAATCTTCTTGTTTTTCATTAGTTTGTGAATCGTCTTTGTTGCGATGTCTAGGGTGATACGGTCAGAAACATGGTAAGCCAGGAGTTCGTTAGTGGACGCATCTTTTATGGTTGACAAATAAGCCATAGAATTTCCGTTATATGGCAAATAAGTAATGTCCGTTAATAACACTTTTCCTGGAACTCCTTGTTTAAATTCCCTATTTAACTTGTTTGGAACAACCTGATGCTCCTTGGTTGCTTTAGCAATCCTTTTATAAGGATTTGGCTTTCTATGAGGACAGACGATTCCATATTTCCTCATGATTCTTTGTATCTTTTTACGGCTAAAGAGAATGTTAAATTCATTCTCCAATATCATTTTAATGGAGCGTGAACCTTTCTTATATCCGCGTCGATCAAAGGCCTTTAAAATGATTTCCTTCGCTTCAAGGTCCAATTTCTCCTTTGCTTCCCGGAAAGAGGCAGCCTTTAGGTAGCTATAATATCCAGACCGGGATACCTCTAAGAGTTCACATAAATACTTGGTCATCCCCTTAAATCCATTTTGTTCAATAGTCTCCTGAATCAATTGATATGCATTATTCGGATTTAGATTTTCGCTTGAGTTTAGCAGCCTCCTTTCTGTCGTTTCTAGCTTTTTTAACAGCTCAACCTGTCCTTCCAACAGCTCGATTCTTGCCTTTTGTCTTTCAATCACTTCGGACGGTGTAAGCTCACGTTTCAAGGGTCTACCGGATGCGTTTTTCCTCGTATCTGTAAGCCCAATCAAACCATTCTTCTCATAGGCTTTTTTCCACCTGCAGGCTGACTGTTCGATTCGTTTTATTCCTATAACGTCCACATCGAAGCCGTTCTCCGCAAAGATCTGACGAGGGAGTTTGCCGGCTAGGTACTCATCCATAAATCTATTTTTAAAATCGTCAGTATAGGTAATAGACCGATCGCTGACACGATGTACATTTGGATTCTTTTGAAGTGTGTTTATCTCTTTGATTGAAAAAGTTATTTTACTCATGTTGTCCCCTAATCCCCATATTCTGAAATTCAAGTATATAAAAAAATACCTGTAGGTGAAACACTCTTTTTCAAGTGTCCTACCTACAGGTACCATTTTA
>NZ_JAESWB010000225.1 GCF_016765675.1 Neobacillus paridis
CGGGGCCTTTCGTTCTTGACGATAGGCGTTACTACCCTGGAGATACTCCCCTTTCTCCAGGGTTTTTTTATGCCTTTTCGCCATCTTGCGCCTGAGGCGCGTTCTCGCTGTCTGGCAGATCCTCGTCCTTATGCTGTAGCGGCACATTCAGGCCCAGCAGGGTTTCGATGCGTTCGGTCGCCTCTTCCAGTCCGGTGCGCTTCAATGCGGAAAACAGCTGGGCAGTAAACGGGCAGGGACTGCCGTCTTCCTGCACATAGCTGCCCAGCAGGGTGCGCGCCTGGCGCAACGCATTGGCGGCGTCATTGCGGTTGAGCTTGTCGGACTTGCTCAGGATGCAATGGATGGGCTTGCCGGTTGGCGCAAACCATTCCAGCATCTGCAGATCCAGGTCGGTGAAGGGGCGGCGCGAATCGACGATCAGCACCAGCGCGGCCAGCTGCTCGCGCCGCTGCACATAGTCGCCCAGCAGCCGCTGCCAGTGCAGCTTGGCGTCGCCCGACACTTCGGCGTAGCCGTAACCGGGAAGATCCACCAGCAGGCCGCGAATCTCGTCAACCCGGGTTTCATCC
>NZ_JAESWB010000226.1 GCF_016765675.1 Neobacillus paridis
CACGCGGCCTGATCACGATGTCGATTACCTGTTCGGCCAGGTCTCCATCGACAGCGCCTTCGTCGACTGGAGCGGCAACTGCGGCAACCTTTCGGCGGCGGTCGGCCCGTTCGCCATCAGCAACGGCCTGATCGACGCTTCCCGCATTCCGCGCGACGGCATGGCCACGGTGCGCATCTGGCAGGCCAATATCGGCAAGACCATCATTGCCCATGTGCCGATGACGGACGGCATGGTGCAGGAGACCGGCGACTTCGAACTCGATGGCGTCACCTTTCCTGCGGCCGAGGTGCAGCTCGAATTCATGGACCCGGCGGCCGAGGAAGAAGGCGCGGGCGGCGCGATGTTCCCGACCGGGAAGCTGGTGGACGATCTGGACGTGCCGGGGATCGGCACCCTGAAGGCCACCATGATCAATGCCGGCATTCCTACCATCTTCGTCAATGCCGAGGACATCGGCTACACCGGCACCGAGCTGCAGGACGCGATCAACAGCGACCCGGTGGCGCTGACCAGATTCGAAACCCTGCGCGCCCATGGCGCGGTGCGCATGGGCCTGATCAAGGACGTGGACCAGGCGGCCAAGCGCCAGCACAC
>NZ_JAESWB010000227.1 GCF_016765675.1 Neobacillus paridis
TTACTCCAGAAGCGGCGACAAGCAAGGGGATTGCACCTGACCAGATTAGTTCTGTATTGGCTCGATTTGGTAACGCCCCAAAGTTAGAAGTCAAAATGGTGAAACGTTTGTTAAGCAAATTTGTAGACGAATTGGAAACATTGGAAAAGCAAATTGAATTACGAGAAATTGAAGAGTCGGCCCAATCGTTCAAAGTCAGGTTGAAGGCGCAAGAAGCGCAAATGCGGACCAGGGAGTTTGCACGGGCCGAACAACTAAGGTGTGAAAGTCAAGAAAACTTACATAAGTGGCATGTGACAGATCCGGAAACGGTTCTAAGAAAAATTGAATCCAAGGAGCTGCTGACGTTACCAGATTTCCTTAAATACAGAGGAATTAGTAAACGATCAGTTAAAACTGCGATGACATGGGGTCGTATGTTTTGTATAACTGGACCGGATGGAGTGGACTACTATCCCGCTATTTTTGCTGATTCTAGTGACTACATAAGGCAGTGCTTAGGAAAAGTTTGCCAAGTTCTAGGAAATATTCCCGCTTATGCAAAATATCAATTTTTGAC
>NZ_JAESWB010000228.1 GCF_016765675.1 Neobacillus paridis
GCAGGGTACCGGCTCACGGATGATGCACAAGTGCTGTGGGATGCCTTCGTGGCAATCCACAACAAGACCGGCCTTGGCGGCATGCTGGAGATCCCCATGGAGTCCTTCACCCGTGCGGTGGAGATTGTGCTGAAGGAAAGCGAGATACATGATGCCGCCGGCTACCGACCATCCAGTGAGATGTGGGCACAAGCGGTTCGCAGTTGCGGTTATGTGCAGGCACGCGTGGCAACAGGCCGCATCATGAGTGCAGCGCCGCACGTGGTGTAAGGGCGCAGTCAGATGGCGACTCTGCCGATCATGCTGTTTGACGAACACCAGTTGGCACCGTCCTTCGGTTATTTGTTCGATCCGAAATGGGTGAGCCCGCACGAATCCATTGTTTCCATGCTGTGGAAATTTGGGCGGGCGAATGCGTTGCCAGGCCATNCCAGGCCATGTGCTGATTACCCAGATTGCCAGGGACACTATTGATCCGTATGAAGGGATCAGCGCCTGTCCATCCGAGGTGAACCTGCGCAAGATCCAGCGCACACTCGGAGTACCGTCGCGCATGGTCCGTGCCTCGCTGATTCCAGAACCGCTGCAAAGGATAGGCAGTCCCTGGTTCCGGTATTGCAGATCGTGCCTGGCGGGCGGCTACCACAGCATTGTCCATCAGTTGCGAAGGGTAGGGCGCTGCCCGGTTCATGGCGGTGTGCTGGAGACGGCCTGTCATCATTGTGGCGGTAGGGCGCCATACCGGCTCAACACGTATTTACTGGATGCGCCGTACCGGTGCGGCAACTGCGGCGCATGCTACATCTCGCTGCTGCCTTCGCAGTCGCTGTGGCGGCCACTAGACCAGAAGGCGCGCACGGCGATGACGCGCACGCGGCTGAACTGCTGACCCTCCAGGAGGGGACATAGACTCTGGTACGCGCCCGCTTCCGGGGTAGAAATCGGGCAAATTAGCGAGGTCGTGCGGTGACACATTTACCTTCCTTGGCCGCGCGGTGACACATTTACCTGCCGAAATGCGCAAGTCATTGAAAACATTGAAAGAGTTGCCGCGCTGTATCGGCTTGCCCGCGAAGTGACAGAATTACCCTCGCAATGGTTACACTTTTACCTTCCAATACGGCTAGGGACATGGCCTGGCTTAGTCTTATGACTGCCAGGCTCATTCGGCGCATTGCGTATATCTTGCGCTGATAAATGTCCCGTTGTGCCATTTTTCCCTGAGTCGGTTTT
>NZ_JAESWB010000229.1 GCF_016765675.1 Neobacillus paridis
CTTATCTACATGTGTAAATAAGAGTCATCCGGTATTAGCTCCGGTTTCCCGAAGTTATCCCAGTCTTACAGGCAGGTTGCCCACGTGTTACTCACCCGTCCGCCGCTAACCTTTAGGAGCAAGCTCCTAAAGGTTCGCTCGACTTGCATGTATTAGGCACGCCGCCAGCGTTCGTCCTGAGCCAGGATCAAACTCTCCAATAAAGTTCGAGTTGATTAGCTCATAAAATTTAACGTTGGCTTCATTTCGTTAGAAATGAATGATTATTGTTGTCCAGCTACAGCGCCCTAGCACCTAGTGTCCTTCGCGCTCCGCCCTACGATAAGTCAACATCGAATTGCCTTCGGCTTCTTCGTGTTTCCTTTATCTCAGTTGGAGCACTCTAGGCCATACGGTGCTGACCAGGGTGCTTTCGCTTTTCTATGTTGACGTTTTTGTTTGTTTAGTTTTCAAAGAACAAAGCTATTATGTTGAATCAGTCTCATATTATCGCTCAAAGGCGACTTTTTTATATTACCAGGTTATCAACTAAAAGTCAATAATTTTTTCTTCTTTTTTAAAGAAGATCTATTGCCTGGCAACAACAAAAATTACTATACCATCATAAATAGTTTTCTGCAATAGTTTTTTATGGTAATAGTTATAGTTATAGTTGTAGTTGTAATTTTCACTATTCTGGATAAAGATGAAAAAAGTGCCACAGGTGCGGCACTTTTTAATCCTAATATATTAACGTTGACGCATTAATGGGAATAATAATACATCACGGATCGAAGGGGAATTCGTCAATAACATAACTAAACGGTCGATTCCAATTCCTAGTCCTCCGGTTGGCGGCATCCCATACTCTAAAGCTTCAATATAGTCTTCGTCCATCATATGAGCCTCATCATTGCCTTGTTCACGTTCTTTTAACTGTGCTTCAAAACGTTCTCGCTGGTCAATTGGGTCATTAAGTTCAGTGAAGGCATTGGCATGCTCGCGTGCGACAATAAACAGCTCAAAACGATCTGTGAAGCGTGGGTCTTTTTCATTTTTCTTAGCCAAAGGTGAAACTTCTACCGGGTGACCATAAATAAACGTTGGTTGAATTAACTTCTCCTCAACCTTTTGTTCGAAGAATTCATTTACAATATGACCAAACTGCATATTATCGTTAATTTCTACTCCATGCTCTTTTGCAAGGGCACGGGCTTCTTCGACACTCATTTCTTTCCAGAAGTCAACTCCGGTATATTCCTTAATGGCATCAACCATATGCAGCCTTTTCCATTCCGGTTTAAGATTTACTTCATATTCGCCATATTGAATCGTTGTCGTTCCTAATACATCTTGCGCGACATAAGCAATTACATTTTCCGTTAGAGTCATAATATCATGGAAATCGGCATAGGCTTCGTAAAGTTCAATCATTGTAAATTCCGGATTGTGACGGGTAGATACTCCTTCGTTCCGAAAAACACGGCCAATTTCATAGACTTTTTCAAGGCCGCCGACAATCAATCGTTTTAGATGCAGCTCGATAGCGATCCGCATATATAATTGCATATCAAGAGCGTTATGGTGAGTAATAAATGGTCGTGCCGCAGCACCGCCGGCGATTGCATGCATCATCGGCGTTTCAACTTCTAAATAGCCATTATCATCTAGATAACGACGCATCGAGCGAATAATTTTACTGCGGGTAATAAAGGTTTCCTTACTCTCTTGATTCATAATCAAATCTAAATAACGCTGACGATAACGTTGTTCCACATCTTTTAGGCCGTGAAACTTATCAGGCAGCGGACGAAGTGCTTTTGATAAGAAAGTAAAGTCTAAAACCTTTATGGAGAGTTCGCCTGTTTTTGTTTTGAACACATGGCCAGCAACTCCAACAATATCTCCTAAATCTGCGGAGGTGAAAATTTTATACGACTCTTCTCCAACAGCATCTTGTCTTACATAGATTTGAATTTGGCCGGATAAATCCTGAATATGCGCAAAACCAGCCTTTCCTTTTCCGCGTTTTGTCATAATCCGACCGGCTAAACGGACAGAAATATTTTTTTCTTCAAGTTCCTCATTGGTTAAGGATTCGTAGGCATCAATAATATCCTTCGCAAGATGTGTCCGCTCAAAGCGTTTTCCAAACGGATCAATCCCATTTGCCCGCATTTCAGCCATTTTTTCACGTCTGACAATGAGTTGATCATTCAATTCTTCGTGACTCACAATTATCCACTCCATTACTATCATAATTATGTAAAACGCTAGTAACAACACGTACTATCATTTTTATACATACTTCTAATATATTACACAAATTTTGCTTTTTAGACATCCCAAAGACCCTTTAAAAAAAACTGCCAGTGACAAAACTGGCAGTTTCCTATAGGAACAAAGCTATTATAGAAAAAGAGTCTGTCAATGTCAACTTATCAGACAATTGCCTGATTCTCTTCCCTGGCCTCTGCTTCCAGTATTAACTCGTTTAATAACGAACTTAATTGATCTCTTGTATGGCATTCATTAATCGCATTGCGAACCTTCGCATTGCCGCGGATTCCTTTTAAATACCAGGCGGCGTGTTTGCGCATCTCCCGAACGGCAATATCCTCGTTTTTCAAAGCGATTAAGCGATCCAGATGCAAGAGGCAAACATCGATTTTCTCACGGACAGATGGCTCACCACTCAGTTTTCCTGTTTCCAAGTACTGTACCGTACGGTAAATCATCCATGGATTTCCAAGAGCGGCTCGGCCGATCATGACACCATCAGCACCAGTTTCATCAAGCATCCTTTTGGCATCCTGCGGGGTTTTCACATCTCCATTGCCAATTACCGGGATGTTAACGGCTTGTTTTACTTCGCGAATAATATCCCAATTCGCCTTGCCTTCATACATTTGTACCCGTGTTCTGCCATGAATCGCAACCGCTTGTCCACCTGCCCGTTCAACAGCCTGCGCGTTTTGAACCGCATAAACATGCTCCTCATCCCAGCCCATCCGCATTTTAACCGTTACAGGCTTTTCTACAGCATCAACAACCGCAGCTACCATTTCATAGATTTTGTTTGGGTCTAAAAGCCATTTGGCCCCGGCATCACATTTTGTGATCTTCGGGACAGGACAGCCCATGTTAATGTCGATAATGTCGGCGTTTGTATTCTGGTCGACAAATTTAGCCGCTTCAACCAGGGTTTCTTTTTCGCCGCCAAAAATCTGCAGGCTTAACGGCTTTTCCCGCTCATCAATATATAGCATATTCATGGTTTTTTCATTTTTAAACACAATCCCTTTGTCACTCACCATTTCGGCACAAACGAGGCCTGCGCCAAACTCTTTAACGGTTAAACGGAATGCAGAGTTACAGACCCCAGCCATTGGTGCGAGGACAACAGGGTTGTTCATTTCAATCTTACCTATTTTTAGCACATCACCAGCTCCTTAATCTTCCTTGTCACCCAGGCACCTATAGCTTTGCTATTCTTTCGGTGCCAAATCCTCGATCGATATTTTTAAACTATGTGCAATCCTTACTAGCAGCTCCTCGGTGGGCAGACGATTTCCTCGTTCAATTTCACCTAAGATGGATACTGAGACCCCCAGTTCCTTCGAAAAGCCCTCCTGAGTATATCCCTTTAGCTTCCGATATGCCCGAATCCGTCTTCCCCATTTTTCCGCTTCCATAATCGGACTCCTTCTCTATCAGGTAATTCATCCAACAGTATTGAAATAGGCTGTTCCATACCAACCATCTTATATTCCGGCTTCATTTCCAAAAGCGGCACTAATACAAATGCCCGTTCCTTCATCCTGGGATGGGGAACAATTAGTTTCACATGATTAATATTTTCTTGATTAAATGCCAGAATGTCAAGGTCAATTGTCCGTGGTCCCCACCTTATTTCCCTCTTTCTTCCAAGTTCTAATTCAATCGTTAAACATCGGTCTAATAATTCCAGCGCATCTAAATCTGTCTCTATCTCGATCACCATGTTTAAAAATGGATCCTGGTTCTCATATCCGACAGGGTCTGTCTCGTAAATGGAGGAGTAATTTACCAACTCGATATCCGGGGAGCTTGTCAATTTTTTGATTGCCGTAAGCAACTGTTCAAGACGATTACCAACATTAGAACCGAGAGCAATAATGGATACGTTTTTCATGCCTATCTACCCCTTGTAATTTCCACAGCAACAGAATCATAATGACCAGGTATCGGCGGATCAGGTTTCGTCACCTTCACCGTTACCTCTTGAACAAGCGTAAATTGATTTAACACTCCAGCAGCAATTTTTTCCGCTACAGATTCAACTAATTTATAAGGTTTTCCTTCAACAATTTCTTTACACAATTGATATAACTCCCCGTAATGAACCGAGTGTTCCAATTTATCCGTTTCACCTGCCTGCTTCAGATCGAGAAATACGATTAAATCAACGGAAAAGCGCTGTCCAAGTACTTTTTCCTCAGGAAAAACCCCATGGTAACCGTAAAACTCCATTCCGTTCACATAAATTTTATCCAAAGTTTTCACCCTTCCCCATCATCGCATCCATCATTTTTGCCATTCGGCTCATTTCCTTCACATCGTGGACCCGAATCATTTGGCAACCTTTTTGGATTCCATAGCAAATGGTTGCCCCGGTTCCTTCCATTCTTTCATTAACGGGAAGATCCAACGCCTCACCAATCATTCTTTTTCGTGAAGTAGCCAATAATACAGGGTATCCGAGCATGACCAGCTTATCTAAATTCTGCATCATCAAAATGTTTTCGTGATAATCTTTAGCAAAGCCTATTCCCGGGTCAAGAATAATTTTTTCATCCTTCACACCGGCTTTCTTGGCAATCGTAATGCTCTCAAATATATCGTTAATGACGTCCCGGACAAAATTCTGATAATTTCGCTCACGACGATTATGCATCAAGATAATCGGTACATCATATTTTGCCGCAACAGCTGCCATTTGCTCGTCCGCCTTGGCTCCCCAAACATCATTGATCATATGGGCGCCTGCTTCTATGGCTTGCTTGGCTACCGCCGCTTTATAAGTATCAATCGACAGAGGAACATCCACATGCTTGGCTACCGCTTCAATCACCGGAATGACCCGTTTTAACTCCTCTTCTGCTGAGACAGCGGCAAATCCCGGACGTGTTGATTCTCCGCCAATATCAATAATATCCGCCCCATTTGCGACCATTTCCTTTGCATGTTCTACCGCTAGTTCTACCTCATTAAATTTACCGCCATCCGAAAAGGAATCAGGTGTTACGTTCAAAATCCCCATGACATAAGTCTTTTTTGAAAAATCTAACGTATATGAGCCACAATAAATGACTTCCTCTGCTTCCTTCAATTTCATAATTCATCCCCCTGTTGTTAAAACTTTTCACTGTTTTTATCATACATGAAATTCATATGAGAATCATTTTTTCATAAAAAAAAGGCCGGTAGCCACCGACCCTTTATTATTTCCTATTCTGCATCATACTGATACAACGCTGTACTTAAATAACGTTCGCCATTATCTGGAATAATGGCCAGTACCTTTTTGCCTTTGCCAAGTTCCTTTGCCACTTTTAATGCAGCATGCACAGCGGCACCGGAAGAAATACCGCCTAAAATTCCTTCTTCTCTGGCTGCGCGGCGGGATGCAGCGAATGCTTCATCAGTACTTACTTGAATGATTTCATCATAAATTTGCGTATTTAAGGTGTCAGGCACAAATCCGGCTCCGAGCCCTTGAAGCTTGTGAGGACCTGGTTTTCCGCCCGATAGAACAGGTGAATCCTGTGGTTCAACCGCAACTATTTTGATATTTGGAAACTTTTCACGGAGGACGCTTCCTGCACCAGAGATGGTTCCGCCTGTACCGATTCCGGCAACAAAGGCATCAAGCTGGTCCATTTGTTCAGCAATCTCTTTTCCTGTTGTTCTTTTGTGAACCTCTGGATTTGCTTCGTTCTTAAACTGTTGCGGCATAAAATAGCCATTCTCGGCGGCCAATGCTTCTGCTTTGGCAATTGCCCCTTTCATTCCTTCTGGTCCAGGTGTTAACACAAGCTCGGCACCGTAAGCGCGAAGCAGATTCCGCCTTTCCAAACTCATCGTCTCCGGCATCACAAACACGGCTTTGTAGCCTTTTGCTGCAGCAACCATGGCCAAACCGATTCCCGTATTACCACTAGTTGGTTCAATAATGGTATCTCCCGGTTTAATCTGTCCCTTTTCCTCGGCTGCTTCAATCATCGCTAACCCGATCCGGTCCTTCACACTGCTTCCTGGGTTAAAATATTCCAGCTTTAAGTAAACCTCAGCGCTGTTTTCATCTGTTATTCTGTTTAGCTTTACAATTGGTGTTTGGCCAATTAAATCAGTCACCGAATTGGCAATACGTCCCATAATAAAGGCACCTCTATTCCGAGTATTTTTATTGGTTTTATATACTTATAATTTAGCAATTTTACCTTGTCTTGTCAATTATTTTTAACGGAAATTTCAGATATAAAAGAAGCACAGAAGTACATTCTCCTATGCTAAGATGTTTTGATCTATTTAATTGGCTTCCTGCGCCAATTGTTCTAACTCCTCTTTGGAATAATGATATTTTTCATTACAGAAGTGGCAATGGGCTTCTGCCCCTCCATCTTCCTCAATCATTGCCATTATTTCCTGCCTTCCTAACCCGACAATGGCATCTGCAAAACGTTGCTTGGAGCAAGTACATTGGAACCGTACCGGCATCGTTTCAATAATTTTGACGTGCTCCTTACCGAAAAGTTCCGCCAAGATTTCCTCAGGAGTTAACCCTTGTTCAATCAATGTTGAAATTGGCGCGATCGTTTGAAGCCGCTGCTCCAATTTAGCAATGACCGAATCCTCGGTTCCGGGCATGATTTGCAAAATAAAGCCGCCGGCAGCCAGAATTGTATCATCCGGATTTACTAACACCCCAACACCGACAGAGGATGGTGTCTGTTCTGAAGTAGCAAAGTAATAAGTGAAATCCTCCCCTAATTCACCGGAAACGAGCGGAACCTGGCCGGAAAAAAAATCCCGCAGACCGATATCCTTGACAACGGACAGCATTCCATTCGTGCCAACCGCACGGCGGACATCAAGCTTCCCGTGCTCATTTGATTCAAAATCCACCTGAGGGTTGGTTACATAACCACGGACCTCACCTTTGGCATTACTATCAACAAGAATTGGACCAAGCGGCCCGCCACCGTCAATTTTTATCGTTAGTTTTTCATCACCTTTTAACATCGCCCCCATCATGACCCCTGCGGTCATCGCACGGCCAAGCGCGGCGGAAGCAGTCCGCCAGGTTTGATGACGACGCTGCGCTTCACTTATTATTTCCGTTGTCCGCACCGCATATGCACGAATCATTCCATCATAAGCTAACGCCTTAACTAAATAATCCTTCAAAAAATCACCCTCCGAATTTCTTCGTGAATCATGGTTAAAATTGCCCGTGCTTCCACTAATCCTATCATTCTTTAGAATTCCCCAAATTTCGTTTATAGATGAGCTGCAAGCCCTTTAACGTTAAAAATGGGTCGACCACATCAATCACATTTGTTTCATTAGCAATTAACGGGGCCAAACCGCCTGTTGCAATCACTTTCGGTTTGGTTTTACTTTGCTCCGACATCCGTTTAACAATTCCTTCAACTTGCCCGACATAACCATAGACAATCCCTGCTTGCATGGCAGCGACTGTGTTTTTCCCAATTACCCCCTCGGGACGGGCGATTTCAATCCGCGGCAATTTGGCCGCTTTTGAGTATAATGCTTCAGTGGAAATACCAATTCCGGGGGCAATTGCTCCGCCTAAATATTGCCGATCCTCATTAACATAGCAATATGTTGTTGCCGTGCCAAAATCAACAATAATAAGCGGGCTGCCATATTCATGGATCGCTGCCACTGCATTGACAATGCGGTCAGCACCAACTTCCCTAGGGTTTTCATATTTGATGTTTAAGCCTGTTTTAATGCCAGGGCCAACAATCAGCGGTTTTAGCTGAAAATATTTTTGGCACATCCGTTCCAAGGCCAGCATGATCGGCGGTACAACGGAAGAAATAATAATCCCATCAATGTCGGAAAAACGAAGCCCGGCATGTTCAAACAACGCTTTAATACTCATGCCAAATTCATCTTCCGTACGATTTCGGCTTGTTTCAATCCGCCAATGAAATTTTAACTGATCACCTTTATAAACACCGAGCACCGTATTGGTATTCCCCACGTCAAAAACAAATATCAAGTTTATCACTCACTTTTAAATAGAATTTTCTTATTTACATGCAAACATAATACCATAATTTAAATTGGTTGAAAAAAAAAGAGGGCTTCATGCGAAGCTCTCTTTGCGATATTATTTATAGTCAATTTCATCAGGAGGGGTATCGAGGAATGATTTCTCCTCGTCAGGCTCCTCGTCCTTCTTTTTGTTAATATTAACTTTCAGGTCATCCTGCTTTTTGGTGCCAACTTTAACGGTTGCCAATTCTTCAGGATTTTCCGGTAAGTGGCCATGATCTACTAAATATTTAATTTGTTCTGCATTTAGTGTTTCTACCTCAAGCAAGGTGTTGGCAATCAAATCAAGCTTATCGCGGTTCTCGATAAGAATCTTTTTACATCTTTCGTAAGATTCCTTAATAAATCGTTGAATCTCAAGGTCGATTTCATAAGCAATCGCATCCGAATAATTTTGTTCATTGCCGATATCGCGCCCGAGAAATACTTGACCACCTGATTGTTGACCAAACTGTAATGGACCAAGCTTATCACTCATCCCAAATTCCGTCACCATTCGGCGGGCAATACCGGTCGCCCGCTGGAAGTCATTATGGGCTCCCGTACTTACTTCGCCAAAAACAATTTCCTCTGAGACACGGCCGCCTAATAAGCCGACAATTTTATCTAACAGTTCTGGTTTAGTCATGAAGTAACGGTCTTCTTTTGGAAGCATGACCGCATAACCGCCAGCCTGTCCCCGTGGAACAATGGTAACCTTATGAACCATTTCGGCCTCATCCAATACTAAACCGATAACCGTATGACCTGCTTCGTGGAAAGCGACAATCCGGCGTTCTTTTTCGGAGATCACCCGGCTCTTTTTCGCCGGACCGGCAATGACCCGGTCAGTTGCCTCATCAATATCAACCATATCTATTTTCTTTTTATTTTGCCGCGCCGCTACAAGGGCTGCTTCATTTAATAGGTTCTCTAAATCGGCACCGGAGAACCCTGGTGTCCGCATCGCAATATTTCTTAAGTTCACCGATTCGTCTAAAGGCTTATTGCGGGCATGAACGCGCAGTACTGCTTCACGACCATTAACATCAGGACGGTCAACCGTAATTTGCCGGTCAAAACGGCCTGGACGCAGTAAGGCTGGGTCCAAAATATCAGGACGGTTGGTAGCAGCAATGATAATAATTCCTTCATTTGCCCCAAATCCATCCATTTCGACAAGCAATTGGTTTAACGTCTGCTCGCGCTCATCATGGCCACCGCCGAGACCGGCTCCACGCTGACGGCCAACAGCATCAATCTCATCGATAAAAATAATACAAGGAGCATTTTTCTTTGCATTCTCGAACAAGTCACGTACACGGGACGCCCCGACCCCAACGAACATTTCAACAAAATCAGAACCGCTGATGGAGAAGAATGGAACCCCTGCTTCACCCGCAACTGCACGGGCAAGCAATGTTTTACCGGTCCCTGGAGGTCCAACAAGAAGAACCCCTTTAGGAATCCGTGCCCCCAGTTCAGAGAATTTCCGCGGGTCTTTTAAGAACTCCACTACTTCGATAAGCTCAGCTTTTTCTTCATCAGCACCAGCAACATCTCTAAAACGGACCTTTTTCTTGTCATCATTATAAAGCTTTGCCTTGGATTTACCGAAGTTCATCACACGGCTGCCTCCGCCTTGAGCCTGGTTTAATAAGAAGAAGAATAAAATAAAGATAATCACAAACGGAATAATCGAAGTAAAGAAGGTAACCCAGCCGCTTGTTTCCTTCGCCGGCATTACTTCAACCTTGGAACCAGCCTTATCAATCCGGTCAAGGATTTTCTCACTGTTTGGGATATAAGTGATGAATTTTTTATTACCTGCTTCCAATTCACCACGCACTTCAAATACACCGCGCTCAGGCTGTATTGAAAAAGATTTGACACCATTATTTTCTAATTGTTGAACAAATTTGTCATATGAAATATGATCGGTTGGCTCATTGCTTCCATTGAAGAAACTAACGACGCCGATAATAACTAAAAATATCAATAAATAAAAGATGGTGTTACGGAAAATCCGATTCATCTCTTACCTCCTCCCGCGTTAAAACAGACTATATAAAATAGTATCATAGAAAATCTTACAAATTCAAGAAAATACACTTGCTTCCAATGGCTATCATTTAATCGTTATTGCTATATACTTCAGGTTTTAGCACTCCAATATATGGAAGGTTTCGATACTTCTCCATGTAATCCAATCCATAGCCGACGACAAATTCATCCGGAACGATAAACCCGACATAATCGGCTTTGATGTTACTCTTTCTCCCCGCCGGTTTATCAAGCAAGGTCACAATTTTAATCGATTTTGCCTTGCGGTACTTAAATAAATCGACTAAATAACTCAAAGTAAGACCGCTGTCAATAATATCCTCGATAATTAAAATATCTCTGCCTTCAACAGATGTATCCAAATCTTTGAGGATTTTTACTTCTCCGGAAGAAACAACAGCATTGCCATAGCTGGAAACATCCATAAAGTCCATTTCCAAATAACAATCCATTCGCTTTAATAAATCAGCCATAAACGGCATAGCACCCTTTAAAACGCCGATGGCAAGCGGAAAGCGATCATGATATTCCTCTGTTAATTGGGCTGCCAACTCCTTTATTTTTTCTTGAATCTCGTCCTCTGTTACTAGTACCTTTTCAATATCGTGTTTCATATGTGCCCCCTAGAAGATGTTAATTTATCATAAGTGAATTGTATATAGTGTTTTGTTGTCGGGTTCATTCCTTCAAATGCTGACTTTTTTAAACCTGGAAGCCAAATAATACAATCGTCTCCATCCGTAATGATCGGCCATGTATTTCGATCTTGTAACGGGATCTTTTGATCAATAAAAATGTCCTTTATTTTTTTTGATCCTTGCATTCCTTTAATAGTCATTCGGTCACCCATTTTCCTGGTGCGAATAATAATCGGCCATTTGATGCTCTCTGCCGGAAACACAGCTGTATTGGCGCCCTTCTGCAGCGTCTCCTTATCAGCATATTGGAGCTGAATTTGTCGGCCATTTGGCAGGTGAATCCGCCCCGGCTCCTTCAAGATAAAATAATACGATTCCAATTCAGACTTATGTTTTCGAAATGAAAGTAATAAATCACCATAAGAACGATAAACCTTTAAACCATTGGGAAAGTCAAGTTTCCCTGAAGGTTTGCCATGATTGATTAAGTTTAAAACCTGATCTATATGTAACGCAGAAAGATCAGCAGGTTTTTCTTTATAAAGATAGTTTAATATTAGTTGAATCCCTCTCCTTTGTAAAGGTAAAGGCACTCTGGAGAATAGCCCGATATCAATGGTAACTTCTGACGCTTCTCTTTTTTTCACTACTTTATTCAATTCTTGGACAGTTAATTCCTGCAGAAACATTTCATCCGCTTGTAATTCCTCACTAAAGCGCTGAAATTGCTCATGAACCTGAGGATTTTCGGTTTTTAAAAACGGCAGAACCTTTAAGCGATAGCGGTTACGGCTGTATACTTCGGTTTGATTGCTAGGATCAATCCTTGGGGTAAGATTGTGCTCCTGGCAATATTTCTCAATGTCCGTTTTCGTTAGGCATAAAAACGGGCGGAAGATCGTTCCGCTATGAAACGGGCGGGAGAACAGAATGCCTGCCCTTGCCATTCCCGTACTTCCTCTTGTCAGCCGCATGAGGATCGTTTCGGTTTGGTCATCACCATGATGGGCCAGAGCTAAGTAAGGAGCATTATACTTCTCCATAACCTTATAATAAAACTCATAACGGACCTCCCGACCTGCCGATTCAGCACTTTTTCCTGTTAATTTCATCATCTCCGGAACGTTTACTTGGACCATCTCAAAAGGAATCCGGTTTTGTTGGCAATACTCTTTGACAAACAACGCATCTTCATAAGATTCCGGCCCTCTGAACATATGATCAATATGAGCAGCGACAATAAACAGGCCTTGTTTCTCTCGATTCTGGAGCAAAAAGTGAAGAAGTGCCAATGAATCGGGTCCTCCTGAAACACCAACAACGATTCTTTTGTTCTCAAGCTTAAATGCATGATGCTGAAGAAAGGCTGTAACCTTTGTTTGCAACATAAAATACACTCTTCCTTAGATATAAGTTACCTTTTAGTTTACAACTTTATTTAAGCTTGTTTCAAACTATAGGTTCTCTCTGTTTGAGTCAAGTATTTGTGGGCAGTTTTTTTATCCCCACAGGAGTGAAAGCGGATTCACTTATTTAGAGTGCTCTCTTGATAGAAAATTTGTCTTTTTTAAAAACCGGCCAACTCTTTTAATGCTTTGTACACTGGAATATTCGCCTTGCCTTTTAGGTAAAGGATATTATCCCTTGTAGCTTCACCAATCGTGCTTTTCACCTTTTCCACATAATGTCTCGGGGGGTTCTTTTCTTCCTTGGTTTCTGTCCATCTTTCCACTCGCCCGAATAGTGTTCTCAAAGCTAAATTATCGAGGAATGCCACCAATCCGGTGATCATGGCACTTACGCCTTTTTCCACCCAACTACGCCCATTTTTGAGCCTTTTTGCGAAGACTCTCATTGTTCCCTCTGCACTTCCCATTGGTCTCATTCCAGATGTCTCAACCCCCTGCTCTTTAAGCCATTCTCGATAATCCCTGAGGGCTTCAGGGTACTTTTCGAGCTGACGAAGCAACTGGTCCAGCCGTTCTTCTTGTTCCCTCGTTTCAAGAGTTCCGACGGCATTATTTAATTCTGTAAGTAGTTTCTGACTGTCATAGGACGCGAGAGCCTTTTGCATTTGGCGATAGCGAGGGTGTTTACGGAACAGGCTGCGAATATCTCGTGCCACGTGAAATCGGTCAATCGAAAAGAAAGCCCTGTCCTTAAAATGCTCACGGCAGGCTGTGATCCAACTAGCACCATCACCGTTTATCACCAGTTTGTGGACAGTGGGGTCATACTCGAAATTCTCGATGAGAAAGTCCTCAAACGCCTCCCAAAAGGGCTGTTTCCCACGGTGAATAAAATGCCGTTTATCTTTTAAACTTACCCGTTTTCCGTTAATTTCCCAGCCTTGATGAACCGCTGCTATTTTTTCTTCCTTTCCTCTTTTTCCTTTTCCCTGACGTTTCACATATATACCGTCCACCTCTACAAATAACACTGAGCGGTGTATAGGCTGACGCTCTTTTGGAATACTGGCAACCTGTAACAGATGTTGACGTATAGCTTCGTGACTGATCACACGGTAACCTAAAAGTGTTTCAAGCGATTCTGCGGCCTTTCGGTAAGAAGGCCCTGTAATGGCAAGCTCTAGAGCGGCTTCCTCAATAAGGGGACTGAAGGCACCTGCCCCTTCAAATTCCAAATAACGATCAAGGAGATAGACATATTCATTTTTCTCTCTATCACGGTAATAGTTCCGTTCAATCGTGATTTCCCCAAAAAGGCTGTCTAACGTGGTGGTACGCTTATCGAGTAGACGATAACGCTTTTTATTACGCTCTTCGGCAATCTGTTGGTCCATGTCCTCTAAAAGAGTCTTCATAACCCCTGAGAAGGTTTCCTGTAATTGCCTCCAAACTAATTGTTCAATCTGTTTTAAATTGGGATATATTGTGCTATTCTTTTGCATGAGGGCTTCCTCCTTTGGATTGGGTTTGGTCGACTATGATTCTACCAAGGAGTAGCCCTCTTTTTCATGTATTTAGCTTAGAACACTACCGCGCTTTCGCTTGGTGGCCCCTTTATTTGGTGAGCGATCTGACAATCCCTCACCAAATGAAGGGGTTAAATTTTGCCCACATTAATTTTACTCATACATACCGACCGCTTTTTGGCACTGGTTAAAAAGTACACAGAAATTACAGAATTGGATGCAGAGATTATCCGAGAGTTCATTGACAAAATTATAGTATTCAAGGCTGAAAAGGTAGATGGCCGCAGAACCCAGCGGATTCAAATTTTCTATAACTGCATTGGCGCTATCGACTTACCAAAATAAACGAAAAAACGGCATAGCCGAAAATCTACGACTATGCCGAATTTTTCAGGAATTAATAATCCCTATCTGACCGCTCCAAATGTTGTCAATTTATTTTTTCTCATCCTCCCTCCGATCATTAGTGTCTTGTATCGCAATTGGAAGTATATCTTCATTACGACGATGATTAGTGCTGCCGCCTTTAGTTACTTTCTTCTTTTGCATGGAGCAAGCTACTTTACCGACTGGGAGGCGACTGATGTTATTTATTTTCTGTTGTTTTTCCTTTTATATGCCGTCTTGAATATTTATGAATCCAAATATTCCGAGAAGGCGGAAGCTCTAATTCAAAAACAGGAACAAATCTTGAAGGAAAGTGAAACAAAATATCGTTTAATTGCTGATAATATGTATGATTTCGTGACTGTTTTAGCTCCGGATGGCAAAATTCTCTATGCCTCTCCTTCGCATGAAAATGTCATGAAAATGAATCCTTCCGAACTGGAAGGGACCTATTCCCATGCTTATATTCACCCGGATGATCTTGACTCATTCCTAAGCAAATTTCATTCGATGATCGAAACAGGAACAAACCTGAAGGCAGATATCCGCTGGAAAGTGGGCGCTGAATGGATCTTTCTTGCCATGAGGGGCAAGCCGGTTGTCGAAAAAAATGGGAAGATTCAAAAGGTCGTAATGGTTTCTCGTAATATTACCGAGCGTATCAAAATGGAACAAAAGATCAAACAAACGTCTGCAAGACTTGAAGCATTAATTTCCCATCTTCCCTATGGGATTTTAGCATTAGATAAAAACAATCAAGTGCTTTTAGTCAATCAAAAGTTAAGGGAGATCTTCACAAATTCGTCTTTTTCCCAAGAAATTATTGGAATAAAACCTATTGAAGGATCGGCGCAGGGAAAAAATATTTTCCTCGAAGGAGATCTTTATGAAAAAAGAAACCGGGAAATTCTCGAACATTGTGAAACAGTTTTGGATGAGGAGTGGAAATTGAAGGACGGACGAATCATTAGCCGTGATGCCATTCCTATCTTTGTTAACGATCAGCTTGACGGTTTCCTCTGGCAGTTTAAGGATATAACCAAACAAAAGAAACTCGAAAAACACCTACAAGAGGCATCACTAATGGATGGGTTAACGAAGATCCACAATCGCCGCTACTTCGATGAAACGCTTATACGGGAATGGCGCCGCTGTGCCAGAACATCGCAGCCTCTTACGTTAATCATGCTCGATATTGATGATTTTAAAAAATATAATGATACATATGGTCATTTACAAGGAGATGCAAGTATCATTCTTGTAGCTCAAACAGTTCAAGAAACACTTAAGCGGCCGGCTGATGTTGCCTGCCGTTACGGCGGCGAGGAATTTGCGGTCATTTTACCGGAGACCCATCAAGAAGGCGGGATGAAGATAGCGGAAAAAATTCGTTCGGCCATTGAAAGGCTGGAGATTCCACATGCAACTTCTTCTGTTAGTACGGTTTTGACTTGCAGTCTTGGCGTGGCAACCATTATTCCAATCCCTTCGATTGATTTCAAAGAACTTATCGGGATGGCCGATAAGGCGCTTTATGTATCCAAAACAAAAGGGAAAAATTGCGTCAACGCCTTCAAGTAATTTAGTTTTTGCTATTTAAGAATAAACATCAATAATTGAGGGAACTTTTCTACCCGGGCTTCCGTATATCTGGTTATAAAGCTGATTCTCTAGACTTATATTTTAATATGTTTTGAAAATTTGATGGAAAAGTAGAGGTAATGGTCAATGAAGGAGGGGCTTATCATTCATACAAATGCCTGCTACCAACGGGCAGAGCAGCAGGCGGCAAAATATTTTCAGTCATTAAAAACGCTGGTCTCACAAAAGACCTATATCTCTACCTTAACAAAAGACTTCCATGTGTGGAAACAAAGTCATATCCGCCATTCTTTGTTTTCACTGGGAAAGCAAAAAGCGGATTCCCGCGGTTACGACTATTATCTTCGCTGGCTCGATTATCGAGGTAAACTGGATTCATATCTCGACCGAAGCATCTCCTATATTTATATGCGGGATTTGGGAAAAGCACTGGATTCACCCGATACCCAGGCCGAGATCCGGCAGGCAGTGAACCGGTTAAAAATATATTTGAGGGGACATGACGACAAAGCGAAAGATTTCAGCATGGTTGGGCTATACCGCTGGGCCCAGAAGGAAGGGATTGAATCCACTTTTATCTGGCTGGCGGAAAAATTAAAGAGGGTATCTGCCCATATTCCGCAAGGCTTGGATGCCGTTCAGGCCCAGCGAAAATTGATCAAAATTATTGCCGGGGTAAGCATGCATGCACTTGATGAGATGGGGGATCGTCTGTCGTCTGAACAACGGGCGAAGAAACTGGACGAAGCAATCAGATTAGGCTATGCCTATGGACTGACCTACCCGTTTATTGACGATCTTTTGGACTCGTCAGTTTTATCGGCATCTGAAAAAAAGCAATATTCCAATTTGATCCGTACCACCCTTGTTACCGGTGTCGTACCAAAATGGGGCCATTGGTCTGGAAAAAACACCACACTGATGCGCTATATTCATTCCGAGCTTCGCGAAGCATTTGACTATCTGAAAGCCCATCATCGGGGAGTGGCGGGAAACCAATTTTTCGAGCAGGCTTATGTGTTTTTTCAATCGCAGGAAACAGATCGGGTAAAGGAACTTGATCATGCTAATTACTCCAATGAAGATATCTATATCCCGGTTATCTTAAAATCTGCCTCTTCAAGATTAATTGTCCGCTCTATTGTTGGCGCTTCAGAAGATGAGGGATTTGACAAGCGAACATTTTTTTACGGTATCTACAACCAGCTGGCCGATGATTTTGCCGATCTATTTGATGACCTGAAGTCCGGGGCGGTGACTCCATACACCTACTATTGGAAGTATCATCGGACACGTCCTGATTTGTTAAACCCGTTCGAATTATATTGGGCGGTCATTGCGCATCTAATTCACCATGTCTACCATTCTGACCCCAAAGCCTGTGAAGTGATCCTAGATCGGGCGATTAACGGTTTAAAGCGCTATAAAGTGCGAATGGGAACGAAGCAGTACAATGAGGTGATGGCGTTATTTGACTTTGGCGAGCCGAAGTTCACACAGCTCATCCAGCAGCTCGTACACAAGGCGGATGATGTTGATTTCTTCGACAAACTGCTTCGCGATCATATCATTTCGATTTTAAAAAATCAGCAGCAAGAACGGGAAGATTTTTTTCATACGGTCGATATGGTCCGTACGCAAATCAATAACAGTCTGGCAATTGCCGAGGGCGATTCCTTGCCGCAGGACATCATAACCACGGCAGCCAATTACAGTCTGGAAGGCAACGGAAAGCGATTACGGCCAATCATCACGTGGTTTATGGCGGTTAAAGAATATCGCTTAAATAATGCAGCGATTGTTCCGTTATTGCGATCATTAGAATATATGCACACGGCCTCGCTGATTTTTGATGATCTGCCATCACAGGATAATGCGCAGACCCGCAGGGGACGGGCAACCCTGCATAAGAAATATAACACGGCGGTAGCCGAATTGACCGGCCTTTTTCTCACGCAAAAGGCTGTAACGGAACAGGCATCTCTTGATGCGTTCGATTCAAAAAACGTGCTGCGGCTGATTCAATATTCTTCGCAGACGACAGCAGAATTGTGCAAAGGACAGGCAATGGATTTACAGACAAAAGGGAAACCGTTAACCCGGGAACAACTGACTTTAATGAGCTTTTATAAAACAGGCTTAGCCTTTGAAGCGTCGTTGCTGATGCCAGCGATTCTTGCGGGGGCTGATGAGGCTGAAATTATCGTTTTGAAAAAATTTGCCCGCCATGCCGGCATTGCCTTTCAGATTAAGGATGACCTGCTGGATGTCGAGGGGGACGTGAAGTTACTCGGAAAACCGGTTGGTCAGGATGCCGAAAATAACCATTCGACCTTTGTGTCTGTTCTCGGCCTGGACGGTGCGAAACAAGAAATGTGGGAGCATTATTGCCTTGCGATTGAAGCGCTAAAGGAAATACCGCGGAATCTTACATTCTTGAAGCATTTATTGAATTATATTGTGAACCGAGAGCAATAGGGCATCAAATATTGTCGAAAGGAAATTTTCATGTATAGAAAAAATGGGTATAGATAATATTTTTGGTGAGATACTTTTATTAGTCTTTTTGATGAAGTGTCACGGTGAAGAGCACTTCATTGGACTTTGGAAATTACTTTGAATATAATTATCTTGATTTAAAGATAATTAGCGAATGAAAGGATGAGTGTTTATGACGAAAGTAGCGATTTTGGTTGGCAGTTTACGGAAAGAATCTTTTTCAAAAAAGATTGCTGTTAATGTTGCCGGAATGTTCCCAGAAGGATATGAAACAGAATTTGTCGATATCGGTGACTTACCTTTATATAATCAAGATTATGACGATGAAGGCAATGTACCGGAAGCGTATACCACCTTTCGCAACACGATGAAGGAAATGGACGCGGTTTTATTTGTTACTCCGGAATATAACCGTACTATACCAGCAACAATCAAAAATGCCCTGGATGTTGGTTCACGTCCATATGGTGCAAGTGTTTGGGACGGCAAACCCGCGGCAATTATCAGTCAATCTCCAGGCAATATAGGCGGCTTTGGGGCAAACCACCATTTACGTCAGCCGCTAGTATTCTTAAATATGCCGATTCTTCAGCAGCCTGAAGCCTACATATCAAATTCTGCGGAATTATTGGATGAAAATGGAAAAATCAACAATGAAGGAACTGTTCAATTCTTACAATCATTTGTCAATGCATTTGTTGATTTGATTAAAAAAGTTAAAGCATAGGGTTTAACTAAAGCGGTTGGAGTAATAGCAGAAGTTATTCTGTTATTTACTCCAACCTATTTTTTTAAAAAATTTAACAATTGAACGTACCTTGTGTAATGCGCTATAATTTGACCATCCATAACAGACTGCACCCATCCCGGCCAGTAACATGGCCGATTCGTGCTTTTCATAAGGATGTGGCAAAATGAAATCAGCAATACAATTCAATGATGTTTATTATCGGATTGACAATCTTCCCATTTTAAAACAGATTACCGGTTCATTTTACGAGGGGGAAATCACGACTTTAGTTGGTCCATCCGGCGCTGGAAAAACGACCTTGCTTAAATTATGCAATCGGCTGTTGTCGCCACAGTCTGGGGATATTTATATAAACGGGAAGGATATTCGTGATTGGGATCCGATCGAATTGCGAAGAAATGTGGGAATGGCGCTTCAAAGTGCCCCGATGATTGATGGCAGTGTGGAACAAAATTTAGCATTGCCATTGGAACTGCAAGGAAAACATTTATCAGAACACCAAGCGAAAGACTTATTAAAGGATGTTGGCCTATCGGCAGAGCTTTTACAGCGAAACAGTAAGGAATTATCAGGCGGGCAGCGCCAAAAGGTGTCAATTGCCCGTACGCTGGTGAACCGACCGCAAATTTTATTGCTGGACGAAATTACCTCGTCGTTGGATCAAGTTTCGCAAAAAGAGATTGAAGAGTTAATCATAAAAATCAACCGGAAATTCGGTGTGACGATTGTCTGGATTACCCATAACTTGCAGCAGGCGGTCGATGTAGGAACCTATACATGGGTGATGATGGCAGGGGAAATCATCGAAGCGGGCAAGAGCGATTTGTTAAGATCGCCAAGCAATGACCGGGTGAAACAGTTTGTAAAGGGGGAATGGGGATGAGTCTGACCGCATTATCCATTTCCCTCATTTTTGTGCTGATTCCGTTTATCTTATCAAAAACCTTCAACCTTGGGCTGGAAAAAGATACGATTATTGCTGTCGTCCGTTCGATTATTCAGCTGTTTGTTGTCGGCTATGTCCTTAAATTTGTTTTTGAATCGGAAAGTATTGTTTATATCTTGTTGATGGTGGGCGTGATGATTGCTGCTGCCACTCAGAATGCCCGGAAAAAAGGTGCGGCGATTAAAGGAATTACCTGGAAAATTGCTGTGACATTAATTTTTATTGAAGTGCTTACACAAGCTATTTTACTGGGATTTCAGATTACCCCGCACACCGCTCAATACATCATTCCAATCAGCGGAATGGTTGTTGGAAATGGGATGGTCCTGGCCATACTGTTTCTCAATCGGTTTATCGCTGAAACAGCGGCCCATCAAGATCAAACAGAGCTTATTCTATCGCTTGGGGGAACACCAAAACAGGCCATTCACCGGCAGTTGATTGCCGCCATCAAAGCAAGTATGATTCCAACCATCGAAAGCCAAAAAACGATTGGACTCGTCCAGCTCCCGGGAATGATGAGCGGGCAAATTATCGCCGGAGCCAGTCCGATCCAAGCGGTTCAATTTCAACTGCTTGTGCTCTTTTTGCTATTAACTGCTGCGGCGGTCACAAGTATTATGCTGGGGTTCCTGTCCTATCCAACATTATTTAATAAACAAATGCAGCTAATGAGAAGGTAAAATTCAGTTTTGACTTAGAGCGATTGCTCTAAGTTTTGTGCTTTAGAGGGCAGATAGCGGCATCCAATTTGCCCTCAAAAATAATTTTTCAGCTTTACAGGATAGATAGTAGTGTGCAGTAAGCCCTTCTGCTTTCCAGCTGGTCAATTTGCCCTTAAAAATATCAAATATTGGTGGAATATTAAAAATAATCATATAATTACTGATAAGAGGTGGGGAGTATTGGAAAAACTATATCGTTTATTGGATGAAGGCTTCGAGGAAATGGTTGAAATCAGGCGACACCTTCATCAGTATCCGGAATTATCTTTTGAGGAAGTGGAAACACCGAAACTGATTGCCGACTATCATGAAAAATTAGGACATGAAGTGCGGACGGGAAAGCTCCTACCCGCATCACCATCCAAAATTTGATATCGACGAAAGGGCAATGTTAACTGCGGCACAAGTACTCGGCACCGCCACACTGGAATACATGAAAAGAAACGAGAAAACAGGATTTGTATTTCTACCTTGACAAGAACCTTCATAATCAGTAACATAAAACATTATAAATAACATTGAATTAGAAAAAATATAGCTTTGCTTTAGCATACAGTTAATAAATTGAAAAATTGATTGGATGAAAAAGTAAACCCTATATTTACTTAAAAGGTAGACTTATTAAAAGACCAATACTGGCCAGTTAATAGTAAACCGACATTTTTCAGAGATTAATGGTTTTAATGGAACCATGATTCTCTGTAAATGTCGGTTTTTTTATTTTTTCTAGACTTGGATGGAAAAGAAAGGAAAGTGCAAAATGGTGCAAATAAATATGGTTTCTATTTTCGAAGCTTCGGCGAATCCTGTGGCTTTGCTTTATCGGGGGGAGGCTGAATGTTAGCTTTACTAGCGATCGCATTTTTACTCATTCTGGCGGTTTCCTTGCTGAGTGCACTATTTCTGCTGCACCCTAAAGTTCCGTTATCTTTTGTTCAAATTCATGTCGGTATGGTGACGCTATTACCGATCATCGCGCTGGTGGCCCTTGTGATGAACGATAGGGTAGTTAACCTTGGACCTTTCCGTTTTGATTCCTTGTCATGGCTGGTGGCCATGTTTGTCTTAACAATTGGCTTAATCGTTCAGCGTTTCTCCATTCGTTACATATTTGGGGATCGATCCTATCGAAAATACTTTGCCTTATTAACCTTTACTGTCACTTTTGATGTACTTGCATGGCTGAGTGATGATCTTCGCCTTCTTTTACTTTGCTGGGGAGCAACACTCCTGGGGCTGACACTTTTAATCTATTTGAAACAAGAATGGCAGATTGCCAGAAACGCAGCTTTATTAGCCGGGCGGATGCTGGCTATTAGCTGGCTTGGCTTATTTGTCGCCATTTTATGGATAGCTCAAGAAACAGGTCACTGGCAGCTGTCGCTGATTGTTAATCAAGCTAGCCTTGCTCAAATCAGTTCGTGGGAAACAACTTGTATTGACCTGCTGCTAATTGTCTCTGTCGTTATTCCTGCGGCACAATGGCCGTTTCAGCGCTGGCTGTTAGACTCGGTCGTTGCCCCGACTCCGATTTCCGCGGTGATGCACGCCGGTATCGTAAATGCCGGCGGGATGATTATGGCCCGTTTCGCACCGCTTTTTAGCGGAAATATTACTCAGATCATTTTACTCTTGATAGCAACTATTTCGGTGCTGATCGGCACGGGAATCATGCTCGTCCAGGTTGATTATAAGCGGCAGCTTGTTGGCTCGACGATTGCTCAGATGGGCTTTATGCTGATCCAATGTGCCTTAGGTGCTTATATAGCGGCGATGATTCATGCCGTGTTGCATGGCATATTCAAATCCACGCTTTTTTTACAAGCCGGTTCGGCAATTCATCACAACCATCAGACAGAACCCGGACGTCAGGCTATTTTGCCGACAATCTTAGGAGGAATAATCGCTCTTTTAACAGTTATTGGTTTTTGGCAAAAAGCACCTGGAGATGGGTATCAATGGATCAGTGCACTCATTTTAGGATCATCTGTGTTATTGGCTTGGAAGCAGCTGATTGCCTTTAGTAAAGGGTTGATTGGCCGCGTAGCGGGATTATTCCTGTTTACGGGAGCCGCTGTAATGTACAGCTTTGCCCATCGCGCTTTTGCTCGAATATTAGGTGATACTGTTAAGTCTGGAATCCAGCCACCGACACCAGCAGTTATTTTGGTTGTTTTTGTTTTATTAGCCGGAAGTGCGATCGCTATGTTGGCAGCCCGGCATCGATCTTCCACCGCTTTAGTCGTCATTTACTTGTGGCTGGTACGATTGGGGGAGCCGAAGGAAAAGTTGGTTGAAAGCCATCCGAAGTATCTAACACAATCATTTTCACAAGGAGGTCATTTATCATGAATCCCGTGGCAACCTTAAGTGAAGCTTTCCATTTGAAGCAGGAATCGAATTATTTTGATTTGGATTTGAGTGATGCAGTGGCATCCGCGAGCAAGGTCATTGCACCGCTAGGTCCCCTAAATGCGTTTGCGGCCCGCCACCCTTGGCAAGGATTGGAGTACCAATCTTTTGACAAAACGGCCCGTTGGTTTAAAGAAACTTGTGATGTTGCGATCTACCCAAATAAGCATCTGCTTCTCTCTGCATCGGAACAGGGCGAGATTGATGAAAATTTGCTAGAAGATGTGCTCAAAAAATGGCTTGATGCACAGTCACTGGAACTATCACGCGATACAGCGGAGCGCTTTTGCCGGAAAGCATTAAGGCTGGATATACCGCCAGTTTCCCAACAAACGGACCTTCCTGAGTTATCAATTATGGCGAAAAAACTGAACCGGTTTACGTATCAATTTAGCGAAGCACAGGCAGTAAAAACGTATAGTCAGCGTCTGGAACAGCTCGGAAAAATAAATCTGGCACAGGAACTTAATCGCCATATGATCAAGTGGTGTAAACTGTATTTAGATGAATCACAGGCTGTGTGGTCACTGCCAAACCGTAAAAATGGATTTTATCAAGTTTGGAGGAACCTTATCGGGCACGACCCGGCCCTCAAGGCGGCAATTCGGAAACAACTGAAAAATTTACCAGATCAGTCCGAACCGGCTTTAAAGATAGCGTTATTGAATCTGGGGATTCCTTTTTCCGAGGTACAGAGCTACCTGGAAGCACATTTACTGGCGTTGCCGGGTTGGGCGGGAATGATGCTTTGGCGGTCGCAGCAAAGTCCGAAAGAGTCATCGCTGTTAACGGAATATTTGGCTGTTAGAATCTCACTGGAGCAAGCGGTGGTTAAACCTTATTTGCCACTAAAAATGAAAGAAGAACATGTACCTTTAGAACCGTTGCTTGCCGCGTGGTACCATTGGGGCGACATGCCGATCGACCAGTGGTCACAGCTGTCAGCGCCGGAAATAAAAGCGCGATTGACGCTTGCCTATCGGTTTGATGAAATTCTTCGCAATCAACTCTGGCTCGAAGCATGGGAAAAAACATACGAAGCACATTTAATGAAGCGGGTCACAGCCAGCCGGCAAACGACTGTAACCAAAGAAAAGCCTGCCCTTGCACAATTTGTATTTTGTATTGATGTTCGATCCGAGCCTTTTCGCCGTAAACTGGAAAAGGCAGGTCCATTTGAGACGTTTGGTACGGCCGGCTTTTTTGGATTACCGATAGAAACTTGCGAGCTGGGCAGTCAGCATTCCCATCCCTCCTTGCCGGTCATGTTCAAACCGCAATATAAAGTAAGGGAATCAGCATCAGAATCGGAATTCTCTCGGTATCAACAACGCAACAGTGCAGTTCATTCACTGGGCCGTACCTTTAAGACGTTAAAGCATAACCTGTTAACCAGTTTGGTGCTGCCGGAACTAAGCGGGCCCTGGCTAAGTCTGCAAACACTTGGCCGTACATTCGTGCCACGGCAGGCCGGTCAAAGTTTTCGCAGAATTCGCCAAGCCTGGCTCCGAAAACCAGCGACTAAGCTGACACTTGACAATACCCCCAACATGGAAACGGAACTTCCGGTTGGTTTTTCTCTGGACGAGAAAATTCGTTATGCACGGCAGGCGCTTAAGATGATGGGGCTTACGGAAAATTTTGTTCCCTTAGTGGTCATTTGCGGTCATGGCAGTCATAGTACGAACAATCCATATGCTGCTTCGCTCGACTGTGGTGCCTGCGGCGGGGCCTCGAGCGGCTTCAATGCTCGGGTATTGGCGGCTTTATGCAATCTTCCGGAAGTAAGGGAAGCCCTTGCAGCAGAAGGGATCAACATTCCATGTGAGACAATTTTTACAGCGGCAGAGCATATTACCACAGTTGATGAATTAAGATGGCTTTATGTTCCAGCCCTCTCATCCGCGGCGCAAATGGCTTTTGCGCGTATCCAGGCGGCACTACCAAAGGTGAGTGATGCCTCTTGTGCCGAGCGGATCGTGAAACTGCCAGGTTTGCGGGTGAATGGTAAAAATCCTAAACTTGAAGCAGAGCGCTTGGCTGAGGATTGGAGTGAAATCCGTCCGGAATGGGGACTTGCGCGCAATGCCGCTTTTGTTATTGGTTCGCGGGAGCTTACGAAGGAGTGCGATCTCGAGGGGAGAGTTTTTCTGCATAATTACCATTGGCAAAAAGATCGATCTGGAACGCTTTTAGCCAATATTATTTCCGGGCCGGCGACAGTTGCCCAATGGATTAATTTGCAATATTATGCCTCTACTGTGGCACCTCATTATTATGGGAGCGGGAATAAAGCGACACAAACAGTGACCGCGGGTATCGGAGTGATGCAAGGGAATGCCAGTGATTTATTAGCAGGCCTTCCATGGCAATCGGTGATGCTATCGGATGAACAGTTCTATCATGCACCGCTCAGGCTGTTAATAGTAA
The DNA here is from genome assembly GCF_016765675.1 of Neobacillus paridis. GTDB lineage: Bacteria > Bacillota > Bacilli > Bacillales > Cytobacillaceae > Neobacillus > Neobacillus paridis. Next base: position 25,697 of record NZ_JAESWB010000229.1, read on the forward strand.
TAGAAGCACCAAGTGAATATATTGAACGGTTGTTACATCAGGACCATGAATTTCGCCAAAAGCTTCGAAATAGCTGGATTCGGCTTGCATCCATTGATCCGAAAGGAAGCTGGAAGAGCTGGTCTTAATTGAAAGAGAATGATAGGAGGGAAGCAATTTTTTATGGTAAAAACCAAAGGAACGATAGAAGCAGAAATCAGTAAGGCATTAACACATTGGGAGAAAAGTTATCTTGGACGAGGTTCCGTTTCAGTTAAATCAGATATTTTACGAGATATGATTATCGTTGTTTTAAAAGGCATCTTAACTCCAGCTGAATACTCACTATGCCAGGATAAAGAGGGATTATTATCAGTTAAGGAAAATCGTAATAGTTTAGTCGAATCAGGTATTGACGACTTAAAAGAGATCATTTCAAACATTACCGGACACGAAGTAGTAAGTTTCCATACTGACATTAGCACCCGGACCGGGGAAAGGGTCATCATTTTTAAGCTTTCGGTTGATCTGCAAAGCGAATTGTCATAACTGAGATGGGCCAGGACGATAGCCCGAAGCACGGGGCGGTCAGGTCAACACCCGCAGAACCACAGCAGCCGAACCCGACACCCGATTCTTTAGTGAGGTGAATTTGATGCGTACAACTGAAGAGAAAAAAATACTTTTTGTCCTTGGCAATGAACAAAAGCCGGACCGATTTCTTGAAAAATTATCTGGTATTCAGCGGGAAAATATCATTATTATTCAAAGTTATGGTTCAACTATTGCACCATTCGGCGATATCATGCGTGACATGATTTTAGTAGTCCACTTGGAGAATGTCGACGAAATTTTTGTCGCTGCGGCAACGAACGGCCAACATAAAACAAGCGAGATCGAAAAGATCATTTTTGAAAATAAAGAATTACAGCAAAAAATTCAAACCCTAGATTACCTGTTTAAAAATTGCATGCCAGAATTCCCTAATGTGACTCTTCGTGAATGGTTTTCAGTCAGTCATACTCATCCTGATGTGGTTCAGCATAGTATTAACTTCATCCGCCAGCACCCCCTCATCCCGGCTCATATTAAGGTTTCGGAATTGAGTTTAAACGAAGATCGGCTCTGTTAAATGAACATCCCCCCTGCCTTGGATCCTCCGGGAGTTCAAGGCGGGGGGTTATTTACCGAACGATTCTTTTAAAATCCACCCTTCCTCATTCACAAATAAGTCGATTGCCGACTTTTCTGATATTGGTTAGGGCTTGTCAATGTCCTTACTAATTATGCTTTCGTACGTTTCAATGGCAAAATCTTTGTACGGTGTAGGCGGCATTGATTTGAAATTCTCCACCGCTATCATGGCCGCTTGAATGGCTTCCTTTTGCTGCTTCAGTTCGCTGTAGCATAGCGCCCTATACGAATCTTTAATATAAAACAATGATAAATCGTACGGATGGTGGGCATAGGCGGGGATTTCCACCTTTTCCAGACAGGCAAGCGCTTCCTGCCACTGTTTTAAACCATATAAAGACTTTCCTTTTTCAAGTAGAAACCAGAACTGATAATCCCTATCGGTTGCGGGATTTGCTAAATACTTGTTGCAAATTTCCAGGGCTTGATCATATTTTTGCTCTTCCGCATTAAGCGATAAGGCGTGAAAGAGATCATAAAAAGTAAGCGATTGTAGGTCCTCGGCGAAATCGCCGTATTGTTTTACTTTTTCGGTATAATGCAGCTGCTGTTGTTTATTTTTCTTCATCAATCCATGTGCGGCCGCAAGCCGGTATAAATCATCAATCCGGTAAAAAATGCGGTGCTCCTTGGAAAATTGAATTGCCCGTTGCATCACATCAGCCGCTGCCTCCGAGTCGCCCACGGCAAAATGGAGAATCGCTTCATTATAATCCAGGTCAACTCTGGTCATCGGGTCAATGAAATGATGTTTTGCTTCGATTTGTCTTCGTTCCTGTAAGAAAATTTTTAAAGACTCCGCATAGTCATGTTCAACAAATTTTATCATTGCCCAAAAGATGCCAATGCTTGCCCGTTTGGCAGTTAAGTTCATTTCATCATACATCTTTGCTGCTTTCTTCGAAAGCTCCTGCCAGCCGTCAAGTCCTTCCTGTTGCAGGCTGCGGCTGTAAATTTCCAGTAACCGTGCCGACTCATAGCCCTGGGAGAGGTGTTCAAGGTAAGGCCCAATCAGGTCAATCAGCTGTTTAAATTTGTCCGTTTCCTCACCTATTTCGATCCCTTTATTATAAAGCTTTTCAGCCTCGTCCAGTATTTCCCGCAATTTAAGGGAACTTACCTCTTCCAAAAGTTCACTTACTTCCACACCTAATCTTCCAGCGATATAGGTCAAGCTCTCCATGGAAGGATTCGCCTTATTATTTTCAATCAGGCTGAGCATTCCTTTTGTCAGTTCATCTCCGGCTAGAGCTTCTAGCGTCATTTTTTTCTTTTTGCGAATTTCCCGAATACGTTCTCCTAACATGTAAACTGATTCACTCCTAGGCAATTTTATTCATTAGTTTAATTATATTAAACTTTAGCTTGAAATGGAAGAGGGTACCATGTTATAATTTGTTTAATAAAATTAAACTTTTGGAGTGGTTATTGATGAATGAAGCATTAAAATTAAAAAGAGCGACATACCATCTTTGGACATTTACCGTCAGCAAGCTGATTTCTGCTTTCGGGGCACAGGTGTATGCCTTTGCCATTAGTTTTTATATTTTACAAGCGACGGGTTCGGCGACAAGTTTTGCCGCCAATCTAATTTGCAATATTTTACCGCGGACGCTTGCGGCACCGTTTGCCGGTTACATTGTTGATAATTATTCGCGGAAAAAGGTGGTAGTTTTTTCGCAAATCGCCACTACTTTGGCAATTGGGGGACTGCTCCTCGTCAGCTTCACATCAGGATTATCGCTCACCGCCATTTATACAACCTCTTGTGTCTTATCGCTTACATCAGTCTTTTCCGGAGTCGCATTTACATCTTCCATTACTGGACTTGTAGATAAACAGCGGATTCAAAAAGCGATGTCGTTAAATCAAATGTCAATTTCGTTTGCTTCGATTGGCAGCCCCGCTGTCGGCGGCTTGTTGTATGGTGCTGTTTCCATGTCCACTTTCCTGATTATCTATATGGCTGCATCGAGTATGGCCGTTATACTGGAATCAACGATGAATTTCAAGCTATACACCAGTCATGATTTAGTAGAAGAGGACGAAAAGGAACCACTTTGGCAAAGCATGAAGTCCGGGTTTATCTATATAAAAACCCAATCACTGCTGATGACCGTCATTTGGATTGCGCTTTTGGTTAATTTTCTGTTCGGGGCATACGAGGTCGGCTACTCGTTTATTTTAATCGAAAAACTGAAAATGGCCTCCCAGCAGTTTGGTTTAACCGAAGGGGCTTTCGCTGCGGGGATGCTGCTGTTATCGATTTATTACTCGGTTCGGAAAGAGGTCAAATATCCATTATTGGTTTCCAAATGGGGGATCATTGGCATGGGCGTGGTTATGACTGCACTTGTTCTGCCATTAATGCTGAAGTTCCCAAATCATTCGATATTTGTTTATTATATTGTGCTGCAGCTGGGATTAGGAGCCGCGTCGATCATTACGAACACGCCGATCATGGTGATTTTGCAAAAACAAATTGATGACCGTTTTAAAGGCCGGGTATTTTCCATCCTCGAGACAATGGCAATGGCTTTGATGCCGCTTGGCATGGTGCTGTACGGCTTCTTGTATGACGTATTTCCCGCCCAATGGATTATGATTGTCTCAGCCGCTCTGTTTGTTGGCGTCATCCTTGTTCTGGCCAGACCTTCTGTGATACGCAAAGTGCATCCGGAAATTGGAGCTGGTAAGGCCGTCAGAATCAAAAAAGTTCCATCAAATGTTTGATTTTTAGCGCTTGTTATCTCTTATAATAGAAGAAGTAGTGGTTAATAAAAAGGAGCGGATTGGCAATGTTTGCAGCAGGTCAGAGGGAAATGCAGCAAATGGATCAGTTTACAATTGATAAAATCGGCTTACCGGGAATCGTTTTAATGGAAAACGCCGGAGCCAGGGTGGTTGAGGAAATATTAGCTTCTACTCCTTGTGAGCACCCCAAAGTATTAGTCCTTGCCGGCGGAGGGAATAATGGCGGCGACGGTTTTGTTATCGCCCGCAGGTTGTATGATTCAGGCCTTGAGCCGCTGCTTTGCTTACTTGTGAATCCAGAGCGGCTCAAGGGAGATGCGCGGCTTCAATTCGAAGTGTATCAGAATCGCGGTTTGCCGATTTTTTTCCTTCAAGAGAATACGAAGGCTGCCTTTCAAAAAGAATTGGCTCGTGCCGATATAATTGTTGACGCAATCTTAGGAACAGGTGTAAGCGGACCGGTTAGGCCGCCGTTTGATCTGGTCATTTCGCTGGTAAATGAACATAAAGGAAAGAAATTGGTGATTGCTGTTGATATCCCTTCAGGTGTTTCGAGTGATACCGGGAAAGTCGTCGGAAAGGCCATTGAAGCAGACAAAACGGTGACATTTGTTTTTCCGAAAAAAGGATTTTTCCTGCAGGATGGGCCACGTTATGTTGGAGAATGGAAGGTCGTTGACATTTCCGTTCCGCCTTCGCTGGTAACCGATTTAGGGTTAGACTTGCCAACTGTCATCACGGAAAAGCTGGGGCAAGAAGCAGTTCCGGTGCGCCCACAGCAGGGTCACAAGGGGACATTCGGCCATGTCCTAGTTGTTGGCGGTTCACGGCATTTTGTTGGGGCGCCAATTTTTGCAGCAAAATCGGCGTTAAACTCGGGAGCCGGATTGGTCACACTGGCGGTTCCAGAAACTATCTATCCAATGGCCGCGGCTCAGAATCCAGAGTCCTTGTTTTTACCATTACCCGAGGTTGATGGTCATTTCGCCGAAGCAGGTTTGAATGAATTATTGCCTAGACTGCATCAGTTTGACAGCATTGCAGTTGGACCCGGTATGGGCCGGTTTCCTCATGGGGAAGATTGGCTAAAAACTTTTATGAGCTCGCTGACGACTCAATCAGTTGTTATTGATGCCGACGCCTTGTATTTATTGTGCGATGAACTGGAATTGGTTCGCCGCTATAAGGGAAACATCATTTTTACCCCGCATCCAGGGGAAATGGCGCGGCTGTTAAATTGCACTGTAAGGGAAGTCGAGGCAGATCGTCTCGGGATTGCGAAAAGTTTTGCAATCGAGAATTCGCTGTTTTTGTTGTTAAAGGGTCATCGTTCGGTTATTGCGACTCCTAATGGCGCGGTTTATATTAATCCATTTGGACATGATGCCCTCGGTAAAGGTGGCAGCGGCGACGTGCTGACAGGCTTGATTGCCTCGTTCCTTGCACAGGGGGCTGTCCCGGTAAATGCTCTTATTGCTGCGAGCTATCTCCATGCTAGAGCCGGTGAGGAAAAGGCAAAAGCCTTATCCCATTATGGCGTAACACCGTTTGATATTATGGATGGCGTAAGAGAGCAGTTGAATTTAATTGGCTAAGGAGGTTATCCTTGATTTTGGGGATGCCCCCTTTTTTTATGAGAACAACAAGCGGTGCCGGTGAGGTCCAATCGTTCTCATAAACGCTTCATGAGAACAAAAAGGTCTGATGGTATCATGTGTCAGTTCTCATGAACATCTCATCCAACATCAATTATTATTAACCACTGACTCCTCCACTACGAACCGGTCTTTTCCAGCACCAACTCCGGCAATTGCCATCAATCCGACCACTACACATAGTATAACTAACGGGATTGTCCATGAATGGGTACGATCAAACAAAAAGCCGATTAAGCTTGGTCCAATAGCTGCCAGCAAATAACCTATAGACTGGGCCATTCCTGACAAATTCGCTGCCTGCCGCGCCCCTCTAGTCCTTAGACCAATAAGTGTAAGGGCTAAACTGATACTGGCGCCCTGGGCGACCCCAACACAAATAATAGATATAACACTCATCGAATAAGTCGATCCAAGCAACAGCCCCAACATCCCTGCAAAGTAAAATATACAAATTACCAGAACGATGCCCTTTTGAGTTTGAAACCGCCCGGCTAGGACCGGTGCTAAAAAAGTTGCCGGCAATCCGATTAGTTGCATGAGTGAAAGCAACCAGCCAGCAGTGGGCAAGTTCATCCCACCGCTTTTCAATATTTCAGGTATCCAGGCAATCGAACAATAGAATAAAAATGATTGCAATCCCATAAAAAGGGTAACTTGCCATGCAACTGCTGAGCCCCACAATTCTTTAATAGAAGATGGCTGTCCCTTAGAAGATTTTCTTCTTCTTAGATTTCCTTTAAGCTGTGGCAACCAAATAATAATCGCAATGAGTGCAATCACTGCCCAAAAAGCAAGCGACTTTTGCCAGCCCAATCGTAAACCTTGAGCAAGAGGAATACTTATTCCTGAACCTAACGCAGCAAAGGTATTCATCGACGTTGTATACATACTGGTCATGATCCCAACTTTTGATGGAAACTTCGCTTTTACAATTCCCGGTAACAAAACATTCCCAATGGCTACGCCAACTCCCACTAATAAAGTACCTAGAAAGACGGTGCTGATAAATCCTATAGAGCGAATGATAATACCAAAAAACAACACAAATAATCCAAGCAAAATAGTTTGTTCATTGCCCAATTTCTGCCCTAATCTAGGTGCCAGGATGGAAAAGGCGGCAAAAGAAAGCAACGGAAGTGTTGTAATAAAGCCTGCAGTTCCATTAGATATTCCAAAATCAGCCCTAATCATGCCAATGATTGGTCCAATTGCCGTAATCGCAGGACGTAAGTTAAATGCCACAAAAATGATTCCGAAGAGTAGCAGGACTTTATAAAACTTTTCTTTTTGATTTTCTTCATGCTCACTCATCGAGTTCCTCCGAGTTAAATTCAATATTTTTTACTATTATAACTATGAAATTATAGGGAATTCCAATTTAAAGGTTTACATATTAACTAGTAAATTGTATTTTTTTGCAGGAATGCCCAGGACAATATCGTATTAATATCATATAACAGTATTTTTCCAACCATAGCCGTGACTGTTAGCAAACAAGTGTTTCCGAAAAATGATATAATGGTAGAAAAGAATAAACATTTCTAATTCATAGTAACTAAATTGGTGCCTGACACCCAGGTTGTTTATACAGGAGATGACGAAAAATGGGGTTAGTACGAAAAGGAATTAGTGTTATTCATTTTGATGAAACGTATTTTGCACAAACCAAACTGCTGCAATACCCGCATGAGGACTTGGATTTTCGGCAAATGCAGCATGTGAATCTATTTTGTGAGGAAGATTCTTTAACGATTTTACAAAAACAATTGCAAAAAAGGAAGCAAAAAGGGATTACCTATATTGGCAGTGGGAACTATCATTATATTACTTATATCATATTAACAGAAATGACAAAACCGTTTACCCTCATTCTATTTGACAATCATCCCGATCTAGGAAATGATCAAGGCCATGAAGAGAGTTTGTTATCATGCGGATCATGGGTATCGTATGCCCTAAAAGAAATTCCGTTATTGCAGCAAGTTGTCATCATTGGTCCCACCACGATTTCACAGCATCACTTCAATTATCATCACGTTGTAATCTTTCCATTTGATGGCAGGCATCATTATGCATTAAAGTCCATTTTATCTGCTATTCGTACGCAAAATGTTTATATTAGTATTGATAAGGATGTGTTAAATACAACCGAAGCCGAGACCAATTGGGATCAGGGTGTGATGAATCTTTCTACTCTAACTTATTTTCTTGAAGCAATTAGCAAGTATAAAAAGATTGAAGGTGTCGATATATGCGGCGAGGAACATCTTTCCCCACACGACACGGTTCTGCCCAATTATCAAGCTGGATTTCACAAAAATGAAAAAGCAAATCTTGCCATTTTGAAAACATGTCTAAAAGGAAGCCGCCAGCAAACAAGAGGAGCATAATTTCACCCCGGAATTAAAAAAATACAAGGAACGAATGTATCAAGGGAAAGAGGGATGATGGTGATAAAAATTGGGGTTATTGGACTTGGTGATATTGCTCAAAAAGCTTACCTGCCGGTCTACAGCCAAATGAAGGATGTTGAGTTTCATTTTTACACGAGAAATCGTGAAAAGCTAATGGCGATCGGCAGACAATATCGTTTTCAGCATTTGCATTTTGATCTTGAATCATTGGTAAACAGCGGTATATCAGGAGTATTAGTCCATTCCTCGACATCTTCGCATGAAGAAATTGTCAGGTGGCTGCTTATCAGGGGTATTCATGTTTTTGTTGATAAGCCGATTACAGATCATTTTGATGAAGCCAAAAGGCTTGTTGAATTGTCAGAGGAAAAAGGGTTAATTCTGATGACTGGCTTCAACCGAAGGTATGCCCCTGCCTACGCGAGGTTAAAGAAAATTTCGGAGCCTAATATGGTCATAGTTCAGAAAAATCGCAGAAATCATCCCGGAGACCCCAGAACGTTAATTTTTGATGATTTCATTCATGTTGTTGATACCATGAGGTACTTGTTCACCCATCCAATTGAGGAATTGCTGGTAAATGGCCGAATCGAGGACGACCTTCTTTACCATGTGGTTATTCAATTTATGTCACAGGGGGGGACAGCCATTGGAATTATGAACCGGGAAAATGGGGCCAATGAAGAGATCGTTCAAGTTATGGGGCCGTATGAGAAGGGAACGGTTACCAATGTTTCGCAACTTGTTATTTCCAAAGAAAACGAGAATATTGAAGTGCGGAGCAATGATTGGGAACCTACTTTGGTTAAGCGGGGGTTTCCGCAAATGGTCAATGACTTTATTCAGGCAATTAAGGTAGGAACCAATCCGGAAATTACCGCATGGGATTCTTTGGAAACCCATGAAATCTGTGAAGAAATTATAACGAAACTGGCAAATAATACGTAAGAAAGACTCTGAGGACTCCTTCCAGAGTCTTTTCTCTTATCGGTTTGACAGATTTTTTTCCGGTAATAAAATGTTGGCAATTTGTAAATATTTTCCCATAAATACGCCTTTTTTTATGATATGGTCAAAGTAAGAAGGATGTTTCTAGTATTTAAAGGGGGTTCAGAAACATGGGAGCACGTGTAATTGAACCAAATAGTGGGCCAAAGATTCAAAAGGAAAAAGAAATCGTCAGACAAATGATTGAAATCTATTGCCACCGGAAACACCATCGGGATAGTTTATGTAAGGAATGTCAGGATTTGAAAAATTATGCGTTATTGCGACTGTCATTTTGCCGGTTTGGGGAAGATAAGACTGCCTGCTCTAACTGTAAAATTCACTGCTATAAGCCCAAATACCGTGAAAAAATGAAAGCCGTGATGAGGTATTCTGGACCTTGGATGCTGTTGTACCATCCGATTTATTCGATAAAACACTTGCTAAATAAATAGGTTTGCAGGATTCAAAAGGAAAATAGTACCCGGATTGTTTCACGCAATCTGGGTTTTCTTTTTAATAAAAATATTATATGAAAAATGACCAAAATCTTTGTTGACCTTGACGTTGCGTAAAGGTGTATCGTGAATGATGAGGAGGTGATGTGATGGAATATACAGTGCAAAAACTGGCAAGGCTGGCGGGGATCAGCACCAGGACCTTAAGGTATTATGATGAAATAGGTATTCTTAAGCCGGCGAGAATCAATTCTTCAGGATACCGGATCTATAGTCAAGCGGAGGTAGATCTGCTGCAGCAAATTCTCTTCTTTCGGGAACTTGGGATGGGCCTGGAGCAGATTAAGACGATCGTCACCGCCCCCGCTTTTGATGCTGTTAAAGCACTAAGAGAACATCATCAAAAGCTCCTCGAAAAAAGAGTGCAATTGGACTTATTAATTGCAAATGTTGAAAAAACAATTGCGCACACAGAAGGGGGAATTGAAATGACCGATCAGGAAAAATTTACAGGCTTTAAGAAGAAAATGATCGATGAAAATGAGAAGAAGTACGGTAAAGAAATCAGGGAGAAGTACGGCAACGAAACTGTTGACCGCTCCAATGCCAAACTGCAAAACATGACCAAGGAGCAATACGAAGAGGTTACTGCCCTGTCAGAGGAAATAACACAAACACTCGCTGAAGCGATGAAAACCGAAGACCCTGCAGGTGAGTTAGCGCAAAAAGCAGCGGAACTTCATAAAGAGTGGCTTACCTTCTTTTGGCATGAGTATAGTAAGGAAGCCCACGCTGGCCTGGCACAAATGTATGTCGAAGACGAACGGTTTAAGGCTTATTATGATAAAGAACAGCCAGGTACAGCTGAGTTTCTAAGAGAGGCCATTCTTATTTATACTGGTATTCAAAAAAAATAATATTGTATAGGTGCCTGACACTTGGATGTTAGGCACATTTTTTTTAATAATACCCATCTATGGGTTTTTTTGAAGAATCATCTATGGTATTATTATTTTAATATTTGTTATTTTTTAATATTTTACAAAAATGTAATATAACTATTAGGTAGGTGTAAATGTGAATAATGAACCTATTTTACAAATAAAAGATTTAAAGGTTTCATTTCAATCGGGGAAGAAGTACCTCCCTGCCGTGGATGGAATCAGCTTTAAATTAAGAGAAGGTGAAATTCTCGGGATTGTCGGAGAATCCGGCAGCGGCAAGAGTGTCACCTCCTTGGCAACGATGGGATTAATTCCAACCCCGCCAGGAAAAATTGAAAAAGGCGAGATTATTTTTGCCGGGAAAGACTTAATAAATATCTCAGAAAAGGAATGGCGCGAGATTCGCGGCAACCAAATATCGATGATCTTCCAAGAACCGATGACATCGCTGAATCCTTTATTTACAATTGGCAACCAATTAATCGAGGCCATCCGCTTACATACGCAACTTTCAAAGGCTGAAGCAAAGGTCCGAAGTGTAGAGCTATTAAAACTGGTGGGAATACCGCGGGCGGAGGGAATTTTGAAAGAGTATCCTCATCAACTTTCCGGGGGAATGCGGCAGAGGGTCATGATTGCGATGGCGATGGCTTGCAATCCCAGGGTGCTGATTGCGGACGAGCCGACAACTGCGCTTGATGTCACGATTCAAGCACAAATCTTGGCCTTGATGAAAAATTTGAACCGAAAAACCAATACGTCCATTATTCTCATTACCCATGATTTAGGCGTAGTTGCAGAGATTTGTGAGCGGGTGATCGTCATGTACGCCGGACAGGTGGTGGAACAAGGCGATGTCAGAACCATCTTGAAAAATCCACAGCATCCTTATACGAAAGGATTATTGAAATCGATTCCAGACCTGAGAGGAAATAAAGAACGTCTCTATAGTATCCCGGGAACTGTTCCAACGCCGGGGACTGTCCATCAGGGCTGCCGATTTGCCGCAAGATGCGAGGAAGCTTTTGATAAGTGCCGAAATGAGGCACCTAAGTTATATCAATCAAAAAAAGACGGACATGAAGTGCGCTGTTTCCTACATATATTGAGAGAGGGGAGAGACGAACATGTCGGAGTTACTCCTTGAAGTAAAAGGTCTGAAAAAATATTTTCCGATTACCGGCGGTATTTTAGGCCGGAGACAAGGGGAAGTGAAGGCAGTAGACGATGTTTCGTTTTACGTCAAAAAAGGCGAAACATTGGGGATTGTCGGGGAATCGGGCTGCGGCAAATCAACAACCGGGCGGCTGCTCATGCGTTTAATCGAAGCAAGTGACGGCTCGATTATTTTTGAAGATAAAGAGATTACCCAAATGTCAAAGGCAGAATTGAGAAAAATCCGTCGCGATATCCAGATGGTATTCCAGGATCCCTATGCATCGCTCAACCCGAGGCATTCCATTGAGCAAATTTTGGAAGAACCGTTGATTGTTCATGGAATTGGCTCGAAGGAAGATCGCCGCAAAAGGGTTCAGGAAATGCTTGAGGTAGTCGGTTTAAGCAGTTACCATGCCAAAAGGTATCCTCACCAATTCAGCGGCGGTCAGCGGCAGCGGATTGGGATTGCCAGGGCGCTGATGACAAAGCCGAAACTGATCATCGCCGATGAACCGGTTTCCGCCCTTGATGTCTCAATTCAGGCCCAGGTTCTAAATCTGATGAAGGATATTCAAAAAGAATTCCAGCTAACTTATATCTTTATTGCCCATGATTTAGGGGTAGTCCGTCATATCAGCGACCGGGTCGGGGTTATGTATTTAGGCAGATTAATAGAGCTTGCGGAGAGTGAAGAATTATACGAAAATCCATTGCATCCCTATACAAAAGCGTTGCTTTCAGCGGTTCCCATAGCGAACCCCGATCTCCAAAAGGAGGCAATCCTAATTGAAGGGGATTTGCCCAGCCCGGCTAATCCGCCATCAGGCTGCGCCTTTCACACGAGATGTGGAGAATGCATGGAGATTTGTAAAACAACGAGACCAACAGAACGCATTCTGAACGGTCATTATGTTGCCTGCCACTTATATGACGAGTGATGGGCAGCATTGATGATATAAAAACAAACATTTAGGGGGTAGGAATATTTAATGAAGAACAAGACGTTAAAAATGCTGTTAATTTCAATACTAGCGATCAGCATGTTTCTTGTTGGCTGCAACTCGAAAACAAATAAACAAGCAGACGACAGCAAGAAGCCAGCTGATAGCAGTGCTCCTGCAAAGGATACGCTTGTCTATGGCCGTGGCGGTGACTCCGTTTCACTCGACCCGATCACGACAACAGAAGGGGAAACGTTTAAGGTTACCATTAATATTTTTGAAACATTATTAAACTATGGGGAGCAAGATACAACGATTCATCCGGGACTTGCCGAAAAATGGAAAGTATCTGATGATGGGCTGCAGTATACGTTCCACCTCCGTCAAGGGGTAAAATTCCACGACGGCACGGATTTTAATGCAGATGCCGTTATTTATAATTTTAACCGCTGGATGAACGGAAATGAAAAACAATTCCCTTATTATACGATGTTTGGCGGATTTAAGAAAGATAAAGGCCATGTCATTAAAGAGATTAAAGCTCTTGATGACCATACTGTCCAATTTATTTTGAAAAGACCGCAGGCACCATTCCTGAAAAACTTAGCCATGTCGATGTTTGGTATCGCCAGTCCGGCAGCACTCAAGAAATATGGCGATGATTTCCGAAAAAATCCTGTCGGGACCGGTCCATTCAAATTTGTTGAGTGGAAGGCTAACGACCGCATTGTGATTGAAAAGAACCCTGATTATTGGGACAAGAGCCTGCCGAAGTTAAACAAAATTATTTTCCGCGTAATTCCGGAAAATACGGCCCGGCTTAATGCTTTGGCAAATGGAGAAATTGACGTCATGGACGGCTTAAATAACTCAGATGAAGCAACCGTTTTGGCAAATGACAAACTGCAAATCATCGAACGTCCATCGATGAACATTGGCTATATTGGCTTAACGACTACGCGTAAGCCGCTTGATAACAAGCTGGTCCGTCAGGCGATTAATCATGCCATTGACAAAAAGACAATCATCGATGCCTTCTATGGCGGTAAAGCATTGCCTGCGAAAAACCCAATGCCTCCTTCGATTGAAGGCTACAACGATGCGATTGAAGATTATCCATATGACTTGGAAAAAGCTAAGGCACTTCTGAAGGAAGCCGGATTGGAAAAAGGCTTTACCATTGACTTATGGGCCATGCCAGTTGCCCGTCCATACATGCCAGAGGCGCAAAAAGTTGCTGAAGTCATTCAAGAAAGCTTAAGTAAAATTAATATTAAAGCAAACATCAAATCTGTGGACTGGGCGACTTATTTAGATAAGGCCAATAAAGGCGAGTTTGATATGTTCATGCTCGGCTGGACCGGTGACAATGGCGACCCGGATAACTTTATCTACACATTGCTGGATAAAGACAGTATCGGCAGCAACAACTATGCTCAGTACAGCAATGATAAGCTTCACGATATTTTAATTGAAGCACAAACCATTGCTGATCAAGAAAAGCGAAACGAGCTTTATAAGAAAGCGCAAGAAATTGTTCATGAAGACGCGCCATGGGTGCCGCTCGTTCATTCCACACCACTTCTGGCGGCATCTAAAGACGTGGTAAACTACCTACCGCATCCAACCGGTTCCGAGTGCTTAAGCAAGGTTGAATTTAAATAATGAGTAAGACGAGGGGAGGTTTCTTTGCCTCCCCTTTTGCCAACAAAGGCTTGCCATTTTAATAAATTTTACAAGCAATATATGTGCATTTTATTGAGAAAAATTCGCGGCAAAAACACCGCGATTTATAACACCGCTTTAATTTGAACCTGACTAAAAGAGGTGAGAAAAGTGCTAACCTATACAATCCGGCGAATTTTTTCATTAATACCAGTGTTAATTGGAATGACTCTGATTGTTTTTGCCATCATACACGCGATACCAGGAAATCCGGCGCAGGTTATTCTCGGTCAAAGGGCAACTAAGGAGGCCGTCGCAGAACTGACAAAACAGTTGGGGCTGGATCAGCCATGGTACATACAATATTTTGATTATATTAATGCTCTCCTGCATGGTGATTTGGGCATTTCATTGCGGACAAGAGGCCCGATTAATGAGGAAATTTGGCCATATTTAACCGCGACGATTGAATTGACCTTAGTTGCTATCATCATTGCCGTCATTATTGGAGTCAACGCCGGGATTATCAGCGCCTGGTTTTCGAAATCCTGGTTTGATTATGCCGCCATGGTATTTGCCTTAATCGGTGTGTCAATGCCTATTTTCTGGCTTGGGTTAATGGGACAATGGGTATTTTCGATTGAATTAGGCTGGCTGCCGACAACTGGCCGGGAGGATGTCAGGGATCCGGTTACCGCTATCACAAATATTTATTTGATTGACACATTATTGCAGGGCAGGTTCGATCAGTTTAAAGTTGTGCTGCAGCATTTAATTTTACCGAGTGCAGCGCTGGCAACGATTCCAATGGCGATTATTGCAAGAATGACCAGGGCGACAATGCTGGAGGTCATGAAATCAGATTATATTCGGACAGCACGGGCCAAAGGATTAAGCATGTTCTGGGTCGTGTACAAGCATTCTTTAAAAAATGCAATTATTCCTGTTCTTACCGTCATCGGCCTGCAAACCGGCCTGTTATTAGGCGGAGCAATTTTAACGGAAACCATTTTCGGCTGGCCCGGAATTGGCAGATATTTATATGATGCCATCGGGTATCGCGACTATCCGGTGATTCAATCAGGAATCTTGATTATTGCCGCGATCTTCGTATTGATCAATTTAGTAGTGGATCTCTTGTATGTGTTTATCGATCCGCGGATTAAATACACGAAGTAAAGGAGGACTCTAGCAGTGGCTGAATTAGCAAAAAATACAACGGATCTACAAACCATACCTGCTGAAGAAACGTTTATTCCTCCGTGGAAGGAGGCCTGGCAGTCTTTTTATAAAAATCGTTTGGCCGTGATTGGCCTTGCCATTGTTCTCTTCTTTATTATCCTTGCTCTCATTGCTCCGTGGGTGGCGCCATACGGTTTTAAAGAGCAGGTTATGTCCGAGCGGATGCAGGCACCATCAAGTAAACATTGGTTTGGTACGGATGATTTTGGCCGGGATATTTTTTCCCGGGTAATATATGGAGCTAGAATTTCCTTATGGGTGGGATTCTTTTCTGTCCTGGGATCTGTCGTAGTTGGGACATTCCTCGGGATCGTAGCCGGTTACTACGGGCGCTGGATAGATACAATTATTTCTCGGTTTTTTGATATCATGCTGGCGTTCCCCAGTATTCTTCTGGCAATTGCTGTAGTCGCCATCCTTGGCCCGTCATTGCAAAATGCCTTGATCGCAATTGCCGTTATCAACGTCCCCAATTTCGGCCGGCTTGTCCGTTCAAAGGTGTTAAGTGTTAAACAGGAAGAATACATTATGTCGGCGCGGGCGATCGGAATGAAGGATTCACGGATTCTTTTCCGCCATGTTTTACCGAATAGCATTTCACCGGTCATTGTTCAGGCCACATTGGCGATTGCCACAGCGATTATTGAAGCAGCGGCACTAGGGTTTCTTGGCATGGGGGCGCAGCCGCCGACACCGGAGTGGGGGAAAATGCTGGCCGATTCCAAGAACTATATTACCAATGCCCCGTGGACACTATTTTTCCCGGGGATGGCAATTATGCTGACGGTACTTGGCTTCAACTTGATGGGTGACGGCTTACGCGATGTCCTCGATCCAAAAATGAAAAACTAGCCGAAAAGACCTCGGGTGTGGGGTCTTTTCTAATTAGCTTAAAAAATCATTTTGTGTTATATAATCAGAAGATTTATAATTAGCTAAAGATTGTTCGTATTGTGGTGGGAGGAACTATTTGTAATGAATAAAGAAAAGAGCATCGTCCTGATAGGCTTCATGGGGGTAGGGAAGACGACCGTCTCAAAGTTGCTGGCTGAAAAGCTCAATCGACAATTTATTGATATAGATGAGGAAATTGAAAAAGAATTCAAACTGCCCATTCCCGAAATTTTTCAGAAGTTTGGTGAGAAAACATTTAGAAAGCGGGAGAAGGAATTGATTTACAGCATGGCAGAACAACATGGAAAAATCATTTCGGTCGGTGGGGGAGCATTCCTCCAGGAGGATATCAAAAACATTTGTTTATCAACCTGCACGGTGATCTTTTTAACTATTTCGTTTGAAAACTGGAAGGACAGGCTTCGTCTTATTCAAGATAGCCGGCCGGTCCTTCATGGAAAAACAATTAAAGAAATGGAAGAACTTTTTAATCAGAGGCAAGCAATTTATGCTGATCATCATGTAAAGATTACGGTTGATCACAAAAATCCCGAAGAGGTTGTCGCAGAAATTCTTCAAAAGGTGGATTGAAGACATGAAGAGAACAATAACAACCCGAGGAATCACTATTGGTAGGGGGATTCCTAAAATTTGTGTGCCATTGGTTGGCCGCACGGTAGCCGAATTAATCGAGGAGGCGGCCGCCTTAAAAACAATTGATTACGATATTGTCGAGTGGCGGGCCGATTATTTTGAACAGATTGAGGATATTGGAAAAGTAGAGGAAACACTAAGCCAAATTCGGGCCATTCTCCAAGATACGCCAATTATTTTTACCTTCAGAAGTGCTAAAGAAGGTGGCGAAAAGGAGGTTGGCACAGCTTATTATATTGAATTGAATAAAGCCATCATTGAAACTGGCCTGGCGGACATCATAGACATAGAGTTACTTAATGAAGAAACAATTGTGAAATCATTAGTGAAAACGGCACATAGCAAAGGGGTATTGGTCATCATTTCGAATCATGATTTTGAGAAAACACCTTCAAAGGAAGAGATTATTGCACGGCTGCGAAAAGCGCAGGAATTGGAAGCAGATTTACCGAAAATTGCTGTGATGCCAACAAGTTCCAGCGATGTTTTAACATTGTTGGTAGCGACAAACATAATGTATGAACAGTATGCAGACCGACCGATTATCACGATTTCAATGGGGAGTAAAGGAGTAATCAGCCGCCTTGCCGGAGGAACGTTTGGATCAGCATTGACCTTTGCTTCTGCCGGCAAGAAGTCCGCTCCTGGTCAAGTAGAGGCAGCAGAACTGAGAAGAGCATTACATCTGTTACATTCCTAATTTGGGGATTAAAATTCTTTTGGCTAAATGTCGGGGAAATAGGCCGAGTTA
Source organism: Neobacillus paridis (assembly GCF_016765675.1). Lineage (GTDB taxonomy): Bacteria > Bacillota > Bacilli > Bacillales > Cytobacillaceae > Neobacillus > Neobacillus paridis. The sequence goes on from NZ_JAESWB010000229.1 coordinate 43,390, forward strand.
CAAATGAATAAACTGGAAAATATATCAGCCAATCTGACGCAATAATGAACAAATTGTCAGGTTGGCTTTTTTTGATCAGAAAAGAAAAAACTTTCCTATTTGCCATAAGTGTAACTTTGCCTCTGTCTTCGCCCTAACGACTCGCCAATCGGTGAGTCTTCAGTATATAAAAATGTATAACGATTCAACCTTATATGTAACCGCTGTCAATTAAATTATTTGATATTTGCAGAAAAATTGGTCATTTTCCTGTTGAATAATTATATACATGTATGTATAATAATTCATTATCTAAGTAACGCGTGGGAGTGGAAAAAATGAAAGCTGCAATTATTGGCGGTACAGGATATGGTGCGATTGAATTAATCAGACTTATCCACCAGCATCCCTATTTAGAGGTAGGCTCGGTTGTTTCCAACTCTCAAGCAGGAAACAATTTCAGTGAAAGTTATCCTCATTTATCAGGATTAACCGACCAGCCGTTAGGAAAATTTGACCCGGAAACGATCGCAGAAAACCATGATATTGTGTTTTTGGCGACGCCATCAGGTGTGAGCAGCAAGCTTGTCCCGCAGCTGATGGAAACAGGGATTAAATGTGTTGATCTGTCCGGGGATTTCCGGCTAAGGTCGAGCGAACAATACGAAACGTGGTATAGGCGAAGGCCAGCCAATCATGAATATATACAACAAGCTGTTTACGGATTAAGCGAAATCTATCCGGAGCAAATAAAAACAGCAGCATTGATTGCCAACCCGGGCTGCTATCCAACCGCAGCAACCTTGGGATTAATCCCGATTTTAACAACAAATCAAGCTGATTTAGCATCCATCATCATTGACGCAAAATCCGGAGTTTCAGGGGCAGGAAGAGGACTTTCCTTAACCTCCCATTATGCGGAAATAAACGAAAACTTAAAAGCTTATAAACTGGGAAGCCATCAGCATATTCCGGAAATTGAGCAAGTCCTTTCAGATGAAAGCGGTACTCCCATCACGATTAGTTTCACAACTCACCTGGTGCCAATGACAAGAGGGATTATGTGCACAATGTATCTTACATTAAACGAATCTATTTCAACGAAGGAAGTTGTAGATTTATACACTAATTTTTATAAAAATAAATCCTTTGTCCGAATCAGACCGGAAGGAAACATTCCGGCAACGAAAGAAGTGCACGGAAGCAACTATTGTGATATCGGGCTTCATGTCGATAGCCGAACAAACCGGCTGACCGTCATTTCGGTAATTGACAACCTGGTAAAAGGAGCTGCCGGGCAGGCAATTCAAAATGCGAACTTAATGTTTGGTTGGGATGAACGAAGTGGTCTTAATCAACTACCAATCTATCCATAAAATCGTTTCAGGGAGAATAAGGGGGAAATTTAATTGGCACAGGTAACAACAGGGAAAGAAATAGTCATTTTAAAAGATGAAAGTGTGACCTTACCAAAGGGGTTTAAGGCGGGCGGTTTGCATTGCGGATTGAAGAGAAAAAAACTGGACCTAGGTTATATCGCCTCGGCGGTTCCGGCAACCGCTGCTGGCGTCTACACGACAAATGTGTTTCAAGCAGCACCGCTCGTGGTAACGCAGGAAAGCCTGGCAAAGGAAAATAAAATTCAGGCTATTGTGGTTAACTCGGCCAACGCCAATGCCTGCACAGGCGAGCAAGGGTTAAAGGATGCCTATGAAATGCAAAGTCAATTTGCTGCTGAACTTGGCGTCAAAGACCACTTAGTAGCGGTTACATCAACAGGGGTCATTGGCGAGCTTCTGCCAATGGATAAAATTAACACAGGAATTAAGCAACTCCTTCACAAAGACAATGAAGGAGTAAATAATTTTCTACAGGCAATTTTAACGACCGATTTAATGGTCAAACAAATTGGCGTGCAAATGAACATTGATGGGAAAACTGTCAGCATCGGCGGTGCAGCCAAAGGCTCGGGAATGATCCATCCTAATATGGCAACAATGCTCGGATTTGTGACCACGGACGCTAACATTGCATATACAGACTTATCTAGTGCACTAAAAGACATCACAAACGAAACATTTAACATGATCACGGTGGACGGAGACACAAGTACCAATGATATGGTTGTCGTCATGGCAAACGGCCTGGCAGGTAATGGTCAGCTCACAAAAGATCATCCCGATTGGGAGGTTTTTTACGCAGGGTTAAAGACTGTTTGCGAAGCATTGGCCAAAAAAATTGCCCGCGATGGTGAAGGGGCGACGAAATTAATTGAAGTCAAGGTAGCTGGTGCATTCAGTCAACAAGCAGCCAGAGCCGTCGGAAAAGCCATTATTTCTTCCAATCTGGTAAAAACGGCTATCTATGGTACCGACGCCAACTGGGGCAGAATTGTCACGGCAATTGGCTACAGCGGCGTGCCGATTGACCCAAATTCAATAAAGGTCTCGATTGGAGCCTATCCGGTTTTTGAAAACGGCTTGCCTACCCCATTCGATGAGGCCAAACTGAAACAATACTTGGAACAAGAAAATGTCCAAATCGTTGTGGAATTAAATCAAGGTGATGTAAGTGCCACTGCCTGGGGATGCGATTTAACCTACGATTATGTCAAAATCAACGCATCCTACCGCACATAAAAGGGGGCCTTTTCCATGAAATACTTAGTAATAAAATGCGGCGGGAGTGTATTGGAAAACCTTCCTAAGTCATTTTATGAGGATGTGATTTCCCTTCATCAATCAAGGGAATGGATCCCGATTATTGTCCATGGCGGCGGTCCGTTAATCAATCAATTGTTAAAAAGCCTGGATGTTGAGACACGCTTTGTGGACGGATTAAGGGTTACGAGCAAAGAGGTATTGGATGTTGTCGAAATGGTCTTAAGTGGCATGGTCAATAAGCAGGTTGTTCGCAAGATTATCGAGGCAGGAGGGAATGCCATCGGTGTCAGCGGGGTGGACGGCAGCCTGCTCCAGGCAGCTCCAGCACAAAATGCCAAACAGTTAGGCTTTGTCGGAGATGTAATTGGAGTTAACGATGAAGTCATTGATGGAGTCATCCAACAGGGCTATATCCCGGTCATTTCCCCGATTGGAATTGACGGTAATGGTCAGCGCTATAACATTAACGGTGATGTTGCAGCCTCTGCGGTAGCGAAAGCATTAGGAGCCAATCTTTGTTTTATCAGTGACATCCCCGGGATTCTGGTTGAAAAAGATGGGGTAAAGACGAAAATGGATGTGGTTTCCAAATCGATTATTGAAGAAATGATTGACAATCAAACGATTTACGGCGGCATGATTCCAAAAGCCAAGGCAGCGATCGATGGTCTTGTTCACAATATCCGCGAGGTGGCCATCATTAACGGATTTGAGAAAAATAGTCTAATAGATTATACACAGGGTAAAAAAATTGGTACAAAAATTGTTCTAGAAGAGGAGATAGCAGGATGGGCCACAATACATTAGTCTCGCAAATTTCACCGGTAATGGCAACCTACAGCCGTTTCCCGGTAACACTGGTCAAAGGAAAAGGAAGCTATGTCTGGGATGATCACGGTCAGCAATATTTGGATTTTACTTCAGGGATTGCCACTTGCAACCTTGGTCATGTTCCCGATTGTGTAAAAGAGAAACTGGCGGAGCAGCTCGAAAACCTATGGCATTGCTCCAACCTTTATCATATTCCCAATCAGGAGGAACTTGCCGGTCTTCTTACAGCCAACAGCTGCGGTGATCAAGTGTTTTTTTGTAACAGTGGAGCCGAGGCAAATGAAGCCGCGATTAAACTGGCAAGATGCTACGCCAGTAAAGTAAAGGGCAGCAATTTTCCCGAAATTGTCACCTTTAAGCAATCATTTCATGGCAGGACGCTGGCCACTCTAACAGCCACTGGGCAGGAAAAAATTCAGCACGGTTTTTCACCGTTAATGCCGGGATTTAGTTACTTGCCGTTTAACGATAACGATGCCCTTGAGATGCTGCAAACAATCAAGCCGGCAGCGGTTCTTCTTGAATTGGTTCAAGGCGAAGGCGGGGTCATTCCTGCTGATCAGAAGTGGGTGCAGGCACTCACTCGGATTTGCCAAGAAAACGACATTCTGCTAATGGTCGATGAGATTCAAACGGGAATGGGCAGAACAGGTACGCTGTTTGCCTATGAACAATATAATATTAAGCCGGATGTAATCAGCGTTGCCAAAGGGCTGGGATCAGGATTCCCAATCGGAGCGATAATTGCCAAACAAGAAGTGGCCAAAGTTTTTGAACCAGGCAGCCATGGCAGCACATTTGGCGGCAATCCGCTAGCAACGGCAGCTGGAGTTGCCACTGTTTCACGGATGATTAACAGCGACATCTTAAGTGATGTTCAGGAGATGTCCGTCTACCTTGATTGCCAACTCGAAAGCCTGAAGGCCCAATTTTCAGCCATCAAGGATATCCGCGGCAAAGGGCTCCTGAAAGGACTGGTTGTGGAAACGAATGCGTTAGACATCGTAAAACAAGCGATCAGCCACAATTTGTTAGTGCTAACCGCCGGTCCCAATGTAGTTCGGATCCTGCCACCGTTAACGGTAACTAAAAGTGAAATCGATGAATTTGCGCAAAAGTTGGAACAGGCATTCCAAGGTATAGAGAAAGGCGAGTGAGGCTTTATGGAACAAGGATATCTTACTTTGGAAACAGGGGAACTGTTTGAAGGGGTACTGATTGGTGCAGAACACGATTCACTAGGAGAAGTTGTCTTCAATACAAGCATGACTGGCTATCAAGAGATTATTACGGATCCATCCTATGCCGGGCAAATTATCACCTTCTGCTATCCGCTAATTGGTAATTATGGCATCAATGCTTTAGATAATGAAAGCATTACCCCGGCGCTTGCCGGTGTCGTAATCGGCGACCTTTGTGAAACACCGAGCCATTATCAATCAATTGAAAAGTTTTCTGAAAAACTAAAGCAAGCTGGAGTACCCGGGCTTGCTGGCGTCGATACGAGACTGTTAGTGAAAACCATCCGCAGCCGGGGAACCGTCAAAGGCTATTTAGGCAGGGAGAAGGCAATCGCTTTTCCTTCTCAGGAACAAACCCCATTTTGGGTGGAAAAAGTTTCGACGAAAGAGCAGCAGTTTTTTAAAAATCGCGGTCCTCATGTTGTCTTAGTTGACTTTGGTTATAAAAAGTCAATTCTCACGGCGTTGCTGGCTGAAAACTGCGCCGTCACGATTGTCCCATATCATACAACGTTTGAACAAATAAAATCCATACAACCCGACGGGGTTCTGTTTAGCAATGGTCCTGGCGACCCGATGGCGCTAAAAAAATGGTTCCCCGAATATAAAAAGATCAGCCAGTATTTCCCAACGCTGGGGATTTGCTTGGGTCACCAGCTGATTGCCCTAGCCTACGGGGCGAAAACGGAAAAGCTTACCTATGGTCACCGTGGCGGTAATCACCCTGTGAAAGAACTGGCCACCGGAAAAGTCAAAATAACCGCACAAAATCACAGCTATGTGGTCATCGATGAAAGTATTGACAGCAAGGTGTTTGAGGTTACTTACCGCAATGTCAATGACCGCTCAATCGAGGGCTTAAAACATAAGCATTATCCGATTCAATCGGTGCAATTTCATCCCGAAGCACATCCGGGACCAAGTGATACAGAATACATTTTAACAGGATTTGTCAGAGAGATCGCGTCATTGGGAGAGACAAAATATGCCGTTAAATAAGCAGTTGAAAAAAGTACTTGTGATAGGCTCAGGTCCGATCGTTATTGGTCAGGCTGCAGAATTTGACTATGCCGGAACTCAAGGCTGTATTGCCTTGAAAGAAGAAGGACTGGAAGTTGTCCTCGTTAATAATAACCCGGCGACGATTATGACCGACGAAGCAGTGGCCGATAAGGTCTATATCGAGCCGCTTAATGTTGCCACGATTGAAAAAATCATTCAAAAAGAACAGCCTGACGGAGTGATTGGCACACTTGGCGGGCAGACCGGTTTGAATTTGACTGTGGAGCTGTTTGAACAAAAAATTCTTGAAAAATACAATGTAGCCCTCCTTGGAACGTCAGTCGAATCGATTAAAAATGGCGAGGATCGCGAACGGTTCCGCAATTTGATGCTAAAAATCGGGGAGCCGATTCCCGAATCAGCGATCATCCAAAGCTATGAGGAAGGCGTTCAATTTGTTAACAAAATTGGCTTTCCGGTGATTATCCGTCCGGCATTTACGCTTGGCGGAGAAGGCGGAGGTTTTGCCTATAATGCGGAGGAACTGGAATTGGTCCTGAAAAAAGGGCTGGCAGCCAGTCCGATTCACCAAGTGCTCGTCGAAAAAAGCATCAAAGGCTGGAAGGAAATTGAATATGAGGTTATGCGCGATGCCAATGATACGTGCATTATCGTTTGCAATATGGAGAACATGGACCCGGTCGGCGTCCATACCGGTGACTCCATTGTCGTTGCTCCGTCGCAAACACTTACTGATGTACAGTATCAAATGCTCCGCGATGTTTCGATAAAAGTAATCCGGGAACTCGAAATTATTGGCGGCTGTAATATCCAGTTCGCGCTAAATCCAAATTCCAATGAATATTATATTATTGAAGTCAATCCGAGGGTCAGCCGTTCATCAGCACTGGCCTCAAAGGCAACCGGTTATCCAATTGCCCGAATGGCGGCAAAATGTGCGGCCGGCTACCACTTGGATGAGATTTTGAACCCGATAACCGGCAATACGTTTGCCTCCTTTGAACCGGCTATTGATTATATTGTCGTCAAACTGCCGCGCTTTCCGTTTGATAAATTTCCAGAAGCCGACAGAACGCTCGGAACCCAAATGAAAGCTACCGGAGAAGTGATGGCGATTGATCGGACTTTCGAAGGGGCGCTTAATAAGGCGATCCGCTCCATGGAAATGAATGTTTACGGCCTCTGCCGCCGGATGAATCAATCATTGCCAGAAGCAGACCTTTTGGAATTGCTGGAACAAGCCAATGACCAGAGGCTTTTTATTATTGCCGAGGCGTTTCGAAGAGGCATTTCGGTTACAAAAGTTCAGCAATTAACCGAGATCGACCCTTGGTTTTTGCACAAAATTAGCGCCATCGTGGCCGTAGAAACAGAACTGGCAGGCTTCCATTGGGACAATGTTCCTGAATCTCTGCTGATCCGGGCGAAGAAGATGAATATCGCCGACAAGCTGCTAGCGCAAATCTTTATAATTCCGGAAAAACAAATAAGAACTAAGTGGCAGGAACTTGGTATCAAACCCGGCTATAAAATGGTCGATACGTGTTCGGCAGAATTCGATGCGGTCACCCCTTACTATTATTCTACTTATCATGGCTTTGACGAAGTAGAAACAACCGATGCGAAAAAGATTCTCGTTATTGGCTCCGGGCCAATCCGGATTGGGCAGGGAATCGAATTCGATTATTGCTCGGTGCATGCCGCAAAAGCGCTCAAGAAACACGGCTATCAGGCGGTTATCATCAATAACAACCCAGAGACGGTCAGTACCGATTATTCCGTCGCCGACCGGCTTTATTTTGAACCGCTCACCGTCGAAGATGTGCTTCATGTGATTGAAAAAGAACAGGTGGAAGGTGTACTGATTCAATTCGGCGGGCAAACCGCGATTAATCTTGCCCACGATCTTGAAGAAGAAGGCGTTCCGATTTTGGGCACGACTGTGAGAAATGTAGACCGTCTCGAAGACCGAAAGGAATTTTACCAGCTGCTCGAAGATTTGAATATTCCTCATATCGAAGGAAAAACCGTTTTCCACGCAGAGGAATTGCTTACAGCAGCGGCTGATTTAGGCTATCCGGTACTTGTGAGACCGTCCTATGTCATCGGCGGGCAGGCAATGTTCACGATTTTTTCGGAAACGGAACTGCATGATTATATGAACCAGCTTAATCAAAATGCCAATGAGAAAATGTGGCCGTTACTAGTTGATAAATATTTACCGGGACTGGAATGCGAAATTGATGTCATCAGTGATGGTGACAGCATTGTCATTCCGGGAATCTTTGAGCATATTGAAAAAGCCGGCGTCCACTCCGGCGACAGTATCTCCGTGTTTCCGCCGATTTCAATGTCTCAGGAGATAAAAGCAACTTTAATAGACTATGCTTCAAAAATTGCCAAAACGGCTCCGGTTATTGGGATGATGAACATCCAATTCGTCGTTTATGACCAGCAGGTTTACGTTCTGGAAGTCAATCCACGTTCATCACGGACGGTGCCAATCATCAGTAAAGTAACGGGGATTCCAATGATTGAGTGGGCGATTGGCGTTCAATTGGGCGATGCGTTAACTAAATTTTCTGATGCCCCGGGCTTGCAGCCGGAACCGTCATATTTTTCCGTTAAGGCCCCGGTTTTTTCCTCTGGAAAGCTAAAAGGAGTCGACCATGTTCTTGGTCCGGAAATGAAGTCCACCGGCGAGGTGCTGGGAATGGGGGCAACCTATCTTGAGGCACTAGCTAAAGTCATTCCGGCTTTGACAGGAAATAGCGGGGCAGACTATCTCTTATGTTCGATTTCCGACCGGGAAAAACCGCAAAGTCTGCCGATTATCCGTGAGCTTGGAAAAAATTTAAAGATTGCCGCAACAGAGGGCACGGCTGCTTTCCTTCAAGAGCATGGGGTTGAGGTTGAAAAGGTACTTCGCAATGAACAGGATGTTGACAGCCTGTTTCGCCAGCAGGCGGTAAAGGCGGTTATCAATATACCCAATCAGGGCCGTAATAAAATGAAATTTGGCTTTCGCATTCGTGAACAAGCGATTCGCTATAAGATGCCGGTATTTACCCATTTTGACACGGTGCAAGCAATGATGGAAATGGGCAAAACCAGTAACGCTGCTATCAATGTAAGGACGCTAAGTGAATATTACAAATGGGGAGAGAGAGGATCAATCCATGTCGGAAGCTATTAAATATCAATTGAAGTCAAAGGATTTTTTACAGCTGGCTGATTTTTCCACTGGAGAAATTCATTATCTGCTGGAAGTGGCACAACAATTAAAGGCCGAGCAGAAACAGGGGATTCCGCATCCATATTTAACTGGAAAGGTGCTGGGGATGATTTTTGAAAAATCATCCACCCGCACTAGGGTGTCCTTTGAGGTTGGCATGCTGCAGCTTGGCGGTCATGCGATATTCTTGAGCTCAAAGGATATCCAGTTGGGCAGAGGGGAAAGTATTGCCGACACGGCCAAAGTGCTTTCCAGGTATATCGATGGGATCATGATTCGGGCGTATAGTCATGAATCTGTTGAGGAATTAGCAGCACATGCCACGGTTCCGGTCATCAATGGCTTAACCGACCTGCAGCACCCGGCTCAGGTTTTGGCAGATTTGTTGACCATCCTCGAACATAAAGGGAAGCTGGCCGGCTTAAAGCTTTGCTACATCGGTGACGGCAATAACAATGTGGCCCATTCCTTAATAGAGGGTGCCGTTAAAGTAGGGATGGATATTAACATTGCTAGTCCTCCTGGATACTTGCCGAATGGAATAATCACTGAAAAGGCAATTGCTGCCGGAAAACTGAGCGGAGCGACTGTCACGATCACCAATGACCCGATCCGAGCGATTAAAAATGCAGATGTGGTTGTAACCGATGTCTGGACCAGCATGGGTCAAGAGGAGGAAGCAGCCAAGCGTCTGAAGGTTTTTACCCCCTATCAAGTAAACGAGGAACTGTGCCAACAGGCCAATGCCGATTTTATCTTTTTGCATTGCCTTCCCGCTCACCGCGGTGAAGAAGTAACAACGGGTATCATTGATGGGCCGCATTCAGTTGTTTTTGATGAAGCAGAGAACCGGCTTCACGCCCAAAAGGCAATTTTAAAATTATTACTTGCAGAATAGTCTTTATTTTTATAAAAAATAATGTATAATAATTCTATTCAGTGAATTTTAATACAAAAGGGAAAGTAAGGGGAATAAAAATGGCTAAAGAGAAGATTGTGTTGGCATATTCGGGAGGCCTGGATACTTCCGTTTCTGTAAAATGGATCCAAGACAAGTACGGCTACGATGTCATTGCATTGGGACTTGATGTCGGAGAGGGAAAAGATTTAGAGGCAATTAAAACAAAAGCTTTAAATGTCGGTGCCATCAAAGCTTATATCCTTGATGCCAAGGAAATGCTCGCTAAGGACTATATTTTACCAGCATTAAAAGCGAATTTATTATACGAAGGAAAATATCCACTGTCCTCGGCGCTATCACGCCCGCTGATTTCAAAATTGCTAGTTGATGTCGCCGAAAAAGAAGGAGCAGTTGCCGTGGCCCACGGCTGTACGGGAAAAGGGAATGATCAGGTGCGCTTTGAAGTGTCGATCCAAGCGCTCAACCCAGATTTAAAAGTGGTGGCTCCCGTTCGTGAATGGGGCATGACCCGTGATGAGGAAATTGCTTATGCCGAGAAGAATGGGATTCCGATTCCGGTTGATTTGGATAATCCATTTTCGATTGATGCCAATATTTGGGGCCGTGCCTGCGAGGCTGGCGTCCTCGAAAATCCATGGGCCGAGGCTCCGGAAGAAGCTTATGATTGGACCAATCCAATTGAATTAACCCCGGACACTCCGGAATATATCGAAATTGAATTTGAACAAGGCGTACCAGTTGCTCTGAACGGCGAAAAATTACCGCTTGTTCAATTGATTGAGGCATTGAATCTAATTGGCGGCAAGCACGGTGTCGGCCGGATTGATCATATCGAAAATAGATTGGTAGGAATTAAATCACGGGAGGTTTACGAAAACCCGGCAGCCCTTATTTTAATCAATGCTCATAAGGAATTGGAGTTTTTGACTCTGCCGCGTGAAGTTACCCAGTTTAAAACCCAGGTCGAACAGCAGATGGCCAAAATTGTCTACGAAGGTCTTTGGTACTCACCATTAAAAGCTGCCCTTGATGCGTTTGTCGAAGAAACACAAAAAGTGGTGTCAGGCACCATTCGAGTGAAGCTGTTCAAAGGAAACCATACAGTGGTTGCCCGGAAATCGCCTCACAGTTTATATAACGAAGAGCTGGCAACCTATACAAAAGGTGATGCCTTCGATCACAATGCAGCTGTTGGGTTTATCAAATTGTGGGGATTACCAACAAAGGTGTTCACCGAAGTAAATAAGAAAGAATCAATGGTAAAATAAACTGTGATGCCCCCGAAGCATATTCGGGGGCAATCTGCTTAAGTACTAACTTTTGAGAATTGCAGATATATTAGGCGAAACTGCAGATAAATCTGTTAAACTTGCAGATATATCGAGCAATCTACAGATATCATTTTCAATTCACAAAAGGAAATCAATTATTAACAGGAATTTCTGATCATTTAGGGGGAGCAATCTATGTCAAAACTATGGGGCGGTCGGTTTACGAAAGAAACGAACAAGCTGGTAGAAGAATTCACCGCTTCGATATCGTTTGATCAAAAGCTGGCAAAAGAAGATATTGCCGGGAGCCTTGCCCACGTCCAGATGTTAGGGGAGTGCGGCATTATTCCGCTAAAGGATGCGGAAACAATCAAACAAGGTCTGCTGGCAATAAAGGAAAAGGTTGACCGCGGAGAGGTTGAGTTTCTCGTTGCGGATGAAGATATTCATATGAATATCGAGAAACTGTTAATTGAACAAATTGGTCCGGTGGGGGGTAAGCTTCATACCGGCCGCAGTCGAAACGACCAAGTGGCAACCGACATGCATCTATATTTGCGGACCAAAACGACTGAATTAATTAAATTGATTGAAGATGTCCAACTCTCGATCATCAAGCAGGCGAAAGAGAATATTGAAACACTAATTCCGGGCTATACTCATTTGCAGCGGGCCCAGCCGGTTTCTTTCGCCCATCACTTAATGGCGTATTTTTGGATGTTTGAACGAGATAAGGAAAGATTGCTGGATTCTTTGAAACGGATTAATTGGCTGCCGTTAGGTTCTGGTGCCCTGGCCGGGACTACCTTTCCGATTAATCGCGAAAAGGTCGCGGAATTATTAGGATTTGAAACGATTTATCCAAATAGTATGGATGCTGTCAGCGACCGTGATTTTATTTTAGAATTTTTGTCGATTGGTTCGATTATTATGACCCATATTTCACGTTTGTCAGAGGAAATGGTCCTTTGGTCGAGCCAGGAATTTCAATTTATTGAACTGGATGATTCCTTTTGCACCGGTTCGAGCATCATGCCGCAAAAGAAAAATCCGGACGTACCGGAGCTTTTGCGGGGAAAAACAGGGCGCACGTATGGAAATTTAATTGGTTTACTCACTGTATTAAAGGGCCTTCCGCTTGCTTATAATAAGGATTTGCAAGAGGACAAAGAAGGCATGTTCGATACGGTAGAGACGCTGGAAGGCTCCCTGAAGCTATTAGCACCAATGATTGAAACAATGACCGTCCATAAAGAGGTAATGCGCAAGGCGATCAACACTGACTTTTCCAATGCTACGGATATTGCCGATTACCTTGTTCGCAAAGGTCTGCCGTTTCGCGAGGCCCATGAGGTGATTGGAAAAATTGTCCTTTATTCAATTCAGTTCAACAAATTCTTGCTCGATTTAACCATCGAGGAATATAAGCAATTTAGCGATTTATTTGAAGAGGATATTTATCAGGTACTGGCTCCGGAACAAGTTGTCGCCGTTCGCAATAGCTTTGGCGGAACGGCTCCGGAACAAGTGAAGCAGCAAATTATATTTGCGGAAGAAAAACTGCATAAATAAACAATTTAAAACCCGCTCAATCAATTTTGGCGGGTTTGATTTTTGTAAGTATAATCGAAACCCTGCAAAGATTCCAAAAAACGATTAAAAGATTCACTCCGCAATTGCTTCTCTTTCAAAAAGAAACTATTGACATTGGTGGCAGATTGAGCTAATATTTTCTTTAATTATTGGAAAATTTATAAAAGTTCATATAAAACTCTTATCCAGAGCGGCGGAGGGACTAGGCCCAATGAAGCCCGGCAACCTTCAAGGTGATCCTTGAAAAGGTGCTAATTCCTGCAGATCTTAAGGATCTGAAAGATAAGAGAGGATTACCAGACCTCTTCTTATCGAAGAGGTTTTTATTTTTTAAAGTGAGGTGAAGAATGGTGTCTGTCATTAAGGTAGCGATATTAGGATTCGGAACGGTGGGTGAAGGGGTTTACCGGACGATTCAATCTCATGCGCAAGAATTTACAGCTGTTCTCGGGAAAAAGGTTGAAGTCGTGGCAATACTTGTAAAAAACATCCAAAAGGAAAGGAATATTCGTGAAGATGTGCTTCTGACAACGAATTTTCAGGAAATTCTTCGGCTGCCCCAGCTTGATGTTGTGATTGAAGCCATCGTCGACAAGGAGCCTACCTTTACTTATTTGAAACAAGCAATTGGCAAGGGGTGCCACATCATAACGGCTAACAAAGAAATGTTTGCGCACCATGGAAAAGAATTACTTGATCTAGCAAAGGAAAATGGTGTTTCTGTCGGCTATGAAGCAACCGTGGCCGGAGGAATTCCTGTCATTCAAACCCTTAGGCAGCTCTTAAACATTAACCGTGTATCACAAATTCAGGGAATTTTAAATGGCACTTCTAACTTCATTTTGTCCGAAATGCGTGAAAAAAAGCAGTCATTTGCTGAAAGTTTGCGCCAGGCTCAAGCAAAAGGCTATGCAGAAGCCGATCCCACTAATGATATTGAGGGTTTCGATGCCTTTTACAAGGCGATGATACTCAGCAGGATTGCTTTCGGTGAAGAGCCCGATTGGCAGACGGTTGAACGTCAGGGAATAACTGCGATCACAAGTGAGTTAATAGAGGCAGCAGAAAAATTAAAACTGCGGTTTAAACATGTGGCCAGTATAAGCAAGGAAGACGAACAGATCATTGCGTCTGTAAAACCGATCCTGGTGGGCGACGAGAATCCCTTCTATCACGTGGAAGGTGCCGAGAATGCGGTAAATGTGCATTCCGATATTGTTGGCAGAATCACGCTGCAGGGCCCGGGAGCCGGCATGTATCCAACAGCAAGTGCGATGATTGAAGATTTGGTCTATGTTTGTCAAAGTAAACTTAACAGCCGGCAAAATATTAAGAAAACTGCTGATTGGCGAGGGCAGATTAGGAAGCAAAAAGACTACTGGCTGCTTCAAGGTTTTGTTGAAAAAACGAAACATCCTGAAATTACCTGGCTTGATGAGGTTACTGACAGCATTTTTATCATCGAAGCTGGCAAGGAAGATTTAAAGGGCTTGCTTGGTCGGCAACCGGAGATTTGTTATTTTCAGATTCTTGGTGATGAAAATTTGCCCATTTTAAATAAACCCACAGCAACAGTGATTTAATCACTCAAAAACACAGCAAATGGAAGCATCCAAATGGCAGGATGCTTTTTCTTTTTCAGATAAATACCCATAAACAAGCCTGTGTAAAGTACAAACTGAGAATGTTCACAATTTTATCAAATATCCAACATTAATATGTTAAGAAAATGTGAAAACGGTTGTTTTTCAATAGTCCTCAAGGTATATTATAAGTGTAGCGAAGGTAGTGATAAAAATCACAAGCCTTCACTATAAGAAACAGCTAGCTGATGACCATTATCAAAAATAAAATCATTTGGAGATGATTGTAATGAAATGGTACAAAACGCCTATTGCAGCAGTTGTATGGACAGTTTTACGGATTTATCTTGGCTATCAGTGGATAACAGCAGGATTTGAAAAAATAACTGGTGGATTTGACGCAGGAGGCTTCCTCAAAGGGGCACTTGCCAATGCAACTGGTGAACACCCGGCAGTGCAAGCATGGTATGCAGATTTTTTACAACAGTTCGCGATTCCAAACGTTGATATTTTTAATGTATTAATTCCTTGGGGAGAACTTTTAGTCGGTATTGGTTTAATCGTTGGTTTAGCTACTATTCCAGCCTTACTTGCTGGAGCATTCATGAATCTGAACTTTATGTTGGCAGGAACAACAAGCACAAACCCAATTCTTTATACAATCGCAATGATTCTTTTATTCGCAGGTACCGGTGCTTACTACTTCGGGCTCGACCGATTCGCTGTTCCATATATTAAAGGCTACTTCAAAAAAGCGAAAGACAAGAAAATCACCGCCAATGAACGATAATAAGCTTCATTAGAAGCAGGGATAATCCCCTGCTTCTTTTGCTTATTTGCGATTTTTGACACGCTGATTAGCAGCATTGGATCTTGCTTGTGCTTCAAGGTCTGCCTGGTCAGCCAGCTCTTGGGAGAATTCTACATCTATTCCGTCGGATTTCATGTTTTTTGGTACTTGTGGAAGTGTTGCTTTGTTTTTATCACGTGTTCTTTGTCCGCGTGAACGACCCATTGCGAAAACCCCTTTCACTGATAACTAATTAGAACCGATACGGTCCCGCTATTAGCTTCTGCCATTCTCAAGGGGTTCATGAATGGGAAAACTTTCACGAAGTTGTTAAAATTATCAATTACAGCTTTGTTTTGCGATCGGTAAAGCCGCCGGCGCGGTCTGCCATTTTAAACTCACGCTGATACAATACCTCCTGCGTACTGGTTAACGAATATTTACCTTTTCCCATATCCTTTTTCTTTTTTCCACCCATTGTGCTCATCCCTTTCCATCATTTATTGCTGCATTTCCCTATTTTTTCCTTTATCATGGGGAATGATACCATTTTTCGAAAAATTACTTTTTCAATCAGGTTTTGTCGAGAGAATATGGTAAAGTATTGTTGAGGTGACGGATATGGCCATTATTACTAAAATCACCACACAACAGAAAAACCAGGATCGCTATAATATTTTCATGGATGATGGCAAAGGCGAGGAATTTGCCTTTAGTGTAGACAGTGATGTGCTTATTAAATTCCAGTTAAAAAAAGGAATGGAGCTTGATGATTTTTCCTTACTGGAAATTCAATTTCAGGACGACATTCGCAAAGCCTATCATTTAGCTGTTCAATTTCTGGCAAGACGAATTCGCTCGGAAAAAGAAATCAGAGATTATCTCCAAAAAAAAGCCATAAAGGAACCAATTATTCAAGAAGTGGTTCATAAATTAAAAAGCCAGCAATATCTCAATGATTCGGAATACGCCTTTGCTTTTGTGAGAACGATGGTCAATACAACTGACAAAGGACCAGATATCATTAAGCAGGAGTTAAAAGAAAAAGGAATTGCTGAAAAAATAATCATTCAAGCGTTGGCAGAATTTCCTCCTGAGCTGCAGCTTGACAAGGCTGTGAACGTGGGGAAGAAGTTTTTCAAAAAGCCCTCAAAAGATTCATTAAAAATTCAAAAGCAAAAGCTTGAGCAGCTGCTTTACCGCAAAGGGTACTCATTTGAACTGATTCAAATCGCATTACAAGAAACGGTTCCTAAAGAAGAGACGGATGCAGAGCTTGAAGCGATCAGGCACCAGGGCGAAAAGGCACACCGTAAATATTCACAATATAGCGGGTTTGAATATCAGCAAAAAATGAAACAAGCCCTATATCGCAAAGGTTTTTCCATCGAGTTAATTGAAAAATTTTTGGTAGAAAAAAATAGCGCCGATTACTGAGATGATTTTTTCAAGATGGGTATAACTCAGGCAGAGTGGTCTCACTTTATTAATTGAATAAAAAAACTTATACTTGAAATAAAGCGATAATCGGGAGTGAAGCTAATGCAGCAGGAGAAACGCTACAGTGAGATGACGCATCAAGAATTATGGCAGGAAATTGCCACTCTCCAAGAAAAAGCCCGTAAAGCGGAACAGTTGGGGATGGTTAATGAGTTTGCCGTATTGGAAAGAAAAGTGCAAATGGCACGCGCCTATCTTTCAGACCCTGGACAGTTTGAACCTGGAGAAATATATGAAATTGAAGGCGCTCCGGGGGAATATTTTAAAATTGATTATATCAATGGTGTGTTTGCCTGGGGATATCGTCTTAATGGCTCCGGCAAAGATGAGGCATTGCCAATATCGATGCTAAAATGGCTAAGATAATCTGAGACAAACCAGAGAATGGATCCTCTCTGGCTTGTCTTTTTTCTCTGGCTCTGTTGAAATTATTTCCAAACTTGTGGTGATTCGTCATCACGTTCGCCTGAGGCCCGCATCCGTTCCTGTGGATGTGTATTTATGCTGCCGTCCGCTCTTGTTGATGCATATTCTGCTTTTGCCCGCGGTTCTCCCTCTAGCTTATTATTATTTTGGTTGGGGAATTTGCGTTGTTTATTTCTCATGTTTTACCTCCAAAAAGGGAATGAGAAACGTGAAGAGCAAAGCGTTCAGGTCGCATTGCTTATCACGTAAGGTTAGTATTCGCATTAATTTTTGTACTTATGTTAATAGAAATTGGCAACGGGGGTGTGTTTTTAATGAATGATTATCATGAACGATTGGCAAAATTACTGCTTGAAAAAAATGACTATCTTTCCTATTATCAAGCTCGGACATGGGTGGAATTATTATGGGAAGATTTTGAGTCATCATATGCAAAGGCAGGAGAGAAATACATGGGAAGTGAAATGACCGAGAAAATTGTCAAACAGTGGATTGAACATTATGGTGACAAGCTCCATGAATTCGTAGCCACAAATCCGAAATTCAAGCAATTTTTTGAGCAGGATAAAAATACTTTAAATTGAATCGCGTAATGACAGACATAATAGAACTTTTATCCCCAAATAAAAAAGCGGTGACTATGTGGTCACCGCTGTAAATTTTTAACTCGGAACTACTCCTAACTTTTTCCGCAGCTTTCTTTCACTATATACCCAGCCAGTATAGGAATTTATTGGCTTTAAATCAAGATCCAATTGTACTACCGCGACAAATGGGTAGTGCCCGTTGCTCCTGTATCGTAAATCAATAAATCTGACTTCATAATGATCATCATATTCATCGACTTCCCAGCGATAGACAGGTGAGAACGAAAGGAATGCCGAGATATTTTGATCCTTTTTCGCTGCTTCAATCACCGGAGTGTTGGGCACAGGAATTCGTTTAAAGCGATCAAGAATCTTTACCTCGCCATTAATTGATCTGCCGACAAAGAAGCAGTCTTCGTTCATTGCGGCGATTCGCCACTGATGGAACTTCATCGTGGGAGCAACAATGATTTCAGTGGCATCCGGAATCATCGACCTTACTTCGACCAAAACCCGCTTTTTCGTCTGATATCGTTTGAAATAATAGCCAATGATAATAAAATACATTAACAGGAAGGTAAAACCGGGATCCGCACCCATGACCCATGCAATGATTCCAAGTACATGAATCGCAAAAATAAACGGATCAAACGTATTAATCACACCAAGTGCCAGCCATTTTGAATTAAAAGGCCGCAGTGCCTGGGTGCCATAGGCATTAAAAATGTCAACAAATACATGGATAAATACGGCAGCGAACGCCCAAGCCCATAGGTGGAGCAGGTTTGCCCCAGGGAAAAACGGGTAGATAACCGCCAAGAGAACGAGCGGCCATAAAATGACAGCCGGAATGGAATGAGTGACACCGCGATGATTTCGAATGTATATCGCGTTATTCCTTAATTTTAAGACCGTATCTATGTCAGGTATTTGTGAACCAGCAATAGTAGCAATTAAAACACTAGTTGTCGTAACATGGCTGCTTGCGACTGCTGGATCCAGTGTTGCTAGACCGCCAAGTGCAATGCCCATCACAACATGAGTTCCAGTATCCAAAAATTGAGCCTCCTTAATTTCTTGTCAAAAAAGATAAAGTGAATTATCGTATATCTGTTACTTATTATATACCCTTTTCGTTGTTTGTTTATAAAAATGGGGGGAAATATTATGTTAATTGAACTAAATAATTTAAAAAAAATCAATATAAATGCTTTTCAAACGGATTTAATTTCCTGGTTTAAAAAAGAACAGCGGAACCTACCGTGGCGAAAGGACCAAGATCCCTACAAAGTATGGGTATCTGAGGTGATGCTGCAACAAACAAGAGTCGATACAGTCATTCCTTATTTCAATCGTTTTATTGATTGGTTTCCAACTATTGAAGATTTGGCAACTGCCGATGAAGAAAAAGTCCTTAAGGCTTGGGAGGGGCTGGGATATTATTCAAGAGTACGAAATCTGCAATCAGCGGTTAAGGAAGTAAAGGAAACATACGGTGGGGTGGTGCCTGACAGTCCCGAGGAAATTTCCAAGTTAAAAGGAGTTGGGCCGTATACTGCCGGAGCCATATTAAGTATTGCCTACGGTAAGCCGGAACCTGCGGTGGATGGCAATGTGATGCGGGTGTTATCACGAATTCTTTCTATTTGGGAAGATATTGCCCGCCCATCATCGCGGAAGATATTTGAACAAGCAGTTCGTGAACTTATTTCTCATGAGGACCCCTCTGCCTTTAACCAGGCATTGATGGAGTTAGGTGCATTGGTGTGCACACCAACCTCTCCTGCTTGTTTGTTATGCCCGGTTCGTGAACATTGTCAGGCATTTGATGAAGGAGTACAGTCAGAACTTCCGGTCAAAACAAAAAAAACAAAGACGCGCCAGGTGCAGTTAGCTTCGGCGATTCTTTTAGCTGGTAACGGGAAAATTTTAATTCATAAGCGACCTTCCACAGGTCTTCTGGCCAATTTATGGGAGTTTCCAAATGTCGAAATTGCTCATCCGCTGGAGGGAGAGCGAGGTCATGTGGAGCAACTCTTTAATACTGCTACAGAGTTGTCGGTAACTTTAGGAAAGGTTATCGGCCAGGTTGAGCATATCTTTTCCCATTTGCTTTGGAATATTAAGGTGTACATTGGACAAATAGATGGCACGTTCGCGGAAAGTGATGAATGGAAGCTGGTTTCGCCAGAAGAGATGGAGCAATTTGCTTTTCCAGTTCCTTATCAGAAGATGTTTCTGCTGTATCAGGAATCTTTACTAAATTAAGGAAGTCATTGGAAGACTAATAAGGCTTATTGGCGCCCGGGGCAGGAGAAAATTAGTCAAGCCGGTAACCAATGCGCCTTATTGGAGCCTGAGCCATCTAAAAAAGCACTGCCTGGGTAACCAATCACGGGTATTGGTGATTGGCACCCCTCCTCTCTCCGGTTGCCAATCCCAATCCATCAAATCAAAGCTGCAATTGCCCTGTTCCGCCGCGATTTTGAATTTCCTCCACTATCTCCCGATGAATCGTCTGCCCCTCACTATTTAAATAAGGCATGATTTGCTGTAAGGCCTGGTGAAAATACCCCAGTTCTTCATCCTTCCAATCAGTAATCGACACCATCGACAGTTCAGTCATATCGCGCCCAGAATACATAACTCGCCATCCTTTCAAATTTCTGATTTCCCATAGTTTTTTGTATATCAATTGTCTTCTATTCATGAAAAAGCTAAAATGATAGCATCACGTTTAAAAGGGGCAGGGAGTTTTATGACACAAAAAGTAGCATTAGTCACAGGAAGCAGCCGTGGAATTGGCAAAGCCACTGCCATCAGGCTGGCACAAGAGGGATATGATATCGTCATTAACTATGCAAGAAGCAAAAAAGGCGCACTTGAAACAGCTGAACAAATTGAAGCATTTGGGAGAAAAGCGTTAATTGTGAAAGCAAATGTCGGGGATGTCAGCAAGATTAAAGCAATGTTTGCCCAAATAAATGAAGAATTTGGCAGGCTTGATGTATTCGTCAACAATGCTGCATCCGGAGTTCAGCGGCCGGCGATGGAACTGGAAGAATCGCATTGGGATTGGACCTTAAATATTAACAGCAAGGCACTGTTATTTTGCGCTCAGGAAGCAGCTAAGTTGATGGAAAAAAGTGGCGGTGGAAAAATCGTCAGTATCAGCTCACTAGGGGCGATCCGCTATTTGGAAAACTATACGGCTGTCGGGGTATCGAAAGCAGCGCTAGAAGCGTTAACGCGGTACCTGGCGGTTGAATTAGCAGCCAAGAATATTGTCGTTAATGCCGTCTCCGGAGGTGCAGTGGACACCGAAGCGCTAAAATCTTTTCCAAATCGCGACGAGCTTTTAAAGGAGGCCGCCGAAAAAACACCTGCGGGCAGAATGGTGGAAATTGAGGATATGGTGAATTGTGTAATGTTCCTGCTGTCTGATCAATCCAGCATGATCAGGGGGCAAACGATCATTGTTGATGGCGGAATTTCGCTGCTCGTTTAATTTTTGATAATTTTTCGGATAATCTTCACCAACAAGGGTACATTATACTCGTGGAGGTGATATCAATGGCAAAATTCAACCAACAGCCAAACAAAACTTCTGCTGGATCTAATTTCGGCACTGAATTTGCAAGTGAAACCAATGCTGCTGAGGTAAGAAAGCAAAATGCTCGCTCTGCCCAAGGAGGCGCTTCTGGATCTTTTGGCACAGAATTTGCGAGTGAAACGAATGCTTCTGAAGTAAGACAGCAAAACCAACAAGCAGAATCTAAAAAAAACCAAAACGCCGGTCAATTCGGTCAAAGCTAATTAAAACATACTTACTTAGAAGGCACTCATTCATGCATTGGGTGCCTTCTTTTTTGTTAGATTTCATTGAATGAAATCGCCAAATCGACATCTAGCAGTTGAGAATCACTTCACTGATTGTTATAGAATTCCAAGATCTTTAAGGTTCGACAAAACTTTTCTTCAGAATACAGAACTAGTCAAAGGAAATGACCTAATTTTAAAGAATACATATATGAACTATTATTAAGGCGGTGAGGAAGATGAATGATTTTAACCGACTGGTTTCCGAACAGATGGCGACGATGGACAAATTATTGTTTCTTCAAGCAGAGCTGGAACGCTGTCAAGAAGTTGAAGCGGAACTTCTGAGTTTGCAAAATGAAACGGATCTTGATAATATCCAAGCGGAAATTCAGCGGATGAAAAATGAATTAAAAGAAATCCAAACCATTTTTGAAAAACAAACAGAAGATGTCATTAATTCCTACCGGGATATGAACTTAGTACCATCAAGTTGAAATACGAGATTTTTACAAAGAGCCGTAGGAATTATGGCTCTTTTGTTTTAAATTCTGTCTGCAACCGTTATAATGTTAATAAGAAAATAGGAATTTTCTTTGTTGCCTTTTATCATTTTTTGGCAGTAATAGGTTGCAAAGCGTTCGGAAATGAAGGTAGGGGAGATAATGGGCGTACCCATCGAAGGTGAACCAGTACAAATACATAGCTATAAACACAATGGGCACATCCATCGCGTCTGGGAAGAGACAACCGTTTTGAAAGGATCGGAGAAACTGGTGATTGGCGCTAATGACCGTACTCTGGTGACAGAATCAGACGGCAGGACTTGGATTACAAGGGAACCGGCCATTTGTTATTTTCATTCGCAATACTGGTTTAATGTGATTGGCATGATTCGCGAAGATGGCATTTATTATTATTGTAATCTCAGCTCACCATTTGTTTTTGATGGCGAGGCAGTGAAGTATATTGATTATGATCTAGATATCAAAGTGTATCCCGATATGACCTTTAATCTGTTGGATGAGGATGAGTACGAGCGTCATCGCCGTGAAATGAATTATCCAGAGGTTATTGATCAAATATTAAAGCGGAATGTTGATAAACTTGTCCAAATGATTAGACAGCGAAGTGGTCCATTTGCAGCGGATTTTATCGATATTTGGTATGAGCGTTATTTAACGTACAGACGGTAGTGGACAAGGACAGAGCAAAGCAAAAAAACGGTTCATTTCAAAAAATAGTGATTATGCAAACTCTCGTACAGTAATGCTTGGCTCTGTTCACCGCATGTTTTTAATCGCCTGTTGACTGCGATCAACAGGCGTTTTTTAATGAAATAGATAGTAGGGAGAGGGGGCTGCAACATGGATAGTATTCGCAGATATCTTACATTTGTCAAACCTTATCGTTGGCAAATTGTTGCGACCATTATCATTGGAATTATTAAATTTTCCATTCCGCTTATTCTTCCGATGTTAATTAAGTATGTTGTCGATGATATTGTGCAAAATCCCAATTTAGTTGCCAACGAGAAAATAGATAAATTATTGGTCATCATGGGGATTATGATTATCGTTTTCGTTATCCTTAGACCGCCAATTGAGTATTACCGCCAATATTTTGCCCAATGGACTTCCAATAAAATTCTATATGATTTGCGTAACGTCTTATATCAGCATATCCAAAAGCTAAGCTTTAAGTATTATGCCAATACCCGTGCAGGTGAAATCATTTCGCGGATTATTAATGATGTAGAGCAGACGAAAGCTTTTGTGGTTACCGGGTTAATGAACCTTTGGCTGGATATGGCTACAATTATTATTGCGATTATTCTTATGTTTTCATTGAATGTAAAGCTGACACTTATTTCGATTGCACTTTTTCCGCTATATGCCTTTTCGATTCGCTACTTTTTCGGAAATTTACGGCGCTTAACAAGGATTCGTTCCCAGGCTTTAGCAGGGGTCCAGAGTTATTTGCATGAACGTGTCCAAGGGATGCCGGTCATAAAAAGCTTTGCGATTGAAGAATACGAGCAAACCCGGTTTAATAAAGCAAATGATCATTTTTTGGAAAAAGCACTGAAGCATACAAGCTGGAACGCTAAATCATTTGCTGTCGTAAATACGATTACGGACATTGCCCCGTTACTTGTCATCGCCTATTCTGGTTATCTGGTGATTCAGGGCAATTTGTCCTTGGGGACGATGATGGCCTTTTATGCTTATATTGATAAGCTTTATAATCCGCTGCGGAGACTAGTCAATTCCTCCACAACAATCACGCAATCATTTGCTTCGATGGATAGGGTTTTTGAACTAATGGATGAAAAGTATGATATCGTGGATGCCCCCGATGCAGTGGAGTGCCGGCAGGTAAACGGAGATATTTCATATGAAGGGGTTTCTTTTTCCTATAACGAAGGAGAGGAGGAGGTTTTAAAGGATATAAATATCGATGTGAAAAAAGGGGAAACGATTGCCCTTGTCGGCATGAGCGGCGGTGGCAAGTCCACGTTTGTCAGTTTGATCCCGCGATTTTATGATGTGACGGTGGGGAGAATTCTGCTGGACGGCCTCGATATCCGCAAGTTTAAAGTGCAGTCATTACGGGATAAAATTGGTGTTGTCTTCCAAGATAACATTCTTTTCAGTGATTCAGTAAAGGAAAATATTTTACTGGGAAAACCGGGTGCATCAGAAGAAGAGGTCATTCGAGCAGCAAAGGCCGCCAATGCTCACGAATTTATTTTACAACTTGCAGATGGCTATGATACGAAAGTCGGGGAAAGAGGGGTTAAGCTTTCCGGAGGGCAAAAGCAAAGAATTGCGATTGCCAGAGTCTTCTTGAAAGATCCGCCGATTCTAATTTTAGATGAGGCGACGTCGGCACTTGATTTAGAAAGTGAACACTCGATTCAAGAATCTCTCGACAGATTGGCGAAAGACCGGACAACCTTCATTGTGGCGCATCGCTTGTCAACGATTACACATGCAGACCGAATTGTTTTAATCGAACACGGCCGGATTGTCGAAACAGGGACACATGATGAGCTGATGGCAAAACAAGGGAAATACTACGGATTATTTCAAGTACAGCAATTGAAGCAGGGAGAAACCGAAGCAGGATAAGCTGGCTTCGGTTTCTCTATTCTTTGTTGTCCGCTTCGACTGATATTTCATTGTGATGATAAGAATGAAAGCTGGTAATCAGTGTGTCAAGATGTTCCACCTGTTCGCCGTAATCAATAATCGAGGCGATAATTTGCATCATGTGATAAATATGCGGTTCTTGAGCTTTTCCGGGTAATTGCTGTTGGTAAGTTAAATAGAATTGAAATAGTTCATCTTTATTCAAGTACATATTTTCATCGGAATACGGCGCCGGTGTCGGGATTTTTCCAATGAACCGCAGCATTAATTGTTCATGATGATACACTAAAGAATCCAGCTGTTCTTGAATCGATTGCTTAAAGTTTTCCGGAAGCTGGAGCAATTCATTTTCATATCGATGAATCCGTTTTAACGTATCCAGCGCTTTTCTTGCCGTAATGGTCATTTGGCGATAAACCACGAGCTTGCGCGACTTTTCCAAATCGTTCTTTTTAAAAAGCTGGCGCTCTTCCTTGTACATTTTATAAAACTGCTCCATGGCAAGAATGTTTTCCTTGAGTTTTTTAATATCTGCCTTTAACAGTTGATGATCATAATCATGGCGGATGCTTAACCGGATCCATTTGACCATTTCTTCCGTTGTGCTGACGATTTTTAAATAAAGCTTATTTTCATATTTAGGCGGCATAAACACGAGATTGACAATAAACGCGGAGAAAACGCCAATCATGATCGTCGAAAAACGAATGCCGGCGAATTGCATAAAGTTCATATTGGT
The DNA here is from genome assembly GCF_016765675.1 of Neobacillus paridis. Lineage (GTDB taxonomy): Bacteria > Bacillota > Bacilli > Bacillales > Cytobacillaceae > Neobacillus > Neobacillus paridis. Next base: position 68,747 of record NZ_JAESWB010000229.1, read on the forward strand.
TGTTTCCATGATCGAAATCAGCGTTACCAGAGAAAGGCCAATCGTATTCTCCAGCTTGAGTTTCAGATGAAGGGTTATGACGATGATGGCAGCTAGTCCAATAACTATAAAATGATTTCCTAGAAACAGAACAAAAAGGACAGCGAGAATGGCGCCAATCACGTTCCCTTGTATTTGTTCAATAATCGTTAGATAGCTGCGGTAAATGGTTGGCTGAATCGCGAAAATGGCAGCAATGGCGGCAAACACTGGTGATGGCGAATGCAGCAGCTGAGCCAAGTAAAGCGATAAAACAATAGCTATTCCCGTTTTAAAAATGCGGGCCCCTAACTTCATTTTCTCTAATATCCTTTCAATAATAGGTCTTTATCCATATTTGAGCAGAGGTGATATAATCGTACACTTAAATTAAAACATATCACCAAGAGAAATTATATGAACAAAATTCAAATTGTTGCAAGTTATCTGGGGAAATAAAACAATAGCCTCAGATTTAAGAGAATTGAATAAGTGGTCTTGTTATCCAAAAGCAAGCAAATAAACCGCAGTCAGTAGATCATTTATGCTAAACTATTTCTTTAGATATGTATCTGGAGGTACAAATATGAATGCTATTGAAGTAAAAAATTTGCGCAAAGAGTTTAAAGCATATTCCAGCCGCTCCGGACTGAAAGGCGCGTTCCGCGATTTATTTACAAGAAATTATAAAGTGGTTCCGGCTGTTAACAATATCAGTTTTTCCGTTAGCCAGGGTGAAATGGTGGGCTACATTGGTGAAAACGGGGCAGGTAAATCAACGACCATTAAAATGCTGACTGGCATTCTGACGCCGACCTCGGGAGATATCCGTGTTAACGGGATGAACCCGCACAAAGAACGGGAGAAATTTGTCCGCACGATTGGCGTCGTTTTCGGCCAGCGTTCGCAGCTATGGTGGGATATTGCTGTTCAGGAATCGTTCCGGCTGTTAAAAAAGGTCTATAAAGTAACAGACGAGCAATATGACGATCATATGCAGCATGTGATTAAAACCTTGGACATTGAGCCGCTTTTGGACAAGCCGGTTAGGAAACTCTCTCTTGGCCAGCGGATGAGATGTGAGCTGGCGGCAGCCCTGATTCATAATCCGCCGCTGCTTTTTTTGGATGAGCCGACGATTGGTCTCGATGTGCTGGTAAAGCTGAAGATCCGCGAATTCTTAAAGGAAATCAATCAGAAATACAACACGACGATTCTCCTGACTACCCACGATTTGTCTGATATCGAAGCATTATGTGAACGGGTGATCATGCTTGATGAAGGTAAGGTTATTTACGATGGGGCCCTGCATCATCTGAAGGAAAATCTCGCCGACGGAAAAGAGTTGCATTTTCAATTTCTTGAGCAGGTTGATCTGCCAGCAGTGAAAAAGTTAACCAGCGGCATGCCTGTTAAGTGGGATCTTGATGAAAAGGAGCAGGTGTTTATCGCGAACCTTGAGAATGACGATCTTTTAATTTCTCAAGTGATTGCTATAGTCGTGGCCGCGTTTAAAATTAAGGATATTAAAATTAATGAGACCTCTACGGAGGAAATCATTCGCAATATCTATGAAAAGGGTGCGGTTGAAGTTGGATAAATATATCGAAATGATTCGCATCCGTTTTTTAATGATGCTTGCTTATCGGACGAATTATTATACAGGAATACTGATTTATAGCATTAATATTGGTGCCTATTATTTTTTATGGACGGCGATTTATGCTGGCAAGGAGGAAATTCAGGGTTTATCCGTTAGTCAAATGACTGCCTACGTGGCGATTTCCTGGATGGCGCGGGCGTTTTATTTTAATAACCTTGACCGGGAAATGGCAATGGAAATTATGGAAGGAAAGGTCGCGGTTGAATTAATTCGGCCGTACAATTACCTCGGAATGAAAACGATGGAGGGGCTGGGAGAAGGAATTTTTCGGTTGTTTTTATTTTCGCTGCCCGGACTTGTGATTGTCTACTTGATATTTCCGATTCATTTTACCTGGGATTTAAGTGTCTGGGGTTTATTTGCCCTTTCCATTTTATTAAGCTTTTTTATTAACACAGAGCTGAATTTATTAACTGGGATTACCACCTTTTTCCTCTATAATAATGCCGGCCTCATTCGGGCGAAGCGGGTGATTATTGATTTGTTTTCTGGATTACTCCTGCCGATCAGCTTTTTCCCGGGCTGGGTCCAGTCGATCATGAAATTTCTGCCGTTTCAAGGAATCAGCTACGTGCCGAGTATGATTTTTACAAAAGGTTTTTCACATCAAGAAGCATGGGCTGCCATCGGCCAGCAGTTTATTTGGGTGGTAATATTAATCCTGCCGATCCAATTGCTGTGGTATATTGCCAAGAAACAGCTGATCATTCAAGGGGGATAAAGACGTGTTTTATCTAACAATGTTTTTTCAATATATTTCTCAATATGCCAAAACAAGATTGCAGTACCGCGCAGATCTGTTCGTGGAATTTTTATCAGATTTAATGTCCCAGGCGATTAATCTTGTGTTCATTTTGGTTGTGTTTGGGCATACAAAATTACTTGGAGGCTGGAGCCGGGATGAAATTATTTTTATTTACGGCTTTTTTCTCGTCCCGTATGCCGTTTTCTCCGCGTTTTTTAACATCTGGAATTTTAATGAGCGCTATATCGTTAAAGGGGAACTGGACAGGATTTTGACAAGGCCGATCCACAGCCTGTTTCAAATCATCCTGGAGCAGATAGAGCTGGAATCTTTGTTAGGTGCTGTTACCGGAATCACTGTCATGGTTTACGCCGGCAGCAGGTTGGGGTTAGAGGTAACATGGTATGATCCGTTTTTATTTTTCATTTTTGTCATCGGTGGAGCCTTGGTGTACGGCGGCATCTTTGTGATGCTGGCCTGTATTAGCTTTTGGGCTGACGCCAGAACCTCGATTATGCCAATGATGTATAATATCAGCAATTACGGCCGCTATCCGGTCAATATTTATAATAAATTAATTCGTTTTGTCCTGACATGGATTTTGCCGTTTGCCTTTGTCGGTGTCTATCCAGCCTCCTTTTTTCTTGGCAAAACGGAATGGTATTGGTATGCATTTTTAACACCGCTAATAGGCGTCGTCTTTTTCAGCTTATCGATCGTTTTATGGAATCATGGAATAAAAAAATACCGTGGAGCAGGGAACTAAGCAGGTGTGAGGGAACCATTGTCGCGTAAATTTAACTAAGCCTCATGAAAAAAGGACTCGCCAGTCGGCAAGTTTTCATTTAATTGGCCAAGCTGGCATAGAAATAAAGTATCTCCCTATCATTAGAGGTGATCTGTATTGATCTTTTTCCTGCTGCCAATCGTGATTTTTTGTATCTTTATGAGCATCCGCTTACTGTTTATTCCAAATACGATTAAAGGAAAATTAGTGTCTATCGATAATTTCTTTTATTTATGTACGGTTTACTTAACAATTATCATTGGATTCGGCCTTATTTATTTAATACTTTACTTAATGGAGATGCCTGTACTCATCGAGGTCAATGAGGCTGGTCGCTACAACGTTTTTGAAACGAGTTTTTATTTCAGTACGATGATGTTATTTTCAGTTGGGAATGGGGACGTCATCCCTCAAGGTATCGGCAGGTTTATTGCTGCGATTGAAGCGCTCATTGGCTATACTCTGCCAGCAGCCTTTGTAGCCAGAGTGATGTTTGAACGCGATAAGTAAGCAGGAAAGTTGTTTAGAAACGAAACTTTGGTTAGGCTATGGATAGGAATGATTTTCAAAGTGGAGTGATAAAAATGACAGTAGAAATTGGAAAACAAACACCTGATTTTACCTTAGAAGCTCATAATGGAGAAAAAGTAACATTATCGAATTTAAAAGGAAAAAACGTTGTCCTTTATTTTTATCCAAAAGATATGACTCCGGGCTGCACAACGGAAGCTTGTGATTTTCGTGATCAATTTGATCAATTTGATGATGTAAATGCAGTTATTCTAGGTGTCAGTCCAGACCCGGTCGAAAAGCATCAAAAGTTTGTTGAAAAACATGGACTGCCATTTCTTCTGTTAGCCGACACAGATCATCAAGTGGCTGAAAGCTACGGGGTTTGGAAGTTGAAGAAAAACTTTGGCAAAGAATATATGGGTATTGAAAGGTCAACTTTTATTATTGATAAGGAAGGCGTTCTAGTAAAGGAATGGAGAAAAGTTAAAGTGAATGGGCATGTCGAGGAAGCCTTAAGCTACATTCGGGAAAATCTATAATATTTTCAAGCCTATTTTTGAAGGAAAAGGCATTTGTCCAATGCAAGTGAGCATGTTTTGAATATCATTTTATTAGGGCATACCTCCTCAGATAGAATTTTGGGTCCTTACAGGGCCCCTTTTTTTATGTCTAAAACGGTGTCGTAAATAGCTGAAACTTTTCTTTCTTCATAAATCAATGGTATGATAAAAAAGATTTTACAATGGAACTGGATGAATACTGTTGATTGAAAGAGGTGTTCTAAATGAAAATTTATACAAAAACAGGAGATAAAGGGACTACTTCACTCGTCTATGGGCAAAGAGTTGCAAAAAACGATATACGGGTAGAAGCATATGGAACCTGTGATGAAACGAATTCGATGATTGGACTGGCGTTAAGTTATTTAAATAAGGAAAACTTTCAAGAAAAAGAAATAATTGAGAAAGTTTATCATAAAATACAAACAAATCTTTTCCATGTAGGAGCAGAATTGGCTACTCCTAAAGGTAAGGAAGTCAAATGGTCACTTAAGCCCGAAGATATTGAAGAATTGGAACGATATATCGATGCATGGGATCAAACACTGCCGCAGTTAACTAATTTCATTTTACCTGGCGGCCATCCTTCAGGGGCTGCTTTCCACGTCGCAAGAACAACCGCAAGGAGAGCAGAAAGATGTGCAGTGGCGCTTGGAGATGATGTCAACCCACTAGTTCTGGCCTATTTAAACAGGCTGTCAGATTTGCTGTTTGTAACCGCTCGCTATGTAAACCAACTGCTTGGTGCTAACGAAAAAACATTGCATTCATAAACGATATTACAATATTGACAAAAGTACTAATTTCCTAGTAAACTAATTATAACAATTATAATCTAATAATATTTTTTAGAAAAGAGGTGCATGGCGATGAATCAGCTAAAAGAAGCGTTGGAAACTCTTAAGGATACTGGAGTAAGAATTACTCCACAACGTCATGCGATACTTGAATATTTAATAAACTCAATGTCACACCCCACTGCAGATGAAATTTACAAAGCGTTGGAAGGAAAATTCCCTAACATGAGTGTGGCAACAGTTTACAATAATTTACGAGTATTTCGTGAAGTTGGCCTTGTAAAGGAATTAACCTTTGGGGATGCTTCCAGCAGGTTTGATTTTGTTACATCAGAACATTATCACGTTATTTGTGAGCATTGTGGGAAAATTGTTGATTTCCATTATCCCGGCTTAGACGAGGTGGAGCATTTGGCCGCACATGTGACAGGGTTCAAGGTGGATACTCATCGTTTAGAAATTTACGGTACATGTCCGGATTGTGCAGGGAAAGAGGTACACTAATTGCCTACCACTTCAAATAAGGGTGACTTAACTTTTTGGCACTTTAAAGCCAATAGTTAAGTCCCCTTTTTTTATTTTTTATAAGATTTCTTATTATATTTTTCATCAAACTCCTTACCGACAAGATCCCGGTCGAGGGTTAATGGCTCACGGCAGTGCATGCACATATCCACTTTGCCCAGCATTTTTGTTGGTTTCCCACAGTTGGGACATTTCACCTGAATGGCCTTGGTTGAGAGCATCCCAATCCAAAAATATACAATCGTACTTGAAATAATAAAAATAAGTCCCAATATCATAAAAATGGTCATAATAATGGGAGAGGTACGAAAATAAACCCCAATGTACATAACAATAAATCCAACAAAGACTAAAGCGAGCGCGAAAGTGCGAATTTTATTAATTTTACTCGAATATTTTGCCATCTGTCTCTCCTCCTAGAGAAACTATACCATATTTATTTAAAAGTGAGAAAAAGAAACAGCATCTTGTGGAATGTCGAATTTTGACTTATTTTTTAGAAGGAGATTTATCATTATTGTCGAACATATATTGCTAACATGAAAAATGGAGGTATCATGGATGGAAGATATTCTTCGGCCTATTTATCAAGAAAGAGCAAGCCAATTGAATACATTAGGGGTTTTATTGGTAGAAAAGAAGGAAAAGACAACGCTCACAACAGACTCTTTTGATGTTGTCCTCTTAATTATTGTCAAAGAAGCAGAAAATCCGGTATTTATAAAACATTATACGTATGATCAAAAAAAAGCCGCGATGCATGTTATTTCAGAAGCACAGCTTGAGGAATGGCTTTTATTAGGAACAAACCGTAAGATATTTGAATGGCTGCATCATGCGAGAATTATTTTTGATCGTAACGAATATGTTGCTAAATTAAAAACAGAGCTGGAGGAATTTCCATTTCATGGTCGAAAAATCAAGATGGGTCTGGAATTTGCAAAATTAATCCGCCGCTATGTTGACGGTAAGACACTTTTTGAAAACAAACAATTTTTAGATGCATACAATCATGTCGTTCATTCATTGCACCATCTGGCCAGACTAGCGGTGATTGAAAATGGACTGCATCCAGAACTTACGGTTTGGCGTCAGATAAAACAAATTGAGCCGGAAATTTATAAATTATATGAGGAATTGGTTAATAGTGAAGAGACACTTGAGCAAAGACTTGAATTGTTATTCCTCGCTAGTGAGTTCTTAATTCATTCCAGAACGGAAATGGGATCAGCCCATTTAATTAAAGTGTTAAGTTCAAAGGAATACTGGATGTACAATGAAATGTTAAATGAAGAGGAATTAAGACCATACTCTGTTGATCTGCCAGTCCTACTCGAATATTTAATTGAGAAACATGTGCTAGAAGTAGTTAATGTCGAAACAAAAGGCCAAGGAGTCTACCATCGCTGTTATCGGGTAAATAAAAAATTATCGTAAAAAAGTATTGACCAGGATCAAAAAACTTGGTATATTAATAACCGTCGCTGCGAAACATCAAAAGAAGTTTTCGTAGACGGCGGTTGAAAAAAAGTGTTGACATTGCGAAGCACTTTATGATATATTAAGTAGGTCGCTTTTGAGCGATTAAGATCGTTCTTTGAAAACTAAACAAACAAAAACGTCAACAAACAATAATATTCATCTTTTAAACGAGATGAAGCCAACGTTAAATTTTATGAGCTATTTCAACTCAACTTCATTGGAGAGTTTGATCCTGGCTCAGGACGAACGCTGGCGGCGTGCCTAATACATGCAAGTCGAGCGAATCAAGAGGAGCTTGCTCCTCGAGGTTAGCGGCGGACGGGTGAGTAACACGTGGGCAACTTGCCTGTAAGACTGGGATAACTTCGGGAAACCGGAGCTAATACCGGATGATTCTTATCTACACATGTAGATAAGCTAAAAGACGGCGTAAGCTGTCACTTACAGATGGGCCCGCGGCGCATTAGCTA
>NZ_JAESWB010000023.1 GCF_016765675.1 Neobacillus paridis
TTGGATTTGGACGGATTACCACCTGACCTATCCATTATAAAGGACTTTTTCTTTGCAGAGAATAATAAAATTGAACATTTCGAGTATTCCTAATAGTTAAATTAAATTAATGCAACACTAGTGATTTCTTTGCTGTCCCCGGAACATAATAGGCATCAAAGACGACAATCACCCGATAGCCTGACATGGCTTGGTATTCAGCCATTCTCTCAACTAAGCGATCCCTAGCTGCAGCTAAATCATGCTCCTTTAGGGCTTTTAACTCCGGCCACGCCCCGATAATGTTGTAACCATCAACCAACAGGATATCCATACGTCATCCCCCAAGCGGGTGTCGTTTCCGATAAACCTCATACATGAGCAAAGCAGCAGCAACCGAAGCATTTAATGAAGTCACCTTGCCCGCCATCGGCAGCCGAATGAGAAAATCACATTTTTCCTTGATCAGCCGCCCCATTCCTTTCCCTTCATTACCAATGACTAAACCAAGCGGCAGCGTTCCGTCAAACTGGCGATAATCCTGTTTCCCCAAAGCATCTGTTCCGGCAATCCAAAGGCCGCGTTGCTTTAATTCATCAAGCGTTTGTGCCATGTTGGTAACCCGGACGACTGGTATATATTCAATTGCCCCGGTTGAGGCCTTCGCAACCGTTGCCGTTAAACCGACAGCCCGGCGTTTAGGAATGATGATTCCATGCGCTCCTACAGCATCAGCTGTTCTCATCATCGAGCCAAGATTATGCGGATCTTCTATCTCATCCAATAATAAAAAGAAAGGAGGTTCATTTTTCTTTTCAGCAGCCGCAAATAAATCATCCATCTCTGCATAGTGATAAGCAGCGATATAGGCAAGCACCCCTTGATGATTCTGTTCGGTTATTTGGTCAATTTTCTTCTTCGGCACAAATTGGACTAGGACCTTCGCTTCTTTTGCCAGTTGAATAATTTGCTGCATTCCGCCACGCTGTGACCCTTCAGCAATTAAGACCTTATTAATATCCCGTCCGGATTTAAGCGCCTCGATGACCGGATTTTTGCCAATGATATATTCCTGATTCATTTTGCTGCCCCTCCTTTCTTTTCCTCTACATATAAAAACGCTTGGTGGATAAGTTCTTCCAGCCTTTCGATTTTTCCTGATAAAAATAAATACCCCATCAACGCTTCAAACGCAGTGCTATAGTGATAAGTTTGCACATCGGTGTTTTTCGGAACCGTTCCCGATTTGGCATTCCTGCCGCGCATTACCACCGCCAGCTCCTCCTCTTGTAAAACATTGTCATCGATCAGCTGAAGGAGAATTTGACATTGCGCCTTAGCCGAGACATACCTGGTTGCCGCCCGATGTAATTGATGAGGTCGAACTTCCCCGGCAGACAGCAGATGACGGCGGACATAGGTTTCAAATATCGCATCGCCCATGTAGGCCAAGGCAAGAGCTTTCATTTGGTATGCGTCTAATGTTTTTTTGTTTTCCAACATCTGTTATCCTCTTTTCCACCTTGTGCCTTGCGGGGTGTCTTCTAAAATAATATTCATTTCTTTTAATTGGTCACGAATTTGATCAGCCAATTGGAAATTACGGTTTTTCCGTGCTTGAATCCGCTGTTCAATCAGGGCGTCAATTTCTTCATCCAGCATTTCTTCTTGTTTCAATGTTAGCCCCAGCACACCAAATAACTCTTCAAATTCTGTCGTAAAGGCATCAATCACTTCAACCGCTGTATTTTTTTCTAATAAATAATAATTGGCCAGTTTTGATAGCTCGAATAACACAGAAATCGCCAATGCTGTATTAAAATCGTCATCCATCGCTTCGATAAATTGCTCACGCAAGGCAGAAATTTTATCAAGCCACTCTTGATTATTGTCAGTTAAATTGGTGCTTGCCTCCCTGCGGTGCTTTAAGTTTTGGTAAGAGGTGGTTAGCCGTTCAAATGCCGCCCTCGTGCTCTCCAATAATTCCTCGCTATAGTTGATCGGATTACGATAATGTACGGAAAGCATAAAGAACCTGAGTACCTGTGGGTTGTGCTTCCGAATAATATCGTGAACGAGGACAAAGTTTCCTAGTGACTTTGACATTTTTTCGTTATCAATATTAATATAGCCATTATGCAGCCAATAGTTAGCAAATGTTTTACCAGAAAGTGCCTCCGATTGGGCGATTTCATTTTCATGGTGCGGGAATGTCAGGTCCTGACCCCCGGCATGAATATCTATCGTCTCGCCGAGGTATTTTTTTGCCATGGCCGAGCATTCGATATGCCAGCCGGGCCGTCCTGGTCCCCACGGGCTTTCCCAGAAAATTTCCCCTTCCTTCGCCGCCTTCCATAAAGCAAAGTCTAAATCGTCTTCCTTTTTATCACCGACTTCAATCCGGGCGCCAATCCGCAGCTCGTCTATTGATTGATGAGAAAGCTTGCCGTACTCATCAAAGCTGCGTGTCCGGAAGTACACATCTCCCTCTGATTCATAGGCATAGCCTTTTTCCACCAGCTGCCGGATAAAATCAATAATGATATCCATATTCTCCATTACCCGTGGATGAACATCAGCTCTTCTGCAGCCTAATGCTGATACATCTTCAAAATAGGCTTCGATAAAACGGTTGGCAATGGTTGGGACATCCTCTCCTAGCTGATTGGCAGCGCGGATTAATTTATCATCAACATCAGTAAAGTTCGAAACATATTGAACTTCATAGCCGCGATATTCAAAATAACGGCGAACCGTATCAAAGACAATCGCTGGACGGGCATTACCTATATGAATATAGTTATAAACAGTCGGACCGCAAACATACATTTTCACTTTTCCTTCTTCAAGCGGTACAAATGTTTCCTTTTTACGTGTGAGCGTATTATAAAGTTGAATGGCCATTAACCTTTTTCCTTTCTTGTTTTAATTCTTCCAATTCTTTTCTCAGTTGTTCCAGTTCCTGCTGCATTTCTTTAAAACGATCAGCTACCGGGTCTGGAAGGTCACTATGATTTAAATCCCGTTTTATTCGTTTACCATCCTGAACAACGACTCGCCCCGGAATCCCCACCACGGTGGAGTTAGGAGGTACTTCTTTTAAGACAACAGAGCCGCCGCCAATTTTGGAATTTTCCCCAATCGTAATCGACCCAAGTACCTTTGCCCCGGTAGAAATAAGGACATTGTCTTTAATAGTCGGATGGCGTTTGCCTTTTTCTTTTCCTGTCCCGCCTAATGTTACCCCTTGATAAATCGTGACATTATCACCAATTTCGCAGGTCTCCCCAATGACCACACCCATCCCGTGGTCGATAAAAAATCTCCTGCCTATTTTTGCCCCGGGATGAATTTCAATTCCTGTGAAAAAGCGGCTAATTTGCGAAATAACGCGAGCAAGGAAAAAAAATTTACGCTTATACAAGGCATGAGCCACTCGATGAGCCCAAATAGCGTGCAAACCTGAATATGTTAATATGACTTCTAAGTAAGTTCTCGCCGCCGGGTCCTGATCAAATACAACTTCTACATCTTCCTTTAATGTCTTAAACATTCCCATCCCCCCAATTAGAAAAGAGTAAACCCTTTGGTCAGCAGCACACCCTGACCAGTATAAGATAAGCAGCTAAAATTCTGTTTCCAGCCTTCTCGACGATTTGCCGTGACCTTTTCTCTTGAATAAAAAAGCGCCCCTGTCCGACGACAGAGACGCTTATGCGTGGTTCCACTCTGATTAGGCACTAGTCTTTTCAGCGTAATTTTCTAACAAACACTGAAAACCTGTATGCCTCACTCTTACTTGTTAACGGAAAGGTTCCGCTCAAATCTACTCGGATAAACTCCTTTTGAAATGAGACTCAGAGGTGCATTTCAAAAAATGAGCGGCTTGAACCACTTTCAGCCGGTGATGGTCCTCTCTTTTAAGCAATCATTTTTCTACTTTTCCTCATCAACGATTTAGCTCATATCATCTATTTTCGTTAAATAAATTCGACTATACTTCGGCAACTGCCCTAATGTCCCCGTCTATCGTCGAGTGTTCATTTATATTTACTATATTACACTTTTTCGCTATTGTTAACCAATAATTTGTTGAATTCTTTGTTGAACCTTTTCTTTTCCTAAAAGTTCGATGGATTTCGGCAGATCTGGCCCATGAGTTTGTCCTGTTACAGCGGCACGAATTGGCATGAACAAGTTCTTCCCTTTTTGACCAGTAGATTTTTGCACGGCTTTCATTGCCGCTTTAATTCCTTCCGCTTTAAAGTCTTCCATTTGGTCAAGCTCTGCTAAGAAGGCCTTTAATACTTGCGGTACCTGCTCTCCAGCAAGCACCTCTCTCGCTTCTTCCTCATATTCCACCTGTTCTTTAAAGAACAACTCGGAAAGTTCAACAATTTCTGCACCAAAACTCATCTTTTCCTGCAGCAATGCTACCAAACTGCGAACCCAGTCTCTTTCCTCAGCGGATAGATTCTCAGGTACCCTGCCGGCCTTGATGAGATGCGGCAAAGCAAGCTCGACAGCCCGATCAACATCGACTTTTTTCATGTATTGATTGTTCATCCAGGTGAGCTTTTGCTTATCAAATAGGGCCGGTGATTTCGACAGACGGCTTGCATCAAAAAGCTTAATAAACTCCTCTTTGGAGTAAAGCTCCTCTTCGCCTGCCGGTGACCAGCCAAGCAAAGTGATAAAATTGAAAATCGCTTCCGGCAAATAGCCCAACTCTTCATATTGTTCAATGAATTGGATAATCGATTCATCACGTTTACTTAATTTCCGGCGGCTTTCATTGACGATCAGGGTCATATGACCAAAAATTGGCGGTTCCCAGCCTAAGGCATCGTAAACCATCAGTTGTTTCGGTGTATTAGAAATATGGTCATCCCCACGCAATACATGGGAAATCTCCATTAAATGATCATCAATTGCAACGGCAAAGTTATAGGTAGGTGTACCGTCCTTTTTCACCATAACCCAGTCACCCATGCCTTCAGAGTCGAAGGAAACAACACCCTTTACCATATCATCAAATGTGTAGGTTTTACCTTCCGGAACAACGATCCGAATGCTTGGCATGCGCCCTTCTGCTTCTAACCGGGCACGGTCTTCAGCTGTTAAGTGACGGCATTTACCGGAATAATGCGGCGTTTCACCACGTGCGATCTGTGCTTCTCGTTCTGCCTCTAACTCCTCTTCGGTGCAATAGCATTTGTAGGCCTGACCATTTTCCAGCATCTGCTTGTAATATTTTTCGTAAATATCATTGCGCTCTGATTGCCGGTATGGTCCGTATTCACCACCGACATCAACGCTTTCATCCCAATCAATTCCAAGCCATTTTAAATATTTTAATTGACTCCGTTCACCGTCTTCAATATTCCGCTTCTTATCCGTATCTTCAATTCGGATAATAAATTTTCCGCCTTTATTACGGGCAAATAAATAGTTAAATAGCGCCGTGCGAGCATTTCCGATATGCAAATGTCCGGTTGGACTGGGAGCATATCTTACACGTATTTCGTTTGACATGGTAATGCCTCCACTTTCCTAATAGTCATCTTGAATCATTTTATCATGATGAATTGGCGGGTTAAAGTCTAATGGTTCACCTTTTTTAAAAGTACCACCGCTTGAGCAGCAATGCCTTCGCCCCTGCCGGTAAAGCCCAATTTCTCAGTTGTAGTCGCTTTTACATTGATTTGGCTGGTTTCCGCCTCCAGAAGTTCAGCGATCCGCCCCCGCATTTGTTCAATATAGGAAGCCATTTTGGGTTTTTGGGCAATAATGGTGCAATCGGCGTTGACAAGCTGATAGCCTTTTTGTTTGACAAGCTGCCAGACATGCTCCAACAGCTTTGCGGAGTCGGCATCTTTAAACCTTGGATCAGTATCGGGGAAATGCTTGCCGATATCCCCTTCCCCAATAGCACCAAGACAGGCATCGCAAACTGTATGCAATAATACATCGGCATCAGAATGACCTAACAATCCCTTTTCATAGGGAATAGTAATGCCGCCGATGATTAAGGGCCGCCCCTCGGTTAATTGGTGAACATCAAAACCTTGTCCAATTCGAAACATCACTTAAACTCCTTTTTCCGTTTTTTTAAAATTGCCTCTGCGAAGTATAAATCTTCCATCGTCGTTAGCTTTATATTATCATAATCACCTTCGACGATTGCTACACATTGGCCTAAGCGCTCGACAAGACTTGCATCATCAGTCCCAATAAAGCACTCCTTGTCAGCCTTTTCATAGGCCTCCTTGAGGAGGGAAACGCGAAAAGCTTGTGGGGTCTGGACAGCCCACAAGCTCGAACGATCAACAGTTGCTTCGACAACACCATTCTTTACCTTTTTCATGGTGTCTTTGGCCGGCACGGCAATAATCGCTGCCCCTGTTTTCGCGGCCAATTCAGTTAAAAGCTGAATTTGTTCTATTTGGATAAAAGGTCTTGCACCATCATGAACAAGAATAATTCCATCGGTTTCGACCGTTTTTAAGGCATTAAAAATACTGTCCTGCCGTTCTTTTCCACCCGGAGCAAAACCGCAAACCTTGGTTAACTGATACTGTTCAATCAATGCTTTAATTTCTGATTCATCCTGGGGATGGACCGCTAAAATGATTCCTGCACAGGCATCGTCTGCTTCAAACACTCGTAACGTGTGAATCAAAACAGGAATTCCATCCAGCTCAAGCAAAAGCTTATTTTTCCCCGCTCCCATTCTTTTTCCCTGACCCGCTGCAGGGATAATGACTTGATAAGTCATATGGAAAACCTCATTCTTTCTCTCTATCTTGTCTAGCTTTGAACCGAAGGCTCAACGCTGAAGTGCTTCTGCCTTTCAAACCATTATAATGCCTTCTCCAATAATTTCGGTTTGGCAAAAATCATTCTACCGGCAGATGTCTGAAGGACACTGGTGACAAGAACTTCGATTCTTTTGCCAATATACTCTCTGCCTTCTTCCACCACAATCATCGTCCCATCATCAAGGTAAGCAACCCCTTGGTGATACTCTTTTCCATCCTTAATGACTTGAACCGTTAATTCCTCTCCTGGAAGTACAACCGGTTTAACCGCATTGGCCAAGTCGTTAATATTTAACACTGGTACATTTTGTAACTCACAGACTTTGTTTAAATTAAAGTCATTGGTGACAAGAATTCCGCCCGTTAATTTTGCCAGCTTCACAAGCTTCGAATCAACCTCTTGGATTTCCTCAAAATCACCTTCATAAATTTCCACTTTAATGGCCAATTCCTTTTGGATCCGGTTTAAGATATCAAGTCCCCTTCTGCCGCGGTTGCGTTTTAACACATCAGAAGAATCCGCGATATGCTGCAGTTCCTCAAGAACAAATTGGGGGATCACAATCGTTCCTTCCAAAAATCCCGTCTGACAAATATCAGCAACCCGGCCATCAATAATAACACTTGTGTCCAAAATTTTTAATGACTGAAGTGATCCCTTTTCATTATCCTCATCAACCGTTTTTTTCTTATTCCCGCCTCTGCTGAAAAGACCCATCAGCTCATCACGCTTTTTAAGGCCGACCCGAAAACCGAGGTAGCCAAATAGCAGGGTCAATACAATCGGGGCAACCGCATTTAAAATAGGAACCTGCACTGCGTTGAGGGCAAATCCAATTAAAAAAGCGACCACTAGACCAAAAATTAGGCCCACACTGGCAAACAACACATCCGTGACGGGTATTTTTATTAAAGAATCCTCAGCCCATTTAATAAAATTAAGCACATAATCAACTGCCCAAAAGGTAAGAAGATAAAAAATAATAGCACCTAAAATAGCAGTGACATAGGAATTATTAATCAGGGATAGATCACCCATGCCAGCAACATTTAATAATTTGGGTAAAAATAATATTCCAAGCGTACCACCAATAAGGAGGAAGCAGGCTTGCACAATTCGTTTTAACATTTCTTCACCTCCTCTAATAATTATAAACATATTCATAGGATTGAAACCGTGATTTGCCAATTATTTTTTAAATTGTTAGCAATATGAAATCTTCTTGTTATAATAAAGAACTTTCAATTTATAGGGTAGCATCATAGGAAATTTATGTCAAATAAATTGAAAAATTTTTATTTTAACATAGTTTCTATGTTCTAGCAATACTTTTTTGGCGATAATTGGTGTACAGCTAGTAAACTAGCAGAGTTTTTCTTGATTACCCTAGTGCAGCCTTTAATGCTTCAGCGACGGAAGAAACACCAATCAATTCGATTCCTTTTGGACCTGTCCAGCCGCCCAAATTGTTTGCCGGCAAAATGACCCGCTCAAAACCCAATTTCGCAGCTTCCTGAACACGTTGTTCAATCCTTGAAACCCGTCGGATTTCTCCTGTTAAACCCACCTCGCCTATAATACAATCCGCCGGTCTTGTCGGCTGATCACGGAAGCTTGAGGCAATACTGACAGCAACAGCCAGGTCAATCGCCGGTTCATCCAGTTTAACACCGCCGGCTACTTTAACGTAAGCATCCTGGTTTGCCAGCAGCATCCCAACCCGTTTTTCCAGCACAGCCATTAATAACGGCACACGGTTATGGTCAATGCCTGTTGCCATTCTTCTGGGGTTACCAAAGCTTGTTGGGGAAATCAATGCCTGAATTTCTACCAGAACCGGCCGTGTCCCTTCCATAGAAGCAACAACAGTGGAACCAGCAGCCCCGCGCGACCGCTCTTCAAGGAAGATTTCAGATGGATTTTCCACCTCTTCCAAGCCAGATTCCTTCATTTCAAAAATCCCCATTTCATTTGTCGAACCAAAGCGGTTTTTCACCGCTCTGAGGATCCGATACGTGTGGTGTCTTTCCCCCTCAAAATAAAGCACTGTATCAACCATATGCTCAAGCAGGCGCGGCCCGGCAATCGACCCTTCCTTTGTCACATGCCCGACAATAAAAATGGCAATTCCTTTTGTTTTTCCAATTCGCATCAATTCTGCGGTGCACTCCCGAACTTGCGAGACACTCCCAGGAGCCGACGTCACATCCGGATGAAATATGGTTTGAATCGAGTCAACGATGACAAAGCTGGGGTTTGTCTGCTCGATTGTCCGATTCATTTCCTCAAGGTTGGTTTCCGCATAAACAAGCAAATGTTCAGAAGAGATCCCTAATCGCTCGGCTCTTAGTTTCGTCTGGCGCAGCGATTCCTCACCTGATATATATAAAACCTGATGACCTTTCTCTGCAAGCTGTGATGAGACTTGCAACAGAAGGGTGGACTTACCAATTCCCGGGTCACCGCCAATTAACACCAGCGAGCCTTTAACCACACCGCCGCCCAGGACACGATTGAGCTCTGCTAAATCTGTATAAATGCGCGGTTCACTTACCGTTTCAATAGACGTAATTGGAGTCGGTTTGGTTACAATCGTTCCTCCTTGTGAATGAGCAAATGCCCCTCTTCTCGCCGCTCCCGTAACCTCTATTTCCTCCACCATTTTGTTCCAAGTCCCGCACCCCGGACATTTTCCCATCCATTTTGGCGATTCATACCCGCACTCTTGACAAATAAACTTCGTTTTTCGCTTTACCATCTGTTTCTTCCTCTCCAGTCTAGCAGAGAATTTCCATCCTATCGAAAAAAGAGGTACACGGTTCATTTTTATTCACGTGTACCTCTTTAGTTTTTTAAAAATTAAAACCCTTATTTCTTCTTAACTTTGGTTATTTTGTTACCGTTTCTCTCTCTGCGGTTTTGACGGTAAATTCTCCATCTGCCACATCTATTATAGCATGCTGGCCGGTTAATAAGGTTCCTCTTAAGAGTTCCTCTGAAAGCCGATCCTCTACATGTTTTTGAATGGCCCGTTTCAACGGTCTTGCCCCGTATTCAGGATCATACCCTTCCTCAGCTATTTTATCTCTGGCAGCAGCTGTTAATTCAATTGAAATATTTTGCTCTCTCAGCCGCTTAATTAACTGATCCGATAACAGAGCGACAATTTCATTTAAGTGCTTTCTTTCCAGCGCATGGAAGACAATGATTTCATCAATGCGGTTCAAGAATTCAGGACGGAACGCTTTCTTTAGCTCCTCCATTACTTTACCTTTCATATCTTTGTAATTTTGGTCACTGTTGTCCTGAATATTAAAACCAACATATTTGTTCCGTTTCAGCGCTTCGGCCCCTACGTTCGAAGTCATGATTAATACGGTATTACGGAAATCCACGGTCCGCCCTTTAGAATCCGTTAACCGCCCATCTTCAAGGACTTGGAGTAAAATATTAAACACATCAGGATGCGCTTTTTCAATTTCATCCAGCAAGATAACGGAGTAAGGCTTTCTGCGTACTTTTTCCGTTAATTGGCCGCCCTCTTCGTAACCGACATACCCTGGAGGGGAACCGACAAGACGTGATGTCGAATGTTTCTCCATATATTCTGACATATCAATCCGAATCATCGCATCTTCATCGCCAAACATCGCTTCGGCAAGGGCCCGGGCTAATTCTGTTTTACCAACACCTGTAGGGCCGAGGAAAATGAAGGAACCAATTGGACGCTTTGGATCTTTCAATCCGGCTCTGGCACGACGAACGGCTTTGGCAACCGCCTTAACGGCCTCATCCTGACCGATAACCCGGGAATGAAGGATTTCCTCTAAATTAAGCAATTTGGCCGTTTCGGTTTCAGCAAGCTTGGAAACAGGAACCCCCGTCCAGCTTGAGACAACGCTGGCAATATCCTCCACTGTCACTTCATTATTCTCTTTGCCTTGCTTTTCTTTCCAGCTCTTCTTCGTTTCCTCCAGTTGTTCACGCAAACGCTGTTCGGAATCTCTTAAAGAAGCAGCTTTTTCAAACTCCTGACTTTGAACAGCGGCATCCTTTTCTTTTCGGACTTCTTCTAGTCTCACTTCGAGCTCTTTCAAATTTGGCGGGGTTGTGTAAGAGCGCAGCCGTACCTTCGACCCTGCCTCATCAATTAAATCAATTGCTTTATCCGGCAGGAAGCGGTCCGATATATAGCGGTCCGATAATTTCACCGCAGCTTCAATCGCATCGTCGGTAATCGATACGCGGTGATGGGCTTCATAACGGTCGCGTAATCCCTGTAAAATTTGAATCGATTCTTCAATTGTCGGCTCATCGACCCGAATCGGCTGGAAGCGGCGCTCGAGAGCAGCATCCTTTTCAATATATTTACGGTATTCATCAAGGGTTGTTGCCCCGATACATTGCAGCTCCCCGCGGGCAAGCGACGGCTTTAAGATATTGGAAGCATCAATTGCACCTTCGGCCCCGCCGGCACCTATTAATGTATGGAGTTCATCGATGAATAGGATGATATTCCCAGCCTGACGAATTTCATCCATGACCTTTTTGAGGCGGTCCTCAAATTCACCGCGGTATTTTGTACCAGCCACCACGGTCCCCATGTCAAGGGTCATAACCCGCTTATCGCGGAGGATTTCCGGTACCTCGTTATTAACGATTTGCTGTGCCAGTCCCTCGGCAATAGCTGTCTTACCAACACCAGGCTCACCGATTAGCACCGGGTTATTCTTCGTCCGGCGGCTCAGCACTTCAATGACCCGCTGAATTTCTTTGCTGCGGCCAATGACAGGGTCTAGGCTTCCTTCCCGGGCGATTGCCGTTAAATCCCGGGCAAGGCTGTCAAGTGTCGGAGTGTTCGCGCTTGTGGAGGCGCCTCCTTGATGCCCGCCGGTTTCATTGCTGCCTAATAATTGCAGTACCTGCTGACGTGCTTTATTTAAGCTGACACCAAGGTTATTCAGGACACGTGCGGCAACACCTTCTCCTTCGCGGATCAATCCAAGTAAAATATGCTCAGTTCCTACATAGGAATGTCCTAATTTACGAGCTTCGTCCATGGAAAGCTCAATCACCTTTTTGGCTCTAGGTGTATAATGAATGATTTGCGAAGTCTCTTGACCCTTGCCAATCAGGTTCTCAACTTCCTTTTGAATCTTGTCCGAGCCCAAGCCCAGACCGTAAAGGGCTTTGGCAGCAATTCCTTCCCCTTCGCGAATTAATCCTAATAAAATATGCTCAGTTCCAATATTATTGTGTCCCAGGCGGATTGCCTCTTCCTGTGCCAATGCTAAAACCTTTTGAGCTCTTTCAGTAAACCGGCCAAACATCATTGTGCTCACTCCTCACCTATAATTTATTGAATTCCATTTTAAGACGTTCACGAATTAACGCGGCCCGTCTAATATCCCTTTCATGCGGTCTAAGTTGCCCCCCGGCATACTGCTGTAAGAAACCAGGTTGGGTCAAAATCATTAATTCATTTAGGATCGACTTTGACATATTTTGAATGTAACCCATATCAATTCCCAGTCGTACATCCGATAAACAACGGGCGGCTTCTTTTGATTCTATGATTCGGCTATTGGTTAAAACTCCTAATGAACGGAATACTCTATCTTCTAATTGTATGTTAGAAGTTTTCCGCAATGCTTCACGTGCTGACCTTTCTTGTGAAATTAACTGGCTGACGACACCTATTAAATCCCGGCAAATATCCTCCTCTGATTTCCCAAGGGTAATTTGATTGGAAATTTGAAAAATATTCCCTAAGGCTTCACTTCCTTCACCATAAATTCCTCGTACCACAAGTCCTAATTGGTTTATTGCAGGGATAATTCGATTCATTTGCTGTGTCAAAATTAACCCTGGTAAATGCATCATTACGGAAGCGCGGATCCCTGTACCAACATTCGTCGGACAGCTGGTTAAATATCCGTATTTTTCATCAAAGGCATATTGAATGTGACTCTCAAGCCAATCGTCGATCTCATTAGCAGCCTGTAAGGCTTCGGTTAATTGCAGTCCGGGGAACAAGCATTGAATTCGAATATGATCCTCTTCATTAATCATAATACTAATTTCTTCATTTTCGGTTAATAATACTGCTCCGTATGGTGAATCCTCAGCCAGCTGCGGACTGATTAAATGTTTTTCAACTAAAACTCTTTTTTGAAGCGGCTGCATGTCTTCTATTTTTAATAGCTCCATTTGGCCAAACTTTTGCAAGCCGGAATTTTGCAAGAGCTGTTCCATCTCGGAAATCACCTGTTGTGCCTCTTGATGGGAAAATAATGTTGGAAATTTATATTGTTCAAAATTGCGGGCTAGGCGAATCCGTGTAGTGAGGACGATATCGGAATCTGGCCCTTCCTCGCTCATCCATGAACTAACCGCTTGATTTAAGAAATGCTCGAGCGACACATTATTTCCCTCCCTCGTAACCACTGGTCAATTTCTTCTCTATGCTACGAATTTCATCGCGAATCTTTGCTGCTGTTTCAAATTCCTCCAGCGAAATACATTTTTGCAGTCCTTCCTTTAACTCTTCTAGTTGTTTGCGCAGATGTAAATCGCCGCCAATTCTTTTTGGAATTTTCCCGTTATGTGTCCAGTTGCCACTATGAAGCCTTCTTAATACAGGCTGTAACTGATCTTTAAAGGTGTCATAACAGTGGGAACAGCCAAACCGGCCCAGTTTTAAAAATTGCGGGAATGTCATTGAACAGTTTTCACAATGAAGGAGTTCCTCCTGTTGAAATGGACTTTGGCTTGGCTTTTGAAAAGTGGGGTCAATTTTTAATAATCCTGCTAATAAGTTATTAAAATCAAAGCCCGACTGTCCATTAAACATCAATATTTCACCTTTTTCTTGGGCACATACTTCACAAAGATTTACCTCTGTTTTTTCACCATTAACAATTTTTGTAAAGTGAAATGCCGCAGGCCTTTGATGACACTCTTGACAAATCATAATTTCACCTCTCCTAACGCTTGACTTTTTCTTGTAATCATTAGGAATAAAACCCTGTTTAAATTAGGAAATACTGCTATATTACTATTTATATTTCAAAGTCGTAAGCATGGCTCTTAGCATTCTTGCTCTTAGTTCATCACGATACGGAAGATCAATATATAGAACAGAACGGTCCATCACGCTTAACATTATTTTTGCTTCCCGATCCGTTATGATGTCCTCGTCAATTAACCTTCCTATAACATCTTCTGCACTCGCTTGACTAATCCTGCTTTGAAAAAGTGACAATAAATGGTCAATTAAATCAGCTGAATCGTGGGATTCCACTTTCATGATACGGATATATCCCCCGCCACCACGTTTACTTTCGACAATATAGCCCCTCTCGATTGTAAATCGGGTATTGATAACGTAATTTATTTGTGACGGTACACACTGGAATTTATCAGCTATTTCACTTCTCTTTATCTCCACATGGTCCGCTTCACTCAACTCTAAAACCCGCTTTAAATATTGCTCAATAATATCGGAGATGTTCCTCATCTTCGCACCCCCACTTCGATCTGACTTTGACTATATTTGACATTAATTATACTTAATTTTTTCCTAAGATGCAACGAATCACTACACTATGATTTTCTCCAAATCTTATAGGAACAAAACATAAAATATATGAGAAAATATTACTAATTTAACAAAACAAAAAAGACAACCTATGCAGATTGTCTTTTTTGTTTGCCCGGCAGCGTCCTACTCTCACAGGGGCACGTGCCCCAACTACC
>NZ_JAESWB010000230.1 GCF_016765675.1 Neobacillus paridis
ATACCAGGAAACTAATCACTCATTTTTCTGACCATGATGGTGGTGCTCACTATCACGTCCACCGTTACGCGGCATAAAAATATCGCGACTGCCGTTGATACTGTATTTTCAATTTTTCTTTCTGAAACGGCGACGTGAGCCATGTGTCGGCGGCGCCGCTAATCTACGAGCGGTTCGCCGATACTATCCTCGGCTGTATGGTTGGGCTTTCTGCTAGCATATGCCCGCACAGTCCTTGGTGTCGCGTAGTAACGAGCCGCCACTTGAAGCGATTGCTCTATTTGAACCGGTCCGGCCTTCGTGGAGGCCGGTTAGTGTGAGTCAGGCCTGTGTTACCTGACCGCTCAACTGCCCGTAATAGTTTGCTTTGAATCGCCCCGGTTTTTGTAGAGGCTCCATTGTTTGAGAGAATGGAGTCATGAAGAAGCAACCCAAGTATTCCCGCGAAGTTATGGAGCGCGCCGTGCGCATGGTCAGCGAGGCTGCCAGTGAGTACAGTTCGCAGTGGGCCGCGATCGAATCGATAGCCGCCAAGATCGGCTGTACACCTGAAACGCTGCGCCGCTGGGTACGCCAGCAAG
>NZ_JAESWB010000231.1 GCF_016765675.1 Neobacillus paridis
CACGGAGACTGAGCATGACAAAAATTGGATTTATCGGGCTGGGCATCATGGGCGCGCCAATGGCGGCCAACCTGCAGGCTGGAGGACATAAGCTGTATCTGCATGACAGAAGGAATCCACCGGCTTCGCTGATCGAAGGCGGTGCAACGGTCTGCACGTCCGCCACCGAGGTGGCCAAGCGCGCCGACGTCATCATCGTCATGGTGCCCGACACGCCACACGTGGAAGCCGTGCTGTTTGACGAGGACGGGGTCGCAAAAGGCCTCACGCCCGGCAAGATCGTGGTGGACATGAGCTCGATCTCGCCCATTGCCACCAAGACCTTTGCCCAGCGCATCAACGCCTTGAGCTGCGAATACCTTGACGCGCCGGTGTCGGGCGGCGAGGTCGGCGCCAAGGCAGCCTCGCTGACCATCATGGTCGGCGGCTCGAAGGAGGCATTCGGCGTCGTCAAGCCGCTCTTTGAACTGATGGGCAAGAACATCACGCTAGTCGGTGGCAATGGCGACGGGCAGACTACCAAGGTTGCCA
>NZ_JAESWB010000232.1 GCF_016765675.1 Neobacillus paridis
ATGTCGATGAAGCAGTTGTTGGGGTCCATCGGGTTGGCGAACATGCGGCGGAATTCCAGGGTTTCCACCTGCTTCTGCAGGCCGGCCGCGTCGGCCTCGATGGCTTCGAGCGTATCGTCGTCCTGCTCTTCGCGGGCCATGTCGAACAGGTCGCGGGCATCGCGCAGTCCGGCATCGATGTCGGTAAGGGAATGGACTACGCCTTCCAGCGCCTTCTTCTCCTGGCCAAGGGCCAGCGCGCGTTTCTGGTCGTTCCAGACGGTGGGATCTTCGAGTTCCTGGTTGACCTGCTCTAGTTTCTCTGACTTGTTATCGAAGTCAAAGATACCTCCGAAGTTCAGCTTCCCGGGTGGTCAGGTCGGCCAGCAAGGCCGATAGGGAATTGAGGCGTTCTGCTTCCATGGTGTGTGCGTCTCGTGCGGGGGAAACCGGCGATTATAACTGAAGGGGAGGGCGAAACCGAGGAAGAGGCCGGGAGTCAGCAGCCCATGCGCAGCATGCTGCCGCCTGGGGCACTGCCCGTTGTTGGCCATCGAACCTGGCCGTGCCCAATCAACGAACTTGCCGCACTTTCACTTCTTCAAGCCGCCTCCGCATGCTCCACCAGCAACTGCACCTTCGTCCTGCCATTGAACTCATTCGCATCCAGACGGAACG
>NZ_JAESWB010000233.1 GCF_016765675.1 Neobacillus paridis
TTGAAAACCATTTGACATCCCTTACCGGATATGAAGTAAAAAATCCATGGAAGTTTCGCTAAAAAAATAAGAGGGCTAGGTTGAAAGCACTTGCCAGTGAATTTACACATAAACAAGGACTTGACTGATAACTCTGTCAAAAGTGTTCATGGAGCCCCGCCATGAGCACTTTCCTGGATAACACTCTGTCAAAAGTGTTCATATAGCCCCGCCGTGTAACCTAATTTCCTAATTTTTGTGTATAGATCTAGAGAGATTCCCGGCTCTTTTTCTTTACCATCGGAAGATTTGTGCTACACTTTTGAGAAAAGGAGTTGGTGGTGGTGAATATCATCGATTTACATTGCGATGTTTTGTGGAGGCTGTGGGAAACGAAGGGAATGCTTCGTTTTGCTGATGCCCCTGAGCTCCAGGCTAATAAAGCGCGGCTGCATCAGGGCCAGGTAAAGGTTCAGTGTTTTGCAATCTTCATTGAGCCGGAGTTGCCGTCTGATCAAAAATTTCAGGTTGCACTTGAACAAATAGATTATTTTTACCAAGAGGTGCTTGGGAAAAATCCGGACATGGTTCATATTAAAGATTGGTCTGATTTTGATCGGCTAAAAATCGGCCAGATTGGCGCGATGTTAACGCTGGAAGGTGTCGATGCGATTGGCAATGATTTAGCAAAGCTCCACATCCTTTATCAGCTAGGTGTCCGCTCAGTCGGTTTGACCTGGAACAACGCCAACTTGGCAGCGGATGGGGCAGGTGAACCGCGCGGTGGCGGGTTGACGCTGTTGGGAAAAGAAATTGTTTCGCTTAATAATCAGCATCAAATATTTACTGATGTTTCTCATTTGAGTGATAAGGGTATCTGGGATGTCATTGAATTAGCCCAGTACCCGATTGCCAGTCATTCGAATGCCAGAACACTTTGTAACCACCCGAGGAATTTAACTGACGAGCAGGCAACGGCAATGTTTAAAAAAGGCGGGTTGATCCACGTTGTCTATAATCCTCCTTTTATTAAAGAAACGGGAGAGGCAACCATTACCGATCTGGTGAAGCATATCGACCACTTCTGTTCATTGGGCGGTGTAAAACAAATTGGCTTAGGGTCCGATTTTGATGGTATCACCTCCCTTGTGGTAGATTTGGAGGATGCCTCGAAACAGCAAAATCTGATTAATGAGCTATTAAAACATTACTCTGAAGATGAGGTCAGGGGATTTGCCGGACAAAATTTCCTTGACCATCGGCCGGGGATTGGGAAATGAAAACAAGAGAAATAGGTTTAAGATCAGAGAGGAGGCAGTTTTAAATTCCTTGTTACAAGCCGATGACTAAAGGAAGAGCCTGATAGGTGGTCGAGCAACTAGAATTTTTGAAAAAGGAGTAACGTTTACATGTATTTAACTGTGAAGGAAACAGCAGAATATCTATCAATTCCACAAGCAAGTGTTGAAAAATTAATCCAGCACCGGAAAATTCGTGCCCTCTATGACGGCAGCCAATACTTAATCAACAAAGAACAATTCAATACCCACTTAAAACAAATGGAAAAATACAAACAGCTCATCGAAGAAATCCTAAACGACCCCATCCCTGAAGACCCGGATGTAAAAGATGAAGATTAACTACTGTAAAATTGGTGCCTGACACCGTCCGTGGACATTTGTCCGCGTAGGGTGGACACATTAATTGGAAAAGTAGGTAAATGTACGTAGCTGGAGTAAGGATTTAGGTTCGTTGCTGCTAAATGGGAGGTGAAATGATGTCAAATATTTTTCTGAAGCGGGTGTATGATCCGTATGATGAGGCGGATGGGAGCCGAATTTTAGTCGATCGGTTGTGGCCGCGGGGGATTTCGAAGGAGAATGCGCGGCTGACTGTTTGGCTCAAAGATGTTGCCCCCAGTCCTGAACTTAGGAAATGGTTTTGCCATAAGCCCAAGTTGTTTGCAGAGTTTCGTGAGCGATATCTTGAAGAGCTTCATACCAGCGAACCGCAAATCCAAGCGGTTAAGCAAATATTTGAGCTTGCTGAAAAAGACAGAGTTACGCTCCTGTATGGCGCGAAAGATCCGGTTTATAATCATGCAGTCGTCTTGTTAGAGGAACTACAGCGGCTTACCCAAACTAATAAGAAATAAAAATCGGCACGCACATTGCGGCCGATTTTTCATAATTAACATTTAGTACCGAATTTTGCTGTCGATCCTGATGTTGCCTTTTCGATACGATCTTTAAGATTAATCTTTGCGGAACCGTCCCATAACTTCCAACGTTTGCGTGATGTTCACAAACGCTTTCGGGTCAACCGTTCGAATCGTATGTTTTGTTTCATTTAACTCGAATTTGGTAATAACGGTGGTTAACACTTTTTTAGGCTTATGGGTGTACGCTCCTTCGGCATCCGTCATGGTCACTCCCCGGGCATGCAAATGAATTAACGCATCACTTAACTCGTTATATTTTTCTGTGACAATCGTTAATGTTAATTTATTTTGCGTCGTGTAAACCATATCAATGGCGCGGCCGGCAACATAAATCGCAATAATCGTATAAAGCGTGATATTCCAGCCGAAAATGAGACCAGAAATACCGACAACCATCAGATTCATACATGTATTCAAAAAGCCGACCTGCCAATTCTTCCTTTTCGCAAGTACGAGGCTGACGATATCGGTCCCTCCGGTTGAACCTCCCATTCTGATTAAAATACCAACAGCTATTCCATAAATCGCCCCGCCGATGATCGAGGACAACATAATATCAGGGCTAATCGCATTCGTTGGAATAATTTTCATACTTAATGACAGAACGGTAACCGAATATATTGTCAGAAAGACAAACTTTCTTCCTAAATAAATGAGGCCCAAAATAAATAATGGAATGTTAAGAATAAAGACGATCGTGCCTGTATTAATATTTGAAAAGTGATGGATGAAAAAGGCTATTCCAGTTACACCACCTGAAGTCAATTTATGTGGTATAAGAAACGTATTTAAAGCGAATCCATAAAGGATAGAACAAAGTCCAATGACGATGACTTGAAAAACTAGTCGAAACAAAATAAACACCTCGATGAAATAGTAATTCTTGTTTGCGAAAAAACAACATTCTTATTTTAAGCTATCTTGCCTGTTAAAGAGAGGGGAAATTCGTAACTTTTTTAGAAAAATAAAAAACGCCGCTTTTTCATAAACGGCGTTTTCTTATAAGTTGATATTTTTAAATTACATAGAGAAATACACTGAGGAAATGAGCCAGGCTGCCGAGCAAGATAAATACGTGAAAAATTTCATGGAAGCCCCAATGCTTGAATTGCAAAAACCTTGGTTTTGATCCGTAAATGACGCCGCCAACAGTATAAAAAATTCCCCCGAGCACTAATAAAAACAACCCGATTGGGTTTATGCTGCCAGCAAGA
This sequence comes from Neobacillus paridis, assembly GCF_016765675.1. GTDB lineage: Bacteria > Bacillota > Bacilli > Bacillales > Cytobacillaceae > Neobacillus > Neobacillus paridis. The sequence goes on from NZ_JAESWB010000233.1 coordinate 3,415, forward strand.
GGCGAGAATACAAAGATGATCATCCATCCCATGGCGATATACAAAGCGGTTGAAATCCAGCGGGGGCAACGAAACCAGATCATTTTAAAAACAACACCACTGATGGCAACTGCGGCAATTACCGAAAACAGAATGGCCCCGGTTTTTCCGCTTAAACTGATGAAGCAGAACGGTGTATAGGTCCCGGCTATCAGAATAAAGATCATAGAATGGTCAAGGCGTCTTAAAAAGGCAATCACTTTGTCCTTGGCAATAACCATGTGATAGGTAGCCGAAGCGGAATAAAGCAATATCATACTAATCCCGAAAATGATCACAGCCGTTATCGCAAGCGGCGTAGGCGTCGTGATCGATGCTTTAATCACCATTGCCAGAAGTCCAATAAATGATAAAATAGCGCCGGCTAAATGTGTTAGTCCATTAATAGGTTCCCGTATGTAACTATTCATGCAATTTGCCTCCTCAAGACATCATATAGTTTTAATAACTACATATTATAATACAATTATATTATAATCTAGTCAATGCCAATTTTCTCATGTATAATGAAAAATATCACATGACAAACGAGGATAAAATTATGGAAACGATCAATCAAATTATTGAAAAGCTTGACTTGGAGGCCAATTTAACTTTAGAAGAAATACCACAGATCGATTTATACATGGATCAAGTGATTCAGTTGTTTGAGAAAACATTTGCTGAATCGAAACGGAATGATTCGGAAAAGGTCTTAACGAAGACGATGATTAATAATTATGCAAAGGGAAAGCTGATTTTTCCGATTAGAAACAAAAAGTATTCCAAGGAGCATCTTATTTTAATTAGTCTCATATACCAGTTGAAGGCTGCACTTTCGATCAATGATATTAAGACGACCCTGGATGGAATCAACAAGAAGATTCTCAACAATGAAATTGATTTGGATTCCTTTTATAACAGCTATTTAAACTTAGCTAAAAAGAATGTTGCAGATTTTAACGAGGATATTGACAAACGAGTGGTAGAAGTGAAGGAAGAAATTGGCGACGGACAAGTTGATAAGTCGCATTATCTAGAACATGTGCTGATGATTGCTTCCCTCGTCCATATGAGCAGTTTATATCGTAGGGTTGCCGAAAAGCTTGTTGACGAAATGACAATTGAAAAATAAGAAAAGCGTAAGCGCCAAAAATAAGCTTTTGGCGCTTTAATTTTTGTTAAGATTATGTTTGATATTTCCTTTCCTGTGTCGCATAATTCAACTACGCCTCTGCCTTCGCTCTAACAGACTTGCCAGTCATTTAACATTTTCTACTGTTAAATCCCGAATGCCCTGGCCAATAGAAACAGCTTCCATGGTTGAATTACAGATTTCAACATGGCGAATACGGACAGAGTCCGCCCGGTTTTTTCCGCCGAACACCTTAATGCCTGTACCTGCGGTTGTAAAGTTTTTGAAAGAGAAATTACTCAGGATCACATTTCTTGCCCGGTACTGAATCGCTGCGACCGGGCCGCCATAATAATCATAATTCGGGTTGCCAATGGCTGTGAAATGATTAAGGACGACATTTTTATATCCGGAAACGACTAAACTGCGTGGTGTGGAATTTTTATATAAATCCGTAGACACAGGCTCAATTGAGACGAGGTTCGTTGCCAAAATATTGAACGCCGTTTTCGACTCCGGATCTTCCATTTTGTGATGCCCAATGTGGCGGAAATTATAGGAACGGTTGTCGTTCACCGAAAGATGTCCGATAATCTGGACATTCGCGGCTGCTGAAGAATTTTGGTGTGCTTTGATTTCCACCCCGCCGAAACAACGGGCAGTCGAATTGTTTACCAGCACGACGTTTTGTGAGCCATCATCGATTTCGATTCCATTCGAATTGGAACAACCTTTCCGATGGGCTCGTCCACTTGGGTCACACATGTGGGAATTAGAAATCAAAATATAATCACTATGGTGGGTGGTGATGCCGTCATCACCAAAGCCGCAGCTATTAACGTTGTCAATCCAAACATACTTGCTGCCACCCCGGGCGCGCCTGCCGTCGCCAGCATAATTGTACAGTGTCGAGGAAATATCAAAACCGTGCAGCCCCGGATTGATGGCCTCGACATCTTTTACCCAGCCATAGATTACATTCGCGTAGGTTAAACAGCTGGAGTGATTTCCCCAGGTGCTTGTTTTCGGAATGCTCCCAAGCCGTTCGACATTCCAATCAAGGCTGAGTCCCTGAACCATAATGTGGTGGTTTCCCTGCCAATGGTTAGCATTGGTTAACAGTCTCGTTCCTTTTTTGGCTTTGTTATGTAATTTGATTGTGGTGGCACCTTTTCCAGCACCGACAAGCCATGTATAGGAGGGCAGGCGAATACCTTTTGTAATGAAAGTTCCCTCCGGAATGATCAGTTTTACTTTGCCTTTCCCAATTGCCTTTTGGAAGGCGGCAGTACAGTCCGTTTTTCCGTCTCCAACCGCACCGAAATCCGTTAGATTCACCTCTTTCGTTACGTTCTCGATTAATTGCCTGTATTCATCGTCGAGTTTTTGCATCCAATCCGGATACACATTTCCATGATCGTCAACCTTAATTTGGACGGGCACCGTTTTTTCAACGGGCCTTGAAAAGGGCCAAAACAGAACCAACCCGATTCTTTGTGAAAAAGGAAGCGAGTGTTTACAGTCCTTTCCTGAAGGAAAAGGGATTTCCTTTAAGGAGCATTCCAGGAAAAGTTGTTTCGTTTCTTCGAGAACTGCACGTATATCTAATTGCTTGCCAGTAAATTGCGCCAGCAGTTCCGTATTTTTCCGCGGGTCATGATTTTTTGCTAAATTGAGCATGATGTCTCACTCCAGAAATACTTAATAATTGTATTATATAAGTTTTTTCGAAAAAATTATCCAGAAAATGAAACCAAATCCATCCTCAAAAACGACATAATAAGTAGACACAATGAAATGGAAAGGGGCCCTACCATTTGGATAAAGTAAAATATTTACTAAATCGGATCCGATTGGGGGATGAAGAGGCATTTAGTTTGCTAGTGGAAGAATTACTACCCGCAGCATTTAAAACTGCTTATCTGATTCTCCATTCAAAGGAGTTAGCTGAGGATGCTGTGCAAATCGCATTGGAAGATTGCTATATAAGTATTATGAGAAACAAGGATATCCGGCAATTTAAGGCCTGGTTTTACCGGCTTGTGTATTCCCGCTCGATTGATGTCTACCGAAAGAATGCAAGGAATCATTATTCTGATATTGAGGAAAATCCTGAAGCCTTGGAAAAAATGATCTCGGAATCGGTGCAATCCCAGGCGGTGCAAAATGAAAATAAGCAGGAATTGCAATCCCTTATCATGAGCCTGCCAAAAGAGCAGAGTGTGCCAATTCTTCTACACTATTATGAAGATCTATCAATTAAAGAGATTAGCCTGATCTTAAATGAAAAAAACAATACGATAAAAACAAGGCTGGTCCGGGGACGGAAAAAATTGGCCGAACTAATGAAAAAGGACAACAAATATTTGTTGGAGGTAAAAACAAATGGAATCTAAAAAAGAGGTCGAACTGGATGAAATCCAGGTTCCCGTTTCTCTTGAAAGGTTTACCAAACAACTTCCTAAAAGATATAAAGAAGGCGAGTTTACTGAGGAACGAATGGAGCAGGTTAGTCAGGAATGGAATCAGTTCCAAAAAAAGGTGAAGAAGCAATGGACTTTCGGAAAGAAAGTTAGTACTTTTACTTGCGCCGCAGTAGCCAGTATTCTCTTGTTTGCTGGGTCAGGTTTTGTTTCACCGACAATGGCTAAATTTCTTGGTAAAATTCCGCCACTAAGTGCGATCTATGATCGATTTAACGAAAACCTCTCCGATTTAATTTCGAAGGAACTTAAAAAGGAGGGGTACCCGGTTAGACGGGTACAGGAGCATGTCGGCGGAAATAAGGAAGGAGTATATGTTTTTCTCGATACATCAGAAGAAAAGGTAGAAAAGATGAAACCTGAGGTTGAGAAAATTTCTTTCCAAATCATTCATGGTGAAAAATATAAGGGTACAAGGTATGAGGATTATTATGTGCGAGTCCGAAAATTTGTAGATGAGCCGGAGGAGTGGAAAAAGAAACAGGCTCAAATTGACAAGGAGACAAGGGAGGTCTTTGATATTGTAAAACCAATCCTTGATGCTCATGGGTACGAACAAGTCTGGGGTGGCGGTCCAAAAACGATTGAACTGGAGTTTCCTAATACAGAAACAAAAGATAAAATAGCCGAAATTAAAAAGGCCGTAGAAGAGGCTTTACAATCAGCAGGAAAAGACTCGGTTCAAGTAAAATACAGGATATTTAATCAGGCAAAAGAACAGCAATATAGACGCTGGAGCGATGCCGTTAGCGGAATCGGCAGTGAATTCATGACCTACAAAAAATATCAAGTCTCCGGTGTAGGCTACAAAAGCTTAAATGGAGAAAAAATGCAAATCCACATCCGAATCAAGCTCAAAAGCACAGACCCGAAAGCAACCGAATTAGCATCTGATCTAAAAGCAATGACAGAAGACTTCATCCACTCAGAAGAAATTTGGAAAAAGATAAAAGGCGACCCATACGAAATCATCATCACCAGCAAGGACAAAAAGACAATTAAATAATTGGTGTCAGGCACCTCACGTGGACAAATGTAGCGATTTGTCCACGTGGGGTGGACAGTTTGGGGTTTTCTGGATATTTTTTATTAAAAAGAAAGATACTTATAATGCTGGGAGGTGGAAATGATGGGACAGAATGATTTTGAAAAAATCTATGAACAATATAAGCAGCAAAGCAAACTGCAGGTACAGGACGAAGCACGGGAAAGGAACTCTGATGGAAAGGAAGAGTTTGTTGCTGTTAAGAAAAATGATGAGGGTGATCTTATTGCTTTTAAAACCAATACCGGCCGCGAACTTGATTATCTGACGGCTCTGGATGAGGCAAAGGCAGGCAACATTGCCCATGTAGATGTGTTTCATAAATACGGTCGAGAGATTATTCGCAGTGAACCGGATGGAATTAAAGAAAATAATTTGGATCAGTTACCAGAATTCTAGCCCTAAAAAAGCTTTGCTCAAAATTATGAGTGAAGCTTTTCTTATGACTTTTTGTAGTAAGTCCGCAAAAAAGGATTAGAGAAACTATTGCAAAAAAATTTCGTGATGAAATGCCGAAAAAAATGAGCCCGGGAAATGGGCTCATTTAAGAATGGGCTAGTTCATATTGCTTAATTTTATCCTCATAATTTAAGGTAACCCCGATTTCGTCCCAGCCGTTCAGCAGCATTTCTTTCGGGTAAGGAGCAATATCGAAATGAATCTCGAATCCCTCTTTGTCGGTAACGACTTGCTTCTCAAGATTTACCGTTAAGGTGTACCCTTTAGTTTCCGCCTTTTTGATGATTGTCTGAACTTCCTCTTCAGTTGCTTGAATGGCAAGAATGCCGTTTTTCACACAGTTGTTTTTAAAAATATCAGCATAGCTTGGAGCGATAATGACTTTAAAGCCGAAATCTTGAATCGCCCATGGGGCATGCTCACGAGAGGAACCGCAGCCAAAGTTTTCACCCGCCACTAAAATCGAGGCGCCTTTATATTGTGATGCATTCAATGGGAAATCAGGGCGTGGATTGCCATCGTCATCAAAACGCCAATTGTAAAACAGAAATTGCCCGAAGCCGCTGCGTTCAATCCGCTTTAAAAATTGTTTTGGAATAATCTGGTCTGTATCGATATTTGTCCGATTTAACGGACAAACAAGTCCTTCGTGTATACGTAATGGTTCCATGGTTACATAACCTCCTGGGCAGTGAACTTGCGAACATCTACGAAATGACCGGCAATCGCGGCCGCTGCTGCCATTTCCGGGCTGACAAGATGGGTGCGGGCACCCTTGCCTTGACGGCCTTCGAAGTTTCGGTTCGATGTAGACGCACAGCGTTCCCCGGATGGAATGATGTCATCGTTCATTCCTAAGCACATACTGCAGCCGGAATCGCGCCATTCAAAGCCTGCTTCTGTAAATACCTGATCTAAGCCTTCTTTTTCTGCAGCTAATTTCACGCTGAAGGAGCCAGGTACAACAATGGCTTTGACAGAAGGGGCCACTCTTTTACCGCGGATAACTTCTGCCGCTTTACGCAGGTCGCTTAGTCGGGAGTTTGTGCAGGAACCGATGAAGACATGGTCAATTTTGACGCTGGAAATAGGCTGACCGGCTTCAAGTCCCATATACTTGAGGGCACGCTTGATTTCATCCTTTTCGCTGGCTTTTTCAGTGTCTTCGGGGCTAGGGACGTTTGCTGTGACCGGAATACACATGCCAGGATTTGTTCCCCAGGTTACCTGTGGCTCGACTTCCGCGGCATCGATTTCGACAACCGCATCATAAACGGCCCCTTCATCAGTAGCAAGCGCCTTCCAACGAGCTGCCGCTGCTTCAAAAGCTTCCCCTTGGGGAACATATTTCCGGCCCCGTAAATATTCAATTGTCGTATCATCTGGGGAAATTAATCCCGCTCTGGCACCGCCTTCAATTGACATGTTACAAACGGTCATGCGTTCTTCCATCGACATTGCACGAATCGCTTCACCTGTATATTCAATGACATAGCCGGTTCCAAACTTCACACCAAATTTTCCGATAATCGCTAAGATCAAGTCTTTAGCGGTAACGCCGGTACCCAGTTTACCGTTTACTTTGACATTCAAAGTTTTAGGACGTGCCTGCCAAAGTGTTTGGGTTGCCAGGACGTGTTCCACTTCGCTTGTCCCAATTCCGAAGGCAAGCGCGCCGAAGGCACCGTGTGTCGAGGTATGGCTGTCACCACAGACAATCGTTTTTCCCGGCTGGGTGAGGCCGAGTTCAGGGCCGATGACGTGGACAATTCCGTTATCCGGATGGTTGATGTCGGCAAGGGTAACGCCAAATTCCTGACAGTTTTGTTTTAAGGTATCTATTTGTTTTTTCGAGATGGGGTCCTTGATCATATGACGTTCACGGGTTGGAACATTATGGTCCATTGTCGCATAAGTAAGATCTGGACGGCGGACTTTGCGGCCGTTCATGCGAAGACCTTCAAACGCTTGCGGAGAGGTTACCTCGTGGACGAGATGCAGATCGATATAAAGTAAATCTGGTTTTCCCTCCTCTTGATGGACAACATGCTGTTCCCAAATTTTTTGAATAATGTTTTTTGGAGTTTGCATTGTGTTCCTTCCTCACGTTAATAGATTTTGGTAAGTCTAGTAAATGCAAGAAATATTCCCGACTTGCCGGTAATGGGCCAAAACTTGCCGGTAACTGTTATAAATAGAATAGCTTACCAATAAAAAGTTCGGGAAAACCACAAAAACAAACGCGGTTTTCCCGCAACGCCAGTTAATCAGTTAAACAATTAATAATAACAGCTGGCGATACATTTAGAAGCAGATTGAGTCTTAATGTAGTCAACGACTAGATGAGTCATTTCTACCGTGCCTACCTGCCGGCCATTTTGAACCTTCAGGTCAGCAGTATGGAAACCGGAATCAAGGATAGCTTCAACCGCATCTTCAATCAATTTTGCTTCGTCATTTAAATTGAAAGAATAACGGAGCATCATCGCTGCTGATAAAATCATCGCCAGCGGGTTGGCGATTCCTTTGCCGGCGATATCAGGTGCCGAGCCGTGCGCCGGTTCGTAAAGACCTACCCCGGACTCATTTAAACTAGCAGATGGGAGCATCCCCAAGGAGCCGGTTAAAACGGATGCTTCATCGCTTAAAATGTCGCCAAACATGTTTTCAGTGACAATAACGTCGAATTGAGTAGGATTTGTAATCAGCTTCATGGCAGCTGCATCAACTAAAACATGCTCCACTACAACATCAGGATACTGAGTCTTTTTCTCTTCGACAATTTCACGCCAGAGCTTGCTGGATTCAAGAACGTTTGCTTTGTCGACTGAGGTAAGGCGGCCGCGCCGTCCTTGGGCAGCTTGGAAGGCTTTATCTACGATCCTTTCAATCTCTTTGCGGCTGTAAGCAAGAGTATCAACTACATCCTGACCGTTATTGCGTCGTTCGCTTGGTGTACCGAAGTAAAGCCCGCCAGTTAATTCACGTACAATAAGGAGGTCGCTTCCTGAAATAACCTCTTCCTTTAATGGGGAGGCATGCAGCAGTTTTTTGAATCCTTTGACTGGTCTCAAATTGGCATATAGATCAAGAGCTTTTCGGATTCCCAACAAACCCCGTTCCGGGCGAAGATGAGACGGATTTTGGTCCCATTTAGGTCCGCCGACAGCACCAAGTAAAACTGCATCTGCCTGTTTACAGGCATCTACAGTTGTTTCCGGAAGAGGTGTGCCGTAACTATCAATGGCTGCTCCTCCGATTTCATGGGTCTCAAAGTTAAATGTGTGATTAAATTCTTCCGCAATCGCGGACAATACTTCCTTTGCGGAATTCATGACTTCCTTACCGATCCCATCACCGGGAAGTAAAACAATACGTTTTTTCATTAGAGCAACCTCCTTATAAATTTGAAAAATGACGGTACCTCATACTAAAATAAATATGGAAAATAATGTGTCCACCACTGGAAGACATTTGTCCACGAGTGGTGCCTGACACCGAATACCATTAAATTACAAAAAGTAAATGTATATTAGAGTACTGGTTCTTTTACTGCAATGGTTTGGTTAAAGAATACGCGGTTGACAGCGTTGATGAAGGCTTTGGCGGATGCTTCCAGGACGTCTTGGGAAGAGCCGCGTCCGCTGACGTTTGTGTCGTTGACGGACATTTTTACATGGACTTCTGCCAAGGCGTCGCGGCCGCTGCCGACTGAGCTTAAGGTAAAGTCGGTTAAATGAATTCTTTCCTTTATCAGGGCCTCTAACGTGTTGTACAGGGCTTCAACGCTGCCGCTGCCAGTGCGTGCCGTTTCGACTCTTTCCCCGTCGGGAGTAGTTAAGGCAACTGTAGCAGTTGGCAGGTTTGCAGAACCGTATTGAACCTGGAAAGCAACCAGTTCATATTTTTTGACATCGACAGCTGCCGTTTGAATATCGATCAAGATGGTAAATAAATCTTCATCGGTTACTTCTTTCTTCCGGTCGGTTAGCTGTTTAAATGTTGTGAATGCTTCGTTAAGCTTCTCAGCAGATAGCTCGAAGCCCATTTGTTCGATTTTATCCTTAAAAGCGTGGCGCCCGGAGTGTTTTCCGAGAACGAGATCATTGGACTGAACGCCGACCATTTCAGGAGTAATAATTTCATAGGTAAGGGCATTTTTTAATACGCCATCCTGATGAATCCCGGACTCATGGGCAAAGGCATTTTTACCGACAACTGCCTTATTACCGGGAACCTTCATGCCGGTAAAGCGGCTGACTAAGTCACTGGTGCGTTTAATTTCTTTTAAAACTAGATTCGTTGTATATGGATAACGATCCTTACGAATATTTAAGGCAACGGCGATTTCCTCTAAAGAGGCATTACCGGCACGTTCACCAATGCCATTTATCGTACCTTCCACCTGTGTGACCCCATTTTCAATCGCTGCCAGGGAATTGGCTACGGCCATTCCAAGGTCGTCATGACAGTGACAGGAAAGGGCTGCTTTATGAATGTTGGGTACATTTTCGCGAATGTAACGGAACATCCGGCCATATTCTTCCGGTGTTGTATAGCCGACGGTATCAGGAAGATTGATGACGGTGGCACCGGCATCGATCACCTTGGTAATAATTTGAACAAGAAAATCAAGGTCAGAACGCGAGGCATCTTCAGCTGACCATTCCACATGAGTAAACTTTTGCTTTGCATATGAAACCATGTCAACCGCCGTTTGTACGACTTGTTCTGGTGTTTTCATCAGTTTGTATTGCATATGGATAGGGGAGGTGGCAATGAACACATGCAATCTTGGTTCCGCTGCATCTTTTAACGCATCCCACGCAATGTCAATATCCGATTTAATCGCCCGTGCCAGTCCGGTAACGGAGGAATTTTTGATTGTTCGCGCAATCGCTCTTACCGCTTCAAAATCTCCTTGAGAGGAAGCCGGAAAACCGGCCTCCATAATGTCAACTCCAAACCGTTCAAGCTGTCTGGCAATTTCCAATTTTTCCAGCTGGTTTAAATTCACACCAGGGGACTGCTCACCATCACGTAAAGTTGTGTCGAAGATGTTAACGTGAACCATTGACCACCACTTCCTTCTTCTCATTTACAGGTTTTTTAATAAATGGCATTAAAGAGCGAAGCTCACGGCCGACTTTTTCGATTAAATGATTATTCTCGGCCCGGTTGATTGCATTAAACTGCGGCCGGCCAGCTTGGTTTTCTAAAATCCAGCCTTTGGCAAATACACCTGTCTGGATGTCTTTTAATACTTCTTTCATACGGGCTTTTGTATCTTCATTCACTACGCGTGGTCCTGATACGAAATCGCCCCACTGAGCGGTATCAGAGATAGAATAGCGCATGTTTTCCAAGCCGCCTTCGTATAAAAGGTCAACGATTAATTTCATTTCATGTAAGCACTCGAAGTAGGCTACTTCAGGCTGGTAGCCGGCTTCCACAAGTGTTTCAAAGCCTGCCTTGATCAGGGCAGTAGCACCACCGCAAAGTACGGCTTGCTCACCAAATAGGTCCGTTTCCGTTTCTTCTTGGAAGGTAGTTCCCAATACGCCTGCGCGGGCAGCACCAATTCCTTTTGCATAAGCAAGGGCAAGGTCACGGGCAGCGCCTGAATAATCTTGATATACTGCATATAGGGCAGGAACCCCGGCGCCTTCTGTATAAGTACGGCGTACCAAATGTCCTGGTCCTTTAGGAGCAACCATGAATACGTCCACATCTGCTGGCGGAACGATTTGGTTAAAGTGAATGTTAAATCCATGTGCAAACACTAAAGCATTGCCGGCTTCAAGATTATCTTTGATGCTTTCCTGATATACTTTTGGCTGCATTTCGTCTGGCAGAAGGATCATGATTACATCTGCGGCTTTCGTTGCCTCAGCTACATTCATCACATCTAGGCCATCTTCAACGGCTTTGTCCCAAGACTTACCTTGACGTAAGCCAACCACTACATCAAATCCACTTTCCTTTAGGTTGAGGGCATGAGCATGACCTTGTGAGCCATAGCCAATGATGGCGATTTTTTTTTCTTGTAAAACTTCTTCTTGAATATCTCCGTTATAAAGTACTTTTGCCATGATTATTTCATCCTTTCAAAAAATAGTAGATTATATAAACCCGTATTAACGGGCTGTTAATGAGTATGGTGTTTGTTCGTTACTTTGAGGCTGATGGCCGCGTAAGCTGGCGGTCAAGCCGGTTCTGGCAATTTCTTTAATTCCAAAGGGGCGAAGCAGATCAATCAGGGCATCAACTTTTTCCGGTTTACCTGTGACTTGAACGGTAATACTTTCCTTACACACGTCTACAATAATCGCCCGGAATGGATCAATCAGCCCGTTAATTTCGCTGCGCAGTTGGGAACCTGATGATACTTTGATCAGTGCCAGCTCGCGAGCGACAATGGCCTTATCAGTAATATCGGATACCTTGAGTACTTCAATTTGCTTGTTTAATTGTTTCGTCACTTGTTCCAGCCGCTGCCCATCTTCGACATCAACGACAAGGGTCATTTTTGAAACGCCTTCGGTTTCAGTAGGGCCGACGGAAATGCTGGAAATATTAAATTGTCGTCTTTGCAGCAGACCGGTGACACGGTTGAGCACACCGCTTCGGTCTTGGACAGTTAAGGTTATAATGCGTTTCATACTGGTTTCACCCCAATCATTTCATGAAGCCCTTTACCAGGAGCAATCATTGGAAAAACTTTTTCCTGCTGCAGGACACGGCAATCAACTAAAACCGGTCCCTCAAAAGCGAACAATTCCGGCAAAGAAGCGACCAAGTCTTCCTGATTATCAATCCTGACGCCGCGAATGCCATAGCTTTCAGCTAATTTCACAAAATCAGGATGTGAATGAAGCAGGGAATGGGAAATGCGATTCTCATATAAAAGTTCTTGCCATTGGCGAACCATTCCAAGTGCTCCATTATTGACGATGATAATTTTGACCGGCAGGTTCCGTTCGTATATGACGGAAAGTTCCTGCAGAGTCATCTGGAAGCCTGCATCGCCAACGATCGCCACCACTGTACTTTCAGGTGCAGCAATTTGTGCTCCGATTGCAGCCGGGAAGCCAAAACCCATTGTTCCAAGTCCTCCTGATGTGATCCAGCGATGTGGCTTGTTAAAGGTGTAATATTGGGCCGCCCACATTTGATGCTGCCCAACATCAGTTGCAACAATGGCATCACCATTCGTTACCTTGTGTACTGCTTCGATCAGCCATTGCGGACACATTCCTTTAGGATCATGTTTATACCAGAGCGGGAAATCTTGTTTGTATTGCTTGAGTTTTTCCAGCCATGACTCTGTTGTTGGAGAGATTTCCGTTTGCTCCAGCAGTTCTGTTAATGCTGCCTTGGCATCTGCGACAATTGGAATTTGCGTTGGTACGTTTTTGCCGATTTCAGCAGGATCAATATCAACGTGCGCTACTTTCGCAAATGGTGCAAAGTGTTTAAGGCTGCCAGTCAGCCGGTCATCGAAACGGGCACCAAAATTAATTAATAAATCAGTTTCATATAAAGCCATGTTTGCAGCATAAGTTCCATGCATGCCTGCCATCCCCAAGGATAAAGGGCTGTCGGCAGGGAAGGCTCCAAGGCCAAGTAACGTAGTGGCAACCGGAATGTTATGTTTTTCCGCAAAGGTTGTTAACTCCTGGGTGGCCTTTGCATGAAGTACCCCCGCACCTGCTAAAATGACAGGCTTATGGGCTGTGGCCAGTGATTCTGCCATTTTTTTAATTTGTAATGAGTTAGGCTTGTATGTTGGCTGATAGCCCGGTAAATCAAGCTCCGATTCCTCAAGTGGTTCGGACAAGATGCCGGAGGTTACATCCTTTGGAAGATCGACTAAGACTGGTCCTGGTCTTCCGGTAGAAGCAATATGAAAAGCTTCCTTTACAATTCTTGGTAGATCAGAAATCGATTGCACCTGGTAGTTATGCTTTGTAATGGGTGTCGTAATCGCCATAACATCTGCCTCCTGGAAGGCATCTGTACCAATGACAGAACGTGCAACCTGCCCTGTGAATACCACGAGCGGCAAGGAATCCATCATGGCGTCTGTAATTCCAGTGACCAAATTGGTAGCTCCGGGTCCTGAAGTCGCGAGGACGACTCCCGGCTGCCCGGTAATTCGGGCATAACCTTCTGCAGCATGAATCATACCTTGTTCATGGCGGAAAAGAATATGACCAATCCGATCCTGCGCTTTATAGATCGCATCATAGATTGGTAGAACGGCACCTCCCGGATAGCCAAAAATCGTTTCAACCCCTTCTTTAATCAATAGATCAATCAGAAGGTCTGCACCAGTTTTCGGTGCGGCACTGGTCTGGAATTCCAGCTTTGCTTCTACTTTCACGTCGTAATTCCCTCCTTGTGGGTAATTGAATATTTTAAAAATTTTATTTAAACCATTATGCTTATTTAAGCCGCTCCAGATGTAGCAGCTCCTGAGCTTTTAAAGCTGTAGCAGACAAGTGTTTTTTTACACACCGTCATTTTTACAAAGGAAAAAGGCCTTAATCTCTCCAAATAAACTGCGATTAAATAAAATAGCAGATTAATCGGGGAGAAAAAGGCCTAAACATTTTCTCGGTACCACCCGGGTTTACAGCATCCTTGCGAATACTGCCTTATGAAGCGTTAAACATGGTCAAACGCTTCGTTTTGGTAACAGGTGTTTGACGTTCACACCTGATTAAACCTACTGAGTAAAAAAACCGTTCAGTTTAACACTCGGGGATGAGTCGGGAATAAGTTGTATTACTGGGCTTCCAGCAACCCCAGCTCTCTGGAAATACAATTTCTTATTCCACTGTTCCCGTCATCGATTTTTGCTTATGAAATTTTCATCCGTATTTAGCACCTTAACTTCTGTTGAAGGGGAAGGGTACTAAAAATTCCCTAAGAATGGTTAATTATATCCTCATGACTCCGCCGGTATTGGCAGAAGTTACAAGCTTGGAGTATTTTGCCAGCCAGCCTGTTTTAATTTTGGGCTCTGGTTTTACCCAATTGCGGCGTCTTTCGACAAGTTCCTCATCATCGACAAGTAGTTCAATCGAACGAGCCGTTAGGTCGATTAAAATTTTGTCGCCATTTTGCACTAAGGCGATTGGACCGCCTTCTGCAGCTTCCGGTGAAATGTGGCCGATGGAAATTCCGCGGCTTGCGCCGGAAAACCGTCCATCAGTAATCAAAGCAACCTCTTTATCGAGGCCACGGCCGGCAATGGCTGAAGTTGGAGCAAGCATTTCCGGCATTCCCGGTCCGCCCTTTGGTCCTTCGTAGCGGATAACGACTACATGACCCGGTTTGACAGTACCATTATTGATATTTTCCTGAGCTTCATCCTGTGAATCAAAGACGATGGCTTCACCCAAGAATGTTTTAATCGAAGGATCAACTGCCCCCACCTTGATGACGGCGCCGTCCGGTGCGATGTTTCCAAATAGAATCGAAAGGCCGCCAACAGGGCTGTATGGATGATCCTTCGGACGAATGACATTTTCGTTCAGGATTTTTGCATCCTTTACATTCTCTGCCAAAGTTTTTCCTGTAATGGTGATACAATTCTTATTTAAGGCACCTTCGACTTTGCAGAGTTCATTTAAAATTGCACTCACGCCGCCGGCACGATGGACATCATCCATCGAATAATCGGAAGCTGGCATGATTTTTGCCAAATAAGGAACCTTTTCGGCGATGCGATTAATCTCGCGTAAATCGTATTCGATTCCGGCTTCATGAGCAATCGCCAATGTATGAAGCACGGTATTGGTTGAACCGCCCATTGCCATATCGAGAGCAAAAGCATTGTCAAAGGCTTCTCTCGTCATGATGTCACGCGGACGAACATCCTTTTTAATTAATTCAATTAAGTATTTTGCGGCCTGTTTAATCAGGTCATATCTTTGTTCAGAGGTTGCAACAATTGTTCCGTTACCGGGAACAGTCATTCCTAAAACTTCCATTAAGCAGTTCATCGAGTTTGCCGTAAACATTCCTGAACATGAGCCACAGGTAGGACAGGCACTTGTTTCAATTTCAAATAATTCCTGCTGTGTCATTGTTCCATTGTGGTAGGCTCCTACCCCTTCAAATACGGAGGTAAGCGAAAGCTGTCGGCCTGA
This sequence comes from Neobacillus paridis, assembly GCF_016765675.1. Classification (GTDB taxonomy): domain Bacteria; phylum Bacillota; class Bacilli; order Bacillales; family Cytobacillaceae; genus Neobacillus; species Neobacillus paridis. The sequence goes on from NZ_JAESWB010000233.1 coordinate 18,715, forward strand.
TGAACTCACCCCTGCTTCCATTGGTCCGCCGGAAACAAAAACGGATGGGACATTAGTTCTCGCGGCTGCCATTAACATTCCTGGAGTGATTTTGTCACAGTTTGGAATGTAAAAAACACCATCAAACCAGTGAGCATTAATAACAGTTTCAGCACTGTCGGCAATCAACTCGCGGCTCGGCAGTGAGTATCTCATGCCAATATGCCCCATGGCGATCCCATCATCAACACCGATCGTATTAAATTCGAATGGGATACCGCCGGCCTCGCGGATGGCTTCCTTAACAATTTCACCGAAATGATTAAGATGTTTATGCCCGGGGATAATTTCAATAAACGAGTTGCAGACACCGATAAACGGTTTATCCAAATCACTCGTTTTGACTCCGGTAGCGTATAAAAGACTGCGGTGGGGAGCCCGGTCAACCCCTTTTTTAATCATATCGCTGCGCATCTATAAGCGCCTCCTCTTACATACTGCGGAACGGTTTTAATTGAGCTGAACAAGCCGTCCGTTTTCGTGGTTACGATTGCGAATCCTTATTATATTGATTTTTCTGAAAATATGGATTAAGAGAAGTTCTTAAAGTTTTTTTCAAAGGATAAACGCTTTAAACGATTAAAGACTCATTTTAAAAGAAACGCCTGACTCTATCCGGTTGGTCATGTGGATATAAATAGGCGCTGTTACTGTGAAGTCTTTATTTTCGATAATCATACATCCAAATGTTGACCCGGTCAATACAAAAATCAGACAATTCAAATTAGTAAAAATCATTGATAGCGTTTACAAACTTGATGTAATAGGAAAAGTTTATAGTTATAAAAATTATGAAAATTTTTTATAGAGGGAAAATAGGGGGAGGCTTGAAAGAGGGGGGATCATTATAGAGGGGATAATAGTAAGAGGGCATTTTCTGAAGCCAAAGCTTTTACTTTCTCAGTAGCTGCTTTCGTCGATACTGTTCCCCCTTACTTGATCCCTTTCCCCAAAAACTAGAGTAAGCTCTAGGTTGGATTAGGCATTGAGTTTCTGTTCTGTTTTAACAAGTTCTGCATATCCGTAGCTGCCGTGTTCGCTTAAGTCAAGACCGATCATTTCTTCTTCCTCTGTCACTCGCAGCCCGTTCATGACTGCTTTCATAATTGAAAGCAGAATAAAGGAAATGATGAAAGCAAATGTACCGCATACCAGAACACCCATTGCTTGAACGCCAAGCTGGTGCAAACCGCCGCCATAAAATAATCCTGGCTGACCGACCGTGGCTAATTCTTTTGTGGCAAAGAAGCCGGTGGATAAGGTGCCCCAAATTCCAGCAGTTCCGTGAACGGAAAGGGCGGAAATCGGATCATCAACTTTTATTTTTTCGAAGAATCGGATACTGTAAAATACGAGAATCCCGGCAATAAAGCCTATTACGGCGGCTGCCCAAGTTTCGACAAAAGCGCAGGAAGCAGTGATTGCTACTAAGCCGGCGAGTGCCCCGTTCAGCATCATCGGGACATCGGCTTTTCCTAGTACAATCCAAGAGATGAGCATAGCTGCGATTGTACCGGCAGCTGCTGCCAAGTTCGTGTTGACGGCAACAAAGCCAAAGAATCCTTTATCCACCGATAATGTGCTGCCGGCGTTAAACCCAAACCAGCCGACCCATAATAATAAGACACTTAAAGCTGTAAACACTTGATTATGACCAGCAAGATTATTGGCTGAACCATCTTTATTGAACTTTCCAATTCGCGGTTTTAGGATAATGGTGGCGGCCAAGGCTGCCATTGCTCCAGTAAGATGTACCACAGTTGAACCGGCGAAATCCTGTTTTCCATGCTCGGCTAACCAGCCGCCTCCCCAGATCCAGTGGGCAATTGGAGGATAGACAATTAAGGAAAATAGTACGGAAAAAATGAGATAAACACTTAATTTGGCTCTTTCAGCAAATCCGCCAAATGCGATAGTTAACGAAATTCCAGCAAAGGCCAGTTGGAATAAAAAGAAAACAGCTCCTGACAGCGACATGCCGTCTATATCATACCCTGAGTAAAAAAAGTTAGAAAAACCAAGTAACGAATTTCCTCTGCCGAAGATTAAACCATATCCTGCAGCCCAAAAGATAACAGATCCAATGGAAAAAGTAAGTATTGTTTTGCCTGCAATATGACCGGCGTTTTTCATCCTGGTTGACCCTGTTTCTAACAGAATAAAGCCTCCAATCATTAGAATGACAAGGACTGCCCCCAGCATTACCCACATGCTGTTGATTAAAAACAATGTATTCATTAATTTCTCCTCCTTGTGTAGATGTCAATTATGATCTTATTTTTACACTTATGTAAGTATATATTCCATAAATATGTTAGATAATCTAACGCAAATTTTTAGAGAGAAAGCTGTTTGTGGGTTAAGAAAAATAAAAAAAGCCGTTTTTCATTTTGAAAACGGGCCATTCCGTATACCAAACTGGGCATTTAATTGTCCTTGAATCATTTTTCTTTTTACTTCTTTATTAAGGTTATTTTGAGCGCGGATCATTTCTTTTCTAATCTCATGTGTTTGCACGCCGTCTTCTATTTTATTGGCAATTTCCATGAGTAACTCAACATCTGCAAAAGAATATTTTCGGCTTCCTCCAGGTGTACGCTCAGGAAAAATCAGCTTGCGTTCCTCGTAATAACGAATCTGCCGTTCGGATAGTCCGGTTAGTTCACTAACAATTCCAATGGTAATTACCTTTTTATCCTTATAAGTTGTTTCGTCTGCCATTTGGTCACTGTCACCTCGCATGTTTCATTAACTTTTGTTATATTTTCTTACATTATATAATAATATCGAACTAAATTATCTGATTATAAAGAAAAGTCCTTTTTATCATAGTTCTCTTTTTATAGAAGGTTAACTAAAAATTACAGCTTTGTCTTGACTTTTGTCAGATAATCTGCCAAGGAGAAATTGTGATGGTTTTCGCAAAAGGGAGAAAATCTTACAAAAAAAAGAGAACCGGTATGCATTCCCGATTCTCGTGTGTTTTAATTTGATCTTATATTTCTGAGTTATCCTTTGTAGTCAATTCGATCCCTGGTAAGCGACCAGCCGGTCTTCAGACCAATGATAAACCAGGCCAAGGCCAGCCCGCCAAGCGCAAAAATGCTGTCGCCAATGATTCGCAGCCAGACAAACGTCGCAACGATATCCCGCGACATAAAGGTAGCTGAACGGGCGTACCACATGCCATGCTGAACACTAGCCCAAGTCTGCATTAAGCCAATTGGCAAAAGACTTAACAGGACCATCAGGATCAAGCCGATGTTAATTGCCCAGAAGGCGAATTTCAGCAGACCTGTCTTCCACTCTTTTCTGACGGTTAAACCACGTAAGCAGAAGAGCATTAACCCGATTCCCAGCATCCCATATACACCGAAAAGAGCGGTATGTCCGTGAACGGGCGTTGTATTGAGCCCTTGCATGTAATAAAGCGCAATCGGCGGGTTGATAAAAAAGCCAAACAACCCTGCTCCGACTAAATTCCAGACGGCAACGGAAATAAAAAAGGAAATCGGCCATTTATATTGTGTTACCCATGGCTTGGCCCGGCTCCGAGTTACATTTTCATAAGCTTCAAAGCCAATTAATACGAGCGGCACAACTTCAAGTGCACTGAACGAGGCTCCAAATGCCAGGACTCCAACCGGGGTTCCGCTAAAGTACAAATGGTGGAAGGTCCCGATGATTCCGCCAAATAAAAAAATGATCGTTGAGAACAGGACCGAAGTTGTTGCTGTTCGAAGCCCGAGCAGCCCCATTCTGGTAAAAAGAAAGGCCATGACGACAGTGGCAAATACTTCAAAGAAACCCTCCACCCAAAGGTGTACTACCCACCAGCGCCAATATTCAGCAATCGCCAGGTTAGAATGCTGTCCCCATAATAACGCCGGAATATAGAAAACCGGAATGGCTGTAGAAGCAATTAAAAACAAAGCCAGCAGGTGTTTGCTTTCCTTTAGATTTTTAAATGCCGGCCACATCGCCCGAACCATCAAGAATAACCAGAGGAATAGTCCGACGGTTAAGAATAACTGCCAAAATCTCCCTGTGTCCGTATACTCGTACCCCTGATGTCCGAACCAGAAGTTTGTGGTATGACCTAGTTTCTGCTGAACGGCAAACCATTGACCGATCATCGAACCGGCGACAATTATCAGCAGGCAGACAAATAGGAAGTTAACGCCAAAACGCTGAAATTTTGGTTCATAGCCGGAAACAGCCGGTGCCATAAACAACCCCGTTGCCAGCCAGGCGGTGGCAATCCACAGAATTCCTATTTGAGTGTGCCACGATCTGGCTAATGAATATGGAAGCCACCTATCCAACGGGATTCCGTAAAATCCGCTGCCTTCGACTTGATAATGTCCGGTGATGGCTCCCAGCAATACTTGGACAAGCCAAAGCAGCGCAACCACCCAAAAGTATTTTTGCGTTGCTTTCATCGAAGGGGTCGGTGATAAGGCGAGCAGCGGATCCTTTTCTGGATAAGTCTCATCAATTTCATGATGTTTCTGGGCTGCATAGTACCATGCTAACCCACCGATACCGGCCAGCAGTAAAACAAAACTGACGACTGACCAAACAACCATTTCACCTGTCGGCTTGTTATCAATTAATGCTTCATTTGGCCAGTTGTTTGTGTAGGTTACGGTATCGCCCGGCCTGTTGGTTTCAGTAGCCCAGGTTGTCCACCATATATAGCTGATAAAAGCAGCCAGGCGATTGTCGTCCTTAATGACATTTTTCGGCATCGCATATGCTTCACGCAGCTTATCTAATCTGGGATCATCAGAGAAAAGCGCGGCATAGTGCTTGCTGACATTTCTAATCGCTTCCGCCCGAATCGGGGATAAGGTAATCTCCCTAGTTTGCTCATTAAAAGTGTTTGGACGGATCGCCTTTTTTAGCCGCGCCTTAAGTGCGGCCTGTTTCTCTTCATCAAGATCAGAATATTTTTTTCCAAAGTCAGCCTGTGCCCAGTGATTTAACAGCCACATCGCCTCTCGATGGAGAAAATCAGCATTCCAATCCGGGGCAACATAGGCGCCGTGTCCCCAAATACTGCCCAATTCCTGACCGCCGATCGACTGCCAGACATTCTGTCCAACCTGAATATCTTTTTTTGTGTACAGAATTGTTCCGTCCGATACGACCACTCTGTCGGGAATTGGCGGCATGGTGTTATGAAGCCGCCCGCCATAATAACCTAGAACAGCGAAAGAAGCTATAAAGACAATTGCAAGGCTAAGCCATAGCCGTGTATATCGCATGAATACACCTCCAGTTACCATCTTATTGGATTCCTGTGGCGTGTGTCAGGAAATCCTAACCAATATATTTCCCGCCCCAAATGAAAAAATTCATTATTTTGGTAATTACCAACTGAATAATAATTTGAGGCAAGATCTTTGGGAGAAAAGGTATATTTTAGAACAATTGAATTATGGTAAAAAACCTTTTTCTGCAAATTTACAAGAATACCTGGATTTAATGTTTTAACTTGGTAATGAAGAAAATGATTGAATAATTTCTTAAATAAAGGTATAATCTTGTATATTCTAAATATTATCAACATTTTAATAAATTGTTTTATTTAAAAAGTAACAGGAGGATAAAAATGAAGAAAACGAGATTAGTTATCACACTGGTAGTTGTGGCTTTCGTCCTAATGCTTTCTGCCTGTGGAACAAGTGAGACTGGCGGGACAAGTAAAACCGGTAAAACAAATGAGGGAGGCGGCGAAAAGAAAACGCTGCGTGTTGTAACAGATGCAGCTTACGCACCATTCGAATATCAGGATAAAGGGGAAGTGGTCGGATTTGATATTGATTTTGTCAAAGCGGTGGCAAAGGAAGCTGGTTACGATGTAAAGATTGAACACGTAGGCTGGGATCCAATCTTTGTTGAAATTAAAGGGAAAACGGCTGACTTTGCTGTTTCAGCGATTACGATTAACAAAGAGAGAAAGCAAACGTATGATTTTACCGTTCCATATTTCTTATCCAAAAATGAAATCCTAGTGCCAAAAGGCAGCTCGATCAAAAGTGCACAAGACTTGAAAGGGAAAGTAGTTGCCGTACAAAATGGAACGACAGGTCAAGAGGTAACGGAAAAAATATTAGGTAAAAACAGCAAGGATCTTAAAAAATTTGAAAATAACAATCTCGCAATCTTAGAGATGAAAAATGGCGGTGCTGATGCAGTTGTAGCTGATAATGGCGTCGTTGATACGTATGTGAAAAATAATCCTAAAGATAATTTCGTTGTGATCGAGGATGATGGAGCATTCGAAAAAGAATTCTACGGGCTGCTCTTGCCAAAAGGCAGCGAGTTGAAAGCGGATTTGGATAAAGCGATTAATAAAGTGTTTGAAAATGGCACATACGCCGAAATATATAAGAAATGGTTTAATAAAGAAGCGGATATTCAAATTTTAAAAGACCAGCAATAGTTAAAAAATTGCGTAACTTCTCATCAGACAGTTACGCAATTTTTACATAACAGGTGACAACCGTCAGGGGGGTTGATAGATGGATTTCAGATGGGACCTTATAGCAGAATATGCCCCTTTTTTTCTAAAGGGAACATTATTAACAATTGGACTTTCAATCGTAAGTATTTTAATCGGAACTGTCCTCGGCCTGTTAATCGGCCTGGGAAAGATGATGAAAAGGAAGCTTTTGGCTCTGCCTTTCAAATGGTATATTAATTTTTTTCGCGGCACGCCATTAATGGTGCAAATACTGTTAGTCCATTTTGGCCTTGTCCCGCTATTTCTCGGGACAACCAATGCCATAGTAGCCGCCATTCTAGCTCTTTCTCTTAATTCGGCTGCCTATATTGCGGAAATTTTTCGAGCGGGGATTCAATCGATTGACAAAGGCCAGGTAGAAGCCGCCCGTTCTCTAGGTATGACGCATGTTCAAGCGATGAGATATGTCATTTTGCCACAGGCATTTAAGCGGATGATCCCGCCGCTTGGCAATGAGTTTGTTGTCTTAATTAAGGACTCTTCACTTGCCGCCCTGATAGCCGCACCAGAGTTGATGTATTGGGGACGGGCAATGCAGGGGCAATATATGCGGGCATGGGAGCCGTACTTGACTTCCGCCGCCATTTACCTAGTGTTGACGCTTTCTTTAAGTTTTCTTTTATCGCGTCTTGAAAGGAGGCTGGCAACGGAATGATCGAAGTCAAACAGTTGAAAAAAATATTCGGAACAAACGAGGTTCTCAAAGAAATCAATGTGACCGTCAAACCCCAGGAGGTAGTAGTGGTAATTGGACCTTCTGGTTCCGGGAAATCTACTTTTCTCCGCTGTATTAACATGTTAGAAACGATTACGGCCGGTCATGTTTTGATTGAAGGAATTGATATTACTGACAAAAAAACCGATATCAATAAGGTTCGGACCGAAGTGGGAATGGTGTTTCAGCAATTTAATTTATTCCCCCATAAAACAGTGATTGAAAATATTATGCTGGCGCCAGTCAAAGTTCGAAAAGTGCCGGCTGAGAAGGCACGGGCCAAAGGCTTGGAACTGTTGCGCAAAGTAGGTTTGGAGAGCAAGGCGGAAGTATACCCCGATTCTTTATCAGGCGGTCAGAAACAGCGGGTGGCTATCGCCAGAGCTTTGGCGATGGAGCCGAAAATCATGCTGTTTGATGAGCCGACTTCGGCGCTTGACCCGGAAATGGTCGGCGAGGTTCTTGAGGTCATGAAACAGCTGGCTAAAGAAGGGATGACCATGGTCGTCGTGACCCATGAAATGGGCTTTGCCCGCGAGGTAGGCGATCGGGTGCTGTTCATGGATGGGGGCATCATTGTCGAAGAAGGGGAGCCGAAGGAGCTATTCGAAAATCCGAAGGAAGAACGAACCAAATCATTTTTAAGTAAAGTATTGTAATCGGAGACTGCTATCATGGCAGTCTCTTATTTTTTTAAAACAATATGGACAACTCTTTGGCGCTATCGTTTTAAATTAATGAGGCAATATCGGCACCTTTAACACGAATTCTTTGATAAAATGAAAAAGAGGACATAAAACGTTTGTCTTGTTCGAATAGTATTTAGAATAAATATGTCACTTTTCCATATGAATGATATAGATTGCAAGCAATTGGAGGGAAAGAAATGACGTTAGAGCAGCAATTAATCCAGAAAACTTACTATAAAATGTTCATCAATGAACATGAAAATATCGATCCGGCCCGCGTCCTGGGAGAGGTTTTTCAGGAAGAGGCGAAAAAGGATGTTCCGGACTTGTCGAATATCCGCTTTGCCCAGGGAGAGGTATATTTTCATTATAAAGATTACGAGACGGCGATTTTTAAATGGGAGAACATTATCAACGAGCTGGAACCATGGGCGAAAAAAAACATTGCCGATGCCTATTTTGAGTTAGGGATGGCGCCGACCGCAGAAGATATTTATACATCCATTCAATCCGATAATCCGACACTTAATACTGAAGTGGCACTGAAATTATTTGCACTGTACATCGACCGCGGCAAGCTGGATGCCGCCGTTTCGACGATCAAAAAGGCGATTTTAGCGAATCCGGATTATCCCAATGTCACATCTAGGGCCCGTGCTTTTTTTGAAGAGCAGCAGGATTGGGAAAATGCTGTAGAACTCGCGGTTAATGAAGCGAAACGAACGGAGTCGCTGGAATGGTTTGATATTCTCTGTGGTTATGTGAAAAATGGGAAAACCCAAGTTATTGCTCCAAGTTATTTTTCCCATGCCCTGGCACTGCTCTTTTACCGCGACAAGGATAAGTTTGAACAACTGGTGACGGCGTTTTTGGATAGCTGCCGACAGGAGGATACTTATTTTTCTTGGCTAAATGAAGTCAATCATCTGTTATTAAATCTCGACTTGAAGCGTGAGGATCATTGGAAGGTGCTGTCAGCGCTTTATAAAGATGCCTATTTACGCTTGATTAGCGGCAGGTATTTTATCAAGGAAATTAACGGACTTCTTCCCGACCTGTTAACAAATTGGCTTCGGTTGGCGGATCATGAGCATATCGTTATCGCGGCGGCAGCTGTATTATCATGGAATGAAATGTTTCCGGGCAGCCTTAGTGTGTCCATTGTGAAAGAGTCAGAGGAACTAATCAGTAAGCTTGAATTTGAATCGGATGAATTGGAAGAGTGCCTTACACTATTTCAATCTATCATAAAATGGGCGGACACCTATGATATGGGAGAGAATAACCGGGTAAAATGGATCGTCCAGCAATTGCTTGATTTTCAAACCTATCACATGCTGGTGACAGGTCTTTCCGGCAGTGGAAAATCAACTTTTATCAACACGCTGTTGGGTGAGGATTTGCAGGACAGTCCGACTTCTATGGCGATCATGTTTAAATATGCTGATGAACTGGAAATAAGTGAAGTAACCGATGCCTCGATTACACCGCTTGCTGGATTTACCGATTTCCAAGAACGAATGGATCGGCTCCGGAATGCCTCGGAATCAATCATTGAGTTTTGCCAGCCCAACGGATTTTTGCGCCAAAATAGCATTGCGATTATGGATACCGCGGGATTAAAAGGCGGTGGTCATCAGGACCGTGATGAGATTTTGAAAAATTTCCATGTTGCCGATACGATTTTGTATGTCCTTGATGCCAATACCGCATTTGCAGATAAAGAACAAGCAGCATTGCTGCAAATCCAGGAGTTGGTGCCAGACATTCCAATTCACTTTCTATTGAGTAAATTGGATACAATTGCGGATGAAAATGATGCGCTGCGCATCTATCGAGAAACAGAGGCTGCGATTCATTCATTCCTGCCTGATGCCAAGGTATTTGTCTCGTCAATTCGCTATGACCGTAAGCAGGAACAGGAGGACTTGCAAGCTTTTATCAAGTCTATTAAAAATACAAGAAATATGAAGGATAAACGTCTGGCAAAACTTTTATTCTATATCCGGATGTTGCTTTCCGGATTTTTGCAGAAGCGGATTGATGTTGAGAACCAATTAGTTGAGGCCGTGCGCTGGAATGAAGACATGCATTCGAAACTCAATGGTGCGGTCAATCAATTGGTTGATCTGGTCGCCAATAAAACGGAAACGCTGGCAAAGTCCTATCGTGAGATTAAGAACACGATTGAGAAGGAAATTGCTGATACCGTTCCGAAAATGTTGCGGGAGTGTTCCGGATTGATCAAGGAGAATAGTGATTTTACGAGAATTCATTTGGATTTGAATGACGAGATGAACCATAAACTGCAGCAGTTTTTAGGAGAGCAAATGATGCCTAAATATTTCCGTTTGCTTCAGGATTGGATTGAGACCAGTAAGATCGAGTTTGCACAAAGTCAGAAGTTCCTCAATGAGCTTGCGGAGGGCTTTAATAATATGTTTGGAGAAGAACGGTTAACGCTTTCGTGTGATTTTAAAGTACTGGATGATTGGCGTCGTGATACCGAGCGGATGACAAGCGGCTTCCGGCTTGAAAAAGTTAATATTCTTCTGCGTCGGACACCGTCACAGCTTTTACTAAAGAGTGCGGGCAAGCTATTTGGAGCGTTGGCGCAAAATAAAGCGATGCTTTACAATAAATTTAAAGCTTTTGTCGAAAATGAAGAGTATTTGGATGTTGCCGCGACAGTGGGACAACAGTTTTTCCAACCGTTTGAGCTGTTTGAAAAATCACTTGAGCGCGATGTCAGCATGTTTTTTAAAGGTCCGTTGGCGATTTTGAATGATACTGTCGAAGAGGTCCATTCGGAAATTCAGACGAACCGGGAACTGCTTGACCAAATGAATACGAATCCGGAGATGTTCCGCGACCCGCTGACACTGTTCGAAGTACGCCTGCGCCAGTTTGAATGGATGACCGTAGCGGGGAAAGGGTTAATGAAAGTTTAATGAACATTTTAAGGAAAAACAGAGTCTACTAGTGCACATGGAAGGCTTCAATGAACAGAAGCCGAGGAAAGTATGTTCAGAAAGTGCACATGGAAGGCTTCAATGAACAGAAACCAAGGAAAGTATGTTCAGAAAGTGCACATGGGGGACTTCAATGAACAGAAGCCGAGGAAAGTATGTTCAGAAAGTGCACATGGAAGGCTTCAATGAACAGAAACCAAGGAAAGTATGTTCAGAAAGTGCACATGGGGGACTTCAATGAACAGAAACCAAGGAAAGTATGTTCAGAAAGTGCACATGGGGTGCTTCAATGAACAGAAGCCGAGGAAAGTATGTTCAGAAAGTGCACATGGAAGGCTTCAATGAACAGAAACCAAGGAAAGTATGTTCAGAAAGTGCACATGGGGGACTTCAATGAACAGAAGCCGAGGAAAGTATGTTCAGAAAGTGCACATGGAAGGCTTCAATGAACAGAAACCAAGGAAAGTATGTTCAGAAAGTGCACATGGGGGACTTCAATGAACAGAAACCAAGGAAAGTATGTTCCGAAAGTGCACATGGGGGGTCTCAATGAACAGAAACCAAGGAAAGTATGTTCCGAAAGTGCACATAGGGGGTCTCAATGAACAGAAACCAAGGAAAGTATGTTCCGAAAGTGCACATAGGGGACTTCAATGAACAGGAGACAAAGAAATCATGCTCAGTTCGCGTCATAGAGAGCATCAATGAGTATCGTGCACATAGGAAATTTTAAAAAAAGGGGGATTCCTTGTATGCAATTGCTTTTTTGGCCGTGTATGCTAATTTCTTTGATCCTGGCCATAACAGCTTTAAGTCTAACAAAAGCTAACTTATTCTTCGTTTCCGCCATCCTGATCCTGCCCATGTCACTATACTTGGCAGCTACACCACGATTCCATATATGGGGGCTAATATTCCCGCTGTTTTATATCGGGGCGGCAATCATATTAAAAAAGAATCTACACTGGCTCGCGGTTTTATTATCCCTTCCCAATTTCATGCTAATCGCCTGGCTAGGCTATGTTGTGATAACCCAGTAAATATATTAAATCCTGAAAAGGTCCATAAAAACAAGAGCCGCCCTAGAAAAGGAGCGGTTCTTGTTTTCTAGTACCCTTTTGAATAATCAACAAGATTGACAGAAGGCTTTTGCCCGGAAAGGTAGTTTTTCAAATTGGGGATTAATATATTTTCCACCACCCGCTGGTCGTAATGTTCGGTGGAACCGGCTGTATGCGGCGTGATGATGACGTTGTCCATCTCCCAGAGCGGACTGTCGGCATTCAGTGGTTCCGTTTCGAACACATCCAACCCGGCACCAGCAATGGTTCCTTCCTGTAGAGCCTGTACCAATGCATCTTCGATCACAATCTGACCACGGCCAATATTAATAAAATAGGTGCTAGGTTTCATCTGCTTAAATTGTTCTGCACCAAATAAATGATGCGTTTCCTTTGTATGCGGCAAAGTGACAACAACATAATCACACTGTGGCAGCACAAGATGTAGCTGGCTGGCGGTATACATTTTATCGACAAACTCAGCTGGTCTATCCGAGTTTCTCACTCCTAGTACTTTCATTCCGAAGGCTTTGGCAATTTTAGCCGTTTCGCTTCCGATTGCCCCCACGCCAATAATGCCAATTGTCTTTTCATGGATTTCTTGTTTCATCTGAGCATGATGCCATACTTTTTCCTGCTGATTTTTGACATATGTATGAATTTTCCGGGTTAACCCGAGTATCATGGCAAAAATGGTTTCCGAGATTGGATATGCATGAACGCCATTGGCGCTTGTTAAAAAAATATTTGCCGCTGCTAATTTTTTCAGCGGTAATGAATCGACTCCGGCACTCCAGGTTTGCAGCCACTTCAGCTTTGAGTCTTGGCCTAAGCAGTATTCATCAAGCCGTCTTTTCCAGCCGGCAATGACTTCCGCATCCTTTACATGCTCTTGCCAAACGGTTTGCTCCTTTGAAGCAATCAGTTCCCATCCGGGAATCAGCTCTTTAACTTGATCAAGTAAGTTTTGTGACAGGTTATGGGTAATGACTAATTTTCGGTTATTCATCCAATAACACCTCCAGATGGCTTGAGTTTGTTTATTTTAATCATAACGGATTTTTGCAGAGAGAGGATATTAAATTATCCGAGTTGATTCTGCAAATTTCCGGATTTTTCACCCCATGAATTTATTCTATTATTTGAAAAACAAAAAAGAACGCTGCGTATTTGTCACAGGCGAGGCCTCCAGACTGGTGGAGCCGTCATCAGGAATATCCTCTCAAACGGTGGAATGGCAGTTCTTTTTTACCAGTTAGAGGGGCGGGGGACACAATTTTGCTTTTCTTTTTAATTTTAATAGTAAAAATATTCAAAAACTTCTGTTACAATAGAAGGGAAAGCGTTTCCATTAGAAAGAGAGGATTATAGCGATGAACCATCCCTACTTAAATGAAGACCATGAAATTTTCCGCAAATCGCTACGAAAGTTTTTGGAAAAAGAAGCATACCCCTTTTATGAACAATGGGAAGAGGATCGGATAATACCGCGCTCCTTTTGGACAAAAATGGGCGAGCAGGGTTTTCTCTGTCCGAATATTGAGGAGAAATACGGTGGCAGCGGGGCTGACTGGGGTTTTTCAGTTGTTATTAACGAAGAATTAGAAAAGGTTGGAACAGGCCTTATCGGAATTGGACTCCATAATGATATTGTTGTTCCGTACATCAACTCTTATGGTACTGAAGAGCAAAAGCAACGCTGGCTGCCAAAGTGTGCCACCGGAGATATCATCACGGCAATTGCGATGACCGAGCCGGGCACAGGCTCGGATCTAGCCAATATTAAAACAACGGCTAAGCTTGATGGAGACCATTATATTGTCAACGGACAAAAAACATTCATAACGAACGGGATACAATCTGACTTGGTTGTTGTCGCGGTCAAAACAGACCCGACCGCGGTGCCAAAGCATAAAGGAGTCAGCCTGCTCGTCATTGAGCGCGGAACAACTGGATTTTCGAGAGGGCGAAAGCTGAATAAGGTCGGTCTTCACTCTCAAGACACAGCGGAATTGATCTTTGAGGACTGTCGTGTACCGAAAGAGAACCTTCTGGGTGAAGAAGGGAAGGGATTCCTGTATTTAATGGAAAAATTACAGCAGGAACGGCTGCTTGTAGCCATTGGGGCGCAAACGGCCTCAGAAGTGATGCTGCAAATGACGATTGATTATGTCAAAAGTCGGGAAGCGTTTGGAAAGCCAATCAGCTCATTCCAAAATACCCAGTTTAAGATTGTTGAAATGGCGACAGAAATTCAAATGAGTCGTACCTTCCTTGACCAGTTAATTGCTGAACATATTGAAGGGCATGATGTAGTAACAAAAGTATCGATGGCAAAATGGAAGCTGACAGAGAATGCCAGAAAAATTGCTGTGGAATGCATGCAGCTTCACGGAGGATACGGCTATATGGAAGAATACGAGATTGCCAGACGATTCCGCGACATCCCCGTTGCTGGCATTTATGCCGGCACAAATGAAATTATGAAGACGATCATTGCAAAAAATTTAGGGTTATAGAAAGCGAGGAAAAAGCAAAATGCGGGAAGTAGTTATCGTAGAAGGGATCCGTACCCCTGTTGGAAGAAGAAATGGCGTACTGAAGGAAATCCGGCCTGATGATTTGGCAGCACTCACATTAAGGGAATTGGTCAACCGTGCTGGCATCGATCCGGCGCTGATCGATGATGTCATTTTAGGCTGTGTTTCCCAAACAGGTGAACAGGCAGGTGATATTGCCAGAGTAGCTGCACTCATTGCCGGATTTCCGATTGAAGTGCCTGGCACCACGATTGACCGTCAGTGCGGCTCGAGCCAGCAGGCCGTTCACTTTGCCGCTCAGGCAATCTTGGCGGGTGATATGGATATAGTCGTCGCCGGTGGTGTGGAAAACATGTCCCGTGTGCCAATAGGCTCTAATTATCAAGGAGCTGAACCGTTTAGCGCAAATTTAACAAGCAGGTATGAAATGATCCATCAGGGCTTGTCTGCCGAAAGGATTGCCGAAAAATATGGCTTTACCCGCGAACAGCTTGATCAATTTTCCTTGGAAAGCCATCAAAGAGCGGTGAAGGCTCAAGCCTCAGGCTATTTTGAACGTGAAATCTTCCCGGTTGAAGTACATCTTTCTGATGGCAGCAAAATGATAGTTAACGCAGATTCCGGGCCAAGAAAAGATACATCATTGGAAAAATTAGCTGGACTCAAACCGTCATTTAAGAAAGACGGGGTGATTCATGCCGGAAATTCAAGCCAGATCAGTGACGGGGCCGCAGCGCTATTGCTCATGTCGCGGGAAAAAGCGGAAGAACTGGGTTTAAAGCCGCGATTCCGCGTTCATACCCGCGTCGTTGTTGGCTCTGACCCAACTTTAATGCTGACAGGACCTATTCCGGCAACACGGAAAGCGTTAGAAAAATCAGGTTTATCAATCGAGGACATCGATGTCTTTGAGGTGAATGAAGCGTTTGCCCCTGTAACACTCGCCTGGTTAAAAGAAACCGGTGCTGATCCTGCAAAGCTGAATCCAAACGGTGGAGCCATTGCTCTCGGACATCCGCTGGGAGCAAGTGGCGCTCGCTTAATGGTAACAATGATGCATGAGTTAGAGCGCCGTAGCGGTCGTTATGGACTGCAAACGATGTGTGAAGGTCATGGTATGGCAAACGCGACGATCCTCGAACGGATTGATTAAGAGGTAGATTCCGAATCGCTAATATAAGTGCTGGAATCGCTAATATAACTCAAAAAATCGCTAATAACCCAACTGTCACCGAAACCATTATAGGAGGCTATGGACTAAAAACCAGGTAAAAAAAAACTAATCAGTTTTTTACATTAGGGCAATCATTCCTTTTCATCTCGTTTGCCCGCTGAATACCAAAAAACGGAGGCGATCACTATGACAACAACTATTGGAAAAATTTTTGATTTAACGGTAAAAAAGTATCCAAACAAGGAAGCGCTGTATGATGTTCGAAAAAATCTCCGCTATACGTTTAAAGAATGGAGCGAACAGGTAAACCGCCTTGCCAATGCCCTTTTAAAAGAAGGGGTCAAAAAAGGGGACCGGGTTTCGACATTCACCTTTAATACGGAAGAATTGGGAACCGCCTTTTTCGCCTGTGCTAAGATTGGAGCAATATTCAATCCGATAAATTTCCGCCTCACCCCTGAGGAAGTGGCGTTTATATTGAGCGATGCCACCCCAAAGGCAGTGCTGTTTGAAAAAGCGTTAGAGCCTGTCGTGTCATCGATTGCTGGCCGTTTTCCTCAGATCTCCTTTTGGTTTATTGATGAAGAGCCGCCTGCCTATGCTGCTAGCTACAAGGAGAAGGTGGCAGCAGCTTCAACGGATGATATTCAGGCTGAAGTTGACGAAAACGATGTCTATGCCTTCATTTACACAAGTGGGACAACAGGAAGACCAAAGGGTGTGATGCACAGTCATCGCAACATGGTGGATCAAGCCTTACTTTGTATTGCTGCTCAAAAGCTTGAGAAGGAGGATGTAGGTCTTGTGACAGCGCCGATGTTTCATTGTGCCGAGCTGCATTGTGCCTTTCTGCCAAGGATCAATGCCGGTGCCAAAAACGTCATATTGCACCAGTTTAATCCAAAAGCCATCCTCTCATTAATTGAACAGGAAAAGATTACAAAGTTTTTTGCCGCGCCAACGATGTGGAATATGCTCTTGCAGGAAGACTTAAGCCAATACGATTTATCCAGCCTGAAGATTGGTTTATACGGAGCAGCTCCAATGGCGCCGTCGTTGGTGCATGCACTTCATGATCGCTTGGGGATTTCCTTGATTCAAGCATATGGGATGACGGAGATGGGACCAGCGATTACCTTCCTTTCAGAAAAGGACCAGCTTAGAAAAGCCGGGTCCGCGGGGCAGGCTGCGTTAAATCATGATATCCGCGTTGTCCGTACGCGGGAAGACGGTCCATCCGATCCCGATGATGTCGTCCCTACTGGGGAAACGGGCGAAATAGTGGTCAAAGGACCTTGTATGATGCTGGGGTATTACAATCGTAAAGAAGCGACGGAAAAGGCAATGTATAAGGGTTGGTACCATTCAGGCGATATCGGTTATCTTGATGAAGAAGGCTACCTGTTTGTCAATGACCGTGTCGATGACATGATCATCAGTGGCGGAGAAAATATTTATCCGCGGGAGGTTGAGGATTTATTGCACAGCCACCCCGGTGTACTGGATGTTGCTGTGGTCGGTCAGCCCGATGATCGTTGGGGTGAAACCGTTAGCGCTTTTGTGGTGAAAAAGGATCCAAATGTGACTGAGCAGGATTTAGATGAATTCTGTAAAAATAGCAACAGTCTTGCCAATTATAAGCGCCCCCGCAAATATGTTTTTTGTGAAGCACTTCCGCGTAATGCCAGCGGTAAAATCCAGAAATTTGTACTCCGCAAACAGCTTGAGGAGCTTTTTACTCAAGGTTCATAAGAAAGGTTTTTAATGGTAAAGACTAAAAGTCATCGAATTTAGCAATTACCTGTACGAAATAGACAGTAGTAAAAGGGGCCGTGCGCCCCTTTTTTGTGGGTGTAGAACAGTTAAAAACCAAAAGGGAGAATCTGTTTTTTCAAACCTAAAAGATAAGCGCTATAATAGAGTCAGTAAATTTTATACCTATAGCGAGAGGAGAAGCAATTTTGTTTGAAAAAGCGCAACCCCTATTACAATCCTATTTTGGTTACAACTCCTTTAGAAAAGGCCAAGAACAGGCGATCCGCTCGGTATTAACCGGCAATAATACGATTTGTGTAATGCCGACGGGCGGCGGGAAGTCGATTTGCTATCAAATTCCTGCTCTTATTTTGCCGGGCACCTCGATTGTCATATCCCCGCTGATTTCACTTATGAAGGACCAAGTCGATACCCTTGTTCAGGCCGGGATACCGGCCACTTTCATTAACAGTTCGCTCAGCTTCCAAGAGGCCTTTGATCGAATGCAAGCGGCGAGGCAGGGTGCCTACAAACTGCTGTACATAGCACCGGAACGGTTGGAATCCCGAGAATTTCTGGAGGACTTAAGACAAATGGACATTCCATTAGTGGCGGTTGACGAGGCCCACTGTATTTCCCAATGGGGACATGATTTCCGCCCAAGCTACCGGCAAATTCAGCGCTTAATCCAAGGTCTGCCGCAAACGCCGAAGGTCCTTGCCTTGACGGCGACAGCAACCCCGAGAGTCCGTGAAGACATCTGCAGCCTGCTTAAAATTGATGAAAGAAACATGATCATTACCGGTTTTGAACGGGAGAACCTTTCTTTTTCCGTCATAAAAGGGCAAGACCGGTTAAAGTTTCTCTTAGGCTATTTGAAAAAGAATGCCAAAGATCAGGCATTATCTATGCAGCAACAAGAAAAAATGTTGACCAGCTTTATGAAAGATTAAGGCGGGAAAATATTAATGTTGCGCGCTATCATGCCGGAATGGGGGAAGGAGAACGCAGTCAAGAGCAGGACCGGTTTCTTACCGACAAAGCGACGGTAATGGTGGCGACCTCAGCCTTTGGGATGGGGATCGACAAATCCAATATTCGCTACTGCATCCACTGGCAGCTTCCGAAAAACATGGAAAGCTATTATCAGGAAGCCGGGCGTGCAGGAAGAGATGGATTGAAAAGTGAGTGTATTGTCCTTTATTCGCCGCAGGATGTTCAGATTCAGCGATTCTTAATTGAACAATCCAGCGACAGAAGTAGGATCACCCAGGAGCTAGAAAAACTGCAGCAAATGGTTGATTATTGTCACACGGAGAGCTGTCTTCAAGAATTTATTTTGCATTATTTTGGCGAGACTGAAACAGAACCTTGCGGCAGATGCGGCAACTGCACTGATTCCCGAATGCAAATGGATGTGACGAAAGAGGCACAAATGGTCATGTCCTGTGTAATTCGCATGGGCCAGCGTTTCGGCAAGACCTTAACCGCCCAGGTGCTTACCGGCTCTAAAAATAAGAAGGTTATCGAGCTTGGCTTTGACAGACTATCAACCTATGGAATCATGAAAGATAAAGGAGCAAAGGACGTCAGTGATTTTATTGAATTTTTAATTTCCCAGGAATTAATCGGAATTGAACAGGGAACGTTTCCGACCCTTTACGTTTCACCTAAGGGAAAAGATATTTTACTAGGGAATGCGCAAGTTTTTCGCCGGGAGACTGTGCAGGTAAAACAGGTTTCCATTAATGATCCGTTATTTGAAACATTACGTGAGATTAGAAGACAAATTGCCACTCAAGAAAATGTACCGCCATTTGTGATATTCTCCGATGCAGCGCTTAAGGATATGTGTGCTAAGCTGCCAAAAACGAACGAGGAATTCTTGCGGGTAGGTGGTGTTGGCGAATATAAGCTGCAGAAATATGGCGATGATTTCATTCAAGCTATTCGTACTTTCCTGGAAGAACATCCTAATTACTCCAATGAACTGGAGGCACCTCCTAACAAAAAGCAATAGGCATTAACACGTATCCCATCCTCTGAATATGGTAAAGAAGGTGTCAAATCCAATGGAATACACTTTTTAGGGGGTGGTCCTTGTGAGAATTCATGTGGTAAAAAGCGGCGACACGCTCTGGCGTATCTCGCAAATGTACGGGATTTCGATCAATCAAATCGCTGCCGCTAACGGCTTAGATAATCTAAATCAGCTGGTGCTCGGGGAAGCCTTGGTTATTCCGGCGCCCTATCAGCAGTACATTGTCCAACGTGGCGATACTCTTTGGGCGATTGCCCAGCGCTTAGGCGTAACAATGCAGGGAATCATAAACGTAAACCAACTGACTGACCCGACAAAAATTTACGTTGGCCAGGTACTGACAATTCCTATTTTATACCATACTGTTCAATCAGGAGAAACTCTATCGGCGATTGCCAGTCGTTATGGCACAACTGTTAGTGCCATTGTTCAAGCCAATCAAATTCAGAACCCAGCGATGATTTATGTCGGGCAAAGGCTAAGAATTCCGGAAGCACCTAAACCGGTGATTGAGGTAAATGCCTATGTAACTGATATGGGTACAACCGGGGCAAACATTGTCGCCCCACTGACGTCTTACTTTACCTATGTCAGCCCATTTAGTCACAGTGTTGGTGAAGATGGAAGCATTGCAGCGTTAAATGATGAAGCCATCATTAGAACTGCCCGGGAAAGAAATACAGCCCCGCTTCTGGTCATTACGAACTTTGTCGGCAATAAGTTTAGCGCCGAACGGGCTGCGTTAATTCTGAGAACGCCGGAGCTTCAGGATAAACTGATTGACAATATTTTAACGATGTTAAAACAAAAAGGTTATTCTGGAGTCAATATTGACTTTGAATATGTCAATCCCGGAGACAGGGAAAATTATAATAACTTTTTACGAAAAGTGGTGGCCAGGCTGCGACCGCAAGGATATTCCGTTTCAACTGCCCTGGCTCCCAAAATCACAGCCGGGCAGAAAGGACAATTATATGAGGCGCATGATTACGCTGCACATGGGGAGATCGTCGATTTTGTCGTGATCATGACGTATGAGTGGGGCTGGATTGGCGGCAGACCTTGGGCTGTTGCCCCAATCAGTGAAGTGCGAAAAGTATTGAATTATGCCGTAACAGAAATCCCGCGCAATAAAATAGTTATGGGTGTTCCGTTATATGGCTATGATTGGAAGATTCCTTGGGTGCAGGGAACGCTGGCGAGAATTATCAGTCCGAAGGAAGCCGTCAACATCGCTGCAAAATATGGGGTTGCCATCAGCTTTGATGAAACCTATCAATCTCCATATTTCCGTTACGTCGATGAAACCGGACAGCGGCATGAAGTATGGTTTGAGGATGCCCGCAGTATGCAGGCGAAATATGATACTGTCAAAGCATACAATCTCCGCGGGATCAGCTATTGGGTGTTAGGAAACCCCTTCCCGCAGAACTGGCCGGTGCAAGCGGCAAACTTTACGGTAAAGAAAGTTTAAACAAAAAACAAATGACAGGCTGACATAATCCATGATTAAAAAAACAGACCCTATCGTTTAATTCGATGGGGTCTGTTTTTAAACATATCATTCATCAGCAGCAGCGTGAAACCTTTCCGTCTTTTGCATTGTATCGTGCTTCTTGAGCCTCACAGAAGAACTCTTTCCGGGTTTTTACCGGCTCACCAGGATGGTGCGATTTCATATGCTCAACGTAAGTTTCATAGCTTGGAACTCCAACCAGAAGGCTGAGAAACTGCTTCCGGTAGGTATTGAATTTCCGTAATTTATCCAGCATAATTCGTGACATCTCCTCCATCACGAGGCACATATGGCGCCTCATGTAAGGGCAGTTTATGACCTACAATGACCTTAAACCAAATCCGCAGTGCAGAAATTAACACGACCAGAACAACAATCATGAAAATAGCACAAAGCGCAGCATCCACATAGTCGTTCATTAATACTTGCTTCATTTGAGCAGCATTTGCCGCCGGAGCAAGCACTTTTCCCTCATTATATGCATCTTGGAAGATTTTCGCATGGGACAGAAAGCCGACTTTTGGATTTTCGTGGAAAAGCTTTTGCCAGCCAGCCGTTAAAGTGACAATTAACAGCCAGGTGGTTGGGATCAATGTAACCCATGTGTAGGCTTTTTTCCCCATTTTAAACAGGATGGTTGTACCAAGCAGTAAAGCTATCCCAGCAAGCATTTGGTTGGCAATTCCAAATAACGGCCATAGTGTATTGATACCGCCAAGCGGATCGACTACCCCTTGATAGAGGAAGTAACCCCAGAAGGTTACACATAAAGCAGTTGCAATAATATTTGGAATTAATGCTTCTGTTTTGGCAAATGGTTTATAAACGGTACCAATCAAATCCTGGATCATAAATCGGCCGACACGGGTCCCAGCATCAATCGTTGTTAAAATAAATAAGGCTTCAAAGAGAATTGCAAAGTGATACCAAAATGCCATCAAGGCTTCGCCGCCGATGACTTTTGAGAAAATAACCGCCATTCCAATCGCCAGCGTAGGCGCCCCTCCGGTTCTCGATAGAATTGTTGATTCTCCAACATGTTTTGCAATTGTACTTAAATCTTCCGGTGTAACGGTGAAGCCCATGTTTGTAATGACTTTTGCGGCTTGAACGACATCTGTTCCAATTAATGCTGCCGGGCTGTTAATCGCAAAATATACCCCTGGATGGAGTACACAGGCAGCAATCATCGCCATAACAGCAACAAATGATTCAGTCAGCATTGCCCCATAGCCGATTGGGCGGGCATGCGACTCGACTTCAATCATTTTGGGTGTTGTACCGGAAGAGACGAGGGCATGGAATCCGGAAACAGACCCGCAGGCAATCGTAATAAATAGGAACGGGAAGAGGTTGCCGGCGAAAACAGGACCTGTTCCATCGATAAACTTCGTTACACCAGGCATTTCAAGATTTGGGGCAACAACGATAATTCCTAATGCCAAGGCAAAAATAGTCCCAACCTTTAAGAACGTACTCAAGTAGTCCCGTGGTGCCAACAGCAGCCATACTGGTAAGACGGAAGCGATGAAACCATAAATAATCATCATAATGGCAATCGTTTCCCCTTTAAAGGTAAACATAGCAGCTAAAGTTGGATTTTCGGCAACCGATTGTCCTAAAAATAAGGAAATTAGTAATAAAATAATTCCAAATAAGGAAGCTTCGCCAACGCGGCCGGGCCGAATAAAACGCATATAAATCCCCATGAAAATCGCAATTGGAATCGTTGCAGCAATCGTGAACATACCCCAAGGGCTGCCTACGAGCGCTTTCACAACTACCAGTGCCAACACAGCTAATAAAATGACCATGATCCCTAAAATACCGACCATCGAAATGATACCAGTAAACTTACCCATTTCATCCTTGATCATTTCACCGAGGGATTTACCATTACGGCGCATCGAACCAAAGAGAATAATAAAGTCTTGAACGGCACCGGCTAAGACAACTCCGACGACAATCCAGAGAGTACCCGGAAGGTAACCCATTTGCGCGGCCAAGATTGGGCCAACTAGCGGCCCTGCTCCGGCAATCGCCGCAAAGTGGTGGCCAAAAAGGACCCATTTATTTGTCGGGACATAATCCTTCCCATCATTATGAATTTCTGCAGGAGTTTTTCGGCGGTCATTGAGTTGAAAAATCTTTTCAGCAATAAATTTGCTGTAAAAACGGTAGCCAATCGCATACACACAGACGGCAGCAGTTAGCAGCCAAATGGCGTTTATGCTTTCCCCGCGCTTTAAGGCCATTACAGCAAATCCCACTGCACCCAACGCAGCAATAACCCCCCATATTAAAATAGACTTTAACGCTTTCAAATATATACCCACCTTTCTCAAAGTATGGCTATATTATATTTCATTATTCGGAAAATTAAAACACTTCTTATCCATTTTTGTGGAAATTATCCACCATTTTCGTCTTAACGCATAATGTTGCAATGACCATTGCTAAAAAAGCTTATTTTGCCTTAAACTAGATAAATAATGAAGAAGTTATGTGGTGAGAAGATGGAAGAACAAGCAATACAAACAAAAGAGATCATGGAGGTTTGTTTGCTGGCCGGAAAAATTATGCTGCAATCCGGCGGTGAAACATACCGCGTGGAAGATACGATGACGCGGATCGCCGCTTCATTTGGGCTTAAGCAGACGCATAGTTATGTTACTCCCACGGGAATTATTTTTTCGGCTGAGGGCACCGGCCCTACCAGGACGAAATTAATCAGGATATCCGAACGCTCAACAGATTTGAAAAAGGTCGATCTGGTCAACAGCATTTCAAGAGGAATTTCCAACGGTGAGATTGATTTACAAGAAGCCTCTGAACGATTGAATGAAATCCATTCGATGGACTTAACATTCCCCTTTAGGATCCAAGTTGTTGCAGCGTCACTGGCAAGCGGCTGTTTCATGATTATGTTCAATGGGACTTGGAATGATTTTCTTCCGGCAATGCTAACCGGAGGCGCTGGCTTTCTAAGCTACGTTTATTTTCACCGTTTTGTTCCGGTTAAATTTTTCTCAGAATTTTTGGCGTCGTTTATCATTGGTCTGATGTCCTTTTTTTTCGTAAAAATGGGGTTTGGGCATCAATTAGATAAAATCATCATTGGTTCTGTGATGACCTTGGTTCCGGGACTGTTAGTGACAAATGCCATTCGGGATTTAATGGCGGGTCATTTGGTAGCCGGGCTGTCAAAGGGAGCAGAAGCGTTTCTGACAGCTTTCGCGATTGGGGCAGGAATTGCCGCAGTTGTATCATTTTTGTGAAACGAGGTAAAGTAAGATGGATATCCTTGCCCAATTAATAACCAGCTTTTTAGCCACCGCCGCCTTTGGCGTCATTTTTAACATACCAAAGGAATCATTGATTAGATGCGGGCTGATCGGTATGGGCGGCTGGCTGATTTATTATATTTTAAATGGTTATTTTGGCAATGCGGTTTTGGCCACATTGTTGGCGACTGTTTTTATCGCTGTCTTAGGCCAGCAAATGGCGAAGGTTTATAAAACGCCAGTGATTATTTTTACTGTTGCCGGAATTATTCCGCTTGTACCCGGTGGTCTCGCCTATGATTCGATGCGGAATATTGTCGAAAACGATTATAATCTGGCCATTGCTTCGGCAGCAAAGGTTCTAATGCTGGCCGGAACGATTGCATTCGGACTTGTCTTTTCCGAGGTTATCAACCAAATCATCAAAAAAGTAACTGCCTACAGGGTAAAAGGCTAAATGGTTTAGGAACAACTTGCACAGCCCATAGATTTTTATCATAACAATGCCACTTATTGGATATAAGCGAATTCGTCTTTAAAACTATCGTAATATATGGTATGGTAGGTTGAATAACTTTTTCCCTAAAATGTTTTATAAGGAATGAAAAGATTATATGAAAAAATGGATCATAATCGTTGTGATTTTGGCATTTTCCTTTTTTGGGGTAAAATCAATTTTAGACGTTAAGGCTAAGCAAGCGGTGCCAGTGTTAGTGAAACAAGCTGCTCCATTGAAGACACGCCAGCTTGCCCTGCAATCATACAAACCCATTTTACCCAAAAGCAAGATCTTGGATGTACCGTTAATTAATCAAATGGACAATCCGAGGCTTTATAATGGATGTGAGGTTGCCAGCATGGCAATGGTCCTTAACTATAGCGGAGTAAAGGTTTCGAAAAACGAGCTGGCGAAAAATATTAAAAGAGTCCCTTTTACATACCCGAATGGATTAAAAGGAAATCCGAATGTCGGGTTTGTCGGCAATATGGAACATGGACCTGGTCTTGGGGTCTACAATGGACCCATGTTTGCTCTTGCTAAGAAATATGCTGGCGATAGAGCGGTAAATTTAACAAACAGCCCATTTACAGATCTATTAAAAAAGATCAGCCAAGGGAACCCCGTTTGGATTGTTACCACGGTCAATTTTACTCCTGTTTCGAATTTTAAAACATGGAACACACCTCAGGGAAAAATAAACATTACCTTTAGCGAGCACAGCGTCGCCATAACTGGTTATGATGACAAGTATGTATATGTGAACGATCCTTATGGAGTGAAGAATCGCAAATGCAACCGGACGTATTTTATTAAAGCCTGGGAGCAAATGGGCAGACAAGCCATTGTCATCGAAAAATAATGGGAAACCTCTATAACGGTGGTTTTTCCATTCGTTTAGGCGGCATAAATCGATATCATTGACGAAGGCAGGGGAATAAACATCCTCTGCCTTCGATTTTGCTTTATATAGCTATATTTTTGTAACCTGAAAGGTGCATGTTCATTTGCTAGTTTTCAGCATGTAAAAATTCAACGATAAATTGCCGCGGTACATTTTCCACTGTAGGTTTAATAACCTAAACGACGTAAGCCCTACCTCTCTTACATCCTTACGGCTCCGAGGCCGTTCCAGTGTGAATAAGTCTTTCCGTTAAAACAATAGTGGAGCCAGAAAATATTCCTACATTTGTCTAATCCAAGTTACATAAAAAGTAAAGCACAATTTAGTATTATACGTCTAAATGCTTTAATAGTCAAGAAAAATTATAAATAATTCCTAAAAAATACTTTTCCGGCAGGAATTTTCCCTGTTTACATAAAGAATCTAAGGAAGTTATCGTTTAAGAGACTTCCTTATTTTTTTCCCAAATTCAAAAAATGTCGAAAAAAATCGTATTTCATAAAAAACATGGTACAATAGAACCAAGAATAATTTATGGACATTTTTGCAATCTTTTGAATGTTATGGTATTAAGGAGTTATTAATATGGGTGACACGAGTCAAAGTCCTAAGCTGATTTTTGAAGAGAAAAAAGCGGTAAAGTTATTTTTAACGTTATTCTATCTATTTTTTATAACTTACAATGTCTTTTGGTACTCAATTTTACCTAAATTTTCTATACGCTCGAATCATCAATATTTAAAAGAGGGGCTTGGTATTTGGCTTTATATTTGTGTTATCGGTTTTCTTCCGGTATCAGTTTACATTTATAAGAAAAAGGGTCCATATTTTGTTAAATACTTCGTTTTTATCAGTTATATTTTCATAGATGTAATTGATAACCTGTTAAGGTATTTTGGTTCATCACAACCATTGGCTTCAGGAAATATAGTGGAACTGCTATTTGTAGTTATTGCTCCAATATTTGTGAATAAACGGTTTTTTTGGACTGTTTCTTTTGGTTTGATTGGTAAATATTGTTTTTTGGGAGTTATCCTTCATGATATGGATACGATTGTACCAATTGTCATAATTCTTACATTGGTCGTTATCTCTTATATTTTGCTTAATCGCTTTTTTTCATATATTCATTCACTAACGGCGGTCAATGAAGAGCTTCATCAAAAAGAAAAGCTGGCAGTCATTGGGCAAATGGCAGCAACCATCGGCCACGAGATACGCAATCCGTTGGCATCACTTAAAGGGTTTGCCCAGCTTCAGCACGAGCGATATCCTGAAACTAGTGATTATTATTCCATTATGATTCAGG
Source organism: Neobacillus paridis (assembly GCF_016765675.1). GTDB lineage: Bacteria > Bacillota > Bacilli > Bacillales > Cytobacillaceae > Neobacillus > Neobacillus paridis. The sequence goes on from NZ_JAESWB010000233.1 coordinate 45,745, forward strand.
AAATAGATCGGCTTGATTTAATTGTCAATGATTTAATGTATATCAGTAAATCGAAAGCACTTCAAATTGAAAAGGCAAATATAAAAGACATCATTAGTTATACCATCTCAATTATGGAACAACAGGCGTTTGCCCAAAATGTTAAGATTGAAACAGAAATGGAAGAACCTCTCCCGTTGTTAGACTGTGACGAGAAACAATTGAAACAAGTGTTTATCAATCTGTTGAAGAATGCGATAGAAGCAATGCCAGAGGGAGGTACAATTAGAATAACGGCGCAGTCGTTGGGTGATTCAAAAATTGCTATATCTGTCGAGGATGAAGGCTGTGGCATAAAAAGTGAAGATATTCCTAATCTAAAAGTTCCTTTTTTTACTACAAAAAAAGGTGGTACAGGCCTTGGTTTAGTGATCACGAACAAAATAATTAAGGAGCATCACGGCGATGTGAATATAGAAAGCAACGTAGGAAAAGGGACGAAGGTAACGGTAACTTTACCGCGAGAAAGCAATCATCATTCGTAAATAAAATTGATAAAATAAAAGGTTACAAGGGGTTTATGAATAGTCTATAATGTAATTGAAAAATATTTTCATGACATCTTAGATTAGTGATGTGTTTGATACACGTGGAGGTTTTTATGATACCACATGAAGAGAAACGAGCCATAAAATGGTTTCTGTTATTTTTCTATATTATTTTTATTGGTTCGGATGCTGTTTATTATTTTATTTTACCTGATTACATTTTTCATGTCAGGAGTGGTCTCCCTAGTAATATTTGGTATTTAAACTATGCACTGCTTATTATATTGATTCCTGTTATTATTTATCTTTTTAAAACTAATAACCAATCTTTAATCAAATATATCTTTTTCATTTGCTATGTAGTGTCTGCTGCTCTTGTTGATATTGTGACATTTTTTGGTAGAGGGGATTCCTATACAAGTGGGAATATGGTAGAAGTGTTTTTAATTCTAACATTACCACTATTTTTGAATATAAGTTACTTTTGGGTAGTAAGCTTAGGAATAGCGATCAAATACATACTAATTGGGATTGTTTTGAATACTTCCTATGTTGTAATGCCAATATCATTACTTACAGTATTAGCGATAATGTCTTTCTTTCTATTAATCCGTTTTCGGGGTTATGTTCGTGCAGTAAGCAATTCATACGATGAACAACTGGATGGAATTGTTAAGGGAGTAATAGCTACCTTGGAGCTAAAAGACCCCTATACAAGAGGTCATAGTGAGAGGGTAGCCAGTTATGCACTAATGCTATTGCAAAATATAAGAAAGTTTTCAAAAAAGGAACAAAAATCATTTTACCATGCCTGTTTGCTTCACGATATCGGAAAAGTCCATATTCCCGATTCTATTTTGATGAAGCCTGGAAAACTAACAGAAGAAGAATTAGACATTATTAAAATACACCCTGTTGTTGGAGCTGAAGCAGTCAAGAATGTCGAAGGAATTAAGGATTGTATTAGTGTTATTCGCTCCCATCATGAACGCTGGGATGGGAAAGGCTACCCAGATGGGTTAAGAGGAGAAGAGATTCCCTTATTAGCTAGAGTCGCTGCAATTGCCGATGCCTTTGATGCAATGACGTCGTCACGATCTTATCGATCAGCGTTACCAGCCGATGTGGCTTATCAGCGAATAATTGAGGGCAAGGGGTCACAGTTTGATCCTGTGTTGGTAGAATCATTTAAAAATGTATATCCAGCATGGGTCGACTTTCATCAAAAATACCCATGGAATTAAAAAAGATTAAAGGAGGGAAAGCTATGAAAATCCGTAAGTTAAAAAAGGTAAAAACTACTTGCTGGTGGTGTGGATTCTTCGGATTAAAGCCATGGTAAAAGGGGGGGTGCTGGTAAAAACCGGCACCTCTTGTGTTTGAATAAAGTTATTATAGGGTAGGTGTTGAAATGAACTTCACCCATGATTCGCACCTTAAATTAATACCATTAAATATAATTCAGGATAAAAAACATTTTATTGTCGAAGATCCAACGTCAGGTGAATTTTATGAAATGCCGGAGGTTTGTATTGAAGCGATTCGTCTTCTTAACGAGGGGAATTCATTAGGGGAGATCGAGCGAGAGCTGAAAGAAAAATATCCAACTGAAGAAGTGGATTTACTCGATTTTGCCCAGCAGCTATTAGAACTGCAGCTTGTTACGGAAATTGACGGTGTAAAGGTTGAGGCCAAAGAAAAAGAAAAGCTTCCTCAAGGATTTTTGAGGGTCTCTCCACAGCTTGGAAACTTCTTTTTTAATAAGGCTGCCTATTTTGTATATGGCGCGTTGTTTATCGGCAATGTCGTTCTTTTTGCTGCTAATCCGTCATTATTCCCAACATATAAAGATTTGTTTATCTTTGATTATATGTTTTTAAATATCCTCGCATGGATGTTATTATCTTTTATATTTGTTTTGATCCATGAATTGGGTCATATACTGGCGATGAGGGCCTTTAATCTGCCAACAAAATTAGAGATTGGTCACCGTCTGTTTCTGGTGGTGTTTGAAACGGACATGGGCCCGGTCTGGAAGCTGCCGTCCAGAAATCGGAATGTTTTATATTTAGCAGGGCTTTGCTTTGATACGGTGATTCTTTTTCTGGCGTTAATTTGTCAGCTGCTGCTTTCCGGTCAGTCTGGCATGTTTCCAAGGGTCCTTGATGTCATTGTGTTAGATACATTTATCCGCATAGTATACCAGTGCTGTATCTATATGAAGACAGATCTATACTACGTGTTTGAGAATGTGTCGGGCTGTTATAACTTAATGGAAAGTGCCCAGCAGGTTTTAAGAAAATTGGTGCCGTTTCTGAACCAAGCTGACAAGGAAACAGTAATTTATCCTGAGGAGAGAAGGACTGTCCTTATCTATTCCGTCTTTTATTTGCTCGGAGTCGGTTTAACCCTCCTCTTATTTGCCTTTTATTATATTCCACAATTATTGTTTGCCTGGAAAAAGGTGTTCCCCGGCTTTTCACAAGGGGTGGACACACTGCCATTTTGGGATGCCGCGATGTTTAGCTTACAAATTTTCATTGTCCTGCTGCTATTACTTTTTTCTTGGCAAAAAAAATACCTTCGCCGTCGGGCCTAATGTAAAAAGGTGTCAGTCACCATTTGCGGTTCCTGACACCTTTTTCCTATGCGCCTAAATTCAACTTACTAACGGACTCGCAATCGGCGAGTTTTCTTTATAGTTTGAAGGAGCTCTTTAAGGAAACAATCCGGTTGAATACTAATTTATCGACGGTGGTATCTTTTGGATCAACATTGAAATAGCCATGCCTAAAGAACTGGAATTTATCATGCGGCCGGCTTTCTTTCATGTTCGGTTCGACATAGCCATGGAATATCTGCAGTGAATTTGGATTTACATGATCAAGGAATGTCCCTTCATCATCTTCCTCTGATTCATTCAAAATTAATGGTTCATACAGGCGGAATTCTGCGGGAACAGCGTGCGTGGCTTCCACCCAATGAATGGTTCCCTTTACCTTTCTGCCGGTAAAACCGCTACCGCTCTTTGTTTGCGGGTCGTAAGTGCAGCGCAGCTCGACCACATTTCCATTAGCATCTTTTACGATTTCCTCACATTTAATGAAATAGGCATGTTTTAACCGAACTTCATTGCCTGGGAAAAGGCGGAAATATTTTTTCGGCGGATTCTCCATGAAATCTTCTTGTTCGATATAGATTTCACGTGAGAATGGAATTTTCCGTACACCCATTTCAGGATTTTCAGGATTAATCTCAGCATCCAGCAATTCGATTTGTCCTTCCGGATAATTGGTGATGACGACTTTTAACGGATTTATGATTCCCATCGTCCGCGGTGCTTTTAATTTTAAATCCTCTCGGACAAAATGCTCCAGCATTTCGAAATCAACGGTCGCATTATTTTTCGAAACAGCGGTTTCGCGAACAAAATTACGAATGGATTCCGGGGTGAATCCTCTGCGGCGCATTCCGGAAATCGTCGGCATCCGCGGGTCATCCCAGCCATCGACATAACCTTCTTCAACCAGCTGCTTTAACTTGCGTTTACTCATTACAGTATTCGTCAAATTTAAGCGGCCAAACTCGATTTGCTGCGGTTGATGTTTCATTTCACATTGTTCGACAACCCAATTATAAAATGGCCGCTGATCCTCGAATTCTATTGTGCAAATGGAGTGAGTAATGCCTTCAATTGCATCCTCGAGCGGGTGAGCAAAGGCGTACATCGGATAGATGCACCACTTGTCACCCGTGTTATGATGTGTTACATGAGCAATGCGGTAAATAACCGGGTCGCGTAAATTGATATTGGGTGAAGCCATATCGATTTTGGCCCGTAAAACTTTTTCACCATCGGCAAATTCGCCGGCCCGCATTCGTTCAAACAATTCAAGGTTCTCCTCAATCGTCCGATCCCGATATGGACTGTTTTTACCAGGCTCAGTAAGGGTGCCGCGATACTCGCGGATTTCATCGGCACTTAAGTCATCAACATAGGCCAGCCCTTTTTTAATTAACAGAACAGCTCGGTTATACATTTCATCGAAATAATCGGAGGCGAAAAATAAGTTGTCCCATTCAAAGCCGAGCCATTTGACATCCTCCTTAATGGAATTAACAAATTCGACATCTTCCTTGGCCGGATTTGTATCATCAAAGCGGAGGTTTGTTTTTCCGTTAAATTCATCTGCCAAGCCAAAGTTGAGGATGATCGATTTGGCATGCCCGATATGCAGGTAACCGTTAGGCTCAGGCGGGAACCGGGTTACAATTGTATCGCGTTTGCCTGATTCTAAATCCTTGATCATGATATCCCTTATAAAATTAGAGTTCTGATTTTCCACTCTTTTCAACCTCTTTCATCTTGTCTATTCTATAAATACCACAAATATTGATATTTTTCCATTCTTCCCAACAAATCAGCGGAAAAACGGAAAGAAACAGGATTTTTTCTCCTATATTGGAGGCAATACCAAAATGATTTTTTAGTGGAAAATAAAAAATACCAGTGGATTGACTAGTCCCACTGGCATTATTGATTATGATACTAATTCCAATTGAATCACTTCACCCCTTCCTTTTCTTTTTGGTCCATTTACAAAAAATTTCCAATTTTAAAGCCTTAACAGTAAAAGAGGACTCTATTTGTATAACCCATTAATTACTAGATAAGATAACACACTCTGTTTATCTTTGACCAGAATAAGATATTTACAAATAATAGAAACTATAATATGATATATTTGGGAGATTTATTATTTTTTACAAAATAATGGCTGACTTCACTAAAAATAAGGAGTGCTAGCATGTCTAAAAAATTTAAAATGATTGCTATACCATTACTTGCTGTATCAATATCTTCAATAGGTATATATAGCACTCTATCAAATAAGGATAATGTGGTTGATAAAGCACAAGCTAGTTCTATCAGTTCTGATGAATTGGAAAAGCAAGCTATTCAAGATAAAATGATTAATAGTCTTGATTATTTTAAAAATGCAAAAGGTTCTTTTCGTTATTACGTAAAAAAGAGTAACATAGATGATACTACGTTCTTTAAGGTTAAACTAAATGGTAAACCCGCAAGTTATACAAAAGATGTCCTTAACAAGTTTTGATGGTGACACATTTAAAGTTTTGGTTCACAAAGATACAGGCATTATGTTGGATTTTGAGATTTATAATGCTTCAGGAGAAATGGTAAATACTATTAAAGTAAATGACATCAAAATAAATTCAATATTTACTACTTCAGATAATGGGAAATTAAAAATTAAAATACCTAAAAATTATAAAGAATTAAAACATGAGTTACCTAATAAAAAGTAAGGACTTTCTAATTGCTTAATCCTTAATATGTTAATAATTTCAGATTACAAAAAGCCAACTTATTTGTTGGCTTTTTGTATATCACTTTCAACCTTGAATAAGAGAGAGTTTCTTGTGAAACAAAAGAATATCTTTTAAAATAATACTGGTTCGTACTGGTACTGAAAAGATTGGACGGATGACCATGTTATTTGTGACAGAAATGCCAAAAGAAGCGAAGAAGAAAATTTTCTATACCGCCTTGATTCTCTTCACAAGCAAAGGATTCAAGCATACTTCTGTACTTGATATTGTGGAGCAGGCAAGGATTTCAAAAACAACCTTTTATCAGCACTTCTCCAGTAAAGAAAATTTAATGGAACAACTTTTTGCCGAGTTATTTGCGGAAATGGTTGAAGAGGTTAGGCTGGAGATCAACAAGGAGAAGCGGACGGCATACAAGGCTTATGTCGGAATCCGCCGCTATATCGAAATTTGTTTTACCGATATGAAGGTTGCCAACTTAATGCTGATTGAATCGGTGGGTGTCTCCAAGGAAGTGGAACAGGTTAGAAGTGAAGCACATCGTAGCTTTGCTCAGCTGATGTTGCAAACGGTTCAAGGTCTCTTGCCGAAGACTGTCTCAGAAACAGAGCTGCGGATTGTATCGCAAGCGATGATTGGAGCCATTAATGAGGTAGTAGTGCAAAATTATTATAAAGTACGCGAAAATCCATTAAACATTGATGAACTGGCCCGCCTTTTAAATCGAATCGTAATCGGAGCATTTGTTCATTTAGCAAATGAATAATTGTTTTTTGGATGTAGTGAAAAGTGGAAACTAAAATGTGTGAAATTACAGGATGGAGTGAGCAAAAATGCGGATTTTTGACATATCCAGAAAGCTGCAAACGGGCATGCCGGTATGGCTCGGTGATACCCCCTTTCAATATGATGTTTCAAGTACGACAACGGGAGATACGACAGTAAATGTCGGCAGTCTGATATTAAGTGCCCATGCCGGAACACATGTCGATGCCCCATTTCACTTCGACCCTAATGGAAAAAAAATAATTGATTTAGACCCGGGACTTTATGTCGGTCCAGCAAGGGTGGTAGATATGACGAACAAGGCCCGGATTGGTGTAAAAGAACTGGAAAACATCAATTTTGATGGAGTGCAAAGAATCTTGTTGAAAACCCTCGCTTGGAAAAATCCTGCACAATTTCCAGGGGAAATCCCCTATCTTGAGCCGAACTTGGCCCCGTTCTTGGCCACTAAGGGCGTCAGGCTGATTGGTCTAGATGTCCCCTCAGTTGATCCGCTTGACAGTGAGGACCTTCCAGCACATAAGAGTTTAAATGAAAATGGAATCCATATCCTGGAATCTGTAATCCTCGACGAAGTAGAACCTGGTGATTATGAGTTAATCGCTTTGCCGCTGCCGCTTGTCGAAGGAGACGGCAGTCCGGTTCGAGCCATACTCAGGTGTCATGAACGGTAGGTTACCTTGTTCAGCGGGAAACAGGTGCAAGAAGAAAGGGTGCTCTTTTTTGTCTTCTATTTGCTGGTCATCCTCGAAATAAATCGGAAAGTGATGTAAATCAATTTATTGAAGTGAGAGCGATGCTATACTGAAGCATATCTTTGCTAAAGGAGACGATAACCATGAGTGCAACTTTTCAAATGGATGGAAATAGAATGATTATTGACGTGCGTGAACGGATTGCCAGAGGCGAACACCCACGCCGTGAAATATTAAATGCAGTTAAAGCGGCCCCACTCGGGACGATTTTTGAAATCCATTTGCCACACCGGGCTGAACCACTGATCGCCACACTGCAGTCGTTAGGATTGAACGTCGTTGTCAATGAACTAGAACCAATGCATTTCCGTCTTATGGCGGCGAAACTTGATTCATTTTAAAATTCAATTGCTGGATGGAGTTAATCCAATCCGGCTTATATTTTAAAAAAAATTCTAATTTCAGATTCAGAATGTTATGAAGACTATCTAACTCATCATCCATTGATTACTCATTTATCCTCCACCTCGTTGGAGGATTTTTTGTTTTCATGCTATAGCAAATTCTGAACCCCTTTCGAAAAAGTGCCAAAATTTTAATTATTGCTGTATAATTTAATAGAAGAACAAGTTCGTTTCCTTAAATTAACTCTTTCTATGTTTGTAGGGGAAAATCGGTACATATTTAAACTTTTTTGGAGGGGATTAGAATGGCTTTTGATATTCGTGACTCAGCTTTATCAATTAAAACAGAGTTTCCGCGAAAAGTACGTCAGATTGAACATGTGTGGATTCCGATGTCTGATGGTACACGGCTTTCGGCGAGGATTTGGCTTCCCGAGGATGCAGAGCAAAATCCGGTCCCTGCCATACTAGAATACCTACCATATCGAAAAAATGACTTTACAGCTTTGCGGGATTCCGTCCGTCATCCATATTTTGCTGGACATGGTTATGCCAGTATCCGTGTCGATATGCGCGGATCTGGAGATTCAGATGGAATTCTTTATGATGAATATTTACCGCAAGAGCAGGACGATGCCTTGGAGGTATTAACTTGGATTGCGGAACAGCCATGGTCAACGGGGGATGTGGGTATGATTGGAAAATCATGGGGAGGATTCAATGGGCTTCAGGTGGCAGCGAGACGCCATCCCGCACTTAAAGCAATCATTACTCTCTGTTCCACTGACGATCGTTATGCCGATGATGTTCATTACATGGGCGGCTGTCTACTTGCATCGGACATGCTTTGGTGGGCCTCGACAATGCTGGTTTATAATGGCCGTCCCGCAGACCCTCAGATTGTTGGGGAAGAGTGGCGTTCCTCATGGCTTGAGCGGCTTGAAAAAACACCGCCATTTGTTGAGGAATGGGTGAAGCATCAACGTCGGGATGCTTATTGGAAACATGGTTCGGTTTGTGAAAATTACCAAGATATTAATATACCAGTCTTCGCTGTTGGCGGCTGGGCTGATGGCTATACAAATGCCATTTTCCGTCTGCTTGAAGGACTACAGGTACCGCGGAAGGGGCTAATTGGACCGTGGGCACATGAATTTCCGGAGGTTGCGGTGCCAGGACCGGCGATTGGATTTCTACAGGAAGCCTTGCGCTGGTGGGATCATTGGTTAAAAGGCATCGATACGGGTATTATGGAGGAACCGATGCTGAGGGTTTGGATGCAGGAGTCGGTTCCTCCTCAAGTGAATTACGAGGAACGACTGGGCCGCTGGGTCGCTGAATCCTCGTGGCCATCACCCGATAGTACTCCGGTTGAGTATTGGCTGGACGACAACAGGTTGACGGAAGGAAAGCAGTCTGCCACTAGTGTGGTTTCCATTTCAAGTGTTCAACAGCATGGATTATACTCAGGTGTTTGGTGCCCGTTTGGTCAAGAGGGAGATTTTGCTTCCGATCAGCGGCTAGAGGATGGAGTGTCGGTTTGCTTTACTTCCAACCCTTTAACTGAACCAATGGAGATTCTTGGTTTTCCAGAAGTATCAGTGGAACTTGCTGCTGATCGTCCGAATGCTTTCATTGTTGCCCGTTTATGTGATGTTGCACCAGATGGAGCTTCAACGCTTGTCAGCTGGGGAATGCTGAATTTAACTCATCGCAACAGTTATGAATTTCCGGAACCACTTGTTTCGGGACAACATTATTCGATTTCATTCCGGCTTAATGCGGCTGGATATGTCCTGCCTGCAGGTCATCGTTGGCGTTTGGCATTGTCGCCAACTTACTGGCCGCATGCATGGCCATCACCTGAACCCGTTACATTGCAGGTTTTTTTGGGTGAAAAAACATATTTAAGACTGCCGGTTCGTCCTGCTCAACTGCTGGATGAAGATCTTCCGGAATTCGCATCTCCAGAAACAGCAGAATGCATGGAACGGGAGGTTATAAGACCCGAGAGCCGAATAAGGAAAGTGCATTATGATCTTATCAAAGGAGTATGGGATCTCGAAGATGTTTCTGATGAAGGAGCCTATCGATTATTTTACAATGGGATCGAATATGGCAGTATAAATCGAAATTTATATCGGATCAGGGAAGGTGACCCGTTGTCGGCGGAGGTACGTTGTGAGTGGTCACTAACCTTGGGGCGCGGTGACTGGCAGACGCGTCTTGAAACAATCAGCACGATGGAGTCCGATCAATATCAGTTTTATCTAACCAATAAATTGGTGGCATTTGAGGGAGAGAAGGAAGTTTTTACAAAGACATGGAGAACGGAGATTCCGAGAGATTTAGTGTAGGAAAATTATTTATTAACGTTTAAAATGTAATCCCTTTTGAAACAATGCCCTTTGTGACGACTGAAATTGCGTTGCAAAGGGTTTTGCCTGTTTCGGGGGTCATATATTTGTTCAGGTCTTTTTTAAATTCTTGATATTAATCAAGGTAATTGAGAATGAAATTCATTAAATTGAAATAAAAACGACGAGGTGAATTTCATGAAAACGAAACAATGCTTAATTGTTTATGCAAGTATGTCGGGCAATACCGAGGAGATGGCTAGGAATATTGGAGTAGGCATTCAAGATTCGGGAGTCGCTGTGGAAATTAAAGACATTTTAGAGGCAGATACATTTGAATTACAAAATTATAATGGAATTCTTTTAGGAGCTTATACATGGGATAATGGAAGCCTTCCCGATGAGTTTCTTGATTTCTATGAAGAAATGGATTCCTTGGATCTGACCGGAAAAATCGCTGCTGCCTTTGGCTCCTGTGACTCATTTTATCAGGATCGTGGCAAAGCGGTTGATACTTTAATGGAAAAATTAACAGAACGCGGTGCCGATGTCGTCCTTGATGGATTAAAAATTGACCTCGCGCCCACGCCTGCTGAGAAAGAACAATGTATTCAATACGGAAGAGCGTTTGTGGAAAAATTAATAAAATCTAACGACTAAATGCCCAATTAGGGCAATTTTTTTATCTATTATGTTCTCTAATGAGAACAATTATGTATTTTATATGTTAAAATTAAAATAATGTATCAGTCTACTAAGAAAAAGAAAGACTGATTTTTAGAAGGGAGGAGCAGATGAGATTTTGCCTGTTTTTACTTTTTGCCGGAACACTGGATGCTGTTTTAACCCATTTTGGGGTCACCTTAGGGATTGTGGAGGAAGCGAATCCGTTAATGAAATTGGTGATTGAGAAAAACTGGTCTTATTTTTATCTGATTAAAATTTCCCTTCCACTTTTGTTGATTGGACTCTTTCTTTTTCATCCAGTAAAAAAGAAAATGAAGCTCTTATTAGTCGCCTCCTGTTTCATATATTTTTCCGTTCTTGTTTATCATTTGGTCTGGATGGTTCTCTATCTTAACGCATGAAAGCTGGACACCACCACCCGATTACGTTACTATCAAGTTTAAGAAAATGTGTGAGCAAAAGGAGCAAAACATGAACATTCATTTAAAACCATTTTTACACGAAGTGTGGGAAAAGTCTGAATTCCAAACAATGACAGCAATACAAGAAGCAGCGATTCCTGTAATTCTTGAGGGCCGGGATGTTATTGCTGAGTCACCAACAGGGACAGGAAAAACCATGGCTTATTTGCTGCCATTGCTAGATAAAATTGATGCCACCTTACCCTCATTGCAAGCGGTGGTAATAGCTTCTTCACAGGAGCTGGTCATGCAGATTTTTCATGAATTTCAAAAATGGTCAGAGGGAAGCGGCATCAGAGGGACATCCATTATTGGCGGAGCTAACCCGAAACGGCAGCTGGAAAAATTAAAAAAGCGGCCACAGGTTATTTTTGCCACGCCCGGACGATTACTGGAACTGATTAAACAGAAAAAAGTGAAAATGCATGAAGTCAAATTGATCGTGCTCGATGAAGGTGACCAACTGTTAAAGCAAGAACACCTTCAAAGTGTCCAAAACATCGTGAAAGCGGCTTTGGCAGATCGCCAAGTGGTGCTATTTTCGGCAACATTGAATCAAGCAGCGGAGCAATTGGCAAAGGATTTGATGAAAACTCCGAAAATTATTAGAATTACGAACGCTGACTCTGGAGTACAATCCGAAAATGTTGAGCATCTTTATTTGGTTAGTGAGCGCAGGGATAAAATTAAACTCCTTGAAAAAATGGCCCGCTTCGAAAATGCCAAATCGCTGGCGTTTATTAATGATATTGGCGAACTTGAAGTATTCAAGCAGAAACTACATTTTAAGGAGCTTTCCGTCGGGATTCTACATAGTGAAATGAAAAAACTGGAGCGGCAGGCTGTATTGAAAGCTTTTCGAGCTGGGGATTTGAAAATGCTGGTGGCGACAGATGTGGCAGCAAGGGGCCTTGATATTCAAGGAATTACTCATGTGGTGCAAATCGATCTACCGCGGGACATCACCCAATATATTCACCGGGCCGGAAGAACGGGAAGAATGGGGGCCAATGGAACAGTCATTTCCCTAGTAACGGTGCGAGAAGAGCGTGAATTAAAACGCTACTGCCGCGAATTAAACATCCCGCTTCATAAACGAATTATTTATAAAGGGGAACTTGCTCCGGAGACTGTTCGGCGCTAGCAGCCCTTGCCAAAATAAAAGGACATGACACTTTGTAATGAAAAAGAGGTCATGTCCTTTTTGTTACAGGTCCATGCTATTTCCCATATCAGCTTAATATTTTGTGAAATGTAAAACTTTTAGGAAATATTAGTTTTCTGATATGATATACTCAAATTACCTAACAGGAAAGGATGTTTCTACGCTTTTCTTTAACACAAAAGAGAAATAGAGGGATGAGAGAATGCAGGATGTTGAATGGCTGGAAGAAGTAACTATTGCTCAGCTTCAAGAAAAATTACAGAACGGCGAGCTAACATCTAAAGAATTGACTTTCATGTATTTAAGAAGAATTGCCGTTTACGATAAAAAAATCAATTCCATTCTCGAGGTAAATCCAGACGCTTTACAGATTGCCGAAGCGCTCGATGCCGAACGACAGGAAAAAGGATCGCGCAGCCTGCTCCATGGAATCCCGATTTTAATAAAAGACAATATTGATACCCATGATAAAATGCATACAAGTGCCGGGTCGCTTGCCTTAAAAGATTCATATGCGCCAAGTGATTCGTATGTTGCTGCGCAATTGCGTAAAGCGGGAGCGGTGATCCTTGGAAAAACAAATATGACCGAATGGGCTAATTTTATGACAATTGGGATGAAGAATGGTTATAGTTCCCGCGGGGGACAGGTATTAAATCCTTATGGTCCCGGGAGATTTGATGTTGGCGGCTCCAGTTCAGGGTCCGGAGCAGCAATTGCGGCCAATTTTGCTGCGGCAGCGGTTGGAACCGAAACCTCGGGGTCGATTCTAAATCCTGCATGTAATAATTCACTTGTTGGCATCAAGCCGACAGTTGGTCTGATTAGCCGGAGAGGAATTATTCCGATCGCCCATTCTCAGGATACGGCTGGTCCAATGGCACGCACCGTTGCCGATGCGGCGACATTGTTAACCGCTTTAAACGGAATAGACGAGCAGGATCCGATTACAAAAACAAATCCCTTAACTAGTCTCGATTTTACGAAACATTTACAAAAAGACGGTTTAAATGGGAAAAGAATTGGAATTGCTTTTGCTGGTTTTATCGAATTTTTACCGAAAGAAAAACAAGCAGTCGTTAGGGATGCAATCGAAGTGTTAAAAACAACCGGTGCGGAAGTCATCGACAACATTGAGATCCCCAGTGCTAAAAAGCAATGGTCTTACGATGTACTCACCTATGAATTTAAACCTGATCTCAATGCCTATTTAAGCCGGCTCCATCCTTCTGTAAAGGTAAGAACCTTGGCCGATCTGATTGAATTTAATAAACAACATGAAGCGAAAATGCTGAAATATGGGCAGGCCGTGTTGCTGGAAGCCGAAGAGACAAGCGGGTCATTAACGGAGGTGGCCTATATGGAAGCATTGGTCGATGATCAGTACTACGCTAAGCAACAGGGAATTGATTATGCGCTAGAAAAATACAACTTAGAAATCATTGTCTTTCCTGGCGATGAAGGTTCACATATAAGTGCCAAGGCGGGCTATCCGTCCATTGCAGTCCCTGCCGGTTATACAATGGAAGGGGAGCCGGTTGGAATTACCTTTGCGGGACCGGCTTACAGTGAGCCGCAATTAATTGAGGCGGCCTATGCTTTTGAACAGGCAGCGGGATTCCGCAAGCCGCCGATTTTGGAACAAGAATAACTCCAGTTGTTTTCACTCATACTATCAATGACTTTCTTGAAAAGGAGATGACAGGATGGGTAAAACAAAACTGGGCAATGCCAATGCCCAGCGTAATAATAATCGTAAAAAAGCGATGAAATCAAGCTCCGAACTCGTTGAATTTGAAACAGGTGAAGAGTTGAAACGAAATCGTCCACGGGATAAATAAAGGTGACACGCCTCCCACCACTTAAGGCTGGAGGCGTAATTTTTGTTTAGAAACTATGTACATTGGCCCTTTCCATGAACACTTCTTGCAGGGTTTTCCCCAAAAAAGTGTATATTAGAATATCTTATGAACACTTTACAGTAGCTATTCCACAACTTTGTGTTCATTGAACGGCGCCATGGGCACTTTCCTGCCGGTTTTCCCCCAAAAAGTGTACATTGGCCACTCTCATGAACACTTTTCTGCGTTTTTTCCACAAAAAAGTGTACATTGCACCCTCCCATGAGCCCTTCGCTGCAGCTTGTCCACAATTTTGCGTTCATCATCAATTTAATCCTCTACCAGCAAATCAAGGGGATTCAGCGCTGGGCCTTCGATGACCTCACCATTAAAACTATATCGTGATCCATGGCAAGGGCAGTCCCATGTCTTTTCGCCGTCATTCCATTCACATTCACAGCCCATATGCTGACAGGTTGTGTCCACCACATACAGTTTCCCGTTCTCGTCCTTGTAGGCACCGGCCCGTCTGCCGTTGAACATGACCACAGAGCCTTCCCTTGGCTGCAAGTCAGCGGCGTCTTTATCCGTATATTCCAATTTTCCTTTAATTAGATGCTTAGCGACATCCGCGTTAGTGGTCACAGCCTTTTTTAAATCAGGATCCGCCTGGAATCTTGATGGGGAATAAAGCTCTTTATACGGATTTTCTCGGTTCAAGACATAATCACTTAAAATATGTCCCGCCAAGATGCCAGTTGTCATACCCCATTTTTTATAACCGGTAGCGACCAACACCCTCTCCCGATCCTCAGTAATCGGACCAATATAGGGGAGTTTATCAAGGGTGGTTAAGTCCTGGGCAGACCAGCGGTAGACGATTTCTTTAGCCCCGAATGTTTCCTCAGCAAACTCCGCAACTGCCTCGTAATGCTTCATTGTATTGATCCCCTGGCCGGTTTTGTGGCTTTCACCGCCAATGATCCAGAGTGTCTCCCGATTCAACGGAGTTGAGCGGATGGAGCGCGCTGGATAATCTGCACTGACATACATGCCTCCCGGGTATTCCTGATCGGTTTTTATCGCAAGGGCGTAAGATCTGTCTGCGTACATGCGGGCGAAAAATACCCCAATTTTATCATAAAACGGGAAATGAGAGGCCATAATCACATGCTTGCCAGTTACTTTATACCCGCCTTTGACATAAACTTTAGGCTCAGATTTGTCATCCTCGATATCTGTCGCGGGTGTTTGTTCATACACTGCGCAGCCTGCATGAACGGCTTCAGTTAATAAACTTTTTAAAAATTTCAGTGGATGATATTGCGCTTGATTTTTCATATATAAGGCTGCTTTTACCGGGATGTTGAATGGAATGGTATCCTTTAGCGCTCCATCAATTCCGAGTTTTTTGTATGCTTCCCACTCCGTTTTTATTTTTTCGACATATTCCTCTGTGGTGGCGTACACGCAGGCGTCCTGTTTGCTGAAATCACAATCGATTCCTTTTTCGTCTACCTCATTTTCGACAAATTGAATGGCACTCATATGGGAATCATAGTAAAGCTTAGCTTGATCCTTGCCGAAATGATTGATGATCTCATCATATATAAGGTTGTGCTGCGCCGTTAATTTAGCGGTTGTGTGACCAGTGGTACCGGCTAATACCCGGTCCGCCTCCAATAAGGCAACCTTTACTCCCGCTTTTGACAATAAATACGCTGTGGTGATTCCGGTAATTCCAGCACCGACGACGGTTACATCTACAGATAAATCTGCATTAAGTGGTTCGAAAACAGGGAACTCTAAATCACGCCAGTACGGTTTAGGGAATTGGGGAAGTTTTTCAGATGAACTCATATTGACCCTCCAGTTTCATTGTTAACTCATGCTTAATTTTTCCGAAAGTGAAAAAAACATGTAATGGAGAGGGTGGATTAAAAAAGAACCTTGATCGAACAAAGTTCAACAAGGTTCTTCCTCAGTTCAAGATTGGTTGGAGTCATTGGGGGTAATTTTATCAATCCGGGTGGCATCCTCTGAATCTAGCGCCTGACGCAGGAAATAAACGATCGTTCCTCCAGAAATCAAGAGAATGATCACTAAACCTAGTAAGGTAACCCACAATAGAGCCATATTTGATTCCTCCTTTTGAAAAATGATGAAATAGTACTTATCTAAAGATATATGCTTTTGCGAGACCATTTTGCTGGTTGAAAAAAATGTTTTGAAAGCCGCTTTCTCAGTAGTCGCCGTGGCAAAAATTAGCTGTAGCTCTCTGAATATTTTGAACCAGAAATTACAAATATTATTCGGAGGAGGGAATTAAATGAAAAAATCTTTTTGGTTCAGCTTATTGTTTATCCTCTCATTTCTCTGTATTCCCAGTGTTTCAATGGCTCAGCAAATTTATACTGTGCAGCCGGGGGACTCGCTTTGGAAAATTGCGGTCAGGTATCAGGTGGGACTTTCTGAGTTAATCAGTGCCAACCCGCAATTTAAAAATCCAAGCTTGATTTATCCCGGACAAAAAGTGACCATTCCTGATTTAAACGGTGTAAAATCGATTGAATCTCAGGTGATTCAGCTAACTAATCAGGAACGGGCCAAGAATGGATTGAAACCTTTTACAGCGAATTGGGAACTATCACGGGTAGCTCGCTATAAGGCGATGGATATGCGCGATAAAAACTACTTCAGTCATACAAGCCCGACATACGGCAGCCCATTTGACATGATTAAGAATTTCGGTATCGCTTACCGTTCAGCTGCGGAGAATATTGCAGCAGGTCAAACGACTCCGGCGGCAGTTGTGAAAGCGTGGATGAACAGTCCTGGGCACCGCGCGAATATGTTAAGCACCTCTACCAATCAAATCGGTGTCGGCTATGCCAAAGGCGGTTCATATGGATATTACTGGGTGCAAATGTTTATCGCCAAATAGATCGCCCGTAGATTTGAAGCGTGAAAAATACCCAAATTTAGTAAATGAATACTTCATACTAAGGCGTGTACTAATTTATTCCAGTGTTTGTAAAAAAGGAACGTAATGAGGTAAAATTGTGCAGGGCTCATGTAAAAAAGTGCCCCGAATTTGTAAAATAAATGATGCAAATTTGATATGCTTGGGAATTAGTTTCTTTTAAAAAATACATGTTAAGGGTCAGTTTCTAACAGAGACTGACCCTTTCTACGTCTTAGGACCGAGAACAAAATCAAGCTCTGGCGCAATTATGAAAAATGAACAATCGAGGTAAGATGGTATCAAGAACAAGAAAGGAAGTGGAAATTAAAATGAAAAAATTTGGATTACTGGTAGCGGGTGGAATCGCCGCAATCATTTTACTTTCAACAATCGGTCCGATGGTCGGGTTAGCGGTCAGCTTGGTGCTCCTCTACTTCATTGTTAAACAATTTATTAAAGCGGAATCAACCGGTGCTAAAATCGGGCTTGCCATCGTTGGCGTGATTGTCTTGGCAGCTTCACTTCACAATATACCTGCCGTAATTGGTTTAGCAGCAGCATATGTACTGTTCCTCGTCTATAAAAAGTGGAACGAACAAAAGCATACCAAGTTCAAAGAAGATTCCGACCCATTCACCAATTTTGAAAAGCAATGGGATGAATTGAAGCATTACTAAGATCTCGCTGGACACATGATGTTTAAGGGAAAAACCAATTTATTAAAGGGCTTCGCTTCCAAATTACGAAAAATTTAAAGCCCTTATCCATTCAATCAAAATCATTTTTCAAAAGGAGAGAATAAACATGGCAAACTTATTTACAAGAATTAAAAACGTTGTGATGGCGGATTTAAATGAGGCTTTGGAGCAAAAGGAAAATAAAAATCCCATTGCCCTGCTGAACCAGTATCTGCGCCAATCCGAGCAGGAAACTGAAAAGGTAAGAAAATTAGTGGAGCGCCAGTACCGCTTAAAAGCGGAGTTTACGAAGGAATACCACGAGGCCGTGAAGCTCGCCGAAAAAAGACAGCAACAGGCGGAAATTGCTGCAAAGGCGGGCGAAAGCGAATTATCGCAATTTGCTTTAAAAGAGCATCAGCAATATGCAGAACGCGTCGAGCACCTTCAAGCTTCACTGGCACAGATTAATGAACAGCTTGTCAATTTGGAAAATAGATACGAAGAAATGAAGCACAAATTAAAGGATATGCAGCTGCGCCGGATGGAACTTATGGGCCGTGAAAACGTCACACGCGCGAACCAGCGGATCAATCAAGTATTAGAATCGGATACGTATTCCAATACATCCTACTCCCGCTTTAAAGAGATTGAAAACTATTTGGAGCGCCTAGAACATCAAGTAAACAGCTCCTACTATCGCAGCACGATCGATGCCAAAGTTGCCGAATTAGAAAAAAATCTAAAATTAGATGAAAGCAAGTCCATTTAAAGGCAAATCATGATATTCTAATAGAAAAGCAGCAGCATCCTGAGGTTATTCCGACAAGAACAAGCCAATCTGGTAAAGAGAGTGGGCTTGTGACTTTAAGGGCGAGGTGCAGGCTGGACAAAGGAAGGCGTAGAGTTTCTGCGCCTTTTGCCCATAGAAAAAATATCATTCAGATTCGATAAAAAGGGAGGGTGAGCCGTGTTTAAAAACTACAAAAATGACTATATTGAGTGGCTGATTATATTCGGTGTGGTTCTACTCCTTTTGGAAATATTATTTTTCAACAAAGGGCTTATTTTCTCTCTTTTTGTCGCTGGTGGAATGATTTATTTAGGCCGCAAAAAGCAGGGAAGACCGCGCAGAAAATGGCTGTTTTATGGCGGGCTTGTGTTTTTAGCGATCAGCGTGTTTAATATGATGACGTTTAAGTTTTTGTTATTAGCTATCTTACTGCACTTTTTCATTCAATTTTTAAATGCAAAAAAGAGGCCAAATAAAATAACCGTGGAACTCAGCAAGCCTGAGCAAACGGTGCATGCGGAAACGCTGATTCAAATAAAGCCCTTATTTGAAAATATTTTTCTTGGGCAGCAGAAAACGCCGCTGGGTATCTATGAATGGAATGACGTCAACATTCAAGCCGGGATTGGTGATACAGTCATCGACCTTAGTTACACGATGCTCCCAAAAGGGGAAACCATTATTTTTATCCGCAACCTGATTGGCAATATTCAAATTCTTGTCCCGTATGATCTTGAGGTGACGGTCAATCATTCAGCAGTAATCGGGAGAACAAAAGTATTTGAAAATCAAAACAGTAAGCTGTTCAATAGCGTTTTTCAAGTAAAAACGCCGGGCTATGATGCAGCCGAGCAAAAGGTAAAAATCTTCACCTCACTCATCGTTGGGAATATTGAGGTGAGTCGAATATGAGTACAACAGGGCGGCAAATGGTCTGGGGCGTCGTTTTTGCGATTTTAATGGCGGTGATTATCAGTACGGTCTTCCTATTTATTTTTCCATTAAACAGCTGGTCGGAATTGTGGACAAGACATTTCATGGATATTCCCATCGTCATCTTTATTCCTGCTTTCAGCATCGCCATGGGAATACTTCTTGGAACCGCCACTGGCCTTTATTGGAAAAAACAGTTTAGCGTGATTGAGCATTCTCTTCATCAATTGGAGGAGGGAAGGCATCATGATATAGAACGGGAAAGCTTCAGATCCGTTACAGAAATGCAAATCATCGCGGAGCGGATCGAGAAAATCGGCAAGCAAATTACCGAGCAAGCGAGGCACGCGCAGCGGCTGGCAACGGAAAAAGTGGAAGATCAGGAAGCTAGAATTCAGGAAATCATTGAACAGGAGCGCAATCGTCTTGCCCGGGAATTGCATGATTCCGTCAGCCAGCAATTATTTGCGGCTTCGATGATGATGTCAGCGATTAATGAAACAAAGCAGGAAGCTGAAGAAACCTATGAAATAAAGCAATTGAGGATGGTCGAAGCGATGATCCATCAATCACAGCTGGAAATGCGGGCGCTGCTGCTGCACTTGCGGCCTGTCGCTTTGAAAAATAAATCGCTCCAAGAAGGAATTGAGGAGCTGTTAGTTGAACTATCACAAAAGGTGGAAATGGAGATAAAATGGAAAGTGGAGAATTTTCCACTTGATAAAGGTGTGGAAGATCACCTATTCCGGATTCTTCAGGAATCTGTCTCCAATACTTTACGGCATGCAAGAGCATCAAAACTCGACGTCCTGTTAATAAAAAGAGATGATTTGGTGATTTTGCGGGTTGCTGATGATGGGATTGGTTTTGAAATGGAAGAAGGCAAAGCAGGCTCCTATGGAATGCAAAATATGAATGAGCGGGCCTTGGAAATTGGCGGGACGTTAAAAGTGATTAGTATGAAAAATAAAGGGACGCGGCTGGAAGTAAAGGTCCCGGTAATTGTTAATGGAGAGGGTGCCAATGATTAGAGTTGTATTTGTCGATGATCATGAAATGGTAAGGATCGGGGTTTCGTCCTATCTGTCGGCACAGCCAGATATTGAAGTGGTCGGCGAGGCGGAGGACGGGAAAAAAGGTGTGGAACTGGCGTTAAAGCTTCGACCCGATATCATTTTAATGGATTTGGTGATGAAGGAAATGGATGGGATTGAAGCGACGCGGCAAATCATTGAACAGTGGCCGGAAGCGAAAATCATCATTGTAACCAGCTTTTTGGATGACGAAAAAGTATACCCGGCACTTGAAGCAGGAGCAACGAGCTATATGCTGAAAACCTCCAAAGCAAGTGAAATCGCCAAAGCGGTCCGTGAAACCTATCAAGGGCATTCTGTCTTGGAACCTGAAGTTACCGGCAAAATGATGATGAAAATGCGCAAAAAAACAGAGCATTTGCCGCATGAAGACCTTACCAGCCGTGAGATGGAAATTTTACTGCTGATGGCTGAAGGAAAAACCAATCAGGAAATTGCCGACGAACTATTCATTGCACTCAAAACCGTCAAAACCCATGTAAGCAACATCCTAAGCAAACTAAACGTCCAGGATCGTACCCAAGCGGTCATCTACGCTTTTAAACATTCGCTAACAAAATGATTTCTTTTAAAGGTGTCAGGCACCATGTGTAAAATTCACAAGGTGCCTGACACCTTTTTTTCTACTCAAAAATTCCCCTACTATTCCCCCAACTTGTCTCATATTTTATAGAGTGAGACTACAGCAAAGGGAGAGTCCGAAATTGTCCATTTATTATCGAGGTATTTTATTTTTAGTGGTAACTGCGTTTTTAGGTGAGGGAATCGAAATCTTGGTCAATATGATTTTGGCGCGGCAGCTGGGATCCCATGGGTTAGGTTTATATATGTCAATCCTCCCGACCATACTTTTGATTATCCTCATTTCTAGTTTTGAGCTGCCAGTATCGATTTCCAAGTTTATCGCTGAACGTGAGGAGCGCTATCACCGCAATATTATGTATCATGCGATCACCATTACGATTATTTTTACCAGTCTATTGTTTGTGGTTGGGACGGTGCTGCTGCCATTTATCCCCATCTTTAACTCGTATCATCCCTATGTCCGCTGGCTTGTCATTATCTTGATTCCGGTTATCTCATTCACTTCGGTTGCCAGAGGTTATTTTATGGGCCGGCAGCAGATGGGGAAAATTGCAATCTCTAATTTCTTACGAAAAATTTTCCAGCTTGCTGGCTTATTCGTACTGTTCCGTTTCTTTGAATTTAATCCGGAATCCTCGTTATTAATTGCCATCGCAACCCTCATCGGTAGCGAAATTGTCGTTTTTCTTTATTTAGTGTTTATGTTTATCATTCAGTTCAAGGAGTTAAGAAGGCAGCCGTTTTCCAATCTAAACCGGAAAATCGTCCGCAAAAATTTAATGGCAGTATCGATACCTACCACGGGGATGCGCTTATTTACGGCTTTCACTAATGCCGTTCAGCCTTTCATCATAAAGGCAGCCTTGGTTCACTCAGGAATCACTGCTGTTCAGGCAACGGAGCAGTTCGGAATGCTGATGGGGGTGGCGATTTCGATCGGCTTTTTCCCGGGATTTATTGCCCATTCATTGATGATTGTCCTGATCCCTGCCGTTTCCAAGACACATTCAGAACGCGATTTTTCCAGCCTGCAAAGAATGCTCCAGCAGGTCATCATCCTTACGCTTGGATATGGAATTGTGGCGGTGACGATTTTTTTCTTTTTCGCCCCTGAGTTGGCGTCGTTATTCTTCAAATCGGGGACCTCGGCAACTTACTTGCAATTACTCTGGCCGTTTTTCCTATTTCACTACTTTGTGATACCGCTGCAGGCATTTATGATCGGTCTGGATTTGATAAAGGAAGCGTTCATTCATATCATCTGGTCAACGGTGATTTCCTTTTCCCTGATTCTAGTTCTTGGTTCGATGTCGGAATGGCGGATGGATGGAGTAATTATTGGGATGAACACAGGCTCAGTTTTACTGGCCTTGATGCATTATTTTACGGTCTGCAAAAAAATCGGGGTATCTGTTTTTACAGGTAGAGTCGTTCATCAATAAAACGCCTTTAGTAAAGGTCTTCGAAGGGCAGGTGTCAAAACAAAAAAAGTGGGTTTTCAATAAGAAAACCCACTGTGAAAGAATCTTTAATCATTGCTTGAGAGAATGCCAAAGATGCGCAGAATGCTAATAAACAGGTTAATGAAATCCAAGTATAGGCTTAACGCCAGTAATGGCACGTCTTCTGCCCTAACCCCGTAATGCTTCATCCGGCTGATATCAAAGAGAACATATCCGCTAAATACCAGCACTCCGATAAAGGAGAAAGCGAGCATTCCCGTTGAGCTGAGCGGGAAGAAAATGTTAAAAATTGAAATCGCCACTAACGCCAAGAGGGCCGCAAACAGGAATCCGCCTAAGAAGGAAAAGTTCCGCTTTGACTTCGCTGCATAAATGGCTATCCCCGCGAACACAACGGTGGTTGTGGCAAATGCGTTTACGACAACATTAGCACCGGCAGTCGATGCGTAATAAGCGACAATTGGATACAAGGTTACCCCTGAGATAAAGGTAAAGATATATAGGAACGAATAGGAAATCGCCTTTTTTCGTCTGAAAATGACGGCTGCAATAATCATCACTAATTCTAAAATCGATAATGGTAAAAATAAACTAGGCGGAACATACACTCCAGCCATGGTGCCAAGGAAGGCGATGGCAAGCGAGAAGGCAAATGTTCGTATTACTGATGGCATAAATTCGGATGATGTTTGTGTATTATACAATTTTAATTCACCTCATTTATAATGGTTACATATAAGTTATACGAAGAAGTGGTCAAGATGTTTCATCTTTTCGCAAAAAATTTTTTTCTTCTTTTAACAAATCGCGAATTTCCGAAAGCAGTTCTTCCGTGCGGTTGATTTGCACCTCTACTTTTGGCACTTCTTCTTTTCTTTTAAAACGGTTAAGTAATTTTACCAAGAGAAACACCGAAAAGGCAATAATAAAGAAATCCACTACATTTTGAATAAATTGACCGTATTTTAATGAACCATAGGCAAGGTCCTTGAAGTCGATAACCCCGGTAAATAAGGCAATAACTGGCATAATAATATCGCCAACAAGTGAGGACACAATCTTTCCAAAGGCACCGCCAATGACCACCCCGACGGCAAGATCGATGACATTTCCTTTCATCGCAAATTGCTTAAACTCATTCCACATGTAATAATTCCTCCAGCTAAAGGTATTGAATAAAATTGTAACCATAACTTTTAGCTTTTGGCAAATGCGGCTGAGTCTAACAATTTTTCTTGATCTTTTTCACACTTTTTACAGTGCGGTTATTTTAAAATGCCCAGTTTCCGTTTCGGAAAATCGGTTCCCTTTTTCCATTCTCGGTAATGCCGTCAATATCCATTTCTGCAGAACCAATCATGAAGTCGACATGTGTGATACTTTCGTTTAAGCCATGCGCCTTCAATTCTTCGGAGGTCATTGATTTGCCGCCCTCAATACAGAAAGCATAGGCACTGCCAATCGCCAAATGGTTCGAGGCATTTTCATCAAACAATGTGTTAAAGAAAAGGATGTTTGATTGGGAAATGGGCGAATTATATGGGACAAGAGCGACTTCACCTAGATAATGGGAGCCTTCGTCCGTTTCCACTAAAGATTTGAGGATTTCCTCGCCTTCCTCGGCTTTAACATCGACGATTTTTCCGTTTTCAAATGTGATCGAAAAACGATCGATGATATTGCCGCCATAGCTGAGCGGCTTCGTGCTGGCGACCGTTCCGTTGACACCTGTTTTAAGCGGCACGGTGAAAACCTCTTCAGTCGGCATATTGGCCATGAATTCGACACCCTCTTCATTGATACTGCCGGCACCACACCAGAGATGGTTTTTCGGTAGCTCAATTGTTAAATCAGTACCGGGTGCCTGATAATGCAGCTTGGCATATCGCTTTTCATTTAAATAACGCACCTTCTTGTGGAGGTTTTCATCATGCTTTTTCCAGGCCGCTACCGGGTCTTCAGAATCGATACGAACGGCTTTAAAGATGGCATCCCAGAGCAAGGAAACCTGCTGGTCGCTTGAAGCATTCGGAAAAACTTTGGCCGCCCAAGCTGGCGAAGCTGCAGCGACAACGGTCCAGCTGATTTTGTCTGATTGGATTGCCTGACGAAATTTTGAAAGAGCTTTACCGGCCACTTTATTAAAATTAGCAATTCGCTCAGGATTCACACCCTTTAATAAATCCGGACTGGAGGAAACAACAGACATGAACGCTGCGCCTTTTTTAACAAGATCCTCTTGTTCTTTTGCCCGCCATTCCGGATATTCTTTGAACGCCTCATCTGGGGCTAAATCATATTTCGTTTTTGAAACGATGTCATCGCTCCAGTTGACAATGACATTTAAGGCACCGGCCTCATATGCTTTTTTGACCGCCAGGCGGACAAATTCCGCGGCGTCTATTGCAGCATTAATGACCAGTGTTTGGCCTTTTTGGAGGTTCACACCAATCTTGATGGCAAGCTCCGCGTATTTATCCAAATTTTTTTGAAAATCACTCATATGTATTTTCTCCTTTTTCAGAATCTTCCTATTTAATATTGTAGCGGTTTTTGCGGGAAAAAGAAACCGCTAGTATTGCTGGCTAATGATAGAAAAAAGTTGGGATTCATTCAAACCAGTGAGGGGAATTTGAGTCAGCGAGAAAAATGAGTTTTAATGGCCCGAAAGCATGGGAGATTGCCGATTTCAGTCAAATAGAACCTGTCTCATTGCCCGAAAGCATGGGAGATTGCCGATTTCAGTCAAATAGAACCTGTCTCATTGCCCGAAAGCACGGAGGTTTGCCGATTTCGGTCAAATAGAACGCATCTCATTGCCCGAAAGCACGGAGGTTTGCTGGTTTCGGTCAAATAGAACCTGTCTAACGGCCCGAATGCAAGGGAAGCTGCCGATTTTGGTCAAATAGTCCTCCTTGCCTAATACGTCCCCGGCCGTTTAAGCATCCTTCCAGTAAAGAAAGATCAGACTTTTCCTTATATTGGTGCACTCAAATCTAGCAGAAAAAGATATGCCCAACTAAAAAAGATAGGCACACGCGGGGTGCCTATCTAACTTAATCTTGATCCTTCAGCGCCTGTTTTAGCAGATCACCAAGACTGGTGCCGAAGTCTTCTTTTTTCGTATATTTTTGAACGAGGCGGCGCTCCTCGTGTTTTTTAATGACCTTTTTCGTTTCCTCAGCCTTTTCCACGACGTTGCAGCGGCGGCATTGGAAATAAACGCCTGCTTTCCCCTCATGAATTTCCATTTTCTTATGACATTGCGGACAGCGGCGGTTCGACAGCTTCGGATCCTTGCGGCGCCGGTAAGAACATTCCAAGTTGGAACACACTAGAATTTTGCCATCCTTGGTATTGCGCTCTTTCAAAAACGAGCCGCATTCCGGACATTTGGAGCCGGTTAAATTATGTGCTCGGTACGATTTATCACTTGTCTTAATTTCAGAAACGAGCTGCTCGGTCTGGCGACGAATTTTGCGCAAAAATTGTTTAGGGTCCGCTTTTCCTTTTGCAATCTGCTCCAGTTCCTGTTCCCACTTTGCGGTCAGCTCCGGTGATTTTAACTCATTATTGACCAACTCAATTAACTGCTGGCCTTTTTTGGTCGAATGAAAGCGCCCATTAACCCGTTCGACAACTTCAGATTCCACGAGGCGCTCGATAATTTCCGCTCTCGTCGCCGGTGTGCCGAGTCCGTATTTTTCCATATGCGAAAGTACATCAGCTTCAGAAAAACGCAGTGGCGGCTCGGTCCATTTTTGATTTAGCACGACCTCTTTCACAGTGTAATTTTGACCTTGTTTTAACTTTTGCAGTCCGGAAACGGGTTCCTCTGAATCCACTTTGCCCAGCACTTTTCTAAACCCTGCTTCCAT
Source organism: Neobacillus paridis (assembly GCF_016765675.1). Lineage (GTDB taxonomy): Bacteria > Bacillota > Bacilli > Bacillales > Cytobacillaceae > Neobacillus > Neobacillus paridis. The sequence goes on from NZ_JAESWB010000233.1 coordinate 72,411, forward strand.
CACATTGGTTTCTTTGGCTGTAAAGGTTTCGCCTTCAACCTTGAAAGAGGTATGGATGGTTTCATATTCATACGCCGGTAAAAACAGTGCCAGAAACTGTCTGGCGATCAAGTCATAGATTTTTCGTTCATCCGAATCGAGTTCGCCGAGATTCAAGCGCTGCTCAGTCGGAATTATTGCATGGTGGTCAGTGACCTTTTCATTATTAAAAACCCGCCGGGCCAAAACCTTTCCGTTCCCCGCAAGCAGCGGGCGGACTTCCTCTTTATATCCTGAGTCCATTCCCTGCAGCCGGTCCATCATGGTCCCGATCATGTCGGTTGTTAAGTAACGAGAATCAGTCCTGGGGTAGGTGACTAGTTTATATTGTTCATAGAGCCGTTGCAATATATTTAATGTTTTTTTCGCCGAGAAGCCAAAGCGCTTATTGGCATCCCGCTGCAATTCTGTTAAATCGTAGGGGAGTGGCTGCGATTCTGATTTTTTCTTGCGCTCGATCTTTTCGAGTACTGCTTTTTGGCCATGGACTTTCGCCAAAATACGCTCAGCAGTAGCCTTATCAAACAGCCTCTTTTCGCCACCATGCTCCCAGTCCGCCGTTAATGGGCCGATTTCCGCGCGAATTGTCCAATATTCTTTCGGAACAAATTTTTGAATCTGCTGTTCGCGCTCTAAAATCATCGCAAGGGTAGGGGTCTGCACGCGGCCGGCTGATAACGGATCCTTATACTTTGTCGTAAGCGCCCGTGTTACATTTAGTCCAATCAACCAATCAGCTTCAGCGCGGCAAACGGCAGAATGGTAAAGATTTTCAAATTGTTTGCCCGATTTCAGTTGTTTGAAGCCCTCTTTAATCGCTTTGTCCGTTTGCGAGGAAATCCACAGCCGTTTAATCGGCTTGTTCCAATGCAGTTTTTCCAAAATCCAGCGGGCAACTAATTCGCCTTCACGGCCGGCATCTGTGGCAATAATACATTCGTTGATATCTTTGCGCTTGGCAAGACCCTCAATCGCCCGAAACTGGTGAGTGGTTTGCTTAATGACCTTCAAGCCCATTTTCTGTGGGATGATCGGTAAGTCTTCCAAATTCCAGGTTTTATATTTGCTGTCGTAGTGCTCTGGCATTTTCAGTTCAATTAAGTGGCCGAGCGCCCATGTGACGATATAGTGATTACCTTCGATATAGCTTTTATTTATTTGTTTGCAGCCAAGAACGCGGGCAAGTTCACGTGCCACGCTTGGCTTTTCAGCGAGTACAAGAGATTTCATAATAACTCCTTTCAAGTAAAGTCCTTTTCAATTCCAAGGCGCTTCCGCTTTTCTAAAAAGATAAGAAATTTTCGACTTTGAGAATTGTCCAGCTCCAGCGCCTAGCGGCTAGTGTCCTTCGCTCTCCGCCCTACGATAAGTCAACATCGAATCGCCTCCTGCTTCTGTGCCAAAGCTTATTCAACGAAGCTGATGTTCAGCTCGTCGCAAAGCCTAGGAAGCATATTCAGGTAGTTACTTGGCTCTTCGTGTTTCCTTTATCTTAGTTGGAGCGCTCCACAAGGAAGGCTTCGACTGCATTTGCATCGCACGAAGGAAAAACGATAGCTTTTTCGAGGAGGCCATACGCCGCTGACCAAGGCGCTTCCGCTTTTCTAAGTATAACGGAAAAATAATCATTTTTGTAATTTGACGAAAACTACTTTCATTTGTTATCTTGCTAAAGTATTATTGTGATAAAATTCAGAAAATTTTGTTGACAATACAGGTTTTCCTCACATACAATAATGATCAAACCAATAATTTTTTAGGATAGGTGATCGGACATGTTGCATCTCCGAAAAGAAAATTTGTTTATCGTAAAGGGTCATAAAGAGGCTGGATTCCAAATCTAATCAGATATGGAATCCAGCCTCTTTCTTTATTTTACTAAAGTGGTAGAGGAGTGGGATGAATTGATTACGTTAACAGGGAACAGTCTAACATTGGCAGAAATGAAGGAAGTCTTATTTCACGGGCAAAAGGTGCAAGCTTCGGAGGAAAGCATCAAAGCGGCTGCCAAGAGCCGTGAAGCCATAGAAAGAATTGTTTCAGAAGAAAGGGTGATTTATGGGATTACCACCGGATTCGGCAAATTTAGTGACGTGTTGATTGATAAAGGAAACGTCGAGGACTTACAGCTAAACTTAATCCGGTCGCATGCCTGCGGCGTTGGCGAGCCGTTCCCGGAGGTTGTTTCCAAAGCGATGGTGCTGCTTCGTGCCAATGCCTTATTAAAGGGGTATTCCGGGATTCGTCCGCGCGTTATTGAAATGCTGCTGGAGCTGGTCAATAAAGATATTATTCCGGTCATTCCGCAGCAAGGATCACTTGGCGCAAGCGGGGATTTGGCGCCACTTTCACATCTTGCCTTAGTGTTAATCGGTGAGGGTGAAGTTTATTATAAAGGGGAGCGGATGGAAGCGGGCGAAGCCTTGAGACAAGAAGGGTTACCGCCCATCACGTTGGAAGCCAAAGAAGGCCTTGCTTTAATCAACGGTACTCAGGCAATGACTGCCATGGGCGTAGTCGGCTATTTGGAGGCGGAGCAGCTGGCATATGAAAGTGAGCTTATTGCTTCGATGACCATAGAAGGTTTAAATGGCATTATTGATGCCTTTGCCGAGGAAATCCAGGTGGCCAGAGGTTATAAACAACAGATTGATACCGCTGCTAGAATCCGCAGCTACTTAAGCGATAGTTTATTAACGACACAGCAGGGGGAACTACGCGTGCAGGACGCCTATTCGTTACGCTGTATTCCCCAGGTTCATGGAGCTTCATGGCAGGCACTTGATTATGTCAAAGAAAAGCTGGAAATTGAAATCAACGCCGCTACCGATAATCCGCTGATTTTTGACGATGGCCAGATGGTGATTTCCGGTGGAAACTTTCACGGGCAGCCGATTGCGCTGGCGATGGATTTTATGAAAATTGCTGTTGCCGAGCTGGCCAATATTTCTGAGCGGCGGATTGAACGGTTAGTCAATCCACAATTAAACGATTTGCCGCCATTTTTAAGCCCCCAGCCTGGACTGCAATCGGGCGCAATGATTATGCAATATGCTGCTGCCTCCTTAGTTTCGGAAAATAAAACATTAGCCCATCCGGCTAGTGTCGATTCCATTCCGTCCTCGGCCAATCAGGAAGATCATGTCAGCATGGGGACAATAGCTGCAAGACATGCCTATCAGATCATCCAAAATGCCCGAAGAGTGCTGGCAATTGAGATGATATGTGCGATGCAGGCGGTCGAATATCGTGGGATTGAAAAAATGGCTGTCCAGACGAAAAAATTCTTTAAAAAAGGCCGCGAACAGGTAGCCCCTATTAATAAAGACCGAATTTTTTCAAATGACATTGAAAAATTGGCCGAATGGCTGAAGACTTTGGAGTTCACTCAGTTTAGCCATAATTTTAGCTTTGAAAAATAAATGAAAACTCGCCAATTGGCGAGTCCTTAAGGACGGTTCATGAGGCGTAGTTGAATTTATAGGACATAGAAAAGGCGTGACAACTCACGCCTACCCTGGTTAATAAGAAAATAAAAATTTCTTTATACCTTTTTCCCCTTTGGGGTTCGCCAGTTAGCAAGTTTTCTTTATCTTTTTTTCGGAAGAAGCCGAGCGGTGTCGTTCGTTTCGTCTTCCGCCAATCTATTTTTAAAAGCTTCTTGGGTGACAAGAAATTCCTCGTCACCCAGTTCCTCTAATGCGATTTTTTTACGAACAGTGTTCTTGGGAAAATTTCCTGGATGATTTTTGTTTGTGTGGTTAAAATGTTCACCGCGACCCATCTTCAACACTCCTTTCGCAATTATTATTTGCTCACCGGCAAAAATCATGACCGGGAACTTTTGGTATCGTCAATTTAATCCAGGATTTTTGCTATAATAAATTAAATGGCGTAAAGGAGGAGAAGGCGATGGATATGTTTCAGAAGATTTCCGAGGAACGGATTAAAAAAGCGTACAAGGATGGCGAGTTTGACAATCTTCCAGGTATGGGAAAGCCGCTGAAATTAGAAGATTTGTCGGCCATCCCAGAGGAATTGCGCATGGCTTATAAATTGTTAAAAAATGCTGGATATACCGAGGAAGAAAACACTTTACGTCAGGAAATGATGTCAATTGAAGACCTGTTAAAAAAATGCCAAGACGACGACAGGGAACTCCTTCAAAAAAAGTTAAACGAAAAACTGCTGCGATTTAATCAATTGATGTCTAAGCGAGGGAAAAAAACGAATTCATCGATTTTTAAAAACTATGAGGTTAAGATTCAATCCAGGTTGAAGTAATTTAGTAGATATATTTATGGTTGGTTATCGGGCTTCATCTGTCTAACACTTACCGAATCAAAAAAGGCTGTGCGCATGAATCGTTTTATTACCGAATTACTTTTCGCCAGCTTTTTCTTCTTGCGGGGATGGTTTGCACAATCTGTCCAGCATGTAACCGGCAAAGACCATAAAGGCAATGGGAATCGAGAAATTTAAAACATGAACAAGTGTCATATAGTTGAATCCCTCCAATATTTAGAATATTAATAATTTTTAATAAATTTTGTTCTATTTATATTATATGCTATTTGTCACAATTTAGACAAATATTTTTTGGGATTTTTTAAAAAATATCTTTAGATACTTGACTTAAAATTTTCTCCTTGGTAAAATGATCAATTTACTTTGTAGAATTTTGAAAAAATATGTGTAAAAAAGAAGTAAAAAAATTAAAATAGGATGACAAATTCTAACACCCCGTTAAAAAAGAACTAGATATAATGATCTTACTTAATATAAGTGAGTAAATTAGTCCTAACTTTAGTAGTCATATCGTTGGGTTACTAGAGTGATTTTGCAGAAAAAGGCAAACCTATTGAAAAATAGGGACGCAAAGCCGAGGATCTAAGGCAAGTACCCTACTTGCTACGATGGCCGGGTTACCTGGAATACGACAAAGTATTTTAGGGGTGTGTTAATTAGTGGTTTTATCTGAGAGCGTAGTTGAAAAGATTGATGAAGAATGGGTATATCTGATATTGGAAGCCAAGAAACTGGGGTTAACCATAGCGGAAGTGCAAAGTTTCCTTAACCAAAAGAATACTTAGTCGGGTACATACAAAAATAAAAGCATTCTGCAATCAAACATGCAGAATGCTTTTTTACGTCAATCAAAACCTGTTCCTTATTTATCTTGATTATTGCGCCATTTATTGAATTCAAGAAATTCACGAAACTGATCCTTTGAAACACCTGAATTCATTGCTTCCTTAACCAAATTCATCCAATCACTATCGAGCTCAGTTTTGTCAATTTGTTCATGAATTAAATATTCAACCGGAATATTTAAGACATGGGCAATTTTTTCGAGGAATTGAATCGAAGGGTTTTTTTGCAAATTTCTTTCCAATGAACTTAAATAGGATTTTGCAACACCGGCTTGTTCAGCAAGTTCGGATAGTGACATTTTCTTTTCTGAGCGGAATCGTTTAACGCGGTCACCTATCATATTTCTCACACACCTAATTTATATAATATTAATTATATTTTATCAAAAAGAATGAGAAAGTACCATATTAAGAACAAAGGATTCTGATAAAATAAAGTTTTTTTGAAAAATCTTTGGGATAGGGTTAATATAAATAGTGTTCCTTTGAATGAGGAGAAACTCATAGTTTCTTGTCAGCGAATCAGTATACGCTACATCTTTCCCTAGAAGCAGAAAATTCCAGGCCATTTTACATAAAATATATGAAAAAGGAAGGGGACCCTTTCAAATGATTGTTTTAAAATCACAACGCGAAATCGATGCGATGAAAAAAGCAGGTGAAATTCTGGCAGCCTGTCATAAAGAAATAGCGAAACTGATTCAGCCCGGAATCACCACATGGGAGATTGATCAGTTTGTTGAAAAATTTTTAAGTGAGCATCATGCAACCCCCGAGCAAAAGGGCTACAAAGGTTATGAGTATGCCACTTGTGCGAGTATTAACGATGAAATTTGCCATGGTTTTCCACGTAAAACGCCGCTTAATGAAGGAGATATCGTAACGATCGACATGGTTGTTAATTTTAACGGGGCATTGGCGGATTCAGCATGGTCTTACGCGGTTGGCAAGGTTTCAGAAGAAACGGGGCATTTATTAAAGGTTACTAAAGAAGCCCTCTATAAGGGAATTGAACAAGCGGTTATTGGTAATCGAATTGGCGATATTGGTCACGCCATCCAAACCTATGTTGAAAGCGAGGGATTATCCGTGGTGCGCGACTTTATCGGCCATGGAATTGGTGCTGTGATTCACGAAAAACCGGATGTTCCTCATTATGGGCTACCTGGCAAAGGCCCGCGGATTAAAGAAGGCATGGTGTTTACCATCGAGCCAATGGTCAATATCGGGATGCATTATACAAAGATGGACAATAACGGCTGGACCGCCCGCACGGTTGATGGAACTTATTCTGCTCAATACGAGCACACAATTGCCATCACCAAGGACGGCCCGCTAATTATCACCGATCAGGAATAATAGCAGGAGGCTGCCTTTTTGGGGCAGCCCCTTATTTTCTTCTTAAGCTTCCCAATTCTTCCACAAGAGCCTGCATTTCATTGGGGCTGAAGGAGTTTTTTCTTAGAACCATTTCATAAATTTCTTTAAGTTCTTCATACATTTCTTCATTAAAGTGGGATGGCTTGATGGCTCCCAGGTTTAATACCTTTAATTTTTCTTTTATTTTTTCAATCATGTATTCGACATTTTCCGTTGTTTTCTGCGATAAATCCACGTCCGACACTCCTTCAAGCTATTTGCTTTTATCTTTTCATGTTCATGGTATCCTGTCAATCAAAAACCTATTTCCCATTTCATGTAGTAAAAATAGCCAGCCAAGACTTGCATCAAAAGCTGGTATGAAGCAAAATGAAAAGTAGGAAGATGTTTGAACAAGAAAGGAAAGAGTACATATGAAGAAAAATCAGTTTTGGAAAGGAATGTTACTTGGGGCAATTGCCGGTGGTGCGATTAGTTTGTTCGACAAAGATACTCGAGAAATCATGAAGGACAATGTCCAAAAATCAGCAAAGAATGTCTACAAGATTGTCAGACATCCAGGAGAGACGGCAGCGAAAATTAAATCAACGATCGAACAGGTGAGTGAAGACTTTTCATATATTGCCGAAAAGGTGGACGAATTTCGTGAATTAACACCGCAAGTTACTGAAATCATAAAGGAAACAAAGGATACTTTCACCAAGAGTGATGATTCTGAAGGCTTGGAAGACCTCCTCGAGGATAAAGTACCGAATGATTAAATGATGAAGAAGGAGAGGTCAAGATGGGGAATAATAGGAATGTTCGCTCCTCTTTCATTCGATTAATGTGGCATCGAATTGGTGAAGATGATATCCCGGGATTAAGCGCTCAATTGGCCTATTATTTTCTTCTTTCTCTTTTCCCGCTTCTAATTGTTTTGTTTACATTGATCCCTTACATTCCGATTCCCCATCAGGATATCCTTGCTGTTATTCGCGAATTTGCCCCGGTCGACACGATGAAGTTTATTGAAAAAACGACTGGGGAAATCATGAGTCATCGCAGCGGAGGCTTGCTTTCCTTCGGGATTATCGGGACCATTTGGTCGGCTTCTAATGGGATTAATGCGATTGTGAGAGCTTTTAATAAAGCCTATGATGTGAAGGAGAGCAGGTCATTCATTGTGGCCCGGGGAATGGCAATTCTCCTGACGGTTGGGATGATTTTCGTGTTCATATTCGCTTTAATTTTGCCGATTTTCGGGAAAGAAATTGGCATATTTGTCTTTACACAATTTGGCTATGTTGACTTGTTTATTAAGCTGTGGAATACCTTTAGCATCGTTGGCAGTGCCATTATTTTGTTTGTCATTTTTACCGGCTTGTATTGGATTGCACCGAATGTGAGGCTTCGCTGCCGCAGTGCTTTTCCTGGGGCTGCTTTTGCGACGGTCGGCTGGATTGTTTCCTCCTTTGGCCTTTCCTTTTATGTAGGCAACTTTAGTAATTATACGATTACTTACGGCAGTATTGGGGCTGTCATTGTGTTGATGATTTGGCTGTACATCTCCGCCTTTATCATTATTTTAGGTGGGGAAATTAACGCCTATTTCACTAAAAAAAACCGTTCCAACTGCTAATAGTTACCTTTATGAAAAAGGGTTATCTGTTCAAACTATGATTGTGGACGCGGTGCTTTTGCCGAAGTCCCTATGCATATACAGGGAGGTTTGGACGTTGACCAAGCATACAAAAAAAGATGGCGGGACGAAACAAAAAGGAAAAGGCAGTAAAGGGAACAAGACTTCCGGCTCCGCCAACGGCTCTAACGGTTATCACTAAGGAATATGAATGGCAATAAGACCGGGGGAATTATTATTCCACCCGGTCTTCAATTAGATAAACGTTTATTAAGCAACCTGGGCCGATCCGGCAGTGAGGAGAAGTCATCGGCAAATACCGAGGTCCTAATTCCACCGCTAAAGATCAAGCCCTATTCGATAATTGGTTAAACAACCACCAAATACCTAAGCAACCCCCAAATACCGAAATCCTAACCGATAAATAGCGATGGTACCCAAAAAGAGCCTAATTCCTCAATAACCGCAAACTGTTAAGGATAACCAATATCGTACTGCCTTCATGTCCGATGACTCCAAACGGCAGGTCAATGAACTGAAAGAAATTAGACGAAATTAATAAAACGATGACGGAAATCGAGAAAATCACATTTTGTTTAATGATTCGGTTCATCCGTTGCGACAGGCTGACCGCTTCGGCAATCCGCGGCAGATCGTTTTTCATCAATACGACATCTGCTGTCTCAAGCGCGACATCTGTTCCTTCTCCCATCGCAATTCCGACATTGGCAATCGCCAGCGCCGGGGCATCATTTATGCCATCGCCGACCATCCCGACAGTTTGATATTTTGTTTTGAGTTGCCTTAGATGGTCTACTTTTGTTTCCGGCAGACATTCTGCAAAAAATTCGTCGACATGACTTTCGGACGCAATCGCCCGGGCTGTTTTTTCGCTGTCGCCTGTTAACATAACCGTTTGAATACCGTGCTTTTTCAACTGGTCAATGGCGACCTTTGTTTCTTCTCGAACAACATCCTTTAGGGCGATTATCGCACTCGTCTCGCCGTTGATTTCGATATAAACGAGTGTATTCCCTTGGCTGGCCAGTTCTTTTGCTCTCACATCTCCAGGATCAGCGGCATTTTCGGCAGTTTCCCGGCCAACAAAGGCAGCTTTACCAATTTTCCATTGCTCTCCAGCGATTTCTGCTTTGATTCCCCAGCCTGGTACATCTTCCAAACTATCGGGATGTAAAAGGTCCTTTCCAGTCGTTTGTTTGGCATATTTCACAATGGCCTGTGCCAGCGGGTGATTAGAATGATTTTCAATCGAAGCTGCTTTCCATATGAGCGTATCCTGATCAAGCCCGTTTTTGACAATGACTTCTGTTACTTCCGGTTTTCCTTTTGTTAGCGTGCCTGTCTTATCAAAGGCAATCGCTCCTAAATGGCTTAAATTTTCCAAGTGAACGCCGCCCTTAAATAAAATGCCGTGGCGTGCCCCGTTGGAAATAGCAGAAAGAGTTGCTGGCATAATCGAGGCAACAAGAGCACAAGGCGATGCAACGACCAACAGAATCATCGCGCGATAAAATGATTCATGCCAGCTCCAGCCTAAGAGAAAGTGCGGCAGGAAAAACATCGCGATGACTACAAGAAGAACAATCTTTACGTAAGTTCCTTCAAAGCGTTCAATAAACTGCTGTGATGGTGATTTTTCACTTTGTGCAGACTGCACAAGCTGAATGATTTTTTGAAACAATGTATCATTGCTGGCTTTTGTTACTTGAACGGTGATGGAACCGGACAAATTGACCGTTCCCGCAAATACTTCATCTTCGTTTCCTTTAGAGACCGGCATTGATTCCCCGGTAATTGCCGCCTCATCAATATTGGTGCGCCCCTTTATAATGACTCCGTCAGCCGGAACGCGTTCGCCTGGTTTAATTAAAATATGGTCACCAACCCGCAATTCGGAAACGGCTACCTTTTTTTCAATACCATTTATCAAGAGCAGGGCTTCTTCGGGCTGAAGCTCCATAAGTGAAGAGATCTCCTTATGGCTTTTGTTCATCGTATAGGTTTCAAGGGCACCGCTGACGGCAAAAATAAAAATTAATATCGCTCCTTCTGTCCAGTACCCGATAATGGCTGATCCAACTGCTGCAAATATCATCAACATTTCTACATTTAAATCTTTGTTTTCATAGGTGGCCTCAATACCTTCCTTGGCTTTGAAAAATCCACCAATGACAAAGGCCAGTAAATAAGCAATAATGGAATCTGCTTCCTGGTTATATTGATCAAAAAGCCACCCCACGGCAATCAATACTCCGCTTAATCCTGCTGCAATCAGTTCGACATGCGGTTTTACTTTATCAATAAAGCTAATCTTTTGAATCCCCTTAGCTATAGTCTTCGCTTCAGACCCCATTTGTTTCTCCCTCCTTGAACCCAATTATAGCGTAAGAAAAAAATTCAGTCAATTTTAATTGATAAAATTTATTTATAATTGAGAATGATATTCAAGTACATTCCCATTACTTCAATAAGTTTGTTGTCCTAGATTGATAATAATTATTAACTAAAAATTTATATTTTGACGAAGGGATTGATAAGAATAATCAACCTCACTACTTCCTAAAAAACATGAAAGCTGTCATCCAAAGATGACAGCGTTTTTTCAAAAATAATTTATTCGGTTTTCTTTTCCTGCTATTCATTGTATGCATAAGCTGTGAATTTGCTGCTTATATTGAGTGGTTTTGTTTGGCTAACAGATGTGGTTTTTTTCTAAAGATAAAAATAAGAAAGGATATAGATAAAAGAATCGTGCTAATACTATAATAGAAGCTCACATGCTGAAGATCTTTAATGAATAAACTGCTGATTATTGGTCCGCATAAGCTGCCAAAGCTGAAAAAAATGCTGCAAAATAATTCTTCCATGGTGGTAACGGGAATAACCCAGATTTGCAAGAAAAATGTTGTCTTGGCAATTATTTTAATGATAATCTTTTTTTGGATAAAAAAGTGCAGAGAGCACAACTCATGAATGGGGAAATGAAGTTGGGGCTGTACGAGTTTTCTGACTGGTAAATATGATTTATAGATAGAAATCAATTTGGAGGTTACTTTAGTGACAAATAAGATTTTTATGCTGATGACATTTATCGGGGTTCCGGTTTCTGTTATCGGCACATTCATGAACTGGCCAAGTATTCTTTTATTTATTCTTTATTGTTTAACGATTATTGCCCTGTCAAGCTATATGGGGAGGGCCACGGAAAGTCTGGCAATTGTCGCCGGGCCGCGGATTGGCGGGCTGTTAAATGCGACGTTTGGAAATGCCGTTGAATTAATTATTTCCCTTTTTTCCTTAAAAGCCGGACTTGTAGGGGTTGTCTTGGCCTCTTTAACAGGTTCTGTGTTAGGAAACCTGCTGCTCGTGGCCGGGCTATCATTCTTTGTCGGCGGGTTGAAATTTAAACGGCAGAAATTCAATGTGTTTGATGCCCGTCATAATTCCGGGCTGTTAATGTTTGCGATTATTGTTGCCTTTGTCATTCCAGAAGTGTTTTCCATGCATATGAACGATCCAAAGAAATTAACATTGAGCATTGGTATTTCCGTTACGTTAATTGTGTTATATTTAGCGGCCTTGCTTTTCAAACTAGTCACCCACCGTGGAGTATATCAGAGTGATGCATTAAGTGAGCACCATGATGAGGAGCCGGAATGGGGGATTGGCAGAGCTGTTTTCGTTTTATTAATTGCGACCTTGGCAGTTGCTTATATTTCGGAACATCTTGTCCATACATTTGAATATGTCGCCGAATCGTTCGGCTGGTCCGAGCTGTTTATCGGGATTATCATTGTAGCGATTGTCGGTAATGCAGCAGAACATGCTTCTGCCGTTATGATGGCCGTGAAAAACAAAATGGATGTCGCCGTTGAAATTGCCATCGGCTCGACACTTCAGATAGCGATGTTTGTCGCCCCTGTACTTGTTCTAGTTTCCTTGTTGTTTGAGAAATCGATGCCGCTGTTATTTACCTGGCAGGAACTGATCGCGATGGCATCATCCGTGCTTCTAATGGTTGTCATCTCCAACGATGGCGAAACCAACTGGTTTGAGGGCTTGACCCTAATAGCTGCGTACATCATTATGGGGATTGGATTCTATCTCCTATGATGATGTGGGCAAACAAAAAAGACTCTATATCGTCGTAAGGCGATTTAAGAGTCTTTTTACTTTCATTTTACCATGTACGTTTACTTTTTTCCGGGATTAAATCAATCGCTTTTATATGGGACCATCAATCACCAACCTTCATGTTATGTTATACACAAGCCAAACACGAGAGTTGACAGCATAAAGAAAAGTATTCCTACCTCCTTATGAATTATCGATCATCTGGTTAGTCGATTGATTGCAGCCCTCCTTTTTTGAAAGGTTAACTACATTATAAATCTTAATTGTAGTTTTGTAAACATTCTGATTATTATATTTTTGTTACTTTAAACACTTTGACAAATGGATACCTGGATGTTTATTTGAAAAATTCTTTTCCAAACTTGCCCTGGGAAATGGATAATATTTATCTTCTTCGAAAAAACTACTAGCAAACGTGTTTACGCTATTAATGAAAGGAGTTTCACCCAGTGAGAAAATCGTTTGCTGTCCTGATGACATTGCTTTTTATGCTAATAACACCTGCTGCTCAGGCAGAAAAAGCCCCTATAAAGAAGGAACCAGGAAAATATCAAATTCCTGCGTCCGTTCGCAGTATTACAAAGGAAAATACCTACCCGAATTCCACTCAGGACCTGCCCTATTTGCAGCCAAGTGATTTAACAAAAAAATTAATCAACTCATCGAATGTAAAAATTGAAAATCCTGATTTAATCCGGATGCTGAATGAGTCAACCATAAACGGGACTCCATTTGCCATCGGTTACCGGGCGATCATCTTTCTGGGGCAGTGGGCCTTAAACTACGAATCAGCTGAAACCTCACCAAATTGGGAGTATCAAAAAATAAATACCAATTACTATGACAACCGTGGCGGCAATTCGCCATATCGAATCAAGTATGTCCAGGAATCACAGAAAATTGTTCGCGGCGGTTTGACAGCAAAAATTCCAAATGCCGAAGAAGTGAAAAAAATGATGCTGCTAAAAGCAATGAAAAAGACCAATCTTCCCTTATCCTTTGATGCGGTCATTGGCGCCGGCACGAAAAATGACCATTATTACAACATTCCAGCGAAGCGCTTGGGCTATCTTTACGCTTATGCCCCGGCCATCAGTGAAAAAGGGAAAGTAACATACGGCGAGGTCTATTTAATGCTGAAAGGCAATCGCAAATTCATCGTCATTAAAAATGTTACCTCGCAAGGAATCGGCGCTTGGATTCCTGTACAGGATTACGTTTCCTTTGGTTTTGTTGCATCTGAGCGACCGAGATAAAAGGGCGCGCAGCCGGGGACTCCCATGTAGGAATGCGGGAGTCTTTTATTTTTTCAAAATTTCGCAGGGGATAACATTGCCAAAGCCCGGAAAATTAGGTAGGATGATAACGGTTAGAAAGGAGAGTGGAGAGATGGGCAGTCCGACCTTTGATAAGAATTCTCAACTAAACTTTTTAAAGCAGCGATTAAATATGTTTATCGAAGTATTGGATGCAATTGATCCGGAAGAAACGGATCTTAATGATATTGATCGTTTAATTGCCATCGTTGACGAAATGGAATCAAAATGCCGTGAGTTTAAAAATCGTGACGTCAAGGAGCCTGTTTAATAGAGCAGGCTTTTTTTGACTAGGAAAGCATAAATTCAGTTACGCCTCATGAACCGCCTTAACGGACTCGCCAATTGGCGAGTTGTCATCTATTGAAAAAGAAGGGAATTGTCCCGCTCCACATTGAACGCATCACTAGAACAAGTGTCACACAAAGACCGGGTGCTGGCCTTGTAAGGTGCTACCCTCTTAGGAACGCTGCCAAAAGAATGAGCTTCTGCTTTGCTTGTCACGAAAACATCGCCCCTTTTCTAACTGTCCCTTGTAATCGATTGCAGCCAAATCCTTTAAATAAACTGCTTATAGGAGTATAATTAAAGCGGTTAAATAATTGCAATATTTTTAATAAAGATTGTAAGAACAAAGGGAAGGGGAACAGATTCGTGAATATTGCAAAGTTTGAAGAAAGCATGTATAAACTGGTCGTAGAAACGTCGACAAAGCTTCCGAAGGATGTTCGCCGGGCAGTGAAGGCGGCAAAGGAAAAAGAAAATGCTGGCACCAGAGCCGCAATGAGCCTGGCCACGATCACCAATAATATTGCCATGGCCGATGAGCAAGTGTCGCCAATCTGCCAGGATACTGGTCTGCCAACTTTTAAAATTAAAACTCCTGTTGGCGTAAACCAATTGGAACTGAAAGCGGCGATCAAAAACGCGATCGTCCAAGCAACCAAAGATGGAAAGTTACGTCCAAACGCGGTTGATTCCTTAACAGGCAAAAACAGCGGTGATAATCTAGGCGAAGGGGTGCCAGTTATCAAATTCGATCAGTGGGAAAAAGATTATATCGATGTCCGGCTCATTTTAAAAGGCGGCGGCTGCGAAAACAAGAATATTCAATACAGCCTGCCGTGTGAATTGGAAGGCCTAGGACGTGCCGGACGCGACCTTGACGGAATTCGCAAATGTATCATGCACTCCGTTTATCAGGCACAAGGTCAAGGCTGTTCCGCCGGCTTCATCGGCGTCGGTATTGGCGGTGACCGTTCCTCAGGCTATGACTTAGCGAAGGAACAATTATTCCGTCCCGTTGAAGATGTGAACCCTAATGAAGATCTGCGCAAGCTTGAAGAATATGTAATGGAAAATGCCAACAAACTGGGTATCGGCACAATGGGCTTCGGCGGCGAAGCCACTTTACTGGGTTGTAAAATTGGCGCCATGCACCGTATCCCGGCGAGCTTCTTTGTTTCCGTCGCCTACAACTGCTGGGCATTCCGCCGCATGGGCGTAAGCGTTGACCCTGAAACCGGTGAAATTATCGAATGGGCCTATCAAGATGGTGAATTTATCGACTTTGCAGCTGCTAACGAGGCAGAGAAAGAAACGGCTGCGTCTGGCTCAGAAGACGTGATTACTTTGCAAGCCCCGATTACAGAGGAACAAATTCGTTCGTTGAAAGTCGGCGATGTGGTCGAGATTAACGGTTTAATGTACACCGGCCGTGACGCGATTCATAAATATTTAAATGATCATGACGCACCGGTTGATTTGAACGGGCAAGTGATTTACCACTGTGGCCCGGTTATGCTGAAGGATAAAGACGGCGTTTGGCATGTGAAGGCTGCCGGCCCAACAACAAGTATTCGCGAGGAGCCTTATCAGGGTGACATCATGAAGAAATTCGGCATCCGCGCTGTAATCGGTAAAGGCGGCATGGGTCCGAAGACATTAGCTGCCTTGCAAGAGCACGGTGGTGTGTACTTGAATGCGATCGGCGGCGCTGCTCAATACTATGCTGACTGTATCAAAGCAGTTGAAGGTGTGGATCTGATGGAATTCGGTATCCCTGAAGCCATGTGGCATCTCCGCGTCAAAGGTTTCCGCGCCGTTGTCACCATGGACTCTCATGGAAACAGCCTCCATGCTGATGTTGACAAATCCTCTCTGGAAAAACTAGCCCAATTTAAAGAACGGGTATTTTAAATCAACAAGGTCGGATAGACTTGCCTTCGGGCGGGTCTATTTTTATTTTAGTTGCTAGGATCCAATTTGTCCCAAACTTTGTAAAAAAGGGACGGGAATAGGGGAAATTGTAAGCCTCCCCATGACTTATCACACGAAGGTGTAACGAAAGGCCGCATTTATCTTCAACCATCGCCACAATCTACCAATTATGTTTTCCCTGATAAAACTAACACTATAAAAAACAATTTATCGAGGGGGAAAACAGTTGAAAAAAATAATCGTGACGATCATTAGTATGATCGTCCTGTTGCTTCCAAATATTACATACGCAATATCCAATCAGCCGATTCATTGGGGATTTAAAAAAGCCGTAAACGAGCAGCCGCCGGATGCTGGTGCACAGTACAATGAGATTCTTGCCAAATACGGTGCTTTTTACAAAGGCGACCCAGGCACAAAGACCTTATACTTAACTTTTGATGCTGGTTATGAAAATGGCTTTATGCCAAAAATTCTTGAGGTATTAAAAAAGGAAAAGGTACCGGCGACCTTTTTTGTCACAGGTCATTTCTTAGAATCGCAGCCTGAACTGTCGAAACAGATTGTGAAAGAAGGGCATATCATCGGCAATCATTCCTGGAGTCATCCGGATTTCACGACAATGAGTGATGCGAAAATTCGCGATGAGCTAGAAAAAGTGAAGGCGAAAACGAGCGAATTAACCGGGCAGAAGGAAATGAAGTATTTGCGCCCACCGCGCGGAATTTTTAGCGAAAAGACATTACAGGTTGCAAAAGATGCGGGGTACACACATGTATTCTGGTCACTGGCATTTGTCGATTGGAACATTAACCAACAAAGAGGCTGGCAATACGCTTATGACAATATCATGAGACAAATTCATCCAGGCTGCGTGCTGCTATTGCATTCCGTCTCCAAAGATAATGCCGATGCCTTGGAAAAAGCCATCCAAGATTTGAAAAAGAAGGGCTATGAATTCAAAAGCCTTGACCATATTACGAAGAAAAAGTAACACCGGATTTCAGCGAAGTCCGGTCTTTTTATGGCCAATTATACAAAAATTATTATCCATAATCAGTTTATTATTTACACAATTCAAAAATCATATTATCCTAAGGATACCCTTAGTTAGTTGCAACCTTCCATTATTTCAAAATAAAGGTTTGAGGAGTTTTTTATGTCTATTTATTACAAGGTTGTATTATTTCAAGTATTAATTATCCTCTTTCCTATGCTCGTTTATCATTTATTTTTTAATGAAAATGAACGTGACCGGAGAAAGCCTCATTCAAAACTGACCATCATTCAGCTCATCATACTAATTCTAGCGATGTCCTTTCCTATTAAATTTGCTGAAGGGTATGTTTATGACTTTAGAATTATTCCCTTTATGATTTCATTTATCTATGGGGGAACTATACCAGGATTAATAACTTGGGTCGTGTTGATGATTTATCGATTTATCATTGGGGGTGATGGATTTACCGTCGTCCTCATCAATTATTCGCTCACCTGCGTTTTATTAATTCTTACAGGGAAGAAAATTGCCTCGTTTCATAAGAAGCACAAACTGGTGTTTATTAGTTTAGTGTTTTGGACGAATACTTTTATTGTGATGCTAACATTATTCACCAAAAATCAAAGTTCACAAATCAGCTTTATGTTAATTTTCTACACTATCACCTGGGTGTGCTTAATGCTGGTTGTCTTTGTGATTGAAAATGTCAATCAGCAAATGATGATCCGTGAAAAACTACAAAGAGATGAAAAGTTAAATGTAGTCAGTCAACTGGCAGCTTCCGTGGCTCATGAAGTGAGGAATCCATTGACTTCAGTACGCGGCTTTCTGCAGTTGATGTCCGATGATAACAATTTACAGGAATCGCAAAAATCGTATATTCGGATTGCCTTGAATGAACTGGAACATGCCCAATCCATCATCAATGATTACCTATCATTAGCGAAGCCAAATACGGAAGAGCTAACTTCGATCAATATTTCGGATGAAGTTAAGAAAACATTGGCACTTATGAAGTCTTACTCGAATATCCAAAATATTACGATTGAAACCGATATTCAAGATTCTCTTTATGTGAAGGGAAACAGAGGGGAAATGAAGCAGCTTTTAGTCAATATCATCAAAAACGGCATTGAAGCGATGACTACCGAGGGAGTTTTGACCGTCCGCGCCTTCGAAAAGGACGGCCTGATATCGATTGACATTAGTGATACTGGCAAAGGAATGACAGCGAATCAAATAGAAAAACTTGGTACTCCTTTCTACACGACAAAAGAAAAAGGCACCGGTGTCGGACTCACCATTTCGTACCAACTTATCCAAGCAATGAAAGGCAGGGTCAACGTCGAAAGCGAACCCGGAATCGGCACAACCTTCACCATCCAATTTCCAAGCGCATAACAAGGCGCTTTTTTGTTTTTGATGCCATTTTTTGGTTCCTTTTATTGCCTTCACCCTCCCGTACCATTTTGATGCCCCGCCATTTTGATGCCTCGCCATTTTAGTGCTTCTCCATTTTGGCGCCTCTCCATTTTGGTGCCTGACACCATTCGTGGACATTTGTCTTCCTGTAGTGGACACATTTTCTACCAATTATCGATTTTTGATTGTTTCGTGTTATAATCGGGGAAAAAGGATGGAATGATTCTGTGTGGGAAGAAACAATAAAGATAGATGGTCCTTATAATTTTGATAGTGTATTGGATAGGCATCAGCCTGATCCACTGAAGCAGGTAAACCTGGAGCAAAGGTCGATTCGGGTGCCGATATTTATTGATGACCGGCCACATGTGGTCGATGTAAAGGCTATTGGCACAATTGACCAGCCGGCATTCCATCTTTCCGGAAAAAGTGAAGCCGATAAAGCAGCGCTAATTCAGCGCATCGCCGAGATTTTTCAATGGAATGTTCCATTAAAGCGGATCCACCAGTATTTTCAACAGACCGACTTAAAAGAAATTTTCCAGACCTTTATCGGGACACCGCTTATACTGGATTTCGATCTATTTGGAAGTATAACCAAATGTATTATTCATCAGCAAATTAATATGAAATTTGCCTATACGTTAACGGAGGGATTTGTTAAAACATTTGGCTTTGAAATAGATGGTCTATGGTTTAATCCACAGCCGGAGACAGTTGCTACTTTAACAGTGGAACAACTGCGCGAAATAAAAATGAGCGGCAGGAAGGCAGAATACATCATTGGCTTTGCCAGGGAAATTGTCGATCATGGATTAGATCTGGAAGCTTTAAAAAGGGAATCGGATGAGGAAATTTTTCATCGGTTGACTAAAGTGCGCGGAATCGGCAAGTGGACGGTAGAAAATTTTCTTCTCTTTGGACTGGGCCGCCCCAATCTTTTTCCAATGGCAGACATCGGAATTCAAAATGCGCTTAAAAAACTGTACCAGCTTGAACGAAAACCGACTAATGAAGAAATGGCACACTATATAAAAGGATGGGAGCCATACTTAAGCTATGCTTCGTTATATTTATGGCGCAGCATTGAATAATTTGGAGTGAACATGATGAAAACAGAAGCAGCAATCAAAATCGAACCAAAGCAGACATTCCCGTTGACGATTAAACGGCTTGGGATTAATGGCGAAGGCGTCGGTTATTTTAAAAAACAAGTTGTCTTTGTGCCTGGGGCCCTTCCAGGTGAAGAAGTAGTGGTTGAGGCTACGAAAATTCATTCGAAATATGCCGAAGCCAGGATCAAAAAAATCCGTATCAAGTCACCTCATCGGGTAAGGCCGCTTTGTCCGATTTATGAGCAATGCGGCGGCTGTCAACTGCAGCATCTTGCTTATAGCCAGCAGCTCAAGGAAAAACGGGATATTGTGATCCAAGCACTTGAACGCCATACAAAGCTCACACTGGAAAAACTTGATATCCGCGAAACAATAGGGATGGAAAATCCTTGGGGTTACCGGAATAAAAGCAGCTTTCAAGTTGGTGAAAAAGATGGTAAACTGCTCGCCGGTCTATATGGTCTCAATTCGCATCAGTTAATCGATATCGACCAATGCGCGGTGCAACATCCACAAACAACTGAAGCAACAGCTGTGGTAAAGCGAATTTTACAAGACCTGCACATCCCCATCTATAATGAAAAAACGTGGAAAGGGATTGTCCGCACGATTGTTACCCGTGTAGGAGTGCAAACAGGCGAACTGCAGGTGGTCTTAATTACTTCCCAAAAAGAACTGCCGAAAAAGGCTCTTATTATTGCGGAAATTCAAAAGCGACTTCCTCGGGTAAAATCGATTGTGCAAAACATCAATGGTGAAAAAACATCACTAATTTTTGGCGAAGAAACGGTGAAGCTTGCGGGTGAAGATTTTATCCAGGAAACATTAGGCGATTTGCAATTTGAGTTATCCGCAAGAACGTTCTTCCAGTTAAATCCGGCGCAAACCCTAAAACTTTATAATGAAGTAAAAAAAGCAGCAGATCTTACAGGAACAGAAAAAGTGCTTGATGCTTATTGTGGCGTCGGGACGATCGGGTTATGGCTCGCCGATCAGGCTGCAGAAGTCCGCGGCATGGACGTGATCTCGGAATCGATTGAAGACGCCAAGAAAAATGCAAAACGCCATGGATTCACCAATACGAAATATGTCCCGGGAAAAGCAGAAGAAGTCTTGCCAAAATGGGTAAAAAAAGGCTGGAAGCCCGATGTAGTGGTGGTGGACCCGCCGCGAACAGGCCTCGACAGTCAGCTGCTGCAAACGATATTGCAGGTTGAACCAAAAAAGTTAATCTATGTTTCTTGCAACCCATCTACGTTGGCGAAGGATATACAAGTGCTAAGTAAGAATTATGATGTGAAATACATCCAGCCGGTGGATATGTTTCCACATACGAGCCATGTGGAATGTATCTCGCAACTCATTTTAAAGAAAGGCAACTAACCCATTGGGCGTTGCCTTCTTACGTTTCTTGCAGCGGATTAACAAAGTTGTATTGAATGTGGACGGTGCCATCATTCTTACATGTGATCTTCTCTACCAGGGAATGAAGGACCTGCGGCGTCAATTCCGTTAAGTTGAGGACGTCTTTTAATTTTTTGCCGATATTAATGGCGTAATCCTCATTGTCGTATTCCTGTAGTTTCTCATTAAGTTCGGTTTTTTTGGTTTGAAGGTCCTTAATCTTGCTGTCCGTTAATTCTCGATATTCAACCAAATCTTCTTTTGAAATGACATATTCAGTATAGAGGTCTACATATTCGAGCTTTTTGTTTCTTAATTTATCTATTTCGGATTGGGCCTTTTCTAGCTCTTTTAAAACGTTCCGCTTTTTTACATTAAGCTTATTTAATAGAGAGTTTAAGAAGGTCTCTCCCTTTAGAGAGTTAAACAGTGCTTTTAAGTCCTCCATAATCACATGCATAAGCTCTTTTTCCCGAACGGCCACCTTGTTAAGACAAAAGGTATCACCATGTCTAATGTTTCCGCCGCAGCGGTATCCCTTTTGATTGGCTTTTAACCACATGCCTTTTTGACATTCTTCGCAATAAAGAATGTTGGTAAAAAGGTGTTTCTTCGGAGTGGTAGCTGTTCTTGTACGGTTTTCTATCATCACCTGTACGGCATTAAAGGTTTCATTTGGAATGATCGCTTCGTGGGTATTTTCGATAATCACGACACCGTCATCGCTTAACTCTCTCCGTTTAGAAGAGGTCACGGAAATCGTTTCTGTCCGGTTCTGGACAAGATCACCGCAGTAATGAGGGTTATTCAAGATATTCTTGACACCGGAAGCATGCCATAAGTTCGAAGCGTTCGTCTTATTAGCCGCTTGTGAAGGAGTAAGAACACCCTCCGTTGTTAATGTTTTCGCGATTGTATCCATTCCAGTACCGTCTAAATACTCTTGGAAAATCCGTCTGACAATGTCCGGTGAGTTATCATTTCTTATTTTAAGAATTCCATTTTCACAATTGTATCCGTATGGAGGATTTGAGCCGACAAACAGTCCCCGTTGTGCTTTTACCTTTTTAGCTTGTTTGTTACGGCGGCTGCTGTTAGCTGATTCATTTTCATAAAGCCAGGCAAATAATCCGAAGTTCTGAACATTTCCTTCCACACTGTTAATAGAGCCGTCCAGACAAACTAAATGAATGCCATTTTCCTGCCATAAGTTCCAAAGTTCATAGGAAAGTTGTCCGTTCCGAGCTATCCGTGATAACTCTTTTGTTACAATGACGTCAAACATTCCAGCTTTTCCGGCTTCAATTAGAACCCTTAGCCCGGGCCGGTTTCTTTTGGTACCAGACTTTTTGTCTGTGAATACCTTAACGATTTCCCAATTTTGTTGGGCTGCGTAATTAGTATAAATGTCAATTTGGTTGTCAATCGATGTCCTTTGTGAATCCATTTCCGTTGAAACACGAGCATATACTGCACATCTCATGCACAATCACCACCTAGAGCAATTTTTTCATGAGATGCTGGTGAGTTTACTGTCTTATTATTGACGAATCTTTCCAGTTCTAATTCAACGAGTTGTTGTAGAATCCGCTGCAGATTCACACCTTTATTTGGTGAAGCATATGATCGAATAACTTTCATTTAATTTCCTCTCCCTTGATGTTTGTCTATGATGTATAAATTTCGGTATTGTGACCATACTAAGAATGTTTTTCTGTTATTTATCCATATTGGTATAATTCCTCCTGAAGTTTAATTTGATTTCGGCAGTTCATCCACCGACAGGAAGAAACATAACCATTACAGAAATAAATTCAATAGGTAATATGTAGAATAAATGGAAAAGGTGGACAGTGTCCTAGATATAAAATTTAATATTTATATGTGGTCATAAAGCTGGCTATCAACCGAACAAGGAACCAAAGGATGTGTATATCAAGCTAAGTGCGAGTTGCAAATATGTAAGGAAAGATGATTTATTTAAGGCACTTTTCATTGTAGGCGTGTTTATTTGTTGGTTGTAATTATCCTTCCAAAACAGATTGGAGGGGATATATACTTTTAGGTTATGCGGGTTACTGACTATGAAAATACTCCACCCCTATCCCCAGAAAACAAGAGATTCTTGATTCAAGGGACAGAGGCAGTGGTATTTATCAAAGGGTATATACTTTAGTGCGAAGCTGGGAACCCGGATGCTGCTGCTGTTTAATACCTGAATTTCTTCATCTTGTCATTTGCTTTAAGTTAAAGCATATGCAGTTTCGCCCGCATATATTGTGACAAGCACCATTGGCCGTAACCAATCGAAACTCCACCGAACCGTTACTTACAAGGAGCCGTTCCCGCTCCTTCTCCAGCAATCCAGCCCAAACAGCAGAAAGACCTTGATTAATGATTGCTAGTGCTGATTTTCTTTGTCGCATCGGCTCAGCTCACCTGACCTCTTATTTAGCGTGACTTAAGGGCATTTCCCACGGTTATCCTGTTCGTAGTTCTTTCATGTCGAACACTACCAAACGACAGCTTTTTGACAGAGGGTGGCATCTCTAGCCCTTTTGGGGATTTATCTCAAATATTGTGACTTTAATAAAACCTTTTCAGAAAAAGTATGCAACATTTTATTATTATGAATTTACTTTAGAGGAAGTTTTAACCTAGAATGGTTAATGGTTTAAATGAGGAATTTGCAAATATATCCACAAAATGGCTATAATGAAATAACATAAATTGCAGTGGCTTATATAAGCTACCAAGTAAGAAACCCTTCAAACTGGTTGGTGTGAAGGGCTTCTTTTTTGTTTGAGATAATTAGCTATGATTGCTTTTAGGTTGAGGATAAATCCGATTCGGCAGCAATAGTAAAAATATAACTCATATTATTCATATATGCATAAATATTAGCTGTTATTGTGGGGCACTTATTCAAGTAACTGGGTTAGTTAAAGAAGTTTATAAAGAAAAAACCAACTTTAAAAAGGTGGTCTGTAATTTAAATCTGTTCGTTTTATTTAATTTCATCTGTAGTCTGATGTTTAACATTAATTATTTTGTAGGTTTTTTAAACCTTGCCATTTCTTCTGGTGCAAATGGGTAAGGTGAATCCATACTTTCAAAAGATTTATTAATAATTAAACGAATGCCTACAACATACCAAACGACAAAAATGATAGTCCCGATAATATAGTCCCAAACTGAAGCCAAATTATGAGTTTGAATATAATAAATGTATACGATTGCGATTGGTAAATGCCCTAAAACAGTACTTGCTAATCCAGCATTATAAACACTTTTTAGCATTCTATTATTTACAATTCCATGCATAAGAAGCTGGGCAAAGCCGCCAAACAAAATAGGAGCTAATCCAAACCAAATGGCATCTGGCCATATAATTGGTGGGACATAGAGCACGATTGCAGTTCCCCAGTTCGTTAAAAAAGCAGACATTTGATTTAGTGGAAAACGATCTGGTCTTGGACTATCTTTGTAAGCAAACATGGTGTTTGCAAACATTGGGAATCCACCCGGGAAACCAAACTCCTCAAAAAAGTGAAAATTCAATACGGCTAGATTTAGCAGAGCTAGTCTTTGTAGAACATTTAAATCGGACCAAAAAATAGCCGTGCAAATGATAATTGCTATGCCGATGAAGACACTAATGTTATAGAAATGTCTCAATAAAAACTTCATTTTATCTCAATCTCCTTTAGTAAATTTTATAACTGTGTAGAATTAGTTTTTAGTAGCTTTGTTTAGCTAGAAACATAAAAGGTTAACCTATAGATTGTTCATTTTTTCTTTTCAAGAGAGGCGAATGCTTGTACCTCATTGCAACGATTAACCTGCCATTCTGGTACAGCATAAGGGGAATTCACATTCTTAAGGGCTTGAACAGGTAAAATCGTCGTTAGGATCAATACAATGAAGAATGAGGCGGCTCCCCAAAACCAATCCCATCCAGTCACTAAGTCATTTGAAACGATAAATACCATGTAATAGATACTGATTGGAATTAAGAAAAAAATAACGCTCGCTAATCCTGGATTGTACCAAGTCTTCAATCTACTGTTCATTTGAATTCCATGACCAATGAATTGGAATAAATTGAAGAACATTGTTGCAAGACCAAGCCAAATGAACTCCGACCAGATAATTGCAGCAATATAAACAACATAAGCTAAATGATTAACAATCATGGATGAATGCATGTTTCCGGGGAAAGTTCTATAATTCACTTTTTCACCGAAATTCGCTTTATTTATGACTACAGGACCACCACCTGGAAATACATATTCCTCATATTGATGAACGAGTAGTGCCATAAAACTAAACATAAGAATGTTTTGCAGGGTACTTAATGTATCGATACCCCAGAACCCCATATAAAAAGCCAGAAAAATAAAAACGACAATCGTAAATTTGTACCAGTTATAACGATAGAAATTCATGTTAAACCTCCTGATAATCGACTTTCCAAAAGCTTGGATTTTAAATTGTGTAATTCCTGATTTCTTTTATTTACGATAGAAATGAATTGATAAAAAAGCATTGGAGAAATAAATTCTATTAGTATTCAAATAAAAATATCGTTGTATTCCTCCTTTAAATAAAATATAATAATGAACACCGTGTTGTTCTATTCGTGGTTAAATTATATGCTTTGGTTTAGCTGAATACAATAATCAAAAAATGTCCTTATGTTGGTTAAGGGACACCAGGGTAGCGTGTGTTGGATAAAATGTAGGAGGAATCATTCTTGTATCACAAAAATGAAGATTTAAGAGTACAACGTACAAAAGAAGCGATCCGAAATGCATTTGTAGAATTAATTGAAGAAAATGGGTATGAGGCGATTACCATTAAAGATATTACAAAACGGGCAAAAATCAATCGTGGTACTTTTTATGCCCATTATCAGGATAAATTCGAATTAATGGAGACTTTTAAAGAAAAAATCTTAAGCGATTTACTCACAATGGTTAAAGTGAATCTCCCTAATTCTATTGCGGAATATAAAGGAAACTCATCCTTGAAAACTCCATATGTAACAGCTGTCACTATATTTGAGTATTTAAATAAAAACTATAAATTATTTAATGTAATACTAAACTCAAGTGGGAATATGGCTTTTCAAAAAGAATTACAGAAAATTATATGGAGGATGTTAATTGAAAATGGTCCAGAAGCACTTATAGATGAGGACAATCTACTTGTTCCAGCAGATTATTTAACATCATATGTTGCGTCTGCTCATTTAGGAATCATTCAACAATGGCTAGGGAATGGAAGGAAGGAATCCCCTGAAGAAATGGCTCATATTCTTTCCGTGATTACCGTTTGTGGACCGTTCTATGCAGCTGGTTTTAAAAATGAATCTTTTGAAGGTAAAGTAGATGGTGTGTGAAAAGTATCATTAATTATTATTGATTGTATTGAAGTAAAGCAAATTGCTACTGAGACATAATGGGTAGTGTCAAAAGTTCTATGAAAACTCATTAGGTGTTCAGCTTTTTCTGCCAAATATTTGGTGGAAAGGCCACGCAATCGCTCTTGACAAACACGCCAATGGTTTTAGGTAAGTTTAACAAGGGCGACGGGGACAAAAAGAAGGCATGCTAAATAGCCCTTGGTTTTTTCCATTTTAAACCATTGGCTAGTTCGGTTTGTCAAGAGTTCGCTTCGCCGATTGCTGTTTGGGTGTTCGAACCTTCAAGGGCTCTGCTAAACAAAAAGTTAGGCTAATTGTTCAATAATCCAGTCTTGTGCCAAACCAATGAGTTTAGACCATCGTGCAGGCATGTTCGGCAGCTGTAGTAACTCCGGATTGACCACTGGCACCTTACCTTCTAGTGCGGCGTGAGGCCGTAAAAAGTTAAAGTAAGCTACAAACAAGGTCACAAAAGAAACAGACCCATGTTCAGAACCAAAACCGTGTGTGGAGCGATAATTGCCCTTAAACGTGCGATTTAACCGTTCTATCACTTGTTTTAGTGGTCTATACTCTGTTGACACTGGATCTTCGTTTGTAAGCCCAATAACTTGCTTAATGTCGAAATGAATGTCGTGTTGGGCAAAAAAGTGCTGAGCTAAAAGGTAAATTGGATTACCGTCCACGACAAATGTTAGAACCCGGTAATCAAGTTTCTGTAGGGTTTCGATGATCGGAAGATCATCAACCTGTAGCTTACGATAAGGTTTATTTACAGGAGTCTTTTCAGGTTTGTCAAACATGCCTTTTCCAATAAGAAGGGTAAGCAATGTTCGAATTACCTGATCTTGATGCTTGATAAATTCCATTAAATAGGTTAATAATTGAGGGTACAAACTTGTCACTTCCAATCTAGGATGTTGTGTGTGTGGTAACCTCAATTATCCTTAGATTTTAGGGGGTGGCAAGTTTTTTGCATTTAAAGCCCTTTAAATCAAGGATTATTAACCTTTCTAATATTAAAGTTTTGACAATACGAATGGTTCGGGGGGGGGGGTTATCCCTTCGATGGAGTGCATCTAATAAGGTATATTTTTTTGAAGTCTATGGTTGCTATACCCCCCCTCGTGAAACATCCCTGTGAAACAAGATTATTCGGAGAATGACAGGCACTATTACTACTACGAGATGGAGGAGTATGATGAGCAGTTAGTAAGGCGGCTTATTGAAAAAGTTACGGTGCTTGATAAAAAACTCACTGTTGAATTCAAGTCTGGTGTTGAGCTTGACGAAGAGATATAGAATATTGAGCCAACCGCCAATTAAGTGAACTATCACCATTTGGCGGTTTTTCCGGGTTTTTCCGTGACCTTTTCAATTTTTAAATATTGAAGATATCAAGTTATTGTGTTAAAATGTACGTTGGTACAAATAAGAATTTAGGAGGAACCGAAACTATGACAGCCTCAATGCGTTTAAGATAAGCTGGCAATAAAAAAGGCAGAATCTATCCCCGATGATAGGCTTTTTTTGTTGTGCTTATTTATACGATATTGAGCATTCATTAGTTAAGGTGAGATATAGACTATTTAATTATAGCTTTATTTAACTATGCCTTTATAAAAGAATGTTTCCATATTGTATGTATGCAGATCAGAGCCACATTGTGGATTTTGGCCTGCATTTTTTATTGCCTAGAATACTATTCAAAATAGAAATTCAAGCAAAATAATATGCAGGAGATAATAAAAATGGAAAGATACAACAATTGGAAACTAAAGTTTTTTACAATATGGGCAGGGCAGGCAGTATCATTGATTACAAGTGCCATCCTGCAAATGGCGATTATTTTTTATCTTACAGAAAAAACAGGATCTGCGATGGCCTTGTCGATGGCATCACTAGTTGGTTTTTTACCCTATGCGCTCTTTGGGCCAGCTATTGGTGTGCTAGTGGATCGGTATGATAGGAAAAAGATAATGATTAGTGCTGATTTAATTATCGCAGCAGCTGGTGCAATGCTGGCTATTATTGCATTGTACATGGAGTTACCTGTTTGGATGGTTATGGTCGTATTGTTTATCCGTAGCATTGGAACAGCTTTTCATTCCCCCGCTCTGAATGCGGTCACGCCTCTTTTAGTACCAGAAGATCAGTTGACTAAATGTGCGGGTTATAGCCAGTCCATGCAGTCTATAAGTTATATTCTAAGCCCAGCAGTTGCGGCATTGTTATACTCTGTTTGGGAATTGAATGCAATTATAGCCATCGATGTACTTGGTGCTGTAGTTGCTAGTCTCACAGTAGCATTTGTGGATATTCCAAAGCTTAAAGTAGACCAGCAAAAGCAAAGTTTACATTCAAATTTCATAAAAGAAATGAAAGAAGGAATTGTCGTACTGAGACAAAACAAAGGGTTATTTGCCTTATTACTTTTAGGAACACTATATACATTTGTTTATATGCCAATTAATGCACTATATCCTTTAATCAGCATGGAATATTTTAATGGGACACCGATGCATATTTCTATTACCGAAATTGCTTTTGCCTCTAGTATGCTGGCAGGAGGCTTGATATTAGGAAGAATGGGAAGTTACGAAAAGCGTGTACTATTAATAACGGGTTCATTTTTTATGATGGGAGCTAGTCTAGCCGTCTCGGGGTTACTTCCTCAAAATGGATTTGTGATGTTTGTAGTTTGCTGTGCAATAATGGGGCTTTCGGTGCCATTTTACAGCGGTGTGCAAACAGCTCTTTTTCAGGAGAAAATTAAGCCTGAATATTTAGGGCGTGTATTTTCCTTGACCGGGAGTATCATGTCACTTGCTATGCCACTTGGGTTAATCCTTTCCGGGTTCTTTGCTGATAGAATTGGTGTAAACCATTGGTTTTTAATATCAGGTATTTCAATCATCGGCATTGCTATAGTTTGTCCGTTAATGACTGAGATTAGAAAATTAGATTCAAAATAAAATATACATTATTGGAGGGATATTTATGTATTATATTTTCATGTAATTCTTCCTGCTTAAATCGCAGGGTTTTCCCTGCGTACAGGCAAATGAAAACATGCGATTATAGACAGGAGGAAATAATTATGGAATTGATATTAAAAGCACAAGACATTCGTGTGAAAAATTTACAGGGCGAGATGTTTTAGATATAGATGAACTAGAAATATATGATTATGACCGTATTGGTTTAGTAGGAGCAAATGGTGCAGGAAAAAGTACTTTACTCAAGGTGATTTTAGGGGAATTAACTTCGCCAGGATGTAAAATCAATCGTCTTGGAGGATTTACCTATATCCCTCAGTTGGATGAAGTAACTTTGCAGGAGGAAAAAGATTTTGCGCTTATATTGAAGTAAAGCAAATTGCTACTGAGACATAATGATTAGGAGGAAGAAAATGAATAAACATGAACTATATAAAACTGCATTTAGTTTAATTAATCATAAAATAGGTTTGCTGAATTGATTGAAGATAGCAATTCGTATAGAAGAACCAGAGGACTTAGATTAATAGCTGCTAATGCAAAATGGGATATAGAATACAAGATTGATGAAATTATTGATGAATATTTAAAACATTTCTTGGATGAGAAGCCTATTACGACAAGGCGATATATTAAGGTATTACCTAATATTGCAAAATATAAACCAGAGTTAGAGGATTGTATTATAGAAGCGTTGAAGAAAGCAGATACAGAGATATACAAGGAAAGTATGCAGCCGTTAGTATATAAAGATTTTATGTCTGTTTTAAAGAAAATTAAATGACAAATTCTAATTTGCTAGAATTTTTGAAACTGTCTCATTGTATGGATTGATGATGTATATTATGCTTTGGTTAGGAGGTGCTGAATATGGCAAATGAAGATAAAAAAGATTTTAATGCAATGTTGAATGATAGTAAGGATATGCCTAAATTTCATACTATTACAGATCCTAAAAGCATTGAAAAATATGGTGGTGACAAAATGTATTTTGCTCCACCTATTGAGTATGATAAGGTAATGAAATTAGTACCATATGGCAAAGTGACAACAGTGGGGAAAATCAGAGAATATTTTGCAAAATTAAGTGGTGCTGATTTTACTGATCCTATAACAGCAGGAATATTTATTTCTATCGTAGCATGGGCAAGTTACCAAAGAAGTGAGAATGAAACACCATATTGGAGAACATTAAAAGCAAATGGTGAATTGAATCCAAAGTATCCTGGTGGTGTGGAAGAACAGAGAAAAAAACTGGAACAAGAGGGACATACAGTTATTCAAAAGGGCAGGAAGAATATTAAATATTACGTTCAAAACTATGAATATGTGCTCTTTGAATTATAGTGACAAATTCCTATTTGTAGAGTTAAATAACATCATTTTTGATTAGGTTCTCTCTTGTAAGAAAATGGAGTCAAGGAACCTGTCCCTTAGTCCCACCAAAATAAATGGATTGGGGTGCTTGGAATGAAGGCGATAACAGTATTGCCCTTTGGAGTGAAGTACACACCGATGGAAAAGTTAGCTTTAATTAATTTTGAGAAGGAGCCGGATTCAATATATAAAGGGTTTGAGTTACAGTATTTAAATGGCGCTGAAATTGGGCAAGGATATCGGATATTGGCCTATCGAAATGATGGATATGTAGATATGTATGATGACCTGTCACTACTATTTAATCCAAATGAGGAATGTGATGTTGCGGAAAAGGGATTAAATAAACATATCCAAACGAACATCGCAAATACGGTATTTGAAAAATTGGATGGCTGTGTACAAATTTCGTTCGATTTTAAAGATTTGGAAAGCCGAAAGATCCATGTATTTATCAAAGAACAGACGAAAAAGAAAAGTATCCCCATGAATTTATTGGCACCCATTGGTTTTGGAAGCGAAAAACCATCTTCACTTCCGCTGTTTTTCTTATATAATTTTGATTTTATTAGAAGAAAAAGTACGATTGTTGATATCCGTATAGATAACAAAGCCTTGAAATTAGATCCGTTTCCATTCCCGTTTCCAATGTATGGACAAATGCGATACTATACAAGATATACGATGGAAAGTCAGATTCTTGAATTTTTTCCCATTGATAGGCAAGTAAAAGAAATAGAATTAGATGAGCGCATGCGATATACTGATCAAGGAATAAATTACAAGTTTGTTAAAACAGCAAATGGAGTAGGGTTGTCGCAAATAGAATTAATACAAGAGAAAAAAGTCGTTATTCACTTTTCTCCGGCATTTGTTTTGGAAAATCAGACCGGTGAGTTTTCCATTTGCCCGCCTGAAGAAATGGGCCATGTTGACGGGATTTATCAAGTGGAAAAGAATGGTGATCTTGCAAATGTTTCCTTAATACCAAATAAAGGGTGGACAAGTAATCCAAATACGAGACTTACCAAAATCATTTTATCACCCAAATCGGTATTTTGTAATTGGAGTAAGGAATATCAATATTCATCGGTGGTTGATTTGAAAAAGATGAATGTACGTGCAAAATGGATCAATGGAAATAATAAAACGGGTGCCTAGCAGTAGTTACCGGTAAGATGGTGTTGGAACCAAAAGTCAGTACATTTTTCAATCTCTCTTTTCTTCTGGCAATTTGAATGTCCAGAAAACGTGCCAAGGTTCATTTTGACCTCGTAACCTTAGTTTATAATACTTCAAAATTAGCTGTGGATCGTATCAATGCATCGTTAAATCAACAACAAGTTGCTTAAAATACAGACCGTATAGAATAGTCGTTCTTAATTTCCAAACTGGTTGATTGGAGTGGAAGGCGGCGACTCCTCGAAAATGCTAAGGCATTTCCTTCGTGCGTGGATAAATTCACGGAAGCTCTTTCAGTGTTCTGCGGGAAAAGCGTGGCCAGGTGGGATCCCGCAGGAGCGAAGCGACGAGGAGGCTCACGGACCGCCAGCGGAAAGCGTCCGCCTGGAACGGAAATCAACACAATGTTTATGAAGTAAAAACTTAAAAAACTTTTAACAACCAATATTCTGTAGGTCTGTGTTTCTTTAAAATAGGAATTTATGAAATTGATTCACGTACTAAAAAATCTTTTAATTTGAGAAATAATTTTTGTGAAAAAAAACTAGCGGAAAAAGAGTGCGGGTGAGAAACCTGTATCAATAATCATATCATCGATTTGTAACGCTCTTCCTCTAAAAGTAACTATAAGTGATGTTGTAATAAGTTGTCCGTCAAATGATATTTTCATTATATTCGTCTCACCCTCACCAACGGGTCTTTACGAATATGAACGATACATTCCTCGTTCGATGTATGGTAAACAATATTTCCAGGTTCTACTTTAAAAAACTCTTTATTTACATTTTCTTCTGGAATGGATCTAATGGGTGCGACTTCATCAATAATTTTTTTATCCTCATCCTCATGATAATTAAGAATCGACACTAATACAAACTGATTTGGGAATAATTCTCTAACTTCCTGCCACTTCATATATCATCTCTTCTTTTTCCCTTATTATAAGCTATTGCTAATTTCATATCACTTTTTTTTTGTAGCCATTTCTAAAGTAGCATAAGCTCCTTTTATATAAAGTTCGGTCACATCTTTTCCCAATTTCTCTACAACCTTAGCCTTTCCATCCAGTACATCTTCTCCGTCTCCTCCGATTATTTCAGCAGGTTCCCTTGGGGTTGAAAATCCTCCGAGCAATTCAGGGCAGACAGTAACTGCTTTATTTTCCCCGATTAATTTCGCTAACCTATTATCTAAACTATGCGTACCGTTGTATCTTACCTTTAATCCCGCCAAACAAGAACTGAGTAAAATCATAACTCCCTCCGAAAATAGATCAAATGTTAAATCTGACTGTACTAAACCGTAGTTGAAAAGCATTATACCTTGAATTTAGATAATCGTAAACTATCTGTCTAATCATTCCTTTTTTCGATTAAATCAGCAAGTTTTATTAAACCTTGTTCAAGCTGTTCTGCTGTCGCATATGAAAAGGAGAGGCGAAGGTGAGTAGAATCATTTTGATCATAGATATTTCCCGGATTAATCAAAATCCCTTCTTTCAAACCCTTCTTAAACAATTTATTCATAGATACATCCATGTCTAATTTGAGCCAAATATAAAAACCACCTTTTGGAATATTCCATGTTGCAATCTCTGAGAAATATTTTTCAAGAATTTGAAGAGTTAAATCCCTACGGATTTTCAACTCTTTTCTTATATGATGAAGATGTTCTTCATACAAGCCGCTTGCAAGCCATTCTGCGACAGCATATTGTGATAATATGCTTGATCCATAATCAGTTTGCATCTTAATATCAGATAAACGATCTATTACTGGTTCTGGGCCGACAAGCCAGCCAATTCGTAAACCAGGCCCCAAAGTTTTGGACATGCTCCCCATATATAAAACAAGTCCTTGCTGGTCTGTGGCTTTTAGCGGTTTTGGTTCAGGCTGCTCAAACCATAAATCTCCATAAACATCATCTTCAATAATTGGAAGTCTTTCCTTACTGCAAACATCTAAAAGTTGTTTTCTTCTAGTCTTCGATATTGAAACGCCTGTTGGGTTGTGAAAAGAAGGAATGGTATAGAGCAATGCCCCATTATGTTGTCGTTTTAATCGCCCTAATAAATCTATTTTTATTCCTTCACTTTCCATCGGAATACCAAATAAATTCATCCCAGCGGACTGAAATAGATTAACAGATGTTAGATAAGATGGTGTTTCATGAAAAATAGTGGAACCTTTATGTAATAGCCCCAGAGAAATTAACTGTAATGCCTGAAGTCCGCCAGAAACAATTAATACGGATGCAGGTGTAACCGCAATTCCTTTTGTTTTTAAAAAGTTACAAATCTTTTCTCTTAAATAAAGATCTCCTTTTGGTTCCGTATAGCTAAGAGAAAGTGGTTGTTTTTTGTTTTGAAGAAAGACTTTTTTCATCTTTTCAGACGGTAAAAGTTCGGGTGCGAGTTCGCCTGTTCCAAGACGAATAATATCCGGTCTAGATTCGGCATTATTAATATCTTGTATGATAGATTGGTTGGGTTGATATGTACCTGATTTTACATAATTTCTCCAATCGGGTGGTGGGGTAGAGGAAATGATGCTCCAGGTATTATTCATGACAACTGTACCTCTGCCAACTTTTGCTTGAATTAACCCATCTGCCACTAATTCATCAAGAGCTGTAACAATTGTACTTCGATTTACATTAAACTGCAGAGCTAATGTTCTTTGTGGAGGTATTTTTGTGCCTATTGTCCATTCCCCATTCATGATTTTCCGTTTCATATATGCGTAAATTTGTTGATGTAAGGGGAGCTGAGAAGAACGGTTTGGCACCCATTCAAGGTTAGACATATCTTAATGCACTCCTGTTTTTCTTTTATTATAACAATTGGTTGGTTTAAAGCCCACCCAATTGGTTGGAGACTTCACCGTATTCTTCCGATAAAATATTTTCAAAAAAGGAGGAAACATAATGATTGAGGCATTTATTCATGGAACAGCATTAGCTTTCGGCTTAATTCTGCCACTTGGGGTTCAAAATGTTTTTATTTTTAATCAAGGAGCTACACAAAAAAGATTCTTACGCGCAGCACCTGCTATTATTACAGCGTCTATTTGTGATACAATTTTAATCCTTTTAGCGGTCACAGGTGTTTCAATCATTATTTTCCGTTTTGAATGGCTGACCAATTTAATATTTATTATTGGATTTTGCTTTCTAATCTATATGGGCTGGTCTATTTTTAGAAGTGATGCTGAAAATGAAGGGAAACAGCAAAAGAATGTGCAATTAACTGCAAAACGACAGATTATATTTGCGACATCAGCTTCCTTTCTTAATCCCCATGCAATCATTGATACTATTGGAGTGATTGGCTTTAATTCATTGAGCTACAAAGGAAATGAGTTAGTTATCTTTGCATTATCCTGTATTAGTGTTTCATGGATATGGTTTTTTGGTTTGGCGATTGCGGGAAGAATTCTTGGAAAAGTTGATACAACTGGTAAATTGATCAAACGATTTAATCAAGTATCAGCGTTTATTATATGGGGAATAGCAGTTTATATCGGAATTAAGGTTATAGGTGATTAGAATAACATTCAAGTAAAAATGAAAATTCTTATTGAGGAAAAGAATTCCTTACAGGCAATGCCAGCAAATTGGATTTCATCCCCTCAAGATTAGTACAGGGCTAAATAGTTGTGTTCAGCTGTGATATAATGTAAATTTTATAGAATTGACAGTAAGTTTATAAAAAACATATTTATTCAACCGTAGGAGTTTCATCCAATCGAAGAGAGTATCAGGGAGTATGTCATATATTAATGAAATTTAAAAAAATTGCAGGAAAGCCAAAACAAGTTGAAGTGATAAATGAACTGATGGCTTTATACGGAAAAAGGCCTGCCTTTATGGATGAATTGAGGGAAATAAAATAACAAAGTGCCTAACCTCTCCGCCAGACTGGTTCACTGCAAAGTATAGTATTGCAACTTTAATAGGGATGTTGGCACAAGCCGTAATGGTTATTTTTGAAGGGGTAATTATCGGAAATGGGTTGGGAACTCTTGGACTTGCGACGATCAGCGTTATCATGCCTTTGGAAATGCTAAACCTGGCATTAGGAGGATTTTTCGGAATTGGGGTTGCTAGTGTTGCCGCCATGAAGCTTGGGAAAAACGATACGGAGGGCGCAAAGGCAGTCTTTGCCCAGTGTTTCTGGTTCTGCGTCATTTCTGTAACAATACTGGCCGCCTTAGTGTTTTTCAACGCCGAAAGAGTTGCTTACCTTTTAGGTGCGACTCCGGATATTACGGCTAGTGTCGTTACATTCATTAAAATATTTATTTGTGGCTATCCGTTTTTAGTTACCGGCCAGTTGTTAGTCACCTTGACATTTTATTAATGGAATAACCAGTCCAAAGATAGCCAAGTGCCCAATGCTGTGAGAGGAACCGACTCAGGGTTACCCATCAAGAAGTCACACCTTTTTTCATTTTTAGAAAGGGGCGCATTAAATAACTTGCTACTTTTAATGGATTAATGGTTTTTGTCTGAAACAATTTTTCACCCCAGTATCCATGAAGTGATCGTATTATGCGATCTAATCCTTCATTGGATATTTGCTCCATAGCTCTTCTTAGTACGAGAGAATCTTCATAGCTCTGGCGAAGCGGTGCCATTAATTCCTCGTAATTTCCCATCCCACACAAATCATAGGCTGCATAAACACCGCTTAATATCGAAGTATACTGGCCAAAGCCCATAAACGGCATCATCGTTCCGAAGCAATTGCCTATGTAAAAGGTATTTCCTATTCGTGGTTTCAAACAGATTTCAATAGGATAATGAGTAATTTGAAACTGATCAGTGATGGGCAGTTCCTGCTTTAGCTGAGAGCGAACCTTTTGGTAAAATAGCTTCCAGAGATCCCTGATATTGAGATCTGCGTTTTTCGGTAAGTCTGGAATGGCAAGGGAAATGCATGCTTCTTTTTCTGAATAGGGAATTAGGAAGCAATACCCGTATGGAGACAGGTCGTAATCGACCCAGGCCATAACTGTATATCGGTCAAACGAGCCTTCAACGGTGGCACCTTGTATAGATACGGAAAAATCTTCTCTAAAGTTTCTGGTCTCCTTTGCATAGGCTCCATCTCCAGTTGCTATGACCACATGAGTATATTCACTAAGTAATTGCTCATATGTTTTCTGGGAGTTGAAATGAATTGTTGATTTCGTTTGCCGTTCTAACTGTGATTCAAAAGAATCCCGTTCTCTGCCGCGGACATTTGTGAACCCAAGATGTCCCTCGATTATCGCCTGTTCATTTTTAGAGAAAAGTTCCATTCTTTGAATGTTTGATGTCGGTTGGAGATATATTCCATACTCATCTGACAAGGAGGCAATGCAATCATGAACGGGCCGGGAAAAGATATCCAGCAAGACCTCGCCGTTGACAAATCTGTCCCCTACTTTGCTTCTTTTCTCAAATATTGTTGGGGTAATTCCGTTTTTTTTTAAGGGTTATTGCACACGCTAAACCGGAGAGTCCAGCCCCCATAATCGCAATTTCCATATCAAATCATCTCCGAAATACTTCTTATAGTAGAAGGATTCCCTTGCGAGAAATAATAAATGTATCCATGTTTTTCAAAATAATTGGTTTCTTTATCTATTTTCATGCGAACAGTGTAGAGGAGAAATATACCCGGAATATTATAAAGGTGTACATGGCATAGAGTACAAATATCGGAAATCCTCTAATCAAAAAAGGCCGGGTGGTTTTTGTAAGATGTTCCCTTTTGAATTACGAAACTTAAAAAAAACATTGTCATTAGCAAATAAGAAAACAGGGTCATTTCACCTATAGAATGGCTCATGCTTTTTTCAGTTAAGCATTAAAAACAGAAACAAATTAAGAGCATTATTCAGATGCTAATAGTTTTGCTAGTAGTTTATCAAATTTGTTTGGACTGATTATTTCGTGTGTAATGAATTCTCCGTTATAAAACAAACCAAAAGTTGTCCAAATTGTTGGTGAATTTTGTGCTTCTTCTTTAGTAGTTATTCTAAAAGATTTAAAAGGGACACCCTTGTTTTCTGCTATTTTTCTTAGTTCTTCCAATATACCAACAGCAAATGGACACTGAACAGTGTAATAAATAGTTATGCCTTCATCATAAGAAAAAGTTTTTACCTGTTTTTTAAAAGATGGTGCAATTGCTTGTTTATTCCATGACAATGCCACTAATTCAAAATACGGTTCTGCTTGGTCTACTAACTCAAACCCCATATGTTCAAAGAAACGTTTATCACTTAAATATGGATAATTTTTCTTGCCTACAATATGTACAATCCCATCCATACCACGATTGATTGCATCCTCTTTACAATAATTTAACAATTGCTTGGCATACCCATTATTTTTGTATCTTCCTGAAACCCACAAACAGTTAATATACATATAATTCGATGCTTGAATAGGAATCCATGCCATTTCGGCAGGTAAGTATTCAACAAATACTTTTGCACGTTCATCCAAGCGATAAAAAACTAATCCTTCATCCATTCGTTCTGAAAGCCATTGCTTCTTCTCGCTTACTGCATTTTCATATTGTTTTGCCCCCAATGCACAGCATATGTGTTCGGTTTCTATATTACTTTTTGTAATTTGAACAAATCCCATTTCTTCCACCTCCATATTTGATATTTTAGCATCCCAATTCACACCTATTTTACCAAAAAGGGAAGCTTATTCCTCATTTAAAAATTAGGTTGCTATTTAAGTGGTTATTTTAGGTGCTAAATTGCTAAAAACATTGATAAATCAATAAAAATAAGGTGCGAAAACGTTACGATTTCGTACCTTATTTGTATTGCTAATTTAATTTTTGTAATTTAAAAGAGAATGTCTTAAGAATTTTCTGTCGGCTTTTATGTTAATATATGATGGGGAGAATGATAGAATAATATAAATCAAATCTTGTGAACTACCCACCGGATTACATTCAGCAAAATGTATGTTATACAGCGTTGATTTTAATGAAATTGAATATCTTTAATAAAACATGGGAGCTTTAGTGATCAAGGGAGTTCTATTCAATATGAGATATTTGACCTTGAATTTCATGCTAAAAGATTAAAGATATTATTTCAGTGAGAGACTAAAAGCAGGAGTGGTAAAATGCTTAACTATCGTAAAGCTACTATTAATGATATTGATGTAATGGTTGATTTAAGAAAAAAGCAGCTGATTGATGAAGGGATCGAACCCAATATCGATATTGATACGGATCTACATAGTTTCTTTATAAATAAATTAAATGATCAGTCTTTGCATCAATGGCTTGTGGAAGATCAGGAAGAGGTTATTGCTTGCGGGGCGGTTATTTTTTATCAATTTCCACCTTCCTATTCGAATAAAAGCGGGAAAAAGGCTTATATAACGAATATGTATACGAAAAAAAGCTACCGGGGTCAAGGTATTGCAACCAGTTTGTTATCTAAATTAGTAGAAGAAGCAAAAAATGCCGGGATTACAAAAATATGGCTTGGTGCTTCAAAAATGGGCAGACCTGTTTATAAGAAGTTTGGCTTTAAAGAAACGGATGAATGGCTAGAGTTAGATGTTTAAGGTGATCTGTGGTCATTTTAACAAGCATCTATGCGTCAAACTGTTATCATCTATTTAAAGGCTTATTTCTATGAGATATTCTACTTATATGGTACCTGACCCCCGATGAAATGGTACATGTCATACAGTGGGAACAGCTTCTGATAACCTAGAGGTGTTAGGGGAAAATACCGAACATTTGGAAAACGAATATGTTATGTTCCATTCCCTAATGCCGAAACTATGGTAAGAGTAATACAACAGGTAAATATACCAAAAAGTTGGGGGAAATAGTAATGAATAATTTTATTCCTGGATTAATCGCTCTTTTACCGTTAATTCTATTTGCATTTGTCTTAAGATGGATTCGCCTAATCAAAATAAACAGCGAAATTCAAGTTGATCAAAATAAAAAGATTATATCCTTATTGGAGGAACTGAAAAATAACAAAGGCAGCGCCGGGTAGTTCACGGACAGTGGGTGCAGCCGTTTCATATGGAGGCTTAATTTAAAAAAACATATTTGAGATGAAATGTATAGGTGCCTTAACCTCCGATGTGGGAAAACTTTAATGCACTGGGGGCCAGGCACCTCTTTTCAGATAGAAAAATTACAGATATCCGGCCTGAAATTGCAGAATAATAGAAAAATTGCAGATATAATTGAAAGACTGCCGATATCTGACCTCTAAAATGCAGAAGTCCAGCCAGCGTCTGCTACTAATACTGTACCATTGACAAAGCTGGATTCATCGGAAGCTAAAAAGAGGGCCACTTGGGCAATTTCTTCCGATTCTCCTACTCTTGGCATAACAGATTGCACAGCCTGTAGACGGCTCGCGCCGAATTTTTATCGATGAAGTAATCCGTATTGATTTCCATAATAGTGAAATCTCCTTAGCCCAATATCTTGACGGATTTCAAGAACAATACTTTCGTGAAGGGTAGGATAAACCAATTCATCATCCTTCAACTTCAATTATTCTTTTGTTGCTGTTTTTTTTGTTGTTACAATATACCTATACCCGTAATTGTATTTTGTGATATAATGCGCATATAAGCAACTAGGAGGGAAAACATATGGGAAAAAAGATCATCATTGTTGGCGGAGTTGCAGGAGGAGCTACTACTGCGGCCCGACTGAGAAGATTGGATGAACATGCTGAAATTATCCTCTTTGAAAGAGGCGAATATATTTCATTTGCAAACTGCGGTTTGCCTTATTATATCGGTGGGACTATATCTGAACGTGATCAGCTTTTGGTTCAAACGGTGGAAGAAATGTCTGAAAAGTTTCATTTAGATATCCGAAATCTAACTGAAGTGACAAAAATTAATCGCGAGAAAAAGACGATTGAAGCAAAAAATTTAAGGACGGGTCAGATTTATGAGGAAGCATACGATAAACTGGTGTTATCGCCTGGAGCTAGTCCTATTAAACCGCCCATCCCGGGGATTGAAGCGGCAGAATCCCTATTTACATTAAGAAATATTCCTGATACCGATAAAATTAAATCATTCGTTGATTCCAAGAAACCAAAGAAAGCAACAGTCATCGGCGGGGGCTTTATTGGCATTGAAATGGCCGAAAATCTTTGCGATTTAGGAATTCAGGTAACCATTGTTGAAATGTCCAACCAGATCATGGCACCGATTGACTATGAAATGGCTGCGATTTTACACTCACATCTTCGTGAAAAAGGAGTAAAGCTAATCCTGGAGGACGGGGTAGCAGCGTTTAAAGAAAACGGAAAGATTGTAAGATTAAAGAGCGGCAAGCAAATTGAAACCGATATGATTATTTTAGCCATCGGGGTCAAACCAGAAAATCAATTAGCTCTTAGTGCCGGTCTTAAGGTTGGGGCATGGGGAGGCATACAAGTAAACGAATATTTGCAAACGGAAGATCCCGATATTTATGCGATTGGCGATGCGATTGAGGTAAAAGATTATATCAACGGCCAGCCAACGCAAATCCCGCTTGCCTGGCCAGCTAATCGTCAGGGGAGAATCGTTGCCGACCATATAAATGGAATCCAGGCTAAATATAACGGAACATTAGGAACGTCGATTGCAAAAGTTTTTGATATGACTGTAGCAGCAACCGGTAATAATGAAAAAACATTAAAACGGCTTGGAATGCCATATGAGGTCATTCACGTCCATCCTGGCTCACATGCGGGTTATTACCCAGGCTCTTTTCCGCTTTCCCTGAAATTAATTTTCGAAAAGGAAACCGGGAAAATTTATGGGGCTCAGGCTGTTTCCTATGATGGTGCTGATAAACGCATTGACGTGATTGCGACAGCCATCAAAGGCGGATTGACGATCTTTGACTTGCCGGACTTGGAATTAGCCTATGCACCTCCTTATTCTTCGGCTAAAGATCCGGTGAATCTGGCTGGCTACACGGCAACGAATGTGGCGGCGGGCTTAGTCGAAACGGTTCAATGGTACGAGATCAATGAAATTATCAACAATGGCGGATTATTAATCGATGTTCGCGAACCGATGGAAAGAGAAGTGGGTTATATTGAAGGGTCCGTCAATATTCCACTTGGACAATTGCGGAACCATCTGGCTGAATTGCCAAAAGATCAAACGATTTACTTAACCTGTCAGGTAGGTCTGAGAGGTTATCTAGGAGCGCGAGTTTTAATGCAACATGGGTTTAAGGTGAAAAATTTGGATGGTGGAATAAAAACATATTCCTATGTTTACGAATCCAATACAGATGACAACTCTGGGTTTTCTATAAGCGATTCAGGGGTAATCGAAGCAAAACAATCCGTTCCTAAACAGACCATTTTGGTTGATGCCTGCGGATTACAATGTCCCGGCCCAATCATGAAAGTCTATCAAACCATGGATAAAATGAATTCAGGCGACATTTTGGAAGTTCATGCAACTGATCCGGGATTTACCAAGGATATTAAAGCATGGGCTAATAAAACGGGAAATACCTTAATAAAAACTAGTTTTGAAGATAGGAAATTTAAGGCCTTGATTCAAAAAGGAATCCAAAATGAAGCTGCTGCATCAAAAGAAACTTCTGCCTTACCGGAGAAAGACGGAGCTACGCTTGTGGTATTTAGCGGGGACCTGGATAAAACGATCGCTTCGTTTATTATTGCCTCAGGTGCTGCGGCGATGGGTAAAAAAGTAACGATGTTTTTCACGTTCTGGGGGCTCAATGTATTGCGGAGAACAGATGCACCACCAGTCGAAAAAGATTTTATGGAAAAAATGTTTGGCATGATGATGCCTAAAGGTGTTGAAAAATTGCCGCTGTCCAAGATGAATATGGGTGGAATGGGGGCAAAAATGATCAACCATGTAATGGAAAAGAAAAATGTCGATAATCTACAAACTTTAATGAAAAATGCCCTTGATGCTGGAGTAAAACTAGTAGCGTGCTCCATGTCGATGGATATCATGGGAATTAAAAAAGAAGAATTAATTGATGGTGTCGAGATTGGCGGAGTGGCCACTTTCCTTGGTGACGCTGAACAATCCGGCCTTAACCTGTTTATCTAGACTGAGCGTTGGAACATGGTACGCAGAGAAAAAACGTCCAAAAGAATTGTATGGTAGTCCTAGTTTAAAGGGGTGAATTGAAATGAAAGAAAATAAAAAAGTTCAAAATACTTGTCAGACAACCGGTTCTTGAGGAATTAGCCGCCCCAAAATGCCTGGGAAAGAAGAGGAACCAGCTAAACAGCTGATTCCCATATGACCGGGGACATTTGTGTGGCTCCTGGCAGGAGTCATTTACCTAATTTATAAACTTTTTAGTTGATTGCACACAAACAATTTATACCTGATTGGCGGTATCCGTGAGACTCAAGAAATGTTGGATTTCTGCGCAGAACATAACATTACGCCTAAGATTGAAGTCATTTCAGCCGACCAAATTGACGAAGCCTACGAACGCGTACTAGCTTCAGATGTAAAGTATCGATTTGTCATTGACATCAGCACAATGTAAGTTGTTTCATATGATATTTGATCATTTCAAGGGTGTCCTAAAAGCTTAGCCTTCGGGACACCCTTTTTAAAAAGATAAGAAAGCATAAAATTTTGTCACACCACAGTCCTTGATACTGTGGTATTTTTTTGGATCATTTTACTTTCCTGCCTTCGAAAAATTAGCGGATTTTATTGATTTATTAGCTAATCTATCGATTTTATTGGCGAATTCGATTCATTTATTAGCGGTTTCAAGGATTATATTAGCGAATCAAAAAAACACACAAATCTTTTAGAAAAAGCTTACTTAAATAGTCAGCCGTTATTCAAGGATTTTGTTAAAACTTTCCCATTATTGATGTACTATATTTACTCTCGGTTAGTGGGGAGCAAGTCGCTTTCCGCATACCGGGTAATATTACATGTAAAGTTTAAGGGAGGATTGACGGCTTAAATAGATTTCTTCATCATTTCTCGATATTATTATTTTATGATGAAATTCATGAATACTTTTATTGCAAACCAAGGGGCAATTTAATGAAAAAATTTAAGAAAATAACGAGCATATCAACAAAACTAGGATTACTTTTCAGCGGAATATTTGTTTTATTACTTTTCATTCTTGGCTCGATATTATACGGGGTTTTTATTAATATGTTCAGTGATTATGTTAAGCAGGATTTGCTGGTAAGAGGTTATAATCACGCCAAGGTGTTGGAAGGACAATTGAATAAAGAAACAATTGCTCATGTAATCAGAATGGAAAAAGGAGCCACAACCAAGGTTGTAATTACTAATCCTAATCAAAGTGTCATCGGTTCTTCGGTTCCCCCGGATGAAGATATGAAAAATCACTTATTATCTAAAGGACAGGTTCTAAAAAAAGGACTGATAGTAGAAAGTGATTGGAAAAACCATGATTATATCATTTCCGTATCTCCAATTGGGAAAAATGAAGGCTACGTATATATGTACTATCCGGCCTACATAATACGTGAAATCGTGGTGGTATTAAACCTATTAATATTAATGGCTAGCGTAGGAGTCATATTGCTTGCCTTTGGTTTTATTGGAATTTTATCAAGAAGACTCACAAAGCCGCTTTTATTGATGAAGGATGCAACAAATAAAATGTCACTTGGAAGGTATCAACAAAAAATTCCTGTCAAAGGTGATGATGAAATTGCCCAACTGGGAAAATCGATTCAGTCACTGGGGGAACAGCTCCAATACTTCGAGGACAGCAGGAATGATTTCCTTGCAGCCGTTTCCCATGAGCTTCGCACCCCTCTAACCTATATTAAAGGATATAGCGATATTTTAATGAAGGGGATGTATAAAAGCAGTGAAGAACAGAAGCAGTATTTACAAATTATCAATAATGAAGCAAAACGTATATCATTTTTGGTAAATGATTTATTTGAAATGAGTAAATTACAGGTAAATGAATTTGTTTTAGATCGCGAGTATTCCAATATCAATCAGATTATCGAAAAAGTAATAACAAATCTCCAGCCAGAAATATTGAAAAAGGGGTTAAAGATTACCTCTAACT
Organism: Neobacillus paridis; assembly: GCF_016765675.1. Classification (GTDB taxonomy): domain Bacteria; phylum Bacillota; class Bacilli; order Bacillales; family Cytobacillaceae; genus Neobacillus; species Neobacillus paridis. The sequence goes on from NZ_JAESWB010000233.1 coordinate 117,315, forward strand.
TACAAGAAATCCCGTTAATTAGTGTTGACCCTAAAAGAATCGAGCAAGTCTTCTATAACCTTGTTGAAAATGCACTGAAATACACCCAGCAAGGGGAAATTTCGATTCTCGCTTATGTAGAAAAAGGTTTTGTAAAAATAAAAGTAAAAGATACTGGAATCGGGATTCCAAAGTCAGATTTAACGAAAATATTTGACCGTTTTTATCGTGTTGAACAATCTCGTGCCCGGCAAACAGGAGGAACCGGGCTGGGCCTATATGTTGTAAAACAGATTGTAGAGGCCCATGAAGGAGAAATAACGGTTGATAGTCAAGAAAACAAAGGATCAACTTTTACTATAACATTAAAAATCTAAATGTTATAAGGAGAAGAAAAAGTAATGATAAAAATTTTGGTAGTCGATGATGAGTTTGAAATGAGACAGCTTTTACGGCTTTATTTACAGCAGGAAGGTTTTGTTGTGGAAGAAGCAGAGAACGGGAAGGAAGCTTATGAAAAAATTGTGAAACACGAGTATCAGTTAATGATCCTTGATATTATGATGCCACTTCTTGATGGCTGGCAGACACTTGAACAAGTTCGAAAGGTGTCAGATTTGCCGGTGATGATGCTAACGGCAAAGGGGGCAGTAAAAGATAAGGTTGCCGGATTATCAAAGGGTGCAGATGATTATTTAGTCAAGCCATTTGATGCTGAGGAATTGATAGCAAGGGTCCATGCATTGCTTCGCAGGACCCATCTAAGTGCGGAAAAGGAACACTTGTTAAAATATAAAGGTATCATAGTAGATTTAAATGCTCGAGATGTAATTTTTCATGATAAAAAAATTAGCCTTACACAAACAGAGTTTGATCTACTAAGAATTCTTTTAGAACATAGGGGAATTGTCTTATCTAGAGAGCAATTGGTTGAGTTAGTTTGGGGGATAGAGTTTACCGGGGAAGATCGAACGGTTGATTCTCACATTAAAAATCTCCGGGATAAATTAAAAGCAGCAGGGGTCAATGAGCAACCCATTAAAACAGTTTGGGGAATTGGATATAAAGTTGAATAGGTGAGAAAATGAATAAATTACTGTCCACCGTATTTTTAATTTTGATTATTATTCTAGGGATTTCATCCTTGATATTTGTTATCAAAATGACTTGGTTTCCCCCGACCCCAATGGGGATGATGATGGGGAAACATATGATGCTGCATCATATGTTCTTTTGGTTTTCACAGATGATGATCATTTGCTTTCTTTTCTTAACGTTAATCTTGATTATTTGGAGGACCATGAACAGGAATAAAGATAAGAAATGAGGGGAATGTATAAACTGCTAATTAATTTTCGGATTCAAAAAAGCTGAGGAATTTCACTCAGCTTTTTTGAACTTTTTTAATCGACCTTTAAATTTTATATTTCGTAATTTCTATAAGTTATTCATCATGCTTTTGGTTTCCGTATTATTTTTGTATATTCCATTCATCATGCCTCCATCTCCATGGCAGGCTTTGTACATTTTTTGTAAATCCTCTTTTGAAGAATTTGGATGCATTTTTTGCATGAAAGGCAGCATTTTTTCAAAACTAAAGCCATCACCCGAATTGCTGTTACCAGCTGCAAATACAGCTGTACCAGCTCCAAGAATTAAAGCTCCACTTAAGATGCCAACAGCAAGTTTTTTCATGATTTAACACCCCCTTTCTTTCGTTACCTTCATCATATAGCTAAAATTCGCAGAAATAATGAATTTTTCATGATGGGAAATGATATTATTTTCGTGATTAGGGAAATTGTGTCTAAATCTTGACCAATTTAAAAAATGGAAGTATAGTAAAACTCATATATGGTTACCTAGGGTAACTATTTTGTTTTTAGGGGGGCAAAAGTTGCAATATTTTTTTCAACGTTATATACGATTATATCGGTCCATTATAAGTAGACTAAATGAAATACTGGCTGAACACGGGCTTTCTTTTTCATTATGGGAGGTTCTTTTTTACGTGCAAAAAATGGGACCATCAACGCTGGTAGAGATCGCCGACTATTATCATGTCGAAAAGCCGTCGATCACTAGAAGAGTCCATCGTTTGAAAGAACAAATGCTTATTGAAGGAGTATCAAGCAAGGACGGCCGTGAAAGAATGATTCAGTTGACAGATAAGGGTAGGGAGGTATACAAAGTATGCCGTCGGAAAATCAATCAGTTAGAGAATGAGGTAATGAAAGGTATTCCAGACAATGAAAAAAATACCTTGTCTCAAATCCTTCCCAAAATACAACAAAATATTTTGAACAAAGGGGCAGAGAATGAATGACAAAACCAAAATTGTGGACAAAAAATTTCTTCATTGTTTCAACGGCTAACTTTTTTCTTTACTTTACATTTTATTTATTAATGGTAACGATTACGAACTTTGCATCGGAGAAATTCCATGCCACACCGAGTGCGGCCGGTCTCGCTTCGGGGATTTTTGTTATTGGGATGCTAATCGGACGCCTCTTTACAGGCAGGTCAATTGACAAGACAGGTTGGAAGAAGACTTTGTATATCGGCTTTATATTTTTCCTAATCACAACAGGTTTGTATTTCTTCGTAAATAACATGACAACTCTTTTAATCAACCGCTTTTTAAACGGGGCCGCAATGGGTATTGCTTCAACCGCAACCGGAACAATTGCTGCAAAAATCATTCCAAATGAAAGGCGGGGGGAAGGCACCGGTTATTATGCCTTAAGTGTCGTACTGGCTGCGGCGATAGGACCATTTTTAAGTATGTTTCTATCTCAGTATACGGAGGTTTCGATTAACTTCGTTTTATGTATTCTGCTGCTGGCGTTCAGCTTGATAGCGATATTCTTTCTAAACGTTCCAATCATCCAATTTACCAAAGAGCAGTTGGAGGAAATGAAGGGATTTTCGCTTGATCATTTCTTTGAGGTAAAGGCCATTCCGATTTCCGTCATGGGGGCATTTATTGGGCTGGGCTATTCAAGCATTCTTACCTTTCTAAGCTCCTATACAAACGAAATTGATTTAGTTGGCGTCGGCAGTTTCTTTTTTATTGTGTATGCTGTGCTTGTACTGGTATCAAGGCCCTTTACAGGCCGGTGGTTTGATGTAAGAGGGGAAAATTTTGTGATGTATCCGTCGTTCTTCGTATTCGCTCTTGCTTTGTTTGTCCTAAGCCAGGCGCATCACGGATTTACTCTTTTATTAGCAGGTGCTTTCGTAGGTCTTGGATACGGAACACTCACCTCCAGCGGTCAGGCGATTTCTATTAAAGTCTCTCCGAAGGAACGAATGGGACTGGCAACCTCAACTTGGTTTATCTTTTTTGACGGCGGGATGGGGATTGGCCCATCAATCCTTGGGTTTATTGTTCCGTCGCTTGGGTATCGCGGTCTATATATGACGATGGCGATTGTACTTTTTGCCTGCCTGTTCTTCTATTATTTGTTACATGGCAGAAAAGCTGGCAATAAAATACAGCAAATGGTCCAGCCTAGCTAAGCAGGCTGGCGTAATCATTGGTTAACTTCATCCATTTTTTGGACTAGAAAGGTTCTAAAGTTCACATAATCTACTAATATCCACCATGCGCGGTAATCTCATCCATTATATACTTGAGCTAGTGGAATGGGTTCTCCTATTGATTTACCAGGTTTTTCTCCGGTAACGAGACATCTATCATCAGCAAAAAATAGGTTCTCCTGTTCCCGAAAATATAATAGAAAAGAGGTTATCCATCTTGTATCATGAGAAGATCCGTGTAGTACAGTATGGCTGTGGGAAAATGTCGAAGTATATTCTGCGCTATTTGTATGAAAAAGGTGCGGAGATTGTCGGGGCGATTGATATCAACCCGGATGTGGTCGGTATGGACGTTGGCGATTGGGCGGAACTCGGCGTGAAGCTCGGCGTCCCGATTCGCAGTGATGCCGATGCCGTGTTGGATGAATGTGATGCCAATATTGCGGTGTTGACGCTGTTTAGCTTCATGAATGATGTCTATCCTCATTTTGAAAAGTGCGTGATGCGCGGTATCAATGTGGTAACAACCTGTGAAGAGGCGATCTATCCGTGGACTACCGCTTCTACGATTACGAACAAGCTGGATAAACTCGCGAAAGAACATAATTGTACGATTGTCGGTTCCGGGATGCAGGACATTTTTTGGATTAATATGATTGGCTGCATTGCTGGAGGTGTCCATCGTATTGATAAAATTGAAGGCGCTGTCAGCTACAATGTCGAGGATTATGGACTTGCGCTTGCAGAGGCCCATGGCGCCGGGATGACGCCGGAGGAATTTGAGGAAAAAATCGCTCATCCAGAAACGCTGGAACCAAGCTATGTGTGGAACTCGAACGAGGCACTGTGTGCAAAAATGGGCTGGACGATCAAGTCGCAGACACAGAAATGTGTTCCGTATTTTTATGACCAAGACCTGTACTCGGCAACTTTGGGCCGGGTGATTCCAAAAGGACATTGCATTGGAATGAGTGCGGTCGTGACAACCGAGACCTTCCAGGGACCGATTATTGAAACACAGTGCATCGGTAAAGTGTATGGACCGGACGACGGCGATATGTGTGATTGGAAAATAACCGGAGAACCTGACACTACCTTTTATGTCCAGAAGCCGGCGACGGTAGAACATACGTGTGCGACAGTGGTCAACCGGATTCCTACTATATTAAAGGCACCAGCCGGATACATCACCGTGGAAAAATTAGATGCTGTTGAGTATTTGCCCTATCCGATTCAACTGTTTGTCTAGCTCCCGGAATTTATATGAAGAAAAGGCCGAATTCGAGTAGAATTCGGTCTTTTCTTCAGCAAAGAGTGGACTCGTTCAGGCAAAACGGGAAAAAAGGTTTTTTAGCAAATAGGGAAGCATAAAATTTCACACCACTATTTAAGTAACTAATATTCAATTATTTAATTAAAATCATCATCAATCTCAGCAGATAACAGTTTGAAATTTCTATCAAGTTTAATTTCAACCGGTACTCCTTTTAAACTTCCACGATACCCATCCCGATCTAAATAATAATGGGCAGCCTTTGTAAATGATTTGGTTATTCCTCTATATTTTATCTTCATTTGCTTCTTGCTGTCGGAAACGATGATTCCATGGCTATCGATAGTCCGTTCCGTATCAATGCTCCGTGCGGTTTTTCCATTGGCTTCAACTTCAACTAATACACCTTTTTTCAATTTTAGGCCATAGTCTTCGATTCTTGTATTTTTTGTAATTTTATAGGTTCTGCTGCCCCCAAATGGAAACGAAACAACCATTTTATTTTTACTTAACGACTTTACTTTTCCTTCCACTTCATGATAATTGAATTGAGTATAATTACCGTTAAAACCTTTCTCTTCCTTCAATTCCATTGCAGATGCAAAGCTGCCAAATCCGACTAAAGCAACAAGTGTTGTGCCGATCATCGTTCGAACTAACTTATTTCTCAGCTTAAAACCTCCTTCGCTATTTTCAAATTCATTATAATAATGGAAAATTAGAAAATAATGAGAGCTCTCTTAGAGTTTTATTAAAATTACAAATAATTTTACAAGTTCCTTTAATTTAGTTTAATATCTAAGCCTTGTGCCTGTCACCACTCAGAAATTGTTGGATGAATTTAAAGATTCAATATCTTCGGGTAGTGACAGGCACTTTTCATTATACAGCAAATGAAGTAATTCTGAATTATCAAATTCCTTGTCGCTCTCATTTGAGTGGGGTATAGTAAAAGTGGAGACTAAATATTCAAGAAAATTGCACTATTCCGTGGAGAAGGATGAAGGTAATGGCAACTGTGAAGGATTTACTAAAGGTGTTGGGCAAAGATAACGTTAGGATCATTGCTGGCAAAGAGGGGTTAGAGAGGAGGATTCAATTCCTTACGGTTCAGGAATTTTCTTTTAAAAGCTCCAGGGTTCAAAAAGACCTATTTATCATGACAACGTTTTTTGGCTTTAAAAATATGGAAGAAATTATTCAACATTTTGAATGGTTAGTTCATATGGAAATAAGTGGTATAGGATTCCATACCGTTAAATATCAAGAAATTCCGCAAAGACTAATCGAAATTGCTGATAAGTCAGGCATACCGTTATTATCCATTCCCAAAGATCTTCCTTATCATATCATTTTTGAGAAATACAACAATTTGATCTTGCAAGAAACATCCAAAGTGAAAAATGATATTGATAAATTGAATCAAGAAATGTTAGATTCATTAGTCCTTGAGAAAGATATACATTCTATCATTCAATCAGTGGGGAAGTATTTGCAAGTTCCCATTATCTATCTAAACCATGAAAAAGAAGTGATTTCATTGTGGGGTCCGCCGTCTATTTCTAGATCCGATTTGCGGGATCTGGTAGCAGGGTTTCTCACTAACTATCCGGAGTTAATGGAAACAGTCCAAACAAGTAGAAAACATCTAGAAAGAACACAGTTACATAAAGTAAAAAAACTGAATTCTGTTTTAGTCATCCCTTTGAATAATCCTTTAGCTTTTTATGGATTTTTATTAGTTCTGAATCAAACAGAAACCGTACCGTTTCAAGAAAGTATATTAAAAAATACGGCAACAGCATTAATTCTAGATGGAATTAAAAAAAATCAAACGATAGAATATCAGAAAACTAAGGATATACAACAATTTGAAGAAATTTTTTTAAATAATAGGAACACCCCCCTTAGGGCTGAAGACTTTTATTATCATATTCATCATCTCCATTGCATTATTACCGCTGAACCTGAGTCATTAAATGACTTGAAGAAAAGTTATCAGTTATTCGAAAGGAGTATTCGCCAGATTGACCGCAATGCCCTTGTTTGGATTTTTGACAAGACACTGATAGCATTACTGCAAACAGAGTTCAAGCTGCCAATTCAGGAAATTAAAAACTGGAAAATTGGAATCAGTAATGAACTGAAAGAGATTACGAATGAATCCATTCAATCGGCATATGAACAGGCAAAAATCGCAATGCACTTTGCGGCGCTTCAGAAAAAAACGGCCTGTAAGTGGGGAGAGTTGGGTGTTGATCAAATCACCTATCATTTACAAAGATCAGCTTTATTAAAGGAGTTCCACTCTCAATATATTCAAGATCTCATCCAATTTGACCAGGTCCATCAAACTGAGTTGGTAAAGACATTATTTGTTTACCTCACCACTTTTTTTAGTTTGAAAGAAAGTGGTGAATTATTGCATCTGCACCCTAACACAGTCAAATATCGAGTAAAAAAAATCCAAGATATTGTCCCGGTAAATCTCCAAGATTCTAATCAATATATTAATCTAATGATTTCATTGAGAAGTTACTTCTATCAACAAGAATGTGAATCACAAAATCTAAACTAAACGACTATGGAGCTATTTGTCATCTGATTACAATGTAATCAGTTTTTTTTGTTTTTGGGAGATAATGCTTTTACGTTGAGGATGTTATATTATTATTAAAAATTATTCTAAATTTTCGATATTTTAGGAAGGAGCATTAAATTTGTTTGTTAACGCTTACAAGCGTTTTTCAACCTTGATTCATCTCATAATAGTATTTTGCAAGGAATTTCTGCCGGTGGAGAATGGGGAAGCGCTGTATCCTTTTTGGGCGAATATGCCAAACCAAATAGACGGGCGTTTATCGTTAGTTTTTCACAGGTTGGATCTGCAGCTGGCTTGCTCCTGGGCTCGCTTACAGGGTTGCTCATAAGCAGCATTGTTTCTGCAGAAGCACTGAATGATTGGGCTTGGCGACCTGCATTTCTTCTTGGTATCTTGATTGCCGCTTTTGGTCTCTATGTTCGCCGCAACGTAGAAGAAACACCGGTATTTCAAGAAACAAAAGATTCGAAACATCAGAAAGAACAACCGTTGGTAAATGTCTTTAAGGAACATAAAATGCGGATGCTTACGGTCTTTTTGTTGATTAGCGGTGCTTTGGTGACATATTGGTTAATCCTCAGCTTTATGCCAACGTATATTTCTAGCTTTTTGAAATTACCGTTGAGTTCAGGCTTTTCCTTGACCGCGATTACTTTGATTGTTTATATGATTGCTTTACCGATTGCCGGATTACTTGCTGACATTTTCGGCAGAAAGCCTATCATGCTAATTGGCTCGGGCGGGATTGTCGTTTTCAGTTATCCGTTGTTTAACATTTTAGCGAATACCACCAGCTACGCATCAATGGCCACTGTAGTTTCCCTGTTAGCCTTCATTTTCGCTTTGTTCCAAGGTCCAAATACAGTAGCAATGTCTGAACTATTCCCGGCCAACGTTAGGGTAAGCGGCTTTTCTGTTCCTTACCAGTTAGCCAGTGCCGTCTTTGCAGGTACGGCAATGATGGCGGCAACGTGGTTAATCGATAAGACAGGCAATGTCATGATGGTTCCAATATACATGTGTGCAACCATGATGATTACGTTGTTAACAACCATTTTTCTTTTCAAAGAAACAAAAAATGTTTCCTATGATAAATAACCTATTAAAACAGGAGGGCAACATGAATTATTCAAACCGTAGACAAAAACTAGTAAACTCACTAAAAATATTCGGCATTGAAACAATATTAATCCAGAATTTGGAAAGTATCTATTATCTAACTGGATTCCACGCCGCCAATGCGTCCCGCCCCTTTGGATTGGTGCTATCCGGACAAGAAACTGTGTTAATTGTCCCCGCAACAGCAGCGAACAGCGCTAAAGTCGAGGCAAAAGGTATTGGTATCAAGGTTTATTATGAACATCCGGTAAGCAGTGGAGAAAGCCTGAACTTTCATACTAGTTTAACAAAAGTAATTGGAACCATGGCTCAAGGCAAACTGCTTGGCGTGGAGGCGGGGAGTATCACGTTAGCGGATATGAACGTGCTGACCGGAAATGGCTTTGAGGTTCAGGATATTAGTGCACAAATAGCGGAATTGCGTGCCATAAAGGAACCAGAAGAGCTAGATGCCATCCGTGTATCTGCCAAGTATGCTGAATATATGGCTTTAATTATTCAACCTGCCCTTTATATTCCTGGAATCGGGGGATTTCGCTGCAGTGATACGGTTATCGTTCAGGATAGCGGCTGTGAGTTGGTTACCCATTATCCAAGAGATATTCAATCTCTTACTTTATCAAATAAACAAATATTTTCCTAATAGAGAGAGGATGGTAGATTATTCATGGCGAATGATAAAAACGTAAAAATTAAGTGTGGAAAATTGTATGACGGTTTAAAAGCTGAAATGCAGGTTGATATGGAGATTCTGCTAAAGGGAGATAAAATTGTCGCTGTTGGCCGAAATTTATCCTGCCCGGAAGGTACTGAAATCATTGATTTAGGGGATGCGACGGTTACTCCAGGAATGATTGATGCTCATGTTCATCCGCAATTTTTTGATTGGCATGATGTTTATGACGACACCATCTATTATTCTGATGCTTGGAGGGCATTAGCAGTTGCAAATTGTGCCCAAAAGTCTTTAGCCGGTGGTTTTACCACGATTCGTTCTGTTGGTTGGTTCCGCGAGGATTATTCGTTAGATGTGAAGCGGGCCGTCGAAAAAGGCTATATTGCCGGCTCCCGTCTAATTGTTGCGCCGCATTTCCTCTGTACACCGGGAAGTCATGGGGATATGACTCAGATTGTGAGAACGAACCCTGAACTTAGCGATTTTTTGGCAGAGCAGTATCCAACTTGCGGAAATGGTGCTGACTTTTTTGTCGGGGCTGTCCGTCGTGAGGTAAAATTAGGAGCTGACTTCCTGAAAATCATGGCGACTGGCGGTTTTGCAACTCCAAATGATTCACCAGAGGACATTCAAATGAATGACAGTGAATTCAAGGCTATTTTTGATACGGCAAAAGAGCTGGGAATCTCGACAACAGCCCATGCTTATGCACCTAACTTGATTCAAAAGCTCGTAAAATTTGGAATCACTGGTATTGAGCATGGGTCATTAATGGACGAAGAAACTGCAAGATTGATGGAAGAGCATGGCACCTATCTTGTGCCTACTTTCACTCCATATGATGATGCCGTCCATTGGGATGAGGAGAGCTTGGCAAAAAAATCTCCAGAATTCCGCAGAAAGTTGGGTATTTATCGGGAACGTCTAGTTAAAGGACGTGAAGTAATTCTTAACAGCAACATAAAATTGGGTTATGGAACAGATTTTGTAACTGTTCACAATTGTTACGAAAATGGCTGGGAATATGTTGCTATGTTAAATAGTGGTATGGAACCGTTCCGAGCTTTACAGGCTGCAACTAAGAACAACGCCGAGATATTAGAAATCGATGATATTGTTGGGACCATTGAACCTGGCAAGCTTGCCGATATTTCCGCATGGAAACGCGACTTGCTGACAGACCCTTATGCTTTACTCGATTGTGCCTTCGTTATGAAAAGCGGTATAGTTTATCCAACCGAATGCAGACTTGATCATGAGGTAAAGAAGCTGTAAATTTGGTTTAAAACACGAAGAAGTCTCAAGGCGATTTGCCTGTCATTCCCATAGGACTGTCGAATTTCCTTGACATCATTCGGGTGGGGGCGGGCATTTTTATATGCGACAATAATGACAAGTAATAGGCTTCGGATGTTAGTAGAAAAGGGGAGAGAATAGTGAAACACAATTAGAATTATACAAAATCCTTCAAGTATCGTATCTACCCCAATAAAAGACAAATGGAGCTGATTAATAAAGCCATTGGCTGTTCAAGATTTGTATTCAAATCATAAAAATCAAGATTTAAGACTTCTAACTGTTGGAGTGACAGGGACCGCCTACTAAATAACTGAAGGATACTTCGGTGTTCGTAGGAATCCCCTCCTTCAAACAACTCGGAAGAGTGTGAAGGAGGGGTAGTTCAATATTGGTCTTCCAAAAGAAAACCGCTATCGGTTAGTCGACAGCGGTGTTTCCTAATGATGATTCCCTTTTTAGTTCGGTTGTTTGTGAGCTATCATGATAGTGAAGAGTATGTCTTAATACTTATCTGCCTGTTAGTTGCCCTTTCTTAAGGTTCATCGCTTTAAGGTCGAAACGATCGGCATTCATGACCTTGACCCAGGCTGCGATAAAGTCGCGGACAAACTTTTCTTTATTATCATCTTGAGCATACACTTCGGCAATAGCACGCAGAATGGAGTTAGAACCGAACACCAGGTCCACTCTGGTTGCTGTCCGCACTAATTTGCCCGTCTTGCGATCACGTCCTTCATATATGCCGCCATCTACAGGTTTCCACTCCACTCCCATGTCAAGCAGGTTCACAAAGAAGTCGTTCGTCAGTGTAGCGACTCGGTCAGTGAAAACGCCGTGGCCGGTACCTCCATAGTTTGTACCGAGAACGCGCATCCCGCCAATAAGTACAGTCATTTCCGGTGCGGTAAGGTTTAACAGCTGAGCCTTATCTACCAGAAGCTCTTCTGGGCTTACACTATACTGCTTCTTTTGATAGTTGCGGAAACCATCAGCGACAGGCTCCAGCACCTTAAAGTTTTCGATATCTGTTTGCTCTTGTGTTGCGTCACCGCGCCCAGGAGCAAAAGGAACCGTTACATCAAAGCCAGCGTCTCGTGCTGCTTTTTCAATGGCAGCACTGCCGCCCAGTACAATCAAATCGGCCATGCTGATGGTATAGTCCAGCTCCTTTTGAATGTTTTCCAGTACCTGAAGCACCTGCGTGAGTTGTTCTGGCTGGTTTACTTCCCAATTCTTCTGTGGAGCAAGACGGATGCGGGCACCATTCGCACCGCCGCGATGATCCGAACCGCGATAGGTACTGGCAGAAGCCCAGGCAGTTGTCACCAGCTTGCCGACGGTAAGTCCTGAGTCTAAAATCTTTTCCTTAATCTCGGCTATTTCAGCATCTGTTAAGTCATAATTACCAGCCGGAACAGGATCTTGCCATAGAAAATCCTCTTCTGGAACTTCCGGGCCCCAATATCTTGCTTTAGGCCCCATGTCTCGGTGTAAAAGTTTGAACCAGGCACGGGCAAATGCATCAGCAAACTCTTCTGGATTTTGATGGAAACGGCGGGCAATTTTTTCGTATTCCGGATCATGGCGCAATGCCAGATCGGTGGTAAACATCATTGTTGGAACTTTAACAGATGGATCCTCTGCATCTGGTGCTAAATGTTCCTCAGCAGGATCGACCGCAAGCCACTGCCATGCCCCAGCAGGACTCTTGGTAAGCCACCATTCATATCCAAACAACATATCAAAATAACCATTATCCCATTGCGTTGGATTAGGAGTCCAAGCCCCTTCAAGGCCGCTGGTGATAGTGTCACGGCCTTTGCCGGAACCGTATGTGCTTGCCCAGCCTAAGCCTTGCGCTTCAATCGGAGCTGCTTCCGGTTCTGGGCCCACATGAGAGGCATCTCCTGCACCGTGTGCCTTACCGAAAGTATGACCGCCGGCAATAAGGGCAACGGTTTCTTCATCATTCATTCCCATGCGTCCAAAGGTTTCACGAATGTCGTGAGCCGCTTTAATCGGATCTGGTTTACCGTTTGGACCTTCCGGGTTCACATAGATAAGCCCCATCTGAACAGCAGCAAGGGGATTTTCAAGATCACGATCGCCTGTGTAGCGATTATCACCGAGCCATTCCTTTTCAGCACCCCAATAGATGTCTTCCTCAGGATGCCAAATGTCTGAGCGTCCTGCACCAAAACCGATGGTCTTGCCACCCATGGATTCAATCGCAACATTACCTGCTAAAAGAAGCAGGTCGGCCCAAGAGATCTTGTTTCCATACTTTTGCTTAATCGGCCAAAGCAGGCGTCGGGCTTTATCAAGGCTTACGTTGTCTGGCCAGCTGTTCAGAGGGGCAAAACGTTGGTTGCCAGTTCCGCCGCCACCACGGCCATCACCAATCCGGTAGGTACCTGCAGCGTGCCAGGACATACGGATAAAGAATGGACCATAATGTCCATAGTCAGCAGGCCACCAGTCTTGACTGTCTGTCATTAGATTGCGTAAGTCCTGCTTAAGAGCTTCGTAATCCAGCTTTTTAAATTCCTCTGCATAATCAAAGTTTTCTCCCATAGGGTTGGATTTTCGGTCATGCTGACGAAGAATATTCAAATTTAATGCGTTTGGCCACCAGTCTCGATTAGTAGTACCACTTGATTTGAAGCTGGTAGCACCGCCGTGAAACGGGCATCCTTCAATGTTACCATTGTTTTTAGTATCCATATTTTTTCTCCTCTCCTTGTTTACAAGTTTATTAGATAATTATTCTGTAGCTGTTTTTAGAAATAAAAATCAATAATAATTTTTATTTTATAATTATTATAATATATATTTAGATAAAATGGAAGAATTATGTACTATTTCAATGAGAATCCATACATTATTGCAGCAGGGAGGCCTTTCCATTATTTTGGTACGATTAAATGGTGAAGTTTTATGTGTGGAGATATGTGATTCTACTACTAACTGCGAAACACCAAATTGATCATACATTTCACTTTTACTGGAATTTCTCTCAGAAAATACTTTATGGGAAATTCTAAAATCACTATTCAGGACTATCATATTAGAGTGCTTAGCGGATTATGACAGGCACTTTACTTAAGCCGCAAACTCTTCTCAAATAAAATAAATATTTCTCACTTAGCCTTGATTTTCGTGATTGATCTTTGACATTTTGATCTATGTTTGGTTAATTTATTGATTAGAAGGGTATGGTCCTTCATGTTTACCTGAATTTTTGAAACTGATTGTATGGGGAAGAGGGGATCGCTCGTGATTGGTGCGATGATCGGTGATATTGTTGGATCACGATTTGAATTCAATATTCATTGAAGCAAAGATTTTGAACTCTTTACCGAGGATTGCCATGTAACAGATGACAGTATTATTACTCTCGCTGGTGCTAAGGCAATGATGGAGACGGAGAAAATAATAGCGCCTTCAATAAGTGGGTATGATTTCAATAGTCAATATTACTCACTCCTTGAAACTATGACAATTAAATATAATTTGGGCAGGATTGCATGCTTCGATGTTGAAGGAGTAGGAAAAAATGAAAACGAGAGAGGAAGCTATTGATTACTGTTTGAACTTGAAAAACACGTATGAAGATTATCCATTCAGTGATAAGAATTGGACGTTGATGCGACATAAAGACAACAAGAAAGTCTTTGCTTGGATTTTCGAAAGAAACGGTCATATTTGGATCAATCTGAAGTGTGAACCCGGTTGGCTGGATTTCTATCGCCAGAAATACCATTCTGTAGTTCCAGCGTATCACCTTAATAAAGAGCACTGGAATTCTATTATTCTTGACGGTACTATTCCGGAGGAAGAGATATACGAAATGATTAGACGAAGCCATCATTTAACGAAGCCTAAAAAAATAAGTCGAGGCTAACCTCGACGCCTGTCACTACTCAGATTTTGATAAAGTGGTTAGGATTTCTTGACTCTTTTCATCAAAAGTTAAATACTACTGGCCATCATTAGAACTTATATAAGAGCAACCGCATCATATTTCTGAAGCTTGGAATAAGGCACATGGCGGAATAAAGAAAGCGAGTTTTAAATGGAAGGTTATGGATGGATTTAGATTTAAAAACCGATAAGTTGGTAACTCTTTTAAGGCTGGGATCTAATTTATCTACATCTTGAATATCATCAACCATCCATTTGTGTACAGCTCCGGTAGTCTTCTCTAGTTTTTCTTTACCGGATTGAATAGCAAATGAGTTCATAATGTCAAAGGCAATCTGCCCGTGTGGAAAGTGGCTAGTTAGCCGATTAAGCAGCTCTTTGACTGCTTCTTCACTTAGGTATTCTAACAAGCCTTCAGCAATAATCATGGCTCGCTTATTGTTGGGGATTTTTTTCAACCATTCCAGTTCAGTAACAGAAGACGGGATCATTTGATAACCTTCATGATTTGAAAAAAAGGACTTACGTAATTCAATCACTTCGGGGAAATCTACGTCAAACCACTGAACTATTGATGGTGGATTGATTCTTGTGATTCTCGTATCCAAGCCGCAGCCAAGATTCAGTACTGTTGCGTCGGGATTCTTTCCTATAAATTCTTGCAGCCATGTATCCAATTGTTTAGCCCTTATGACCATAATTTCGTTGCCGAAACTGTTGATTTTTTCAAAGTCATAGTCAATCATGTTAAGAATTTCTTCTGCCTTTTTGTCACTAAGAATGGGGTTTTTTGTTCGGCTGTCCATGGCCTTTGCCAGTAAAGTGATTAGTAGGGTTTCCTTTTCTTCAGATAAATTTATTTTACGGGAATCCATTATCTTCGCTCCTATGATTCATGTCAGCTGAAATTTACGGCCCCATTTTTTCCAACAGGATATTTACCTTATGGAGGGCGTATCTTAAATCCAACTGTTCTTCCATACTTAGCTTGTCTAAACCTTCACTAAATTTTTGGTATATCTTTATCCACTTGTTATCTTGTACTTCTTTTCCTTTGGGTGAAAGGGAAACCAAAATGGCCCGTTTATCCTTAGCGTCAGGCACCTTTATTAGATAGCCGCCAGTTTCCAAATCCTTTATGATATTCGTCAGTTGCTGCTTGGCTACGTTTAGGCCAATGCTAATGTCTTTCAAATTTAAAGCCCTGTTTTGCATGTACATATATTCAATAACATGATTTTGCATATGTGATAATTCCATTGAGTCCTTGTTTAATTCGCTGAAACTTCCAAAGACATTCGGTATTAGCGAAATGTATTCTTTCACAATTTCTTCTCTCATAAAAAATTCCCTCCATTGCAAGTAGTAAATATTATATTACTACTTTTGAGTTAAATCAAATTACAATCCTTGGAAAGGTAAATAAATACTTACAATATGATTTACTGCCATGATCTGTTAACTCTGAACTTAGGGACTGCCTTCACCGAGAAAAGCAAAATGTACAAAATTCAATGCTTCTGCTTTTTTCTAATCCCCAGGTTATAATTATTTTGAATCTTTAATGACAATATGTATAATCAATAGTTCGGTTTTCTAAATATCTGTTATTCTATCTATATATGGAAGTGGTTATTTTTGCGAAGGCAAAATATGGCCGCTGGATTTTATTTTATATATAATTTTGTGAATGGTTTCACAAAATTATAGGAGGAGAAAATATTATGAACCTAAAGGGAACTAAAACTGAAGCTAACTTGAAGGCAGCGTTCGCTGGTGAATCTCAGGCAAGGAGCAAGTATACTTATTTCGCATCCGTTGCCAAAAAGGAAGGCTATGAGCAAATAGCCGAACTGTTTACGAAAACAGCTGAAAATGAAAAGGAACATGGAAAGATGTGGTTTAAAGCGCTTGGAGAGCTTGGTGATACCGCCGCCAATTTACTTCATGCCGCGGAAGGTGAAAACTACGAATGGACAGATATGTATGAAGGCTTTGCCAAGGATGCTGAAGAAGAAGGCTTTACCGCTCTTGCTGCCAAGTTTAGAATGGTTGCAGAAATTGAGAAAGCTCACGAGGAGAGATTCCGTGCCCTTCTTAACAATGTAGAGATGAAAGCAGTATTTGAAAAAGGTGAACAAACTATGTGGGAATGCCGAAACTGCGGACATCTTGTAATCGGAAAAAAGGCACCTAAAGTTTGCCCTGTTTGCGGACATTCTCAAAGTTTCTTTGAAGTGCGAAAAGAAAATTATTAATCCTGCATTGTGGTGGAAGAAATGATGCAGCAACGGTACGGCAAGGATTTACTAATGAAAGAGATATAAAGAAACATTCTTTGAAAAATATTCAAGAAACGGGCGCAATTCCTAAGAATTGCGCCTTTTCCAGGCGTTGCCGCAGGAAGTAAATTCAACCGTTAGGTGAGAATTCTCGCTAGACCAAATGCAACTGCTGCAGCAAGCCCCCCGGTAATCATCGTTTGGAAAGCACTCTTCAACGGAGAAGTTCCGGTGAATCTTCCTTTTATATATCCAAAAATTAACAAGGCAATAAGTGTAACAATCACAGAAACCATTAATGCAGTTGAAGGCTGCTGAAAGATAAAATAAGGGAACAAAGGAATGACCCCTCCAACAATATAGGAAATCGCAATCGTAATTGCACTGTTTCTTGCTCTTGTCGGTTCTGGCTTCTCCAGTCCTAATTCAAATTTCATCATAAAATCCACCCATTTTTCCGGGTTCTTTTTCATCGTTTCTGTAATCGATTTGATTTGATCTTCTTCGAGCCCATATTCACGAAAAATTTCGGCTACTTCTTCTTCTTCGCGCTCCGGAAGTTCTATTACCTCGCGCTGTTCACGGGCAAGTTCCGATTCGTAATGTTCCATATCTGTCTTCCCGGCCAAGTATCCGCCTAATCCCATTGCAATGGATCCTGCGGCAATTTCAGCACCTCCGGCAGTGAGAATCAATGTTGTGGTATCAACAGCACCGGATAAACCAGCAGCTAATGCGAACGGTACGGTTAATCCGTCTGACATACCAATGACAACATCTCGAATGAAGTCAGATCCTGAAAAATGTTCTTCAACATGATGCTGATATTGATCCATTTTTTTAACCTCCAATGGAACTAATATTATATTAATAAAGAAATTTTGTACACCCTGCTTAAAAAAAGGAATCATTTATTTTACAACTAATAAGTGTAACTGCTAATCGATGGTTAAAAAGAAGCGAAAAACGGAGGGTAAAGCTGCAATGGATATGATCAAAATTTTGAAGTATTTTCAATTCCATCACATCGTTTGTTATAATCAGGTTATTGCATAAAGCTATCGCAGGGATGAAAATTTTCTACATGATAAATAACATTAAAAAAGGAGAACTACTATGACAATGGGAAATAATCAGGAGTTGTCACCTGAACAACGCGAAGAACTGCTTAGAACATTGAGGGCCCGTTTCGAGAAAAACATGAACCGCCACGAAGAAATCGCATGGGCTGAAGTGCAAGCAAAACTGGGAGCTAATAGCACAAAACTGTGGTCGCTCCATGAAATGGAAAGAACCGGCGGCGAACCGGATGTTGTTGGTTATGATCAAAACACGGACGAATACATTTTTTATGATTGTTCTGCGGAAAGTCCTAAAGGCCGCCGAAGTGTGTGTTACGACCGTGAAGCACTGGAGTCAAGAAAACAACATAAACCAAAAAATAGCGCGATGGATATGGCGGCTGACATGGGGATTGAGATTTTAACGGAGGAACAGTACCGGGAGCTGCAAAAGCTCGGGAGGTTTGATACGAAAACCTCAAGCTGGGTGAAGACACCTGATCATATTAGAAAACTTGGTGGTGCGGTCTTTTGTGACCGCCGCTACGACACTGTTTTTTTGTACCACAATGGAGCAGAATCCTATTATGCCGCCAGGGGGTTTCGCGGCTCGCTGAGGGTCTAAATTTAAGCCTCGGTGCCTGTCATCACTCAGATTTTGGTGAATGGATTTAAAAATTCGACATTTTTCGGAGAGTGACAGGCACTTTTCTAATTGGGAAGGGGGATAGCGGATGATTGGCGCGATGATCGGTGATATTGTTGGCTCTCGGTTTGAGTTCAATAATCATAGAAGCAAGGAATTTGAACTCTTTACTGAGGATTGCCAGGTGACAGACGACAGTATTATGACCCTTGCTATTGCTAAGGCAATGATCGAGACAGAGAGGATCATTAAGCCTTGTTTAGGTAGATATGATGATGACAGTGAGTATTACGCACTACTTGAGCGAATGTCGATAAAATACATGCAGGAAATCGGCCGAAAGTATCCAAATTGCGGGTATGGCGGCATGTTTGGAGAGTGGGTTTTTAGAGAAGATCCCGAACCTTATTACAGTTTTGGAAATGGGGCGGCGATGCGAATCAGTCCGGTAGGGTTTGCTGCAAGGACAGAGAGCGAAGCATGCAGGTTATCTGAAATTGTGACAGGCGTAACGCATAACCATGAGGAAGGACTGAAGGGTGCTGAGGCAGTCGCAGTAGCGATATTTATGGCACGCCGCGGATTTACGAAAAGTGAGATTCGAAAAAAGATTAATTGTAACTACTATTCTTTACATTTCACGATTGATGAAATCAGGGGCACATACCAATTTAATGAGACTTGTCAGGAAACTGTCCCTCAGGCAATCGAAGCTTTCCTGGAATCCACCTCCTTTGAAGATGCTATTCGGATTGCGATTTCAGTCGGCGGCGATAGTGACACGTTGGCGGCTATTACCGGGGCTATTGCAGAAGCGTATTACGGAGTCCCTGAATACCTTAGAGAGAAGGCATTAACTTATTTAGATCACGAACTACGAGCTATTTATGATGAATGGTGTGACTTTGACAAAAACGAAGTGACTGCTGAAAAGTTTAAAGTACTTACAAAATATATTGGAAAAATTTCTAATGCTGATTCTTTCGGGGAATGGGTTATTGATGATGAGAATGGCGGCACACCGGAACATCCAATTCATATGCCGTTTGTCTATTTTGCTGAGCTTGTAAATGAATTTGTGGCAGAATTCTATCAGTTCTCAGAGAGCCACCCGGAATATCAGCTCACTAGCTACAGATCAATTTTAGAAAATAACGGTATTAGATGGGGCTATGTGCCAATGCTAAGTGCGGATGTAGAATCATTAAATGCACCATGTACCCTGGCACTTATGATGGGGGCAATTCGCGGAGAAAGATTTTGTGATGGATCGCTTCTTAGCTTTTTTAAAGATGGATTTATTTTAAAATGGCTAAAAAGACTTAAAGCCATTGATGATCGTACCGCTGCTCAAAAAATAGAGGAAATTTATTTTGAAATCGGTGAATTCGGAGGATATGATAGGTATCGTCTAATTTTTAAAGAAAATTCTGCTTGTTTGATTGCGACCCTTTGGCGTGAGACTTCGTTTGAAAAAGAGTATACAACAGAGGAAACGAATAAGCTGCTGAATCAATTCTATTCTATCCATGTTGATTACTGGAACAGCGAGTATATTGATCCTTACGTTTGTGATGGTACTCAATGGGAGCTTGCTGTGAAATACGAAGGTCAGAGAGGAACAGGATGGGTAGGCAGTAACGAATATCCGCCTAATTGGGATGATCTCTTGGACTTTTTTGGAATTGAGCATGAAGACGCAGATGCAACGGTAAAATGACCATTTTGACAGGTAAATTCAACAATTAGATGGGTAATTCTCCATTTTCGACGGGTAAATCCGCAAAACAGACGGGTAAACCCCAAAAGGGATGGGGATCCAACACAACATGTACTTAAAACTTCCCGGTAAACTGGAAAAACAAGACGATCAATAATCACAACAAGAAAGCTAAAATGTTCATATCTAAAGTATTTTGGAGCTATTCTCTTTCCGATTAACGAATTTTCTCTAAATAAAAATAGTCAATTCATCACGAAGAATGTGTTAAAATATAGCAAGGAAAATAAATGATGTTTAAGTGATAAGGCAAAGGAAAAATGACTTAATAGGCTTCACATTTGAAACAGACCGCTGACAAAATTTAATTTAAGGTAAGGAGAGTGAAAAGTATGACCAAAATTGGAAGAAACGATTTATGTCCATGTGGAAGTGGAAAAAAATATAAAAAATGTTGTATGGGTAAGGATGAACAATTTAAGTCGATACAAATGGTACAGAATCCTGTCAATCTTACCCTAACTTATGAAGAAGTAGACGTGCTGAGCACGGACGAAATTATTCACAATTTACGGGAAATGGGTATACCATTTGAGCAAGATACATTTTTAAAAGATATCGACAGGTTCTACTCTGCGGAAGATCTTTCAGAAAACTGGTTCCATCAGTACAATGTTACTGCAAAGGGGAGAGATGAAGATTTCCCTTGGCTGGCGGCTTGGATTTTATGGGAGAGATTGGCTCCGGCAAATAAATTATCTAGGGAACAGATAAGTGACTTGCTTGATCATGGTTTTGAGTATTTAGCTGAAAATGATTCTATTTCTGCATGTGACACATGGTTAAAGGTTTGGGAAGCAATAAAAAATAGAATTGATCCTACGTTCCAAAACTTGGATTATTTGGACAAGCACTATCAGGTTAACTTTTTTATTAGGGATTTTTGCCAGGACTTAGAGGCGGAGCTTCATAATGCAGGTATAGATGCCCCTGTTTATTTTGAAAAAAGAATTAGCTATTGTCGTGAGTTCTGCAACTATTTTCCGAAGGAAGACGAATTAATTATTCACAATATGCGTCGTGCCATTGGAGAATCTTACG
The DNA here is from genome assembly GCF_016765675.1 of Neobacillus paridis. Taxonomy (GTDB): domain Bacteria; phylum Bacillota; class Bacilli; order Bacillales; family Cytobacillaceae; genus Neobacillus; species Neobacillus paridis. Next base: position 138,540 of record NZ_JAESWB010000233.1, read on the forward strand.
CAATGTTAGATCAATACGGGAAAGCTGAGTCCGAGTTTGAGAAGTTAGTGCTCGATTTTCCGGACAATCCTTGGGGCTATATCGGCTGGGGTGACCTATTCTTCTACGGTCGTAAGAAGGATTATCATAAAGCACGGGAATTATATGAAAAGGCTCTGGCAATTGCCAAGGATGAAATGGATATTGATATAGTAAAGGAAAGGCTTGAAGATCTGAAGCAAGAATTTTAAGCATCAAGTAGATGTAGCTTTTTTGCTAAAAAACGCCGAAAATAAAAACCCGAGAATGCTGTAAAACCAACATTCTTGGGTTTTTTTATGTTTAATTTTTGGACTAAAAAACCACTTTTCGGACAGTCCCTTTATCAATTATTCTTTTACTCCAATTACACGTATTCTTTTATAATCGGCAATCCAATTACCATCTTTATATAAAGTTTCTTTTAAATTGCTTTCAACTTTTGCAACTATTTCATTTTTTGCTTTTTCTGGGATACCATTGAATAGATGATTACCGAACATTGCAATCCAGTTTTTTAATCCATCATCTCCATCCAACTTCGTTGGTCTATCATAGTGTTGAGCAAAAGTCACTCTAAATCCTACGTCTTCCATTAAAGTTGAATACTCAGCAATGCTTGGATAAAACCAAGGGAATTGTTCCTTTTTAAAATCAAATCCTGCAACTTTTATTTGGTCAATGATTTCATCCGTTATTGTTTGAACATTGCCTTTGCCTCCAAATTCGGCAACGAATCTTCCCCTTTTTTTTAGGCATTGATAAATACCAAAGGAATGCTTATTGTCATAAAGTTTCACATTCCAACTATCGTTTGTACTTTTAATTGTGTCCATAGTTAAACTCCCCTTTCAGTATGAAAACCCCTAATGATCAAAATAATCTATATGTTATTCCTTAAATAGATTATAATTGATTCATGTACTTAAATCTTATGAAATAGGTGAGGAAGTCAGTGCGGGGATTGCAGATGTAGGACTTACGAGAATTTTACCAATGCAAACAAATATAAAGAGCCATATTATACATAAAGAATCTGTAATATTAGTTGCACCAAATGAATGTAAAGACATTTCCTGCCTTGATGAACCAACTATATTACATAAATATAGGCTAATTACCCATAACCATCCAGACTATTGGGGCAACCTTTTGGATGATATTAAGAGGCATTATCCGACTGTGCATACGATGAGAGTTGACCAAATAGAGGTTACAAAGCGTTTTATAGAAGAAGGGCTTGGAGTTTCCTATTTACCTTCTACGGTCGTTAAAAATGAAATTGATATGAAAAAATTAATAAAAATTAAGCCAAGGAACATCATTCCACCTATATCTTCAACTTATGTATTAACAAAAGTAGAGACTGATGAAGTATCAATTTTCATTAAATTTTTAAAGGATGCATTGAGTAAATGATGAAAATGGTTGTTGCTTTAATTTGTTAGCATTTTTTTCAAAATTCTGTTTGTTATATTAATTTTATTAAAGGTAGGTGCCTGTCACTTCTCAGAATTTGTCGAATTTCCTCGGCGTTATTCGGGTGGTGGCAGGCATTTTTATGTGCGAAAATAGTGTTAGCCAAAAAATAGTGATAGGTAAAAGATGTAGAGACAGAAAAGGGGGGGAGGCACATTGATGATCCCGGCAAAAATAGATTCTAATTCAATCACTATGATAAAAGAAAAAGGTATCGAAGCCATCGTCGACTGGTTCGATCAGCATAAACAATCGTTCTATACACTTGGTTGGTTCTATCTTGGCAATCAACAGCAAATAGGGGAGCTATTTTACCGGTCGATTATGAAAGCCAACAAGGAGTTACCACGATTTAAAGGAGAAACCTCATTCGAAACATGGGTTACATCCATTTTCATCCATACCTGCAGAGAGCTTTATGATCATAGCAGGTTTCAGGCTACAGAGGGAAGTGAACCTTCCCTGGATCTGTTCAAAGCACTCGATCAATTGAAAGTGGATCAGAAGGAAGCGATGCTCCTTACCTATATAAAAGGGATTTCTAAGGAGGAAGCGGCACAGATTCTCCAAGTTTCAGTAGAAAAGATGAAAGATTTATTGTTTTCCGGTATTCAGTCATTAAAAAACCAACTAGGGCATGAAGCCACTTTTAATGGCTGCAAAGAGTACCACAAGGATTACATTGATTATTTGGAAAGAACCATGGAGCGGCCGAAAAAGGTAGATTTCGAGATACATATTTATCATTGTCAAAACTGTCAGGAGGATTTAGCTGCCTTTCAGGATGTCATGTTAACCTTGTTAAATCTTTCAGAAAAGCTTGCTACTTTGCATATGCCGGCAGATTTTCTGGGGAACGTCAAAGATCGGCTGGCAGAAGAGGAACTGCAGAGACAACTAAAGAACAAGAAACGTAATAGAATTGGGCTTATTTTTACTGGAGCTATAATTCTATTAATAAGTATCGGTTTTTTTACAGGGACGTTTCGCAGTCTTTATTATACTTGGACGGAGGAAGATGAAGAATTACGTGCGTTTCTGCAGCATGACCTCGGTGAAAGGTTGAACCTGGAAGCGGAAAGCAATGGGTTGAAAATAAAGATCAAGAGTGCGATTGCTGATGATGTTCAGACGCTGGTTTTTTATGAAGTCGAGGATAAAAAAGAAGAAAATCAATATATGATGATGAATTATTATGATGGAATTGTTGTGGAGAACGAATCTGAAATCATGAGCTCAGTAACATATCCAAAGTACTATCTCCCTGACCTTAAATCGAAAAGAAATAATGAAAGAAAGAATGTCTATCAGGGGAAAATTAGCCTGCCTCCCCTTTCAAAGGATGACGGAACCATTAAACTCAGAATCACAAAGCTTTATAAATTGATTCGTGATTCCTCTGACTGGCCTAGTTTTGTTCTTCGGGATACCATGGAATATGAATCAGGGGAGTGGAACTTTAAGATTCCTGTGAAAAAACAGCCATCGCACGAATATGCATTGGATAAAGAAACAGAAGTCGAGGGGATTCAGGTTCGATTTGATAAACTAATCATTGCTCCAACATCAACGATTCTGCTTTATGCTATTCATGATAAACAGCCAGAGAAGCGAATAGATGTTCTTAATATTGATAAAATGGAAGTGAACAACAAAAAAGTGAAAGCTGATATAATTGGCAGCTCTTTTTTGGATTCACAAGAAGACGAGAATTGGAATACTTTTCAAACACAGTTTGACCCTGTTTTTGGAGAAAAACCAATGGAGGTCAACATCGACCTCAATTCTGCTCATTTAACATTTGAGGATCCAAAAACCATCGAACTAGATGCTTCTAAGAAATATCCGCAAACCTTTCAATATGTTGGCAGCACCATTTCGATCGACAAACTGGAAGTCGGACAGCCGACGAAAGTTGTTATAAGCAATCATGAAATTAAGAATCGGGTATATGAGTCGCTTCAATTTCGTATTTTGGATAAGGATGAAAATGAACCCAGTTCAATGGAGGGAAGCGCTGAAGGAGTGGTGGTTGATAAAAACGGGGTAGAATACGATACGAATGAAAGCTCGTTCTCATATGAAAAAATCGAGCAGCCGCGGTATTTTGTTACCGTTCAAAGCATGGAATTACATCATGACGACAATGGAAAAACCGTAATTCCTAAAAAACTGGAGATTGATGGATATCAAACAACGAAATATTTGGATAAGGTTGTGAAGATTTCGTTAAACTAAACTCTGCCGGCCGGGCAACCTTTCCAAACGCAATGTTTAAAATGGATTGTAAAAAAGTATTACTCGCATCAAATGGTAACATCGAAACCGCTATTGAGATCCTTATCGAAAACTATATCCATTTTCTCTTTTTGATATAATATACTTTGATCGGATGAATAACATGTTTAAATAGTGAAAATATGAAAAAATAGGAGATTTGGAAGGCTGCCTGAATCGCCGTTACAAGGGGAAATGATATGATTCGATTTGAAAAAGTAACGAAACAATATGCAGATGGGACTACTGCTGTAAAATCATTGAATCTCGAGATCAAGGATGGAGAGTTCTTTGTCCTCATCGGTCCGAGCGGCTGCGGAAAAACCACGACATTAAAAATGATCAACAGGCTGATTGGTGTCTCTAGCGGAACGGTCTCAATCAATGGAAAACCAATCAGTGATTATGACATTCATGAGCTTCGTTGGGAGATCGGGTATGTCCTGCAACAGATTGCCCTTTTCCCACACATGACGATTGCCGAAAATATTGCGGTAGTGCCGGAAATGAAAAAATGGAGCAAGGAAAAAATGGCAGCGCGGGTGGATGAACTCTTACATATGGTCGGGCTTGATCCAGCAACATACCGCAGTAGGAAACCAGGGGAACTTTCCGGCGGGCAGCAGCAACGGGTTGGGGTTATCCGGGCATTAGCGGCAGACCCGGAGATTCTGTTAATGGACGAACCGTTCAGTGCTCTTGACCCCTTCAGCCGTGAAAAGCTGCAGGATGATCTGTTGGACATTCAACGTACCATCAAGAAGACGATTGTATTTGTCACCCATGACATGAAGGAAGCAATGAAACTTGGTGATCGGGTTTGCCTGATGAGGGAAGGACAAGTGGTGCAAATCGGAACACCTTCAGAACTTTTAACCAATCCCGAGAATGAGTTTGTTCGCGAATTCGTCGGAATGCAAGAAATGAATCTGGATTGGCATGATGTTATTACACCTGTTGAAGATGCCAGCGTGAACGATCAACAGCCCGTTCCCTATACCATGCCGTTGAATGAGCTGCTTGAACGGATGGCGGCAGCTGAGGTGATCGCTGTAGAAAAAAACGGCAACGTCATCGGCGTCATTCACCGTTCAAACTTGCTCCGCAAAATGGCCCAATATGTAAAACAGGGAGGGCGATTGCATGAATAATTTAATAGCCGTTTTTTCATCTAGAAAAGGACAGCTCCTCAATGCTCTGTGGGAACATATTCAGATTTCCTTGATTGCCCTCTTTATCGCTATCATCATAGCCATTCCATTGGGCATTTATTTGACACGCAAGCGAAAAGTGGCCGAGATGATTATCGGAATTACGGCAGTTTTACAAACGATTCCATCTTTAGCCTTGCTTGGACTGTTAATTCCTTTATTTGGAATTGGGACGTTACCTGCCGTTATTGCCTTGGTGGCATATGCCTTGCTCCCGCTCTTACGGAATACTTATACCGGGATCAAAGAAGTGGACCCTGCATTGTTGGAAGCGGCAGATGCAATGGGAATGAATCGAAGAAAAAGACTTTTAAAAGTGGAACTTCCTTTAGCCATGCCTGTCATTATGGCGGGGATAAGAACGGCGACGATTTTAATTGTCGGGACGGCGACCATCGCCGCTCTGATTGGTGCAGGCGGTTTGGGGGATATCATTCTGCTGGGGATCGACCGTAATGATTATACCCTTATTTTTCTTGGTGCTGTCCCGGCGGCATTATTGGCGATTCTTCTTGATGTCCTACTCCGGCAGCTTGAAAAAGTTTCATTTAAAAATGTTATGATTGCCGCTTTAACTTTTTCGATTATTATTTTGCTGATAATCGGTTCCAGCTTTATTCATCCGGCCGGACAACAGAAACTTGTCATTGCCGGCAAACTGGGATCCGAACCGGAAATCCTGATCAATATGTATAAGCTGCTGATTGAAGAAAATACTGACTTGAAAGTGGAATTAAAGTCAGGGCTCGGCAGTACTTCTTTTGTCTTTAATGCGCTTAAATCAAAAGATATTGATATTTATCCGGAATTCTCGGGAACAGCGATCACTGAATTTTTGAAGGAAGAACCGATAAGTACTGATAACAGGGAAGTGTATGACCAGGCGAAGAGCGGGATGTCAAAGAAATTCCATATGGTCATGCTAAAACCGATGCAATACAATAACACCTATGCATTGGCGGTGCCGGAAAGCTTGGCCCGAACCTATCACCTTGAAAAAATATCGGATTTGGCGAATGTCCAGTCCGATGTGAAAGCAGGTTTTACCCGGGAGTTCACAGACCGGTCTGACGGTTATCCAGGCTTGTCCAAAAAGTATCGGCTACACTTTCACTCGCTTGTGACGATGGAGTCTTCTGTCCGATATACAGCAATGAAAGCAGGCAATATTAATCTAATGGATGCTTATTCCACTGATGGCGAATTGCAAAAATATCATTTGAAAGTTCTGGAAGATGATCAGCATTTCTTCCCGCCATATCAGGGAGCTCCGTTATTAAGGCAGGAAACTATAGACAAGTATCCGGACATTGTCCCTGCATTAAATAAACTGTCAGGTAAAATCACAGACAGTGAAATGCGGAAAATGAACTATGAAGTAGCTGTTCAAGGAAAAAGTGCCAAGACTGTCGCAAGGAATTTTTTAATCAAAGCAGGATTATGGAAGGAAAAGAAATAGTCGAAAGCCCAGCTTGATGCACATCATCCTAGAGGTCTACTTGCTTCAATGAACCTGTTAAATAGACACGAACAGGCGGTTCCGAAGTTTTGTGCTGGGTATTTTGGGCCACTTATGACTAATAGCATTGTAAATAATCCATATTTCTAATAAGCTAGGGTTAACACCTATGTGAGAGAAGGCATTGTTGGAAAGAGGGGATATATTTGAATTTAAAAATTCATAGTGATTTCTCCAATGCAAATCTTGATGAAATAAGAGAAGTCTATGCTTCTGTCGGGTGGACAAAACATACAAATGAAATAATTAGACAAGTATTCGAAGCAAGTAATGTCATAGCATATAGGAATACATTTTTTCGACACATTCATATTTAGGAGAAATGATAAAAATGAAAACTGAAAAAGAGAAAATGTTGGCTGGGGAAATGTACAACCCTGCTGACCCAGAGTTATCAAAGGAACGCGAGGCAGTAAGACGGCAGGTTAGAATATATAACCAAACTTTCGAATCTGAAGCAGAAAGGAGGACTCAATTATTAAAGGAATTCCTCGGCTCCACTGGGGAAAACGTGTATATGGAGCCCAATATACGATTTGATTATGGTTATAACACACACGTGGGTGAAAACTTTTTTGCGAACTTCGACTGTACCATCTTAGATGTTTGTGAAGTGCGATTTGGGGATAATTGTATGCTGGGACCTGGCGTACAGATCTACACAGCAACTCACCCGCTCAAGCCTGTTGAACGGAACGAAGGAAGAGAGTACGCGAAACCGATTACCATTGGAAACAATGTATGGATTGGCGGCAGTGCCATCATCAATCCTGGTGTTACAATAGGCGACAATGTTGTCATTGCTTCAGGTGCCGTCGTTACCAAAGACGTGCCAGATAATGTGGTAGTGGGAGGAAACCCTGCAAAAATCATTAAATGGATTGAGGAATAGGGAAGTCATATCTACTATGAGGTTCTTCTCAATTCGTATAAAGTGCTATTCAATGTTTGCTGGGGAAATTTGGTGAGCTAATAAATTGAAATAGTTGTATTTCTAAAAAATTTCTAGAATTGAATCAGAAAAGAATCACCAAGCCAGTTATTGAAAAAAGGATCATACATAAGATGTAAATCAATTTGTAAGGTCCTTTTTAATGACACATCGTATGATCAAAAAGAACAGTCCCTGCTTTTTCTACTACTGTTCTACCATAATCTCACCAAAGCATATGCAGTTTCTTTGGTTATGTTTGGCTTGATAGAGTGCTTTATCTGAAAAAGCATAAAGACTGTCTAGTTCTGTATGTTTATTGGGGATAAGGTTGATGACCCCCATGCTAATGGTATACTTTTCGGAAACACCGGGTATATCTGCTTCCGCAACAAGCCCCATAATCTGTTCTAAATACTTTTCAGTTTCATTTTTGTCCATTCCGTACAGAAGGAGAGCAAACTCATCACCGCCATATCTGCCAATAAGATTTGTAGAACCGAGAAACTGGCGGATTCGCTGTGTAAGGTCCTGTAGTATTCGATCTCCGGTATCATGACCATAGGTATCATTGAAATTCTTAAAATGGTCGATATCAAATAGAATAAAGGACAGGTGCTCTTGATTCTTTATACATTGAGCAATAATTTGTTCAGCTCTTGAAATAAACGTTCTTTGATTTAACGTTTGGGTTAATTCATCATAGTATGCCATATAAATGAGTTCCTCATCTGCCCTCTCCTTCAGGATTAAGATAAATCCTGTATTCCCAAGAATCATCACTAAATATAAGGATAAAAAAAAGATTGTCTGAATGAATCCAGGTGTAAATAAGCCCATTTCCTTATTCGATGTAATGGCAGTAATACCTCGTATGTATTAGTATATTTCCAATTTTTTTGGGGAAAAATGGCGGATTTTCATTTAATTTTCATATTGATTGTTTTAAAATATTCTAATAGAACCATTATTTGTTTTAAAAGTTTTATTCACTATCAATATTTCTTAAACGACGAAAGAAACTGAAAAGGCTAACCAATCACCCAATACTAGAATCAAGCAGTTCCTCAGCAAAAGTCATGAACCATACCTTTCTTCCAATCTCAAAATCCAACAGAACCGTGATATTTTCAGGGAAAGTTAGTCTGTCAGTTATTATCCCAACATTTAGAGGAAGTGTTCACAGATGGCTTATATTTTAATTAATGATCCCGAACGGTTATCACTATTGTCGCTAACCGGTGTTACTGAATCATCACTAGAACTAATTCACCAGCATAAGGATATATTATTGCCGTTAGTGGGTCCGATAGTAGATGAGCTTTATGAACAAATTTATCGGGTCGATCATCTAAAAAAAATTATTGATTACTCTTCTACATTAGAGCAACTGAAGGAGACCCAACGGATTTATTTAACGCAAGTTTTCTGTCCAATTATCAATGACGCCTATATTAAAAATCGCTATAAAGTCGGCAGTGTTCACTCAAGAATTGGATTGGATTTACAATGGTTTATTTCTGTACACCGTTTATACTGCCAAATAGTATTAGATTTTCTGGTCAAATCAATGCCTATTAAAGAGGCTTCTGAATTAATGAATGCAATCGAATCGCTGCTCAATTTCGATGTCCAAATTGTCGTTACTGCCTATACAAAAATTGAAATGGATAAAGCACTGTTTCCTTTACGGTATGAATTTAAACATTTACAGAATAAAGCCGGGTTAATTGACCAAGATTTTGATATTTTAGATACTTTTAATGGTAAATTAACTTATCGCTTGGAAGAAATTATGAAAAAGTTCTATCAGGGTCTTTTTCAGCGAGCGGCCCATATTCCTTGGAAATCCAAAGATGTTCTTAGCGAAACTGAATATCTAAAAAATTATCTTACACAATTTTTCCAGGAGAAAGTATACAGGGATGAGATCTCGTTTTATCGGGTTATTCGAGATTGGGTAAAGAAAATTAATCAAAAGAATATTTCAGAGCAAGAGTTGACTTTTATCATTGATCTTTTTAATGAAGCAGTCCGTGAGACATTTTTAAAGAGGGATTCTCAATATGAAAAAGAAGTTATCACGTTCTTAGGTTCATTTGAGCGTTTAATCAGATTTACGTTAGCAGTCGTGAGAGAACTGTTAATGCCATATAAGTCGCTGGAAACTTATAGCTTTCTAAACATTTTCGGCTATGAAATTGATATTTTGGATTTTGGGATTGTCACTTGGGTTGATGACAATGCCAAGCGATTATTAGAGTCACAAGGAGTTAAGAATGATGCCATTTTAGGAAAACGCTGCTATGAACTTTTATATAATCGGGTTCTCCCCTGTACAGGATGCCCGGTTCGCCATGATAGCGGCGAGTCCTTTATTACTTCGAAAGAAAATGACAATATTTCGCAATACTTTAAAACATGGCAGCTACCGCAGCCAGCCATTGCTGAATTAAGTCACCGGCTGCTAGTAAGCCAGAATATTACCGATGAAACAAAAGTCATTTTTGATACAATTGAAAGTTTGTTAGAGCTGGCAGAATTAAGAGACGATGATACTGGTAAACATGTGGAAAGGATTGGAATGCTGGCCAGAAAATTAGCGCAAATATCCGGTTGTGATCAACAGTTTATCCATAACATAGAACTTGCTGCAAGATTCCATGATATTGGTAAAGTAGGAATTCCTGATGCGATTTTAAATAAACCAGGAAAATTAACACATGAAGAAAGGGAATCAATGAAAACCCATTCGGAGATTGGCCATAAAATTCTGTCAAAACTGGATTTGCCTGTTATTCAAATGGCTTCACGGATTGCTAATACGCATCATGAAAAATGGAATGGAACAGGATACCCCAATCAATTGAAGGGTGAGGAAATACCGCTTGAAGGAAGAATCGTCGCCATAGTAGATGTCTTTGATGCATTGTTAACCAAAAGAGCCTATAAAGATCCTTTCCCTCCGGAAAAAGTGAAAACGATATTAATAGAAGGAAAAGGTGAACATTTTGACCCGAATTTAATTGATGTATTCCTTTCGATGTGGGATGAATTTATCACTCCTTATCAAATAACGACTTCAACAGAAGTTCAGTAATTTTAAATTTTTGTAAAGGGAATATGACCGTTTCCGTTTTTGGAGACGGTCTAGTTTTTTGGGCCCGCTGATAGGGACTTTTTTCTTTTCAAATTTGCTGGACCTTGGTAAAGTATTATCATAATGAAGAAAAGGAAAGGAATGTCATCTTGTGAAAAATGGCTTTTTATTCTTAGGCCAGCTTTTTTTTATTTGGCTTATTTATGCATTTTCAAAATATATTGTTGAGACCTTCCATATCCCTATTCCATCAAGTGTATTGGGGATCATTATTTTATATATCATGTTAACCTGCAAAGTGATTCAGGTAAGGTTTATTGAGAAGGGAGCAGCCTTTTTAAATAAGCACTTAGGATTTTTCTTCATCCCGATTGCTGTCGGCCTAATGAACTATGGAGAATTAATTAAAACCCACGGATTACAATTGCTGCTAATGATTGGATTCAGTACGATCATTGGCTTGGTGATAACAGCGGGAACAACTCAATATTTGACAAAGAAGCAAGAGAATTCAACCGGGAGGGATAAGACTTATCATGGACAGTCTCACTCTGCCTAGTATTTTTATAACGCTCATCGTGTATATAGCTGCAATCAAACTGGCAAAACGGTTCCCATCCCCATTTACCACGCCGATATTAACCGCCACTGCAGTCATAATCGTGATTCTTAGCTCATTGGGCATCAGCTATTACCAATATACACCTGCAAAAGATTGGATGACCTTTATGCTGGGACCTGCTACTGTTGCTCTTGCGGTTCCAATGTATAAAAATCAAAAAATCATTAAGGATAAGCTCAAACCTGCTGTCTGGGGACTAATGATCGGTACAATCTCAACGATTACTTCGGCTGTTTGGCTTACAAAAGCATTAGGATTATCTGACCGTTTTCAAGCGACGTCTGCGGTGAAAGCCGTCACTACACCTGTGGCAATTGAAGCGGCTGTTCTTATTGGCGGGAACCCGCCGCTGGCAGCAGCCTTTGTTATTACCGCAGGTATTTTTGGGGCAGTGCTGGGCCCCATCATTTTATCATTAGTAAAAATTACCGACCCCTTTTCACGCGGTCTTGGTATTGGTACTGTATCGCACGGGATTGGCACCAGTCAAATTATGATGGAAGGTCCCGTTCAAGGAGCCGTTTCAAGTCTGGCGATGGGGGCAGCAGCAATTATTACTTCAATCATTCTCCCGTGGATTTATCCTCTCATCCACTTTTAAAATGTGTTCGTAGAATGGTATTTAACTGACAATGACTACACCGCATTGGTCGAAAGCCAACTGGTTTGTGGAAACGGTGTAACATTACAAAAAAAGAAGACGGATGCCGGAGATTCTTGCAGGATTCAAAGGGGACATCCATCTTCTTGAAAAATTATTGATAAAGCTGGTCGCTGTTTCCGACCGTAGGATTCTGGTAGTGGGCCATATACTGTTGAATTTGATCGGAGTTTTCCGGAATAACCTGATACATGGCGCCAATTTTGGCAATATCCGCTGGGGCTGCATTTTCAACAGGATAATACCCTTTGGAAGCCATATATTGCCACATGTCATACGCATGAGAACAACTCATCATAAAGGCTGTTTGGCAGAATGAGCGAATCTCCGGATTGACCATCTCCATCGCGGCCCACGCATATTCTCGACCGGCTCTTTTCAACGTTAATAGATAGGCTGTGGCCATTTCGCGGTCATTCATATTTTCTACCATGGTTCTAGGCTGAACAGCGGGAGCAGGAGAAATCATTTGCAAGGTTTGGTCGGAAACCTGTCTGTTTTCGCTTAACAGTGGTAATTCCTTTTTAGCCCCCTCCATTTTATTTAAAAATTCAACTTTCATATTATAGTCCCTTACATGAAGAGGTAAATGTCTTTCGAGAATTTTTTTAAATTCCGAATCCTGAACATGTTGGAGCATGTAGGCCATATTAGTGATTGAATTTACACAGCTCATCGTCAGTTCATTTAAATCATGCAATTCATGTGCCGCTAGTTTCATTCTGCTTCCCTCCAAAATTTATATTTCATTCCATATATTGTTCGATATGAGGCAAAAAAATACACCATTTTAGGGATAATCTGTTGCTGAATTGTGTTGCTGAATTCATGGAAATAAACGGGGAAATTATAGCGAACAGGCTTTGCTGTTGAACTATGATGCATCCTACAGTCAAAATATTTGTCGAATTTTGAATTCTATATTAAAATAATAATGGAAAAGCATATTTTTCCTTTTTCCCTTAGACATTCCTATAATATTAAGAAATTTTATACCTATGTCTAAAATTCTTACTTATCGGAAGGTGAAACGCCATGAATAATAGATTAGTGGCAGAGGAGCGCAAAGAATTTAGAAGATCCGTTTTGACCAAATTAAGAAAGGAAGGAAAGATCCCGGCAGTGGTCTATGGGAAACATGAAAACAGCAAGGCAATTGCTGTGAAAAATCAGGATTTCCTCAAACTCATTAGGGATCATGGAAGAAACGGGATTATCTCCCTTGAAATTGGTGGCAAACCAAGGAATGTGGTCCTTGAAGATTTTCAATGGAACCCGATTAGTCATGATATTCTTCATTTGGACTTTCTTCATGTCGACATGTCTTCTGAAATTCACGCGAAGGTCTATGTTGAGTTAACAGGAAATGCAAAAGGGGTAGAACATGGAGGGGTTCTACAACAATCTCTTCATGAAATTAATGTTACCGCGAAACCAAATGAGATTCCCGAAGCTATTGAAGTGGATATTTCTGATCTGGAGATTGGACATACCATTAATATAGGTGCAATTAGAAATAAATATCATAATATCACGATTAAGCATGAGGACGATGAAGTAATTGCTACAATTATTGATTCTGGTTTTGTACAGGATGATAGTTCCAACGATGAACAAAGCAGTGCAGCCTCAGATGCAGGACAAAAAACCTTGGTAACTCAAGGGGCATAACCCATAAATACAGCGGATCCGTTTCGGGGAGTCGCGGCGCTGCTTATTTAAATGCTGCACTCTTGTGTAAAATGGTGTTTTTTTACAAAAAGAACCCGATCGATTTCAATTTCGATCTGGGTTCTTTTTGTATCGTCACAAATGGGGAAAATTGAAATGACAGGCGTCGCGTCGATATACCCAAATAATTGCTCGCGATTCGGCTCTTTTTCTATTGATTGTAGAAGAGATTCGAAAAGACAGATAAATTTTCTGATAAATTCTCAGATAAATTGCAGTTGACGGGTAAATTTTGAAAACCGACGGGTAAACGGTCAAAACCGACGGGTAAAGTTCCAAAATCGGCGGGTAAATTTCCAATTTTGACGGGTAAAATCAGAAAAATGACGGGTAAACGGTGAGTCCTGCTTATGAGTACACTTTCGGTTCACCATCATCCCAGTACTTACTAATGTAATCGACAATAATAAAGGAATAAAAACACTGCAAAAGTAACTGTTAAGTATTAATCAGAATTGTTAAACTACTTGTAACATCCTTGGCCTACTTCAAATATATCCAATAGGAGGGAAATAAATGGAGCAAAAGGTAGGTTTGATTCCGTATCAAGTAGTGGAGCAATTCGACACGGTCAATGAAGTGCCAAAGGGGATTGGAATGATTCAGGCTCCAAAAATTTGGGAGAAAACAAAAGGAAAAGGAATCACAGTTGCCATTTTAGACACCGGCTGTGATTTGACTCATCCCGACTTAAAAGATCAGATTATCGGCGGGAGAAATTTTACGAACGATGATAATGGAGACCCTGATGTTTACAAGGATTACAATGGCCACGGCACCCATGTTGCAGGCACGATTGCAGCGATTCAAAACAATAACGGTGTTGTAGGGGTTGCGCCGGAGGCAAAATTACTGATCATTAAGGTGTTGGATAAAAAAGGTTCCGGTCAATACGAATGGATTATTAATGGAATTAACTATGCCATTGAGCAAAAGGCTGATATTATTTCGATGTCGCTTGGCGGTCCGGTAGATGTCCCTGAATTGCATAAAGCGATTCAAACAGCGGTTCAACATAATATTCTGGTCGTTTGTGCAGCAGGTAATGAGGGGGATGGCAATGATTCAACGGATGAATTTGCATATCCCGGCTCATATAATGAAGTGATCAGTGTTGGGGCGGTTGACTTAAATAGGAACTCATCCAGGTTTTCCAATTCAAATAATGAAGTTGACTTAGTGGCTCCTGGTGAAAAAATTCTATCCACCTATTTAAATGGAACCTATGCAACATTAAGCGGAACCTCCATGGCAACGCCTCATGTTTCCGGAGCCATGGCGCTGATAAAAGTACTGGCCAACTCCAGCTTTGAACGGAATTTGACAGAACCCGAACTCTATGCCCAATTAATTAAACGGACTGTCCCATTAGGAAATTCACCAAAACTTGAAGGCAATGGATTAATTTTCTTAACTGTCCCGGAGCACTTGTCAGAACTTTTTGCTAAGCAATTCACTCCTGAAATAGTGGAATTGTAGGTTCCATGAACAAAGAAACAGCACCCTTTAAGTGCTGTTTCTTCGATTAGGCATTTTGTTTCCTCGATAATCTTACATTCTCCTTAAGATTGCTCAGATTCGCAATCCGGTTACCTTTTGTTCCTTTCACAACTGCGCCATTTCGTTTGATCGTCGAGGAACCAATCGTGTTTGCCTTGACTGTTCTCGCCATAAAAGCCGTCTCCTAAATTCCATTATTCTTTTTCCTTTTAAAATGTCGTAAAAATCGGTTATTTGTGCCTAATAAAATGATTTTCGATGTACAGTAGATAAAATCCTTTAATTTTTCTTTTGTAAATATGTTTTCTTTGAGAATAAATACGGCAAGTCCCAGCTTTAAAGTACCGTAATTGCGGACGGATATGAACTGCTTAATGGGACTTTCCCGTAATTCCATTCGGCTGTTGACAGAAGGCTCTTGTACCCGGACATATGGCATGTCCAGCGCAGAGTTTATTAATTTGGCCGCACCTTCGATGTCTAAAGGTGTTTTTAAATATACTAATTCAACATCATTGTTTTTTCCTTGGAAGTACCAGACAAATTCGATAAGACGTTCAGGGAGGCCGAATATTTTCTTGATTTCTTCATGATTTCGCAGCATAAAGATGGTCATTTTTTCGTCTATTACTCTAACAGAAGATTGTTGCTCAAATGCAGTTAACACATCTCCTAACTTGTCTTCAAGCTCTAAGTATGATTCAAAATCATTATGTGGGGAAACGGAAGGAGTTGGTTTCAAAATCACCTTCTTAATCATTAAAGCAGCATTTACCAAACCCAAAAGAAATAAACCATAAATCAAAATTAATAGAATAAATTGTAGTGCTTGTAAAATAGGACTTTTTTGTTCTTGGTATTGAAAAAAGCCGGAAGTAACAAACTTGGACATCTTTACGTGGAGATCTCTCAAAAGTTCAGAGTCATTGGTGATTAAATAAAGGGAAAATAAAGAGATGATAACAAACAGTATAAAACCCGGTATGCCAAATTGTTTGAATTTATCTTTCCAAGCCAAATAAGCATCGCCTCCCTATTTGGCTTAATTTTACAAAAATAAAGTTTTGTTTACAAGGCATGGCAGAATAATTAGTTATTTTTTACCAGGAATAATGGGTCGAGTCCGTTTAATTGTAGTTCTGAATACCTTGGTTCCATTTTTAAGGATACCTTCCTTCTCACTTGAAATGGTTACGTGCATGTCAATTTCCAAAAGATGTTTAATGCTAGTCTGTATCATCAAAGCAGCTCCTTCCCAATGGCTATATTATTGTTTATATCTCCAGGTTAGAACAGATTATGCATAAAAAGTGGCGCCAGTGCATCCAGAATAATTTTGTTAGGTTTTTATTGTTTTCAACTACTTCCATTTTTTCTTGACATATATATCACTCTGATACACGATGGGAGGGAATGAAGATGCTGCTTAATGGTTTGTGAAATGACTATTCATGTAAGCATGTCATTTTTTCAAGGAGGGACTAATATGTTAGGACATTTAGGATTTTCATATGTAGGTCTGATCTATTTATTGATGTTATGGATTCCGAATATCATTTGGAGTAAGAATAAGCCGATAGATTATGATAGCAGCCACGAAAATAAAATATTATTAGTGTTTGAACGTGTTGGACAAGTTTGCTGTACTTGCAGCATCCTGATTTTTAAAGATTTTAACATTACGGCCTTTTCTCCGTGGAGTTTCTGGTTGATTGCATCGTTTTTATTGATGATTGTTTATGAGATTAGTTGGATTCGCTATTTTATAAATGATCATACGGAAGCAAACTTTTATCGCAGTTTTTGGGGGATTCCTGTGCCTGGTGCGAGTTTGCCGGTTATCGCTTTTTTACTGTTAGGCATTTATGGTAAAGTTGTCTGGCTAATTGCATCAGCGATCATAATTGGTATAGGGCATATAGGTATACATGTCCAGCATTTAAAAGCGATCAAGCAAGTTTGATTATTTTTGAGAAAAACTTTTGGCCGCAGAAAGTCAGGTTATAAGTTCGCAACAAGCAATAGGAAGCTGAAAAATTACATGGACGTAAAAGCCGTTAAAGGTTAACCCAATCAGACCCATTTATTAGTCGTGGCCAGTCTGAGAAATGTTGACCGGGCGGATTATTAATTTAGTATAATATTTTTTTAATAAAATGGACATCTGCATACAAATTACTAAAGGGAAATGGTGGAATGAACCTAAACCTTGTGATCCGGTAATCAGGGGGAGTTCTTATTATTTTTTTCTTTATATATCGTTGGTCTTCGCTATATGAGAAATAGGCAAAAGACATTAATCAACCCAATCGGTCAAAGTTTTGCAAAAGTGGAATAAGTGCATTTATTTCCCGTTTCATTAGTCAAAAGTAGGTTTTCTCGCATTTTTTGTATACAATAAGGATGGAATTAATAATAGAAAAGGTGATAGCATGAGTCAATTAGCTGAGTTTTTAGCAACGAATCAAAATAAGAACGTCGAAGAATTAAAAGAGTTGCTCCGGATTCCAAGCATTAGTGCACAGTCGGAACATAAAGAGGATGTTCAAACCGCTGCTTCCTGGATCGCCGATAAATTGAAAAACATCGGGATGGAGCATGTTGAAGTGATCCAGACGGAAGGTCATCCGATTATTTATGCCGACTGGCTTCACCAGGAAAATGCCCCGACAGTTTTAGTATATGGTCATTATGACGTACAGCCTGTAGACCCAGTTCATTTGTGGGAAACTCCGCCGTTTGAACCAACTATCCGCGATGAAAAAATCTTTGCCAGAGGGGCAACCGATGACAAAGGACAGCTGTTTCTACATATCAAGGCAGTGGAAAGCTTATTGAAATCGGAGGGGAAATTGCCGGTCAACGTTAAATTTTGCATCGAAGGGGAAGAAGAAATCGGAAGTCCCCATCTTCCAGCATACTTAACTGATAATAAAGAAAAGTTATCCTGTGATGTCGTCGTCATTTCCGATTCCGATATGTGGGACAAAGGCGTCCCTGCCATCACCTATTCCTTAAGAGGTCTATGTGCTTTGGAAGTTTCTCTTCATACGGCAAATACTGATTTGCATTCAGGCAGTTACGGCGGGGGAGTTCAGAATGCCAACCATTTATTGGTTCAGCTGCTCTCAAGCTTGCATGATACAAACGGAAAAGTAAACGTGGCCCATTTCTATGATGATGTTGTCGAACTGACAGAATTTGAAAAGGAACAAATGAAAGCATTAGGGCTGGATGAAGAAAAAGTAAAAGAATCGTTAGGGTTAACGGATTTGACCGGAGGAGAAAAAGATTATTCCTATGCTGAGAGAATCAGTTCCCGGCCGACATTAGAGATTAACGGAATGTGGGGTGGTTTTCAAGGGGAAGGGACCAAAACGGTGATCCCGAACGAGGCCCATGCCAAAATTACTTGCCGTCTTGTCAACAACCAGCAACCTAAAAAGATTCAGGAATTGATCAAAAAACATTTGGAAGAATTTGCACCTAAGGGATGCACAATAAAAGTATCACTCCAAGATACGGGGAATCCATTTTTAACTCCGATCGACAGTCCGATGATTCAAAAAGCGGCTGAAGCGTATCAAAACGTGTATGGAAAATCGCCTGTGTACAAACGAGAAGGTGGATCGATCCCGATTGTATCAGATTTCAACCAAGCATTGAATGTTCCTGTTGTGCTAATGGGCTTTGGCCTGCCGGGAGAAAACCTTCATGCTCCGAATGAACATTTTCATTTGGAAAACTTTAATAAAGGGATCTTAACCATCTGCAGCTTTTTCGAACTGATAAAAAAATAGTCCTTGCCCTCGGTTATAAACCAAACCATAAACTGGCTGAGAAACTTCAATCCGTGCATCATAATGTCATTGCCATCGCCGGAGCTGTCAAAACCAGCAACGCCCTTATCGCTACTAGAGAAGGCTTTGACGCAGGATTCATCGGCAGCACTGAGTCAAATTTAGTGACAGTTTAATCATCAGCTTACTCAAAAAATCCAAACCCTAATTAATGACCAAGGGTTTGGATTTTTTAAAACTGCAAAACGTCAAAGTTCGAATTATAGTAACAATAGTCATATTCTTCCCTCGAGTATAACGAGTATTATTATTCTAGAAGCATTTTTTCAAAAAGGACTTTGTAAAAAAAACATCCCAACACGGGGAGTTTAGGCCATGATTCTGGGTGAAGTCAAAAGAGTGATGGAAAAATGGAAGAGATTGGAGGGACGCCAAATTGAGTCTTTTAGATAGGGTAAAGGAATCCGGCATTATCGGGGCAGGTGGGGCAGGATTCCCTACACATGTGAAATTGGCAGCTAACGCGGAATACATCCTTCTAAACGGCGCTGAATGTGAGCCGCTTTTAAGAGTGGACCAGCAATTGATGGAATTGTATCCTGATGAAGTCATCAAAGGTTTTGCAGCAGCAGGAAGGCTGGTAGGAGCCCATAAAGCGCTTTTAGGAATTAAAGGAAAACATAAAGAAGTGATCGCGATTCTGAAAAAACGAATCGAGACATTGCAGCTAGGGGATTTCGTTGAAGTAAAAGAACTGAAGGATATGTATCCTGCAGGCGATGAACAAGTTTTGGTCTACGAGCTGACGGGCAGAGTCGTTCCCCCAGCAGGGATTCCGATTCAGGTCGGCTGCGTCGTGATTAATACAGAAACAGCCTTAAATGTCTATCATGCTTCCGAAAATAAGCCTGTCACGGAAAAATATATTACGGTTGCCGGCGATGTGCCGAAGCGATTGACGGTAAAGGTGCCAGTCGGGACGCCGATTATTGATGTACTGCGGTTGAGCGGAATTGAAAACTTTGATGATTATGCTGTTATTGACGGCGGTCCAATGATGGGACCGGTTATGGACAATCTAGATGGCTATGTGACAAAGAAAACGAAGGGCTTACTTATTCTGAAAAAACAGCACAATTTGATTAAAAGAAAAACGACGACAATGGATCAGGCTAGAAGAATCAATAAGACTTGTGAACAATGCCGGATGTGTACGGATCTGTGCCCGCGGTATTTACTGGGGCATAATCTTCAGCCACATAAGATGGTGAGAGTAACAAACTATGGTCTCGAAGATATCGAAGACCAAAAGATGGCACTGCTTTGCTCTCAATGTAATTTGTGCACCATGTTCTCCTGTCCAATCGGGATTTATCCGAAGCACGCCAATATGATGGTCAGAGAGAAATTAGTGCAAAAAAAAATCCGTTATTCTACGAAACAGACCGAATTCGAAGCTCGCAAAAATCGGGAATTTCGTTTGGTTCCAAGCAAGCGTCTGATTGCCAAATTAGGATTATATCACTTTGATCAACCAGCGCCCATGACGGATATTACCGTAGATCCGGAGGTTGTACATATTGCCAGAAGGCAGCATGTCGGGGCTCCGGCAGTACCGGTTGTTTCACTCGGCGACCATGTTGAGGCCGGACAGCTGATTGGAAAGATTCCGGAAAATAGTTTGGGTGCCACAATTCATGCAAGCATTTCCGGAACGGTCATCGAAATTAATGATACATTCATTGCAATAAGGAGGGACTGATATGCCGAGTGCAATTGGTGTTGTTGAATTTACAAGTGTTGCCCGCGGTATTTTTACAGCAGACCAGATGGTAAAGGTTTCGGATGTGGAAATTGTCACCGCCAGTTCGAGCTGCCCGGGCAAGTATATTGCGATTGTTCATGGCGACGTCGCGGCTGTTCAAGATTCAGTTAAAACGGGTGAAAGAATCGCAGAAGAATATTTTGTCGATTCTATGATTATCCCAAATGTAAGCCCGGAGGTTTTTCCTGCGATCACAGGAACAACGACTCCTGAAAGAATTCAAGCTTTAGGGGTGATGGAGTCTTTCTCGATTGCCACGATGATTTTAGCAGCGGATGCCGCCCTTAAGGCTGCGAATGTGGAAGCGATTGAGCTTCGTTTGGGTAATGGCTTGGGTGGCAAGGCCTTCTTTACGCTTACCGGCAATGTAGCGGCAGTGGAAGCAAGCATTGAGGCGGGAAGGGCGATTGCCGAAGAAAAAGGCTTACTGGTAAATGCCGAGATTATCCCATCGCCATCTGAGAGATTTATCCCTTGTCTATTCTAATAGAGTCAGGACAATCATTTTAACAGAAAAATAGGGGGCTGCTCAGGAGGTCATATATTTGGCTTTTTGACAGGCCCTTTTTTATGTTTAAAGAATAGATAAATTCGTCCTCACTCATTTGGATTGGCAGCACTGTTTTACGATATAATTTTCCCAGACGGAATGTTTGTAATAAATATATAACGAAACCCAATTTCCTGCACAAATACAGGTGTATCCTATCTTTTTCACTGTGAAAACGTATATACTTATAGCATCAGAGACTTCTTCCATAAAAGGGGTGAGCTGATTGAAAGTGTTAATTGCGATTGATTCCTTTAAAGGCAGCATTTCTTCCGTTGAGGGCAGCAAAGCTATTGAATTAGGAATCAAAGACGTCTATCCTGACGCGGAGATCTTAAAACTCCCTTTAGCTGATGGTGGTGAAGGGACCGTAAAGACAGTAGTGCAAGCGACTAGGGGAAAACTGGTTAATAAAGAAGTAACCGGACCCTTGGGTGAAAAGACAATTGCCGCCTATGGAATATTGGCTGACGGTAACACCGCTGTCATTGAAGTGGCCGAAGCTTGCGGGCTTCCACTTGTCCCATTGGAAAAACGTAATCCTTTATGCACAACGACTTTTGGTGTCGGCGAACTGATTTTGGATGCAGCTAGACAGGGGTGTCGGAATTTTGTGATCGGGCTTGGCGGCAGTGCAACAAATGATGGAGGAATCGGTATGCTCCAGGCTCTAGGCTACCGTTTTTTAGACAGCCGTGGTGCAAGTATCGGTTTAGGGGCGAAAGAGTTAGCCCATATTGTTAAAATAGACTCCAGTCAGGTAAATCCACTGCTGCAACAATGCTCCTTTAGAGTGGCTTGTGATGTGAATAATCCGCTATACGGGCCGGACGGTGCTTCCCATATTTTTGGACCGCAAAAGGGAGCAACACCTGAGATGGTGGAGGAACTGGACCGAGGGCTAAAACAGTTGGCGGAGGTTGTGTCTGCTGAACTTGGCGTGGATATCCAAAATATAGCCGGTACCGGTGCTGCTGGCGGCTTGGGAGCGGCGTTTTCTGGATTTCTGAAGGCCAAACTTGAGTCTGGTGTGGACCTGGTACTGGATATGCTTGAAATGGAGAAGCACATTGTGGGCGCCAATTTAGTTATTACAGGTGAGGGAAGGATTGATGGCCAGACTTCGATGGGGAAGGCTCCGATGGGCGTAGCCAGACTCGCCCAAAGCCGCCATATTCCGGTTATTGCCCTCGCCGGAAGTGTTGTTGAAGAGACGAAAGCTCTGCACTCGCTTGGGATGACCTCTATTTTCCCGATTCTGAGTTCACCGATGACATTGGAACAAGCGATGGATTCAATAGCCACCTTTGAAAATCTGCGCAGAACAACGAATCAAATATTTAGGCTGCTGCATGCAGTTCGCTTCAAGGTGGAATGATGATTAAACTCTTTACAAAGGTTTCATGAGAACAGGGAGCTTTGAAAAAAGGCCATGTCCGTTCTCATAGAAGATTCATAAGCACAGTGGGCAGCGGAAAAACGCCCACTCCGTTTTCAGAAGCCTATTCAATAGCAACACCAAAATAACATTAATAATGATGTGCTAGAAAGGAGCCATTTAGCTATGACAAAAACTCGTCTTGGAAAAACAAACCTGTTTATCCACCCTATTGGACTTGGAGCAAACGCTATTGGTGGGCATAATATTTATGAAAATATCGATGAGGCTGTTTCCAAACAGATTGTCCACACGGCTGTTAGTCATGGCATGAACTTTATTGATACTGCCTACTATTATGGGCTTGGCCGCTCTGAAGAGCTAATTGGCGAGGTAATGAAGGAACATGGGAAGCGGGAGGATTTTGTGATCGCTACAAAGGCATCCCATACCTTCTCTGATGGAAAAATGATTCATGATAATTCTTCGGAATTTCTTATCCAAAGTGTAGATGAAGCGTTAAGAAGACTTCAAACCGACTATATTGATCTGTTTTATATCCACTTTCCTGACGAGAAAACGCCGAAATATGAGGCGGTTGGGGCTTTAAAACAATTGAAGGATGCTGGAAAAATACGGGCGATTGGCATATCTAATTTTTCCCTCGAACAGATAAAGGAAGCCAATCAGGACGGTTATGTTGAAGTGCTGCAAGGGCATTACAACTTATTTAATCGGGATGTCGAAAATGAAACCTTTCCCTATCTTTCATCCCATGATATATCCTTTATTCCATATTTTCCTTTAGCAAAGGGCTTGCTAACAGGCAAATATCATAAGGATACAAAGTTGACCGAACAACAAAGAAATCATCCATTATTTAATGAGGAAAACTATTTCAGCAATCTGGAAAAAGTCGAACAACTACGCCAAATAGCGGCTGACAAGAACGCTGAGGTCGCACATATAGTACTTTCATGGTATTTATCGAGAGGACCGATTGATGCCGTAATTCCCGGTGCAAAACAACCTGAGCAAATACTGAACAACATCAAAGCTGCTGAGGTCCAATTAACAGAGGAAGAAATAACAAGGATTGATACCATTTTTAATTCCTAAATGAAACAAGTGCCTGCCCCAAAGCATAATACAGCGGGAGCAGGCACTCTCTCTAAAGAAAGTTGTTAATATCTTCTAGTCATGAATGGATTTTATAATCATGGTTTCTCCTATATACTATGTTAGTGGATATTTCGTTTCGTGATAAATAGTTTGTTTAATAGAGTATTTTTGCGAGAAGGAGGAAAAATGAATTGTCGCTTAGAGGAGAAACAATGAATGCCGAAATACGCCAATTAGATGAAAAAGGCTCGGGGCAGGCAGTCATTTGGCGTGAAAATGAGCAAGGCAACATGAAAAAATTAAAACTTACCATCCCGCAAACACTTCCGGGAGAAAAAGTAAGTGTCATTGTCGACAAGCCTGACCGGAGAAGATGGCGGGCAATGCCGGAGGAAATACTGGAGTCACATCCGGAAAGAATGACACCACAATGTCCGCATTTTGAAATGTGCGGCGGCTGTGTATGGCAGCACTGGCAATATCAAGGCCAGTTAAAACAAAAGACCAATCATGTGAAAAAAGCGATTGAATCACAAGGGTTCGACCCGAATTTGGTAGGCGATACCATTGGGATGGACGAGCCCTGGCATTACCGCAATAAAATGGAATTTACCTTTGCCCCGGATGGCACGCTTGGGCTGCATGAACAAGGCAATTTCCGAAAAGTCATTTCCCTTGAGACCTGCTTAATTGCGGGGAAGGAAATGGTCGAAGCTGCGATGGAGGTAGCGGAATGGGCGAAAAATCATCAATTAACTGGCTATGACAAGGACCTTCATGAAGGTTTGCTGCGCCATTTGATGGTGCGACAATCGTTTGCAACCGGGGAAATCATGCTGGCTCTGTTTGCTACGGAAGCACCAGCTGTTCAGTTAAAAAATGCTGCAGACGATCTAGTAAAGCGGATAACAAATAAATTCCCTAAGGTTAAAAGCTTGCTATGGCTCGAAAATACAGACTGGGCGGACCGCACTCAATCCGAAAGAAGTCATATTCTAGCCGGCCGGGACTTTATTTATGATGAAATGGGTGGATACCGTTTTCGTCTTTGGTTTGATACCTTTTTCCAAACAAATCCGCCACAGGCTCAAAAACTGGTGGATTTGGCGATTGAAATGGGACAGCCGAAGAAAACAGATAAAATGATTGATCTTTTCTGCGGGGTAGGAACCTTTTCTCTGCCATTTGCTGATCGAGTCGGCAGGCTGGCCGGAATTGAAATTGTCGAGACATCGATTGAGTCGGCAAAACGCAATGCCAAAGATAACGGTATCGAAAACACGTATTTCTTGGCAAGTGATGCGCGAAAAGGTATTGACCAGGTTTTGGAAAGCTTCGGAAACCCGGAATTATTATTACTTGACCCGCCTCGGTCCGGTGCCGGCGGTAAAGTAATGAGGAGAATCGGACGAGCCAAACCCGAGCGAATCGTTTATGTTTCCTGTAACCCAGATACTTTTGCAACCGATATTAAGGAGCTTGAACCATTTGGCTATTCCTTAGAAGTAGTCCAGCCGGTTGATCTATTCCCGCACACAGTTCACGTAGAAGCTGTCGCATTGCTTGTTTTAACAGAGTAATCCAAGAATAATCATTTTCGAAAAATAAACATTTCCGATTGCAGCCCTGATTTTGTGAAAAAATACTTTTCCGATTTCGGGGCTGTTTCATGGTCAATTTTAAATATGGAAAATTATGTGATATTAAGTTCATAATGCGGAATAAGGGAGGGGGGAAGGACTTAAAAACAGCAAAATACTTCGATTGGTGTTGACAAGGTAAATTTTACAAGATAGTCTATATATAGACCAATTGGTATATTTTTTTAAACGAGGTAATAAAATGAGTGGAAAAGAAAATTCGAGAGAGAGGTTAATTAAGACTGCCTCAAGGCTTTTTCAATTACAAGGGTATCATGCAACAGGTCTTAATCAAATTACGAAAGAGAGTGGAGCTCCAAAGGGTTCCTTATATTATCATTTTCCAGATGGAAAAGAACAACTTGCGATTGAATCTGTACAATTAACTACAGCATTTGTTTCTAAACAAATCGAAGAAGGATTAAATAAATCAACTGATCCTATTGAAGCTATACAATTATTCATAAAAGATATGGCGGAACGTTTTGAAAGAGAGAGTTGTACGGTTGGAATACCAATTGCGGCTGTAGCACTTGAAACGTCCCTTATTAGTGAACCACTAAGGGCATCTTGCCAATCAGCCTATCAAAAATTTCAAAGTGCCTTTACTGAAAAATTAATTCAATCTGGATATGAGGAAAAGCATGCAATGGAGTTAGGTATTGTCATTAATTCAATGATAGAAGGGGCGTTTCTAATATCCTTTACAATGGGGAAAAGTGAACCGTTACTCTTAGTGGCAAAACAAATTCCATCCCTTCTTAAATAGAGATGGCTAGCTTTTTTACTAATTATATAGACTGGTCTAGCAATGAAGGGTGCTAAATAAACCAAATTCAAATTAAATCGATTTTCTACAAGTATTAATAATGAGAGAAGGATCATGATGAAAATATTAGTCACTGGTGCATCAGGAAATGTTGGCAGGTACGTTACAGGTGAATTAATAAAAATGGGTGAGCATGTAGTAGCTGCAGGGACAAATCCGCAAAGGCTAAAAGACATCTTTAAAGATAAGGTTGATGCTGTTTATTTTGATTTTACAGACAAAAATAGTTACAAAAAGGCACTTGAAAACGTCGATAGGGTTTTTTTAATGAGGCCCCCTCACTTAGGAAAACCGGAAGATTTATATCCGTTTATCGATGCAATGAAATCACATAATATAAGACTTGTTTCTTTTTTATCGTTAATGGGAGTAGAAAAGAACACAATCCCACCCCATCATAAGATTGAGAAGTATATCGAAGAATTAGGTATTCCTTATGCACATGTACGCCCGGGGTTCTTTATGCAAAATATTTCAGGTGTTCATTCCGTTGAAATAAGGGAGAAGAATCAGATCTTTATTCCAGCTGGAAATAGCAAAACGAGTTTCATAGATGCGGAGGATATTGGATTTTCTGTCGCTGTTTTGCTTCACTCGCCAGAAAAATATAAAAATTCTGCTCATACCATAACGGGGCCAGAGGCTTTAGATTATTATCAGATTGCTGAAATTCTCAGCAGAGTAACAGGTAGAAAGATAACCTATGCAAAACCAGGCTATTTGAAATATCGACGCTATTATATTAAACATCGAGGGTTGGAAAAAGCGTATGTGAACGTGACGGTTGCCCTCTATTTTATGACAAGGATGGGGACAGCAAAGGATGTTACAAACGATTACTTTAAACTAACAGGAAAAACCCCCCATTCCTTTGAAGAATTCGCAATAAAGAATAAAGACTGTTTCATGTAAAGAATACGAGAATTTCTATAGTTAAAGGGGCGTGCTATTTCACCGATAGATAAAATTTCAATTAGATTAAAATTCGTTTTGTAAGGAGGAGGACTTCTTGGAGACTGTGTACGATTTTACTGTGAAAATGACGGATGGTAATGAAAAATCAATGAGGGAATATGAAGGGAAAATACTGCTCATTGTGAATACAGCAAGCAAGTGCGGATTTACCCCTCAGTTTGAAGGACTTCAGAAACTCTATGAGAAATATAAAGAACAAGGTTTTGTGGTTTTGGGTTTTCCTTGCGATCAATTTAAAAATCAGGAATTCAGTAACATAGATGAAACGCTCCAATTTTGCCAAAAGAAATACGGAGTTACTTTTCCGATGTTTGCCAAAATTGATGTAAATGGAGAAAAAGAACACCCTTTATATACATTTTTAAAAGACCAAAAGGGTGGTATCCTTTCAAAAAACATTAAGTGGAATTTCACGAAATTTTTAGTTGATCGAAATGGAAAAGTGGTTGAAAGATATTCTCCTACAACTAAGCCTAGCAAAATAGAAGAGGATATTGTCAGCATCTTGAAATAAAAAACGGAAAACTATTTTACACCGAAAAAACGTGAAAAAAATGCGGGAAAACGTGCGAGAGGAGGGGCATTTTTGAATCAAAGAGCAAGAGAAAAATGTTATACAAAAATAATTACTTAAATAATCCACGCTTGTCCAATCAACATTATTCTCTATGCATATTTTATCATTGAGAGACAGAGATCTCTCACCATAGACCGCTCCGCAGTATTGCAATCCCTGCATATTGGGATACCTCCGGAGAAGCGTATCGTTCGTTTGATACGCTTCTTTTCATTTCATCAAACACTTAGTAGGGGGAGTAAAAGCACTGACATCAACTCTAAAAGCAACATTTTAGATTATGAGGTGAAGGATACGGATGAGAAAATTAAATCAGAATTGTTTGACAACATATCTTTTTGTGATAATATAATACATATAATTCATATGTAAATACTATGAGTTTAAGGGTAGGTATAGTTATTTGATTCATTAGGGTATTTCACATCAGTGTGCGGTAGGCAATTAAACATTTTACGATAAAAATAAGGGGAGGAATAAGTATGGCAATCACAAAAGTACAGGCAAAAACAGTTTTAAAGGAAAAGGTATTAGTTGAGGCAGAGACTAGAGGGCATAAAGTCATTATTGATGAACCAGTTGCTTTAGGCGGAACAGATCAAGGGATGAATCCAGTCGAACTTCTTCTATCTGCATTAGGGGCATGCCAATCGATTGTCGCCCGAACTTATGCTAAAAAGTTTGAGATTGATCTGCAAAGTTTCTGGGTTGAACTGGAAGGGGAAATTGACTTGGACGGATTCTTTGGAAAATCAGATGTACGGCCTGGATTTCAAACGATTAACACAGTCTTTCATATTGAAACCAATGCCTCTCAAGAGAAAGTGGAGGCTTTCAAGGAATATATTGAAGCCCATTGCCCTGTAGGTGACACGATTGCAAACAGTGTTAATTTAGCCTCGGCAAAAGTGGTGATTGAAAATCCAATTAAGTAATTTCATAGGACTATTTTAAAAAAAGAGCAGGAATTTTCTAAGGGAGAAAAGTATTATACTGTATAGGTTTTCCAAATACCAGATACGTTTTTCAGGGCTTATTCAATTGAATAAGCCCTTTTAGAAGCAGAAATAACCAAGTAGGAGAAAAAAGATGGATGGATTAATTCGATTTGATGATCAAGTTTGTTTGATTACCGGCGCCGGCAGCCCTTCCGGCATCGGATTTGCCACGGCTGAAATTATTGGCAAGCTGGGTGGTAAAATAGCGATTACCTCTACAACGGAGCGAATCCTTGACCGTGTCAATGAACTAAATGAAAGGGGCATTTATGCTAGGGGTTATATTGCCGACCTAACCGACCGTTCCCAGGTTCAGAAACTGATAGACTCTGTTATCGCGGATTTTAGCCGGATTGATATCCTGATCAATAATGCCGGGATGGCACAGTCAGGATCTCCTGAAATTTATACGGAGTTTGCTAAGATGGAAGATGAGGAATGGGATCTCGGTATTTCCCGCAATCTTACAACCTGCTTTAATGTGACACGGAAGGTAGTCCCTCAAATGATTGAGCAGGACTACGGCAGAATTGTCAATGTTTCTTCTGTTACCGGCCCGTTAGTCAGTTATCCTGGTGAAGCAGCTTATAGTGCCGCAAAGGCAGCGATGGTGGGAATGAGCAAAGCGATTGCGATCGAAACGGCCAAGAATAATATTACGATCAATAATGTTGCACCAGGCTGGATTGCTACCGGTTCCCAGCTTGAGCATGAAAAAATTGCCGCTCTTCATACCCCGGTTGGCAGAGCAGGGCGCCCGGATGAAGTAGCCCATACGATTGCTTTCCTAGCATCAGCGCAGGCTTCCTATATTACCGGCCAGCTAATCGTTGTCGATGGCGGAAACATCCTCCAAGATGACAAGGGACCAAAAGACATTACTCGTTAAAAGATATATAGAAAACTCTATCAATATAGCTTTTTATAACCAGATTAGTAGCATAGCAATTAAGGGGAGGCTGGTGAAAAAGTTGATTAGTAAATTTGTAATGCCTGAAGTCATATTCGGCAGCGGGTCGCTTAAGCAGGTGGGCGAGAGGCGGAATATAACCATGGGATCCCAACCCGGTCACCTTTTTTCAGCGATTTGACACCGTCGCCAACTTCTA
Organism: Neobacillus paridis; assembly: GCF_016765675.1. Lineage (GTDB taxonomy): Bacteria > Bacillota > Bacilli > Bacillales > Cytobacillaceae > Neobacillus > Neobacillus paridis. The sequence goes on from NZ_JAESWB010000233.1 coordinate 168,392, forward strand.
CCACAACTCCTACGCCTTCATGCCCTGGAATTAATGGGAGTTTTGGTTTTACTGGCCAATCTCCATGTGCCGCGTGAAGGTCGGTATGACAGACGCCGCAGGCTTCAATTTTCACCAGCACTTCGCCATACTCCAAGTTTGGTTTTGGTACTTCTTTAATCTCCAAATTCTTCTTGAACTCATTAACAACTGCTGCTTTCATTTTCATTCCCCCTTGTTTTGTTCGTACGCTTTCCTATAATGCAAGTACCATACCAACTTTAAGAAGATTAGAAATATTGGGAAAAATAATTAAAACTTGGCCTCTTCCGCCGAAATTTTGGCTGAATGTTCCAAACTATTGGCTGAAATAGCCGATAAATCTACGACTTCGATATTTTAAAGATATTAATAGAAGGATCTTTCATGGCGGTATGAAATCGTCACAACCATAGTTGCTCCACTCGAAGAATTCTTTTTCCTCTTTACATCCTGTTAGAGCTTCGTTATATTCAAAATATAGGGAATTTACTGAAAAAGTATTGCGGCTTGGGGGGATTGGCATGGAAGAGCAGATCCGGATACTTATGGAACGGAAAAAAAAATTCCTGATCAATAGTCTCATTTTCTTGTTCGTCTTTTATTTTGGTCTGCCTTTTTCTTTAACTTTCTTTCCCGAATGGATGAATCGGTCCACCTATTTCAATGGATTAACATGGGGCTGGATTTTTGCTTTTGCTCAAATCCCGATGACTTGGATTTTGGGAAGTGTTTACGCACATAAGGCTAACGATTTAGACAGGCTGCAAGAAGAAATGAAGCAAGGGGGGAGAATGTGAATCTTACCTATTTTACGTTTTTCATTTGTATCATTGTATGCACCCTCATTATTACATACTGGGCGGCAAAGCGAAGTAAGACAACGAACCGCTTTTATACGGCTGCGGGGAGCTTAACAGGTTTTCAAAATGGATTGGCAATCTCCGGTGATTATATCAGTGCTGCCTCTTTTTTGGGAGTCGTCGGCACCATTGCGATTAATGGATATGATGGTTTCTTGTATTCTGTCGGCTTTTTGGTGTCTTATTTGGTTGTGATGTTTTTAATCGCCGAACCGGTTCACCATCTTGGAAAATATTCGCTGGCGGATGTCGTCTGTTACCGGTTTAATCGTAACAGCATCCGCTCTGTTATGGCGTTTGGGACTTTATTAATCTCATTTCTTTATATGATTCCGCAATTAGTTGCTTCCGGTTTGTTGCTCCGTTTACTGCTTAATATTGATTATTCGATTTCTGTTGTCGTGATTGGCGGCCTGATGACGATTTATGTGGTGTTTGGCGGGATGATTGCCACCTCATGGGTGCAAATAGTCAAAACGGTCGTTCTCCTATCTGGAACCTTCCTGCTATCCCTGATCGTGTTATCGCGTTTTCATTGGAGTCCTTCTGCCGTCATGACCGAAATCATCCAGCAAACGCCGCTCCGTGAGCAATTTTTTATCCCTGGACAGCTGCTCAACAGCCCGGTAGAATTAGTTTCCCTGCAGCTTGCCTTATTGCTTGGAACAGCCGGCCTGCCGCATATTCTGATTCGGTTTTTTACCGTGAAAAATACGAAGGAAGTGCGTCGGTCACTCCTTAGTGCTACATGGATCATCGGGATTTTTTATTTGATTACGCTGGTCCTCGGGTTTGGGGCCATTGCCTTAATCGGTTATCAAAAATTGGTAGCAGCGGACCCCACCGGAAATTTGGCAGCCCCATTAATGGCCAAGGAACTTGGCGGGGACTTTCTCTTAGCGTTTATTTCGGCGATTGCCTTTACCACGATCGTAGCCGTTGTTGCAGGATTGGTGATTTCCGCGACAACCGCTTTTTCACATGATATCTATCATCATATTATGAAAAAAGGGACAACCTCAGAGGAGGACCAGCTGCGTGCGGCAAGATGGTCGGCCCTGGGAATTGGCTTGATTTCTACGATATTTGCGTTACGGATGGAAAATATGAATGTGACTTTTTTGGTGTCATTAACCTTTACAGTTGCTGCTTCTAGTAATTTTCCGGTACTTTTATTAACAATCTATTGGAAACGGTTTAATCAAACAGGGGCAATCGTGGGGATGGTGACCGGAATGATTGTATCGCTGGCCTGTTTAATTTTAGGACCCCATATTATGAATCCGAACGGTGGCTGGATTACCAGTAAACCGCTCTTTCCGTTATATAATCCTGGTATTGTTGCCATCCCTGTTGGTTTTTTTAGTGCGATCATTGCTAGTCTAATTTTTCAAAAATCATCCCAGTCGGCGGATGAAGAAATGGCACCATTTTTTATTAAAGCACAAACGGGAATTGATATGAGGGGTAAAAGCATGTGAAAGAAATGACGATACTTTTATTTGAACGCCTTGGTTTATTATTGATTATTGCCTTTGTCCTGACCAGGTTTCCAGGCTTTAAAACATTGTTAAACCGAGAATTTAACCTGAAGATGTCACTTGTTCATGCGGGCGTTTTTGGTTTGTTCGGAATCGCCGGCACGATGGCAGGCGTGGTGATCGATGGGGAATCGGTCAGTCATTTTGCCTTTGTCATGACGGCAGTTGAAAAAGACCAATTAGTGGTAAGTTTAAGTCTTGTCGCGGTTGTGATTGCCGGGCTCCTCGGCGGTCCGATTGTTGGTACGGGGGCCGGGCTGGTTGCCGGAATTCATTTATTGTTTTTGGGCGGGGTGGGCTGGCTGGCCAATGGTTTGGTCAATCCATTAACCGGTCTGCTGGCGGGATTGACGGCCCGTTTTTTTTCTCAGGAGCGGGTTATTTCGCCGTTAAAAGCGTTATTTATTGGTGTTTTTCCGCCCATTTTGCAGATGCATCTTTTGCTTATTTTGCAACCGGTGGGGAGTGACATTATCGATAAAATCGGCTTGCCGCTCGTGTTGTCCAATAGTCTGGCGATTGCCATTTTTACCGCGATGATTGCGATTGTCCTCAAGGAGCAGGAGAATGAAGCGGCGCAGGCAACGAGGCAGGCATTAACCATTGCGGAAGAGGCACTGCCATTTTTAAAAAAGCATCACTCTAAAGAAATGGCTGCCGGGCTTAGTAATCTATTAAGAGAGCGGTTAAAGCTTGCGGCCGTGTCGGTAGCGAATAAACAGGAAGTATTGGCCTACACCGGAATAGGTGATGACCATCACCAACCGGGTCAGCCCGTGGGTCTTTCGCTTGCCCATGAAGCGATGGAGACAAAGGAGATGAAAGTAGCCACGACCCGTTCGCAAATTGAATGTTCTCATAAGAGCTGTCCATTTGAAGCGGCGATTATGATCCCCATTACAGAAGCAAATGATGTGATCTGGCTGATCACCTTTTATTTCCGAAAAGCCCATCATATCCGCCCTGTTGAGCTTGTTTTAGCACAAGGTTTGGGGCAATTACTTTCCAACCAGCTGAACGTGTTAGCTGCGCAAAGCTTGAAGCTTCATATTCGTGATGCGGAACTGCGAAATCTTCAAGCCCAAATTAACCCTCATTTTCTCTTTAATACATTACATTTGATTGCTACTTTATTTCGCGAAGATCCAAAAAAAGCCCGTCACATCACCGTCCAGCTGGCACAATATATGCGCTTTAATCTAAAGCTGGTGTCCAATCCGCTCGTACCGCTGGAAAAAGAGTGTGATCATGTCAATGCCTATATGGAAATTATCCAAGCAAGATTTACCAATCAGCTGAAGATTGTTTTTCGGTGTCCGGAAACCATTCCGAATGTATTTATACCGCCGTCGACGATCCAGCCGCTGGTTGAAAATTGCATTCAGCATGGGCTTCGCAATATTGCCAGCGATGGAAAAGTAGAGGTCATGATTCAACAAGAGGACGGCCGCTTGCGCGTGATCGTCCGCGATAATGGCTGCGGCTTTCCACCAGAGCTGCTAAACGAGGTGACGAATAAACCACTGAATGAACACCAAAATAGTGGGATGGGTTTATTCAATGTTAATCAGCGTTTAATCAGTTTATTGGGTGAAGAGGCGAAACTTCACGTAGGTAATCTTGCTTCAGGAGGAAGTGAGGTTTCGTTTCAAATTCCAATGGAAGATCCAAACCTAAAAGGGGGGTTTTAAGGTGAAAATTCATGCGATGATTGCCGAAGATGAGCTAATGGCGAGAAAAGAATTATTCTATTTGTTATCGCAGGAAGAGGATGTGGAACTATGCCCAAGTGCGGAAACGGGGGAGCAGCTGCTCGAATTATGCAGCGAATACGAACCGGATGTTATTTTTCTTGATATCCAGATGCCCGGTATATCCGGGATTGAGGCAGCGGGAAAGCTGATTGATCAAGCCGTTCATTATCCGCCATTATTTATTTTTACAACAGCCTATGATGAGTACGCGATTGCGGCCTTTGACCTGGAAGCAGTTGACTATCTGTTAAAACCGTTTGATGAGCTGCGTTTTCAAAAAGCAATGAAACGCCTGCGAAACCAGTTAAGGCAGCGGGAACGGAAGCTAATGGAACCCTATGTTTCCAATCCGAAATCTTCCGGGCCGGTGAAATTACTGATTGATGATGGAGAGCGGACGGTTGTTATTTCACCGGATATGATTTATTTTGCGATGCCGCACAAGCGGATACTGGAAATTCATACAAAAGACAGAGTGATTATGAGTCGAATGACGCTGCAGGACTTGGAAAAAAAGCTTGTAGGGTTTCCCTTTTTCCGCACCCATCGCAGCTATCTAGTAAACTTGAATTATATTAAGGAAATCACTCCATGGTTTAATGGTACGAGCAATATCACACTCAAAGATATGGAGCACATCCAGATTCCGGTCAGCCGGACAGCACGGAAAATGCTGTTTCAAATGTTTGAAAATAACCATTAATCCCGAATACCAAACCATTTATGCATTTATATCGACCATTCAAACAAAAACCCCCGCAAGATAATTGAAAATTCATATAATTTAGGTAAGCGCTTACAGCGACAAACAAAGGAGGATGATTTATTTGAATGGTCAAAATCAGAAAGTCGATTATGTCCAAGTGGAACAAAGTGAACAGTTTCAGCAATTCATGACAAAAAGAAAGAAATTTATCTTGCCTTACACCATCTTTTTTCTCGTATTCTACTTTTTACTTCCAATCTGCACTTCTTATACTTCTTTTCTTAATACACCGGCAATAGGTGATATTTCCTGGGTATGGCTCTTTGCTTTTGCACAATTTGTGATGACATTTGTGTTATCAATTGTTTATGTCAAAAAAGCTGGTGCACTGGATCAAGAAGCAGAACTCATCATTAAAAATCAAATTCAAAAAGGAGGAGCCGCCTAATGAATATCACGGTTATTGCTCTCTTCCTGGCCATTGTTTTATTAACCCTTGTGATCACGTACTGGGCTGCTAAAAATACAAAAACAACCGGCGACTTTTATACCGCAGGCGGCGGTTTAACCGGGTTCCAAAATGGAATTGCGATTTCCGGTGACTATTTGTCCGCAGCCTCGTTTTTAGGTATTGCCGGTGCCATTGCCTTAAATGGCTTTGACGGGTTTTTTTACAGCATTGGGTTTTTGATTGCCTATTTGGTTGTGATGTTTTTAGTGGCTGAGCCGTTACGAAATTTAGGTAAATATACACTGGCCGATATGATCAATGCTCGCTTTGATGCCAAGAAGGTAAGGGGAGCTGCTGCCCTAAGTACGATTACGATTGTTATTTTTTATATGATTGCCCAGCTTGTCGGCGCGGGTGCACTGATTCAATTGTTATTTGGAATTAAGTATTGGATTGCCGTATTAATCGTTGGTGTGATGATGACGATTTACGTTTTATTTGGCGGAATGATTGCCACCAGCTGGGTGCAAATTGTCAAAGCGGTTCTATTGATGGCTGGAATGATTATTATGACCTTCCTTGTTTTATGGAAGTTTCATTTTAATATCGGGGAGATGTTTACATCCGTAAAATCGGCTACCAGTCATGGTGCCGCCTATCTTAAACCCGGCATTCAATATAAAGACGGCCTTGGAACGATTTCTCTGATGGTTGCCTTGGTACTGGGAACTTCCGGTTTGCCGCATATTCTGATGCGCTTTTTCACCGTAAAGGATGCAAAAACAGCAAGAAGTTCCGTTATCACTGCAACCTGGACGATTGGTATTTTCTATATTCTAACCCTTTTCCTCGGTTTCGGGGCCGCGGCATTTGTCGGTCAAACCAAGATTTTAGAGGCAAACCCTGGAGGGAATATGGCAGCGCCGCTGCTGGCTGAGGCGATCGGTGGGGAATTACTGTTTGCGTTTATTTCTGCGGTTGCGTTTGCGACGATTTTAGCCGTTGTTGCCGGGCTTGTTTTATCAGGCGCATCAGCCTTTGCTCATGATTTATATGCGCAAATTATTAAAAAAGGAAAGGTAACTGAGCGTCAGCAAATGATGGCTGCCCGTAATGCTTCTTTGGCAGTGTCCGTCCTTTCAATTATTTTGGCCTTGGGTGCCCAAAAGCTAAATGTAGCCTTCCTCGTTTCCTTAGCATTTTGTATCGCGGCAAGCGCGAATTTACCGGTGATCCTTTATACTGTTTATTGGAAGCGATTTAATACAGCCGGGGCGATTACCGCCATTTTAGCAGGACTGATCTCGGCACTTGTCTTGGTTGCCCTAAGCCCAAGCGTTATGTCTCCGGTCCCTGGTGCTGCCTTAATTACCGGTGAGCCGATCTTCCCATGGGCCAACCCGGCATTAATCTCGGTACCACTCGGCTTTTTAGGCGGATATATCGGAACCATTTTATCGAAGGAATCAGATCCTGTCAGATATGCGGAAGTAAAGGTAAAAGCAAATATTGGCTATAATGAACAATCGTGATCTGAATAGGATATGAATGGCCATTTTATGGAACCATAAAAATTTTATCAGTGGGGTTCTACTTGCTCGTAAAGTGCTGGTTCTAAAGCACTCGGTGAAGTAGCCGGGCTCTACTTGCCCGAAATGGCTGGTGCTCAAGCGTTCGGTCAACTAGTCCGGTTCTTACTGACTGAAATGGATAGATTCATAAGCGTTGGGTAAACTAGACTGGTTCTACCTCCCGTTAATACGTGGTAAAGCAGATGGAAAAAACGGTGATTTTTCTCCATCTGCTTTTTTAGTTTTTTCTCTGTGATACACGGACTGCTAGGCGAAATAATTGTGCTAAGCGGTTTTGCAATTAAAAGTTGCGTGTTAAGAATAGGTTCCTTAAAATATGTATCAAAGTAATAATTTCGGAATTTCCTATATTATGTTAAAGTAATCTTAAATTTTTCGTAAACGACTCAGAACTAAGTTTTATGGAAAGGAAAAGAAAAATTAAGAAGGCGGTTGTGGACGATGAGTTCAATAAATGAAGTATGTTCGAAGTGTGGGAGTAGCGAGTTTACCGAAGCAACAGACTATATGCCTGTAAAACCGAATAAAATGTCACTTAAAGGTTCCAACAAAATTTATACATTTTGCTTACATTGTGGTGAAGTTCATTCCATTCGCATTGAAGATGTTACTATATTTAAAAAATAATTCATTAACATGCGCCAATCACCTGTTGCAAGCTAAAATAACTTAAAATAATTACCATGAGCCGATCTACGATTTTAATCATGCTTTTTTATAAATGGGAGGAAAGACTGTGAGTTCCCAAATTATCATTGTCTTAATATTAAACTTTATCATATCTTTAATTGGCACATTAGCGTATTCTGTCAGAATGGTTGGGGTCAGAACAGGGAAAATCGCTGTTTCATTTGCCGTATTTAATATCTTATCCCTAATTTCCAGGATGGCCGTAACCTTTCAGGTGCCGCTATTAACAAAATATGTGGAACATCATACCGGCTCCAGTCATCTGTTACAAATTTTTAATGGAATTATTATCGTATCGGGTGCTGCAACTATTGTCGGGGCATTCTTAATCCCAACATTTCAGCGACTTTTTTTTAAAGGAGTATTACGTTTCTCCGTTGATCGGTCAATTCCAAAGCTTGTCATCCATAGTTTTTCAAAAGCGGGAATTCACTATATCAAGGACTGTGTTGCCATTCCGGTAAAAGAGAATATAACAGGCTTTAAGTTCAGGAAATTACCCGGGAAAATTATTATTTATAATGTTATTGCTGTTGCTTTGTTAACCGTAGGGGCATTGGCGCCCATTTATGCCGGAAGTATTGCTCCGGACCTTAGGGCTACCTGTATTACCTTATCGTCCATCATAAATGGTTTTGCGACGATTCTCATGTCGATCTTTATCGATCCGCAGTTATCGATTATGACTGATGATGTGATGGAAGGTAAATGTACAGAGGAAGATTTTCGAACAGTGGTGATTGGAATGGTTGGAAGTAAAACACTAGGAACATTCGCTTCGATGCTGTTAATTATTCCTGCTTCGTATTTGATCGTATTTATTGCAAAAATTATTTAGGATTCGTATGTTAGTGTTTATTGTGGAACAAAATTGGAAGCAATAATACTTTGAGGAGGCAATAAGCTTCCGAATCTTATATGACATGATATAATAATAGTTGGAAAAAATAAACAATAAGTCAAAATAAAAGCGTTAATGCTTTAAAAGAGAGGTTGATGGTATGGGAGCTTGGAAAAATCCAATTCTCTTAATTTCAGGAATTGGTATTTCCTATTTGGGAAATTGGATTTATCTAATCGCCATAAATATTTCAATCTTAAATTTAACTGGATCAGCAGCGGCAGTGGCCGGTCTGTTCATCATCCGTCCGATCGCCGTTTTACTTACAAATTTTTGGTCAGGCAGTGTTATTGACCGTGTTAATAAAAGACGATTAATGATTTTAGTTGATATTGCCAGGGGGATTTTAGTTTTTTGTATCCCATTCATGAAATCGTTGTGGGTTATTTATTTTTTTATGCTCATCATTAATATGGTCGGGGCATTCTTCGGCCCCAGTTCGTCAGTATATATAACAAAGCTGATCCCAGTGGAAAATCGTAAGAGCTTTAATTCGATAATGAGTATGATGAATTCAGGGGCATTCCTCCTGGGCCCCGCCCTCTCAGGGGTTCTGATTATGAACTTTGACACCAATTTATGTATTTTTATTAATGCGATTAGCTTTTTTATGTGTGCCTTTTTCATTTATCTCCTTCCCAATGTAGAGGAAAATGAAGAAAAAATACGGGAGCCTCTCAAATGGAAAATACTTGTGAAGGATTGGAAAAAGGTTAAAGAGTTCTCCTTTAGGTCGAAATTTTTTATAATGGTTTATCTGTTATTTCAAAGTGCCTTGTTAATTGGATTTGCTCTGGATTCACAAGAGGTTACATTTATCAAACAACATTTGAAACTATCCGATCAAGACTATGGCTTAATCGTAAGTATTACTGGAATTGGGTCTTTGATAGGTGGAATGGTTTCGGCTGTTGTAGCCAAAAAGGTGCCGTTAAGACTATATTTGGGGGGCGGGATATTCTTAACATCCATAGGTTATATCTTGTTTTATTCTTCCATTAACTTTATTTCTGCAACTTTGGCGTTTGTCTTTCTGGGTTTCTTCATGACTTTTGCAAACGCAGGGTATGCAACCTTTTTCCAAAATAGTGTTCCCGCAATTATTATGGGTCGGTTCGCGAGTATAGCGGATATGGTGCAGGGAACAATTCAAATAGGTCTTACACTTTTTCTGGGCTTTTTTGCAGAGTGGTTCTCATTGCAAATGGTTTGTATCATTTTTAGCGGTGTTGGAATATTATTTGCTGCAGCACTTTTGGCAGTAACAATACTGCCTTCCAAAGTGCATTATTTTGTTGAAACCGCAAATTCTTACTCCAAGGAACTGGCATGATATTTTTCCGGTATAAAAAAACGAAGAGCTCTGAGCTCTTCGTTTTAATATATCGGCCTTAGCCGACCCCATGTAAGAAAAAGTTGGTTAAAAACAACAGTGAAATGATAAAACTTGCCAGCGACAGCTGCTCATGCTTATTGGTAAAAATTTTCACCAGTGGGTAGGCAATAAAGCCGAAGGCAATTCCGTTCACGATACTGTAAGTTAAGGGAATCATAATGATGATTAAAAACGCTGGAAATGCTTCGGTAAAGTCCGTTAAGTCAATGTTGGTAACATTGGTCAGCATTAATCCGCCGATGATAATCAGGATCGGTGCAATCGCCGTGTCTGGTACCAGCTTGATAAACGGTATAAAGAAAAGCGATGCCAGCATCAATATACCCGTGACAACTGAAGTTAACCCGGTTTTTCCTCCCGATGTAATCCCTGCCGCTGTTTCCACCGTGGAAACGGATGGGCTTGTTCCAAAAAGTCCGCAAACAATCGTGGTTAGTGAGACAGCCCGTAATGACTTTTCGTTCTTTTCCGGCGCTTGCAGCATACCGTTCACTTGGGAATGGACCAGCCCGATATTTTCAAAGACTAGCACCAAAACAAGTGAAAAGACTGCAGACCAAAATGGGATGCTCAGCCATTTTCCAAAATCGGCACTGAGAAAAACATGTCGATATTCCTTAAAAGATAGGAAGCTGGTATCCATTCCGGAAAAATGAACAATGCCAAAAAGATAGGAAACGAGCGTGCCTAGCACGATACTGATTAAAAAGTTTCCCGGTACTTTTTTTAAAAATAAGAATAAGGTAATGATCAAATTAATAATCGAAGCCAGAACAACCGGTGCTGATAAATCGCCAAGAGTCACAAAATTCGCCGCGTTTCCTACTACAAGTCCGCTCTTTTGCAATCCAATAAAAGCAATAAACAAGCCAATTCCCACTGAAATGGCCTCTTTTAATGAAGCAGGAATGGAGTTTGATAGGATCGTAGATAACTTTGTAAATGTAATCAGAACGAAAAGTATTCCGGAAATGACAACCGCTCCTAATGCCTCCATATAATTAAGCCCTAACGAACCGACAATCGTGTAGGTAAACAGAGCATTGATGCCCATACCCGGAACGAGAATTAATGGTGCATTTGCGATCAATGCCACTAAAAGACAGCCGATAAATGAGGACAATATCGTTGCGATAATACCAGCCTCAAGCGGTATTCCAGCATCCTCCAGAATTTTTGCATTGACGGCAATAATATACACGATCGAAAAAAACGATGTAACCCCGGCTACAACCTCCGTTCTTATAGTTGTTTCATGCTGCTTAAGTTTAAAAACTCCTCTCATATTTGTAATCACACTTTCGTGTTGCCCTCTCCCACCCGCATCAAGTATCTTTAATTTCAACTTATGCCGGATAATATTATATCATAGAAATCAAATGGGAGTAATTGTTGTATTGAATAATGAAAAGTGTTCATGGGAAGCTCTAACGGGCACAAACATGGAGAACTCCCAAGGAAAAGTGTTCATAGGAAGGTTTAATGTGCACGAAATCGGAGAGCAGCAAATGAAAAGTGTTCATAGGAAGATCCAACGAGCACAAAAACAGGGAACCACAGTCAAGTCCTTGTTTATGTGTAAATTCACTGGCAAGTGCTTTCAACCTAGCCCTCTTATTTTTTTAGCGAAACTTCCATGGATTTTTTACTTCATATCCGGTAAGGGATGTCAAATGGTTTTCAA
>NZ_JAESWB010000234.1 GCF_016765675.1 Neobacillus paridis
TGCTTGAACAGCTGCGCCAACTGGGTCGGGTCGATGCCCGGCACCGGAATGTGCGCGCCAATGCGGTATACCACCAGAGCCGCAAGCAGGAACCACAGACGATTCCACGGAAAACCGCTTGCCGCGCCCTTGGCCAGTTGAGGAGTAGTCGCCAATTGGTACTCCGATCAGGATGCCGATTTAAGCAACGGAGCCGCCAGCGGCTTCGATTGCGGCTTTGGCGCCCTTGGTTGCAATCAGACCTTTCAGGCTGACTTTCTTGGTCAGTTCGCCGGAAGCGATCACGCGAACGACGCGCGCCATTTCGGAAACCACGCCAGCCTGCTTCAGTGCCAGCAGATCGACTTCACCGACCGGCAGCTTTTCCAGATCGGAAAGGCGCACTTCGGCTTTGTACGGGGTTGCCAGCGACTTGAAGCCGCGCTTCGGAAGACGACGCTGCAGAGGCATCTGACCGCCTTCGAAGCCGACCTTGTGGAAGCCGCCCGAACGGGACTTCTGACCCTTGTGACCACGAC
>NZ_JAESWB010000235.1 GCF_016765675.1 Neobacillus paridis
ATCGCCTGCCTGTGGATAACTTTGGCGGTCGCGGGTAGAATACAGCAATTCGAAGTCCGCATTCCCGCGATAAACAAACGCAATCTGGGCCATCGCACCATCGGTCCCGCGCTACTAAATCAGACGATTCATGGAAAATTTCTGGCAGACCTGCTCCGCGCAGCTGGAGCAGGAACTGACGCCTCAGCAGTTCAGTGCCTGGATCAAGCCGCTCGCCCCACTCGATTTCGAGGAAGGCCGCTTGCGCATTGCCGCGCCGAACCGTTTCAAGCTGGACTGGGTCAAGACCCAGTTTGCCAGCCGGATCAGCACGCTGGCAGCGCAGTTCTGGGAAGAGCCGATCGAGGTGCAGTTCGTGCTGGACCCGCGCATCGGCAATGCGCGCCGTCAGGCTGAACAAGCCGGACCGACCACGGCCTCGCAAGTGGCGCCGCGCGAGCGCGACGGCATGCAGGCCGATGTCGAGGTGCGCGAGCCGGCGGCCGACCTGGCCGATTCCCCGCGCCGCGAGCAGAGCAAGATCAACACCGCATTGACCTTCGAGAGTTTCGTCAC
>NZ_JAESWB010000236.1 GCF_016765675.1 Neobacillus paridis
TGGGCGCGGTTTTTGAGGACATTGATTGGCGTATGCATTTTGATTCTCGCCTCCGATCGTCAATGCAACATGACCTTGCTTTCCGGAATCCGTCGCGGAACTGGCCGGCCATGCGGCGGTCGGCCCGCGCTGTCTTCGAGGAGCAAAGAAAACATCGTAGGCGCGAGGCTGTCGCCTGTCTGTATCCTGGAGTACATAGGCCATGCGCTTGCTGACGGTGCTCAGTGGACCTGCGTTTTGGGGTATGGAAAACCTGGCTGATGCCGCGAGGGGATCGTAAGGGCAGCCTGCCCCGCCTTGCCGGCGCAAGAACTCTCGACTAGGCGAGAAGGGAGGAACATCAGCGCATTGCAAGGGCTCATCCACGGTTTTCGGGAAACCGGGAAAAGCGCAATGGTGGACCTGAACCGGAGCCATCAGTGGAAAGGGCACTGCCGGGATGCCGTTGGTTGCGCCAGGCTCAGCGACTATGCGCCGCGCAAGCTTGCGCCTATGGCCGGCAAGCTGGTCCTGGCGACCTGCATTGCATGACATGCATGACGTGCCGGTGCATCGCAAC
>NZ_JAESWB010000237.1 GCF_016765675.1 Neobacillus paridis
CCGGATCGCCGCACAACGATGGCAAGACGACCTGCAACGCGCCCAAGCGCTCTGGCAGTGCATCGAGGCGGCAGATGGTTTCCTTGTCGAAGATGGCAAGGTAGCGGCACTGCGACCGGTGTCGAGTGTGTCGCAGGAAGTCGAGCGGCTGATCATGCGACAGGCCTGCAGCTGGCTCGGCGTCGATCCGGACAGCGACTGCCGCCGTCCACGGGGCAGGCCGCGAGGCGCTGGCGAAGAGGGCGACTTCATTCTTGTTGAGGTCAATGAAAGCAATGAAGTCATCGGCCGGCTGAAAAAGGACTTCATGGGCGTGCGGGCCGGCACCGATCTTGCCGAGCTTGGGCTCTTGCGGCTGATCGAGATCCTCGGCGCTTTGCGAACGCAGGGGCTGGACGTTGATGCCGAATACCTGGAAGCGTATCTTGATGCGGCGGCGCCGGATTGGCGGACACAGGGGGCATCGTATGCGGCTGGCGCTGAAAGTGGCGAGGGCATCACGCCAGATCCGTATGAAGTGCTTGGCGTGCCGCGTGACGCGCCCATGGAAGATATCGTCAAGGCGTATCGGCG
>NZ_JAESWB010000238.1 GCF_016765675.1 Neobacillus paridis
GTTCCCTGCCGACTTCCCTTTCCGATGCTCAGTGTTCCGCCGAGATAAAGCGCACGTTCCTGCATGCCGCGCAGGCCCCACGACTCGTGCGCCAGCAGTCGTTCAGCGGAAATTCCTGCGCCGTCGTCCTCGATGTCCAATAGTAGGTGCGCCTGATCCAGGCGAACCGTGATGTTGACCACTGTTGCGTGGGCATGCCTGGCCACGTTGGTCAGGGCTTCCTGGACAATGCGGAACAGCATCGCCCCGCCGTCCGCCCCTACGACTGGCAGATCAGGTTCGATGACACACTGGCAATGCACGCCGGTCTGGACTTCGAGTTGACTGGCCTGCCACTCGATGGCTTCCCATACACCGAGCTGGTCCAGAACACTTGGCCGCAGATCTGCAATCACCCGCCGGACGGTATCGAGCGCGCTGTCCGCCTGCGCCATGGCTTCAGCCAGCAACGGTGCAGCCTGGGCATCGCTGCCAACGCGGCTGCTGGCCACCGACACGTAGGCCTTGATGCCTGTCAGCACGCCGCCC
>NZ_JAESWB010000239.1 GCF_016765675.1 Neobacillus paridis
ACCATCGTGGTGCTGGCGCTGATCTCGCGCAATCCGGACTGGATCCGCCTGAATATCCCGGCCTCGCTGGGCAAGAACTTCAATCCGAACGCCGCCTGAGTGTTTTGACACGATCTGGCGTAAAATTTGCTACCGGAAATATTCTGGTTTTTTTGTTTGACTCTCGCTCTTCACCTTGGGGAATTTTTTATGTTTGACCTGAAAAAACGCAGCACGCTCAAAGCCGGCCTGCTGGTGGTTGCATCATCGATGATGCTGGCCGCCTGCGGCGAAAAGACCGAAACCAAGACGTCGGCCGCACCCGCCGCCGCGCCTGCGCCGGCCGCCGCGCCTGCCAGCGGTCCGCTGAAAGTGGCTTTCGTGTACGTCGGCCCGGTGGGCGACGGCGGCTGGACCTTCGCCCATGACCAGGGCCGCAAGGCAGTCGAGGCTGCGTTCGGCGACAAGATCCAGACCACCTTCGTCGAGAAAGTGCCGGAAAGCTCGGACGCCGAGCGCGTCTTCCGCGACCTGGCCAGCCAGGGCAACAAGCTGATCTTCGGCACCACCTTCGGCTACATGGAGCCAATGCTGAAAGTCGCCAAGGACTTCCCGGACGTGAAGTTCGAGCACGCCACCGGCTACAAGACCGCGCCCAACATGGCCGTCTATGAAACCAAGACCTACGAAGG
>NZ_JAESWB010000024.1 GCF_016765675.1 Neobacillus paridis
ATGGTTCAGTTATCATGCCAAGCCCAATCAATAGTCTGCAAGATTTCACCGAAATTTTGGCAGAGAATCAAAGTATAAAAATTCTGGACATTTCAAAAAATAGACTTGGTGATTATCATTTTTTTGAACTTGCCGAAGCGCTGGAAGAAAACTCAACCTTAACCGATCTGGATGTCAGTCAAAATGATGAAGTCACTGCAGAAGGTTTGTATCGGCTTTTGGTAGTAATTTCAAGAAATGAGGCATTTAAATATTTAAAATTGAGCGTTAATGAAAAAACAGTTCCGGCACTTGTTTCTGTATTGGAGGCCAGTAGCATCGATTTTTCGCTAGATATCTCTGGAAGTAACCTCAGTAAGTATTGTATTAAATCAATTTTAAAAGCAATGAAAGAAAATTTTTCGGTGCGACGCCTAAAATTAGATGAAAACAATATTCGTATAAATCGTTTAAAAAATAGTATTCGATACAACCAATACTTTAAAAGTGCAAGGGCACTTGCCGAGGTTTTGGAAAATAACCGAGTGCTCACATCGATTAATATCAGTGGGAATAAAATTGGTTCCAAAGGGATCGCAGATCTATCTGCAGCATTGCGAGAAAATACGACATTAAAAACGCTTGGTG
>NZ_JAESWB010000240.1 GCF_016765675.1 Neobacillus paridis
ACCGCAGACGGTGGAATCCGGATCGTGGCGTATTTCCTTGCGCGGCAGCGCGGCCGGCAACGGTGCGCGCTTGGGCTGCCGCTTCCTGTCCTCATCGTCGGCCGGCTTGGTTGGTGCAAGTTGCTCGATCTCGGCGGTCAGGGCCTCGATGTCGGTGTCGAGGGTCTCAAACAGCATGCGCTGCTGCTCGCCGCTATAGGCTTCGCTGGAAGCGGCGAACTTGAGCCGCTTGAGAATCGCCATCTCGTGCGTGAGCTTGTCGATCAGTGCCTGCTTGCCACGCATCTCCTCCATCAACCGGCTGGCGAGCTGGCGCAGTTCGTCTGCATCAAGGGTCGACAGGTCGGGTGAAGAAGTCATGCCCGGCAGTGTGCCAGAACACCTGCCGTATCGGAACAGAAACTGTATACGTACGGGCTTCAGACCACTGCAATGGCGTGGTCAGTGGCCAGCGTCTTCCATGGCAGGCCGGTGACTAGTGCCTGCAGCTGCTCGGTGTTGAGGGCCACAGTGGCAGTCGATGCCCCCTCGGTCCAAACGAAGCGGCC
>NZ_JAESWB010000241.1 GCF_016765675.1 Neobacillus paridis
ATCACGATCTTGTCGAAGTGGTCCGCAAGGACTCAGCTGACGTCATCGTCATCGGCTCCCACGGCGACAGCGGACTAACGCACTTCCTCTTCGGATCTGTTGCTGACAAGATCGCTGCCGCATGCAAGAAACCGCTGCTCATTTTGCGCAGTGAGCTGGCGCCAAAGCACAATACCTTGAAGGTAGGGATGGCGTTGGACGGTAGCAAGTATGGCGTTGCCGCGGCTCGATTCATCGCGAAGCATGCGGCGCTCTTGGGCGAGAAGCCCAGTGTTTTTATGGTTCACGTCGCACCGGAGCTGGAAACCCTGACAGTGCATGGGTGGATTGACCGCCAAGTCAAGACGGGGATCTTGCCGGAGCACGCGACTGCGATGCATCAGGCGGTGTTCGACTCGGTCTTTGGACCCGTAAAGACCATTTTGATGGACGCCGGGATCCAAGCCATGGAGGTTCGACTTGTGGGAGGCGACGCCGGGCACGAAATCGCGACCTATGCGTCGAAGAACAAGCTCGACTTGCTAGTCATGGGGTCGCTTGGATTCGGGACGAACCGCTTTTCACCGGTGGGTTCGGTCGCTAACCGCGTCGCATCGCGCGTACGAACGCCTCTGCTGTTGATTCGCGAGCTCTAAGGTCGGACCATGAAGATCTTGGTGGCGATCGACGGCCTGCCTGCGCCGCTGAACGCCCTTCGGCACGCTATCGGTCTGGTGCTGGTAGGGCTGAATGCCAAGCTGCTGCTCGCAACAGTGCAGGCTCTGACCTACGTCTATGACACCACATGCCACGTCGAGAACTGCTAACGCCGGCGCAGCGCGAGCAGCTGCTGGCGCCGCCGAGCTGATCCGGCTCTACACGATCAGCGAAGCCGACCAGGCCTTTATCATGGCCCATCGTGGCATGCACAACCGGCTGGGCGTCTCGGTGCAGTTGGCCTCTCTGCGATTTCCTGCCGCCTGAAGTACGTCTTCATTGAGCGCCACAAGACGCATTGGCCAGTGTCGATGCAATGCGCAATACTAGGCGTGAGCCCCAGCGGCTATCACATTAGGCGCTGCTGG
>NZ_JAESWB010000242.1:0-446 GCF_016765675.1 Neobacillus paridis
CCAGACAATCACAGCATGCACGGCCTCTTTCGCCAGCCTCGGGCAGGCTGCCTCTGCCACCCCGGCACACCAAGGCCATGATCGAGACGACAAAACGTCAGGTGAATCTGGAAGAAGCAGTACACATGGCGCCAACGCCAGGGGCGATGGAAAACATAACCACGAGCGAGCCTTCTGATCGGCCGAAAGATGTACGCTCGGGCCGGCAGCCGTCAGACTGGAAGTCGAATGCTGGCGCGCTGGACCAGCGCTGGCTGCCGCGACATGCAGACGCCGTGCAAGCCCGCCCGGCCAAACCAGGCCTTGGCGAGCCGAGAGACGAGAACAAGCTTGAACAAGCCGTGTCCCGTTCTTCTCGTGCAGATTGCCGTAACAGGTATGCCCACATGGGTTTGCTAGCCATCCCGTTTCTGCTCAACGACACCGCAAGCGACAAGGGCTGCAAG
>NZ_JAESWB010000242.1:479-883 GCF_016765675.1 Neobacillus paridis
GAGCGAGCCTATCGTCGCACTGACATCAGTGCCTGTGAATTCAACGACATATCAACGACATATCAACGACATGCATGCTGCCTGTCGGGCATAAAAAAACCCCGCGTTTCCGCGGGGTTTTTGTTTGAGCCAAAAGCCTGATCAGCCGATCAGCCCTGCTCGTCCGTGTTGCCGATGTTGTTGCCGGCAGCCGCCATTTCGGCTTCCGCCTCGGCGATGCGGGCCGCCTTCTCGGATTGCAGCAGCGCGGTGCGCTCTTCCGCTTCCCACGATTCCTTCTCCTTGCGGGCGCGGTGGAACGCCAGACCCGTACCAGCCGGGATCAGGCGACCAACGATCACGTTTTCCTTCAGGCCGCGCAGACCGTCACGCTTGCCCATGATCGCGGCTTCCGTCAGCACGCG
>NZ_JAESWB010000243.1 GCF_016765675.1 Neobacillus paridis
ATCAAACCAACCAACGAGAGAAACCTCCACCATGGACAAGGATAAGCAAGAATCAAGCATTGGTCTACAGGAAATCGGGCTGAGCCTGGATGAACTGGTCAAGCGCGGTGCGCGGCAAATCGTGCAGCAAGCCATCGAGGCCGAGCTGGCGCTGTTGCTCGCCCAGTACGAGAATGTCAGGACCCTGCATGGGCACAAGGCGGTGGTGCGTAATGGCTATCTGCCCGAGCGCGACATATTGACTGGCGCAGGGCCGGTGGCGGTGCGGGTACCCAAGGTGCGCGATCGCTGCGGCAACGGCGTGAAGTTCAATTCCGTCATTGCACCACCCTACATCAGAAAGTCGCCACGGGTGTCGGCAGCGCTGCCGTGGCTCTATCTCAAAGGCATCTCCACGGGCGACATGGAAGGAGCGCTGCAGGTATTGCTGGGAGAAGATGCCAAAGGGCTGTCGCCCAACGTGGTTAGTCGCCTCAAGACCCAGTGGTCCGACGAGCATCGACAATGGGACCAGCGCGATCTG
>NZ_JAESWB010000244.1 GCF_016765675.1 Neobacillus paridis
ACTGGCGGGACGACTTGGTAGTCTTCTTACTGGGATGCAGTTTCTCGTTTGAAAACGCATTGATCCGTGAGGGCATTGCGCTGCGCCATCTTGAGCAGCGAAAAAATGTCGCAATGTATAAAACGAACTTGGCATGCCACTCGGCGGGATGCTTGCGGGGAAATATGGTTGTTAGCATGCGTCCGATAAAAGCGTCGGATGTGGTGCGTGCTGTTGAAATTACTGCCCGCTATCCTCGGGTACATGGGACTCCCGTCCATGTCGGTTTTCCCCAAGGATTGGGAATCACTGATTTGTCCAAACCCGATTTTGGCGATCCCGTGCCCTTGATGGATGATGAGTTGCCTGTATTTTGGGCATGTGGTGTCACGCCGCAATATATTGCTGAGCTAAGCAAATTACCATTCTGCATTACCCATTCGCCGGGAAAAATGCTGGTAACGGACTTAAGAAACGAAGAGTTTGCTTGATCTCTCTGTGTTTAACAGACTGTTGCTCTACTTTCGATTGGCTTTAAC
>NZ_JAESWB010000245.1 GCF_016765675.1 Neobacillus paridis
AAATGAGAGCGTCCAGATGACATTCAGCTACAGCGTGGTCGATGGCAAGGGCGGCGTTACACCGGCTGCAGCGGTGGTGACGGTCACTGGCAGCAACGATGCGCCGGTCATCACTACTACGGCGACCAACCTGAAGCTTTTCGAAGGCAATGCCGCCTTGAGCGCTTCCGGTACGCTGGGTTTCAGCGATAGCGACCGCAATGCCACTGTGGCAGCGAGCCTGGCTGGCGCTACAGTGACCACCACGGGCGTCACCCTGACCGACACGCAGGCCGCTGCCTTCAAGCAGGCGTACACGATTGCCGACGGCGGGCAGTGGAGTTTCAGCCTGGCGTCGCCGGATTACCTGGCGCAAGGCCAGACGGTGCAGGTGGCTTACCAAGTGAACGTCGCCGACGACAAGGGCACCACCGTCACCCAGGTCCAAACCATCACGGTGACCGGCACCAATGATGTCCCGGTGATCGGCGGCATATCGACTGGCACGGTCCAGGAGGACGTGGGCCTGACTGGAAATCTTCTGACCACAAAGGGCGCGCTGACCATTGCAGATGCCGACGCTGGCCAGTCGAGCT
>NZ_JAESWB010000246.1 GCF_016765675.1 Neobacillus paridis
CCGCAGCCGCTATACCACCTGGAACGTCAGCTACAACGAAGACATCACCACCACCCAGCAGCAACTGCTCGACTCCGGATCGATCAGCACCACGGCCTTCCTGGATCAGGTGTTTTCCGCAACGATTGCCGATCCGACGGCGCGCGCGCAGGCGGTCGAGGCGTTCATCCGCGCCACCAATCTGCCCGCAACCCTGGCCAACCCGAACGCCGGCCTGTCCAACCGTTTTTTCCTGCAAAAGCGGCTGCAGGGCTCGGTGGCGCTCAACACCGGCAAGTCCACGGTGCTGGTCTCGGTCTATAACACCCTGCGCCGTCCGCAGACGGCCGTGTCCGACAACGTCGGCCTGTTTACGGGCGGCAACCAGCTGTTCATCGACGAGTCGCGCCAGCGCGGCGTGAGCGGCCTGTGGAACCTGCGCCTGACGCCATCGACGTCGATGAACCTGAATGCGCGTTACTACCGCACCACTTCATTGCTGAGCAACCGCACCGACGACAACACGCTCGTCACGCTGGGCCTGTCGCATCAGCTGTCGCCAAAAACCACCGGCACGGTTGAGCTGCGCCGCTACCAGGGCTCGTACAGCCAGACGGGAACCGATTTCCGCGAGAACGCGATCTCGGCC
>NZ_JAESWB010000247.1 GCF_016765675.1 Neobacillus paridis
TCAGGTTTAACTGTAAATAAATTTCCAAATGGACAGAGCCACCTTTAAATGGGTATTTATCTTTTTGGCCCTAAAAAGGTGAAATATTTTAACTGAAAATTCCGATACTTTTTATGCAACACTAGTGAAAATCATTAGATTTATTTAGATTAGATAATCCTGAAAATAATATTAACCACTTTGTACTTAAGCATGAGTTTTTAACTACCTTAATGTCAATATTAGTGGTTAATCAAAATCCGAATTTTATAATACAAACTGACGATATAAATGAGAATGCTGCATGTAAGTATAGTGTACAGCACTATACAAAGAATATTTATACTAGTATCACAGGTAATAATTCTGTAGATAATCGACAAAATATTTTTCCTTTTTTATATGCATCAACCAAGAACAATTTCATTTGTGGTCCTATAAACTTTTTAATAGAGGACTTACTTATTCACCGAAATACAGAATCAATTCTTGGTCAGTCCGAAGAGTTAATAAAAAAATATAATATTTCACAAGAGACTCTTTTGGAAACCGTAAATAAATTAAAAAGTCTAGGATTAATGGAAGACTGACTGACTTAAAAATGTTGAATAGAGAAAAAAACGTTAGAATTATCTATATTTTACATGATTTAATGTCCAAAAGAAGGTATAAGGATATGGAAGATTCCTTTTTTTTCAGAACTAGCGAATATAACTCATTAGATGATAAGGTCGAACATAGAAATTCTACCTTCATTCATTCAAAAGCCAAAATTCTTTTATTTCAAAAATTGGATGAAGAGTTACATTCTTGTATAACAGAATTAAAAAATTTATTAAAAATATATAAGAATTACTTAGTAAAATTTCATGTTTTAATTCAATCCCGTGAAACCTGGCTTGCACAAAAAAACATTATCTTACCCTAAATACTGAAAATGTTTTTATATGTAGAATTTTTTTGGAAAGAGAGAAAAATATTATTCCAGTTATTTGGCACACTACCTTTTCCAATAACCTATTAGAATTGTTAAGAGAGGCAATCGAAGATGAAATAATTGCTGCGCTAGTTGGAAAAGAGTTAGAAAGAACTGAAACATTGCCTCTGGTTTTAGATCATTTGCCGGCATCAATTTTTATTCATGAATGCGTTGGTCATACATCAGAGGCTGATAACTATCTTCAATATATTCTGCATCAAAATGATGTAAAGTTAGGTTCTAGATTAACTGACTTCCCACTAAATGTTTTTGATAATCCTCTGATTACTGGTCATCGGAGAAGTTACGACAAGGATCACGATGGGATGCCAGGTAGATGTAATCAATTAGTTAAGGATGGAATTTGGAACGAGCTTCTTCATAATAAACAAACGCAAAAAATTATGAATGCACCTTATGGGGGGAGTGGAAGGCGAGTTCCTAAAATGCCAATTACCCTCCCAAGAATGTCAGTAACTTATGCTGATGCTGGAAGTCAAAAGTTTAATCACATTATAGAAAATATCGAGAAAGGGATTTATTGTATAGGAGCATGGGGTGGGGGCTCCATGGGAACTAATTTTATTGTACGTCATATGGTTATTGGATTGAAAATGGAAAGATTACTAATAAGGTAATTAGGAGATTTGATATTAAGGGGAACAAATTTGAGGCGATTTCGAAAATAATCGAACTTACAGATATAGTTAAATTTTATAATCCAGCATTTGGTTGTGATAAATATGGACAAATCAATTACCTAATACAATGGGATCTCCCATTGTAAGGTTGGAAAAATTCACAATCTACCCTATTACAAGAGAAAATTGAACGGAAAAACATATGAAAAGTGGCGGGTTTACCATGAAAAACAAAATTAATGATCAATTATTAATAATTATAATTTCCATGGGGGTTTTCTCAGGTGTAATGAGTACCTCGATGATTACCATTGCATTTCCTGATATTGTAAAAGAATTTAATGTTACCTTTGGAGAATTACAATGGAGAAATATATTGTTTTTTTCTATATTCGCAGTAGGTTTGCCTTTCTTTGGTAAGCTATCTGATAGGTTAGAAGCAAGAAAACAATTTTTATTTGGTTTATGCCTATTTTCAATTTCATCACTATTAAGTGGATTAATTAATAGTTGGTATTGTTTTTTATTTTTTCAATCTTTACAGGCATTGGCAGATGCAATGATTTTACCTGTGATTATCTCCTTAATCCGAAAATTGTTCTCAGAAAATAAGATCGGGTGGGCTTTTGGATGGTTTTCGACTGTCCTTTCTGTAGCAACACTTACAGGTCCAGCTCTTGGAGGACTTATAATAGACTATACAAGTTGGAATGGTATATTCATTTGTTTATGTGCTATTTCATTATTAAATGCTATTTTAGCATTTTTATATCTCCCAAATGTTTCGCCATCGAATGTAATAATAAAGGTAGGGTTTTTAAGTGCCTTTTGTTTACTCGGTGCGATTGTTTCGATGCAAATAATCTTTATGTCTCAAACATTGACTACAAAAATATTTAGTTTAGTATTTTCTTTAGGCTTTTTAGCACTGTTTTTATACGGAGAAAGACGTAAAAATGGCGATCTCTCTTTACTCCCTAAAGGAATTTTTAAAAATAAAATCTTTATAAATGCTAGTATAAGAGTATTTTGTTTATTTTTAGTAGTTAATTCTATTGTTCTTTTTGTACCTAGTTATATGCAAGAAATACATAATATAACGCCTGTTATCGTTGGAGGGATTTTATTAGGTCAAGCACTTATGACATTCCTTTTTGCACGATATTCAGGCAAAGTAGCAGATAAAAAGCCAAGGACTATTTTGAGTTTGGGAATACTCACATCCATTTCAGGATCAATGTTTTTGTTATTTAGTACCTCTATTTCATCTGTTATTTATTATAGTGTTACTTTTATTTTAATTGGTCTAGGTGGAACATTTACAATGCCTTCTCAGAATAAAATTGCCTTACTTTCTGTACCTTCCGATCAAACCGGAAACTATATGGGTGTATTTCAAATGATACAGTTTATTACTGGTGCCTTTGCTGCTGGTTTTTTTGGTTCAATTATACAAAATCAAAAAGGGAATATTTCAATAGAAGGTTTTCAATTTGTGATGATAGTTAATTTAATTTTCTTATTGCTAGCATTAGCTTCTGTTGTATTTGATTGGCGTATACTCAATTCAAGAAAAAAGGTAGATGCTCAATTAAATGAAACAGAAATTTAAGGAATATAAAATAATAAAACATTGGGAGGAAAAGACATGGTATTAAATGATGAAAAAATTTATGGAACTCTAAAGGAATTAATTGATCTACCTGGGCCAGTTGGCCATGAGTATACCGTTCGAAACTGGTTACAAAATCGTTGGAAAGATAAAGTTCAAGAATATATGATTGATCCTGTAGGAAATCTTATTTGCAAAATAGGTGGTAAAGGACCTAAATTACTAATTCAAGCTCATATGGATGAGATTGGTTTTATAGTTAGGTATATTACACCAACTGGTTTTATTTTACTTGATCCAGTTCAAGAGGCTCATAGAACAGCCCCAATTCATTTACATATGATTGGTCAAACAGCCCAAGTTATTGATCGTAAAGGAGTTGTAGCCACCGGTATTTTTGCTGCTCCTACCGGTCATATTCTTACCAATCAACAAATGGGAAGTAATTTAGATTTTAACGGATTTTTTGTTGATCTTGGAGTAAATACCAAAGAGGAAGTAGAAAAAATGGGTGTACGTGTCGGATCGAGTGTTATATGGAACAGAAAATTATCAAAAATAGGGAACCGTTATGTTGGAAAAGCAATTGATGATCGTGCGGGACTTCTTATTATGGATCTTTTGTTAAATAATTTGAACCCTGAAGACTTAAATTATGAGGTTTGGTTAGGTACAACGGTTCAAGAAGAAAATAAAGCGCATGGCGCTTATGCTTTAGGTGAATTTATGAAATTTGACCTTGCTATCCCATTGGATATTGGCTTAGTAGGGGATATACCAACGGTAAATCAACAGGATTATCCTAATCGATTAGGTGCCGGACCTGCATTAGTCTATAAAGATGGGGCTATTCATTATGATACAAACCTTTTATGGCAGTTAGAAGATACAGCTAAAGAAAATAATATCCCTTATCAAATCGGTATTTACAGTAAGTATGGGTCTGATGGTATTGCATTTTATGACAGAGGAATCCCTTCAGCATTAGTTGGTATTCCAACTAGATATACACATACTGCATTTGAAATGGTTGATAATCAAGACATTAAAAAAACAGTAGAATTACTAAAAAAGTTTGTAGAAAGAAGTACCTAAATAATCGATTATTGCCTTGTAAAAGTGACACTGCTGGGACACTTAGGACAAAAAATAGTGACACCCCTGCCATGGCTAGAGCCACCATAAAATAGATTTCGGACTAGACGTGCACTTTATTACAATGAGAAACGGGATGATAGCCTTATCGACTGAGACAGCCCCTATGGATGCTGGCTTTCTGGCTAGGAATCCATGCCTGTAGAGAACTCGTTGTAAAGTGACAAACTGATACTACAAACTACATGTAGAACACATTATTTTCTGGGGGCTCTTCGATTTCCCTAGTGGCTCAAAACTATGGCACGGATGTCACTCAGTCATAGCTGTAATCAATAATACGAGCCGAAGGGGAAGCACCACAAAAAATAGGAGCCGGGGAGGTAAATTTGCCCCGGTTTTCTTATGTTTAGTGAAAGCATCAGATATATAAGTCAGATTTTTAAATCGGATACTCTTAAGATTGTAATATGCGACTTTCATGCATGAGGGTGATGACAGCTTCAAAAAAATTTATTTTTGTGCCCGTACTTGTTGGATCTAATTCCAACATTTTTATGTTTATTTATATTTGAGGGGTGTGGTGTGTAGCAACCAAACTAGCATTATTGGTTCATTGCTACACAAAAAATTAAAGGCTATGAATTGTTACTTATGTTTAATATCGTCTGGTTTTTTACTAATTTAATTATGGGGGGATGGGAAAAAACACCCTTTCACCATCTTCCTAATGCTCTTTTTCCTTCTTCTGTCATTTTGTCAGGGGACCATGCTGGTTCCCAGACGAGGTTAACCTCGACGTTTCTGGTTTCTTCAAGCGCTTCGACACAGTAGCGCACTCCGCTCGTAATACTGCTGTGAAGCGGGCATCCTGGTGTTGTTAAGGTCATGGTAATTTGTACATCGCCTTGTTCAGTAGTCCCGATACCATATATTAATCCTAAATCGACCACATTCATATTTAATTCAGGATCATAGACGCTTTTTAATGCTTCGAGTATTTTCTCTTCTAAGTTCATCGTAAACACCTCGTTATTTTTTTAAAACGCTAAAGATTCCACCAGCAAACACGATAAATACAATCGATGCAACGAATTGTCCAATATTAAAGAGAACTGCAGATTGGATGATTAAGGAACAAAAAACGACAGCTACTGCGGTTATCAATAATGACAAAACAGGGGCTATGAGTTTTTCATTCATCATTTCCTTTAAAGCAGGTACCTTTGCTTTGCCAATTTCTTTACTGTATTTATAGGTCCACCAGAGGAAAGGAACAATCTTATATAAATAGCCTGTGATGCTAAGAACGATCCAAAGTAAAATATAGGCGTAGACGAGCGGTCCGATCACCTTATTAAATGTTGAAGTCCATAAAAGCAAGAAGGCTGCCAAATGAATAATGTTTCCCAAGCCAATAGCTGACAAAGCAAATGAGAACGGCTTATCGAGTTTTTTCTTTAACCTTTTGTTAATGATGATGCTGATATGCCAGCTGAAAATGGAAAACCCCACTAACAGTAGAAAGAAACCAACCTTTGTTAAAACGCTTTGTCCATTAAAGAAGGAAATGAGTGTGATGATCAGTCCTGCTGTATAAAATCCATATACATATCTGGCATGAATCATTGGAAAACCATGCGATAATGAAAACATCGGAACCATCTTATAGGAAAATCCGAAAATTAACAGAGTAAACCAGCCGGTAAGGCCCATTAATAAATGGCTTTTAAAAATAGCTTGATAATAGTTGGTACCGGTACCTGTTTCTAAGCAATATATTAAGGTGATCCCTAAGGATATCGTCAGCAGCAAGCAAACTAAAGCGGTTCCGACAAAAGCCGTCAGGATATTTGGCTTAGCCTGTGTTTGTAAGGTCATCAGCATTTGAAATATAAACATTAAAATTCCCAAAAGGGTCAGGATCCCTGGAATCAACGCATGTTGCGGTGAAAAATATAAAGTGACAGCAAAGGAGATGACTCCTATTGCCGTAATGAAAAATTGGATAAAACCCAATTTTTCACTCCAAATTTTAGTTAAAAAGGCCACTGGTACCAGCTGGTACATCGCTCCCATAGCAATCATCAAGGCCCACCCCAGGACTAATAAATGGGCTGCCGACCAAATCCCCGGAATTCGAAAGCTGCCCCCGGTCACCATTTGCCCGTTAAATAGCAACATGATTTGCGAGGCAATGAGGGCTATTAAACTAAATAATATAAAGGAAAAAGGAAGTTTGAAATTGGTTTCACTTCCTAAATTCTGCGGAAGCATAGTCTCACCTTCTTAACGAAAGATTTCAATTTTAAAACTTCCATCTGATTGTTGTTCGGTTCGCTGTTTATATCCGAGTTCTTCCAGCTGCTCATAAAGGAACATGGGTCTTCTATCATTAATAATCGTTAATACTTCATCATCTTTCATTTTTGTTAATGCAGCTAAAGTCCGCATCATTGGCTGTGGCGGCTCAAGACCACGATTATCTAGCATTTTCATTGATTTCACACTCCTAGTTGCTCTTTGTAAAGGTTACTTTCCAATGCTTTTTTTCGATTTCCTCCGCCTCATGGGAAAAGCCCTTTGCTTTTAAAATGGCAAACAGCGGGGTTGGCTTAAACGGGGCATGAAGAATGAAGATATCGCCCTGATTGCAATCCTTTACAGCCTCCATTATTTTTTGGAATGGCTCAATTTTATTTTTTAAATCTTCTCTAACATCTAATTCAATTATTTTCGGTTCCATTTAACCATCCTTACCTTTCCTTCAAATTAAGAAAACAATTCTCCTTGGAGGGATTCACGGTCGATATAGTAAAACCCATCCTCACTCAGAACAACTTGCTTTTTCTTTTTTAATTGGTTAATCGTACGGCTGACAGTTTCCCTGGAAGTTCCAATCATATTGGCCAATTCCCGATTTGTAAATGGGGTTGTCAGCTTATAATGACCCCCGATTTTTTCCCCATTCGTTTTACATAACCTAATAAGCAGGAGAACAATTTGTTCAAATGTATTATGAAGAACCTGCGCTTCTAATCTCCCTTGTAAATCGATAATTTTTTCTCCCAGCACTTTAAAAAGTTTAATACAAAGTTCAGGAAAAGAAATGAGGATTTCTTCAAATTTGTCAATAGGGATAACAATTAAATCTGCATCCTCGATAACCTCAGCATGTGCTGGATAATGCCCCTTCCTAAAAAAGCCGGCATGAGGAAACATTTCACCCGGTTCCAACACCGAGACAATTTGCTCCTTACCGGTAAAATCAGTTTTGTAAATTTTCACCTTACCGCGATGAATAAAGAAGACACGATCAAGGGGGTCGTCCTGCATAAAAACATACATCTTATGCTTATAAAAGCGAGTTAGGGCAATCTCCACGATGGGAGCTAGTTCATCGGATGATAACTCTTTAAATAAGGGGACATCGGATAGTCTCTTTTCTATGTCCTCTTGCCTCATTAACATCACCTTCATGTTATTAATTACTCTATTCGGAACTATTTTAGCAATGAAATCACAGTAAATATGTGACCTGCATCATAGAAGTGAAGTTTTTATGAAAATAATTCTTGATGTGACAAAATTGTGAACAAAAATCCGCTAAATGTGAGAATTATCACAGATTAAAAATGAGGCGCCTCACACTGTAGAATTATTGGAAAGCTAAAATATGATTTGTAATGAAAAGGAGGAGAACCAAATGGATATCCAAAGGGGAACAGCCACAAAAAAAATGGCAAAGGAAAATAAAAATGCCCTATTGAAATCTATTCTATTAGTCACTATTATTCTTAGTTTCACAGTTTTGCTTGGGGGAGGTTATTGGATCTTCAAGGAACAAGCTCCTAGGCCGCTGAAAATCACCAATCAAAAGGGTGAAGTATTGTTAACGAAAAAATCAATTATGGGCGGCCAGGCCGTATGGCAAAAATACGGATTAATGGATTATGGTACCGTGCTTGGACATGGCTCCTATATGGGACCGGACTATACGGCCGAAGCATTAAAAATATATACCGAAGGAATGCAGGATTTTAAGGCAAATCAACAGTATCAGCAAAATTATGCGACCCTAAATACGGATGATAAGGCAATCATCAAAAATCAAGTTATTAAGGAAATGCGAAAAAATCGTTATGATTCAAGCAAAGATACTTTGCAGCTTACGGACGCACAGGCGTTTGGCTTGGAGAAAGTGCGTACATATTATAAGAAGATTTTCACAAAAGGCGATAGCTGGGGTTTAAAGGCCAATCTAATAAAAGAATCAGATATGCCAACAAGTCATCGTGCCTATGTAGATAACGGGGATCAAATAAAGCAAATTTCTGATTTCTTCTTCTGGACGGCCTGGCTCTCAAGCACTGTACGGCCAGGAGACAAAATAACCTATACGAATAACTGGCCGTATTACGAAGATGCCGGAAATCATCTGTCTTTCTCAGCTGTATGGTGGAGCGGAGCAAGCGTTACGATATTAATTTTAATGATTGGAATTATTCTATACTTCTTCTACCGTTATCAATTTAGCATGAAAGAGGCCTATAAGGAAGGAAATTTCCCGCGGATAGATTTGCGTGCCATGCCGGTGACAAGTTCGCAGGTTAAAACAGGAAAGTATTTTGCCGTTGTTTCAGTGTTATTCTTTGTTCAATGTATGTTTGGGGCGTTACTTGCCCACTATTACATTGAACCGGAGAGCTTTTTCGGAATAAAGTGGATTCATGATATCCTTCCATTTAATATCACAAAAGGCTATCATTTGCAGCTGGCGATATTCTGGATTGCAACTGCCTGGCTTGGAATGGGGATCTATGTAGCACCGCTTGTTGGCGGTTATGAACCGAAGAAGCAAGGATTATTAGTTGATATTTTATTCTGGGCATTAGTTGTCCTTGTCGGCGGCAGCATGGTCGGCGAATGGCTTGGTGCCAAAGGCTATTTAGGCAACGAATGGTTCCTGTTCGGACACTCAGGCTGGGAATATATTGAGCTGGGACGTGTATGGCAGCTGATTCTGATCGTAGGTATGTTTATTTGGCTGTTTATTGTCTTTCGGGGAATTAAAGCCGGATTAAAGAAAGAAAGTGATAAAGGCGGTTTAATTCACTTATTATTTTACTCGGCAATTGCTGTTCCAGCCTTTTATATCTTCGCATTATTTATTAATCCGGATACAAGCTTTACCTTTGCTGATTATTGGCGTTGGTGGATCATTCACCTTTGGGTGGAAGGAATTTTCGAAGTGTTTGCCGTAGTGGTAATCGGGTTCTTACTTGTTCAATTGGGACTCGTTACGAAAAAATCAACTGTTAGACAATTATACTTCCAATTAATTTTATTGTTAGGCAGCGGGGTAATCGGCATTGGCCACCATTATTACTATAACGGATCCGCTGAGGTTTGGATAGGACTTGGTGCTGTTTTCTCAGCTCTGGAAGTCATTCCGTTGACATTATTAATTCTTGAAGCATATGAACAATATAGAATGATGCGTGATGGCGGCGTCGATTTTCCTTTCAAAGGTACCTTCTGGTTCTTGATTTCTGTTGCCATCTGGAACTTGGTTGGTGCTGGTGTCCTAGGATTCTTGATCAATCTGCCAGCCGTTTCCTACTTTGAACATGGGCAATTCTTAACACCGGCTCATGGACATGGTGCGATGATGGGGGTATATGGTATGTTTGCCTGTGCAGTCCTGCTATACTCCTTAAGAAATGTTGTAAAACCAGAGGCTTGGAATGATAAGTGGATTAAATTTAGCTGTATCATGTTAAATATCGGTCTTGCCGGAATGGTCTTCTTATCGCTGCTTCCTGTCGGTATTAAGCAAATAAAAGAAGCCTTCTATCATGGTTATGCAGCCAGCCGTTCCTCGGCATTCCTGAAACAGGACTTTGTGCAAACTATATTAACCTGGCGTGCTGTTCCTGACACCATTTTCCTAGCCGGAGTAATTGTTCTTACACTATTCTGCATTAAAGCGCTTTTCAATTTGCGTAAGCCAACACATAAAGAGGGGGAAAAGCTCCCGGTTAAAGATTTAACACTTGATTATGAAGAAGAATAAATAATGAAAATCCGTAAGGCTCAGCTTTACGGATTTTCATTTTTTTTGCATATAGTTTCGTAGCAAGTGAAGCAGTAACTTTGTTTTTCATCCGTCATGACTCCATTGAAAAAACCGTCTAAACAATAAATGTCTTTACCACAGCAACTGCAGGTGCCAACTAATTCCTTCATCCCAAATCCTCCTTTGCCTTAAACCTATTAACAAAATCATCAATAAACTGTGATAGGGTTCACTATTTCTTGGAAAAACATTTTTTATAATGTAATAGCAGTTAACGAAATAACAGGAGTGATTCTATTGCAAACTTTTGCTAAGGTAATAAATGTACCAGATTATCCACCACGTGAAAAACATCCAACGATCTTTAAAGCATTTGATGCGTTAGCATCGGGGGAAATCATGCAAATTATCAATGACCATGATCCAAAGCCCCTGCTATATCAATTTATGATGGAGAGAGCAGAGCAATTTACTTGGGAGTATACTGAAGAAGGTCCTGAAATTTGGAAAGTAACGATTAGTAAGAGATAATTTTTGCTGATTTGACAAGTCCCTCTTTAAAACATTCGAGAAACCCATTATTTTAGATAAATTTATTTTACAACAGAAATAACTTCTGTTGTATTTTTTTATAAAGGGGAGATCGCTTGCACCGTCTTTTAACTTTTCAGAAGAATGTGATAAAATTTATTTTATGAAAAAGGGGGAAGCTTTGATGGATTTTGGACCATTAACTATGGAGTTCTTAGAATTATGTCAGAAAGACATTGATTATTTATCAGAAAAATATGGAAAGGTGTATCAGTTAAATTGAAACACGTTTACCCGATTTTTTTGATATCTATTAGTGCGACGTTATGGGGGATTATCGCGATCTTTGTTCGGAAACTTTCAGCTATTGGCTTATCTTCAATGGAAATTGTTACTATCCGAGTGGTAATGGCAGCCATATTGCTGGGGATTATCGGACTGGTAAAATATCGGCCGCAGATGAAAATTTCTCTATCAGATTTGAAGTTATTTATCGGGACGGGAATCTTTAGTATTGTGTTATTTAATTGGTGCTATTTTACTTCCGTTAATCAAATGAATTTATCTTTAGCGGTCATATTGCTTTATACATCGCCGGCTTTCGTGACCATTTTATCATTTTTGTTTTTAAAGGAAAAAATGACATGGCTAAAGGCTGTCTCAGTCTCCGGAACGATCCTGGGGTGTATGCTAATTGCCGGCGTCAGCCAACATGATGCTGCCTCTTTAAGTACGCTTGGCATTATTACTGGTCTTGGTGCCGGTTTTGGTTATGCCTTATATAGCATCTTTGGTAAATTTGCCTTGGAAAAATATCAGCCGTTTACCGTTACCTTTTATACATTTTTAATCGCGGCTATTTTCTTACTCCCAATTTCCGGTCTATGGAATAAAGCAGGATTACTTTTTAGTGGGCAAGTCCTCATTTATGGAATTGGTTTTGCGTTGTTTCCAACCGTTATTGCCTTTTTATTATATACGAAGGGGTTGGAGAAAATTGAAAGCAGTAAGGCAGCCATCATTGCAACTGTTGAACCTTTGGTGGCTACTTTATTAAGCCTATTACTTTATAAGGAAAGCTTTGGATTGATTCAGGCCATTGGATCCAGTCTAATTCTCGCATCAGTTATTATCGTTAATCTGCCAAAAAAACAAAAGGCTTCAATCATCGATTGAAGCCTTCGTTTGTCCTAGTTTTCAAGTGTTTTTTTCTTTTGTTTATCTAAAGATGTTTTCTTTTAACAAAGTATTTACTTTTTATTACCATGTCTTAAAGCCTTTTGAGCCAATTGGTGCATTTTGAATGATATCAATGAATGGCACCGTGTAGGCAAACAAGATAAGTACAGCAGTTATTCCAAGCCATAATTTCCAGTTTTCAAATACCAATGGTGCTTTTTCTTCCAGATTCTCTGCTTCACCAACAGGGAATTCTTCTTCTCCTTTTGGTGCAAAGAAAGCGAGATTAATAAAAATGATTAAGAACAAGATAATCCCAATGAATAAAATCGATCCGCCGACTGCTTGGGCAATTTGGTATGGAATCCAATCTAAAGCCTGCTGTGAATTCCCATATGTTGAAAAACTTGAGCGTCGTGGTCCGCCTAAGAGACCTTCAAGATGCATTGCTACAGACATGAACGTCATTCCAATAAACCAAACCCAACCTTGGATAATCGCCAATTTATTCATGGATTTTGTTAGTTTACGCCCCGTTAAATGCGGGACAAGCCAATAAGACACACCCAGGAATGTTAATAATACAGCGGTTGCAACTGTAAGATGAAAGTGACCCGTTACCCAAATAGTGTTATGAACTACCTGGTCCATTTGGTTGGAAGCATTGACAATACCACCAGCACCTGCAGGGATAAATGCAACCATACCGATAAATGGAACGGTAAAGCGGGCATCATTCCACGGAAGTACTTTAAACCAGCCGAAAAGGCCTTTTGCTCCCTTGCTACGTCCATATCTTTCAAATGTAGCGAAGAGGGAGAATGCGGTCATCAATGATGGGATGACAACCATAAATGTCAGGATAACTTGAATGAACTTCCATGCTGGATCAATCCCCGGTTCCATTAACTGATGGTGGAAACCGACCGGAACCGAAAATAGCAGGAATAAAATAAATGTCAAACGAGCTAAAGAATCTGAGAAAATTTTGCCACCAATTACTTTTGGAATCACAACATACCAAGCCATATAAGCAGGAAGTAACCAGAAATAAACCAGCGGGTGACCGAAGTACCAGAAGAGCGTACGGCTTACCAGGACATCAACCCGGTCAACCAGACCCAAAGACCATGGAAGCAATTGGAATAATACAGTTGAGGCTACACCAAGGGTAGCGACAATCCACATTACTGTATTAATAACAGCCATAAAGGTCAAAAGCGGACTTGGTTTCCCAGGATTATTCTTCCGCCATTTAGCGTAGGTCATAATTTGTGCTGCACCATCAACCCAGCTGCCGACAACGACCAAGGTTAAACCTAAGTAGAAAATCCAATGTGCTTGAAGCGGTGCATAGAACGTATAAAGAACGGATGCTTTATTGGTCAAAATCATCGCAGCCGCCATTAATGTTCCAATTGTCATCAGCCAAAAACCAATCCAACCAGCACGTCTCGCTGCATTAGAGTGGGTTCCGGCTGTTTTGCTGACTGCAGCATATTGGAATCCCATGATGAAAAACGTAGTTAAAATAAGCCCCATTAACACACCGTGGGTGGTTAAAATCTCATAATAGCCTATTCCTAATGGTAATTCGAATTTACCGGAACGGACGAGCACTTGCAGTAAGCCCATAAGTCCCCCAAGAGCAAGCGCTATAAAGGCCACATAAAAATGCGCCATTGAAACCTTTGCATCTTTGGGATCAACCTTTACCTTTGCCGAAACACTATTTATCATTGTTTAACCACCTCTATCTTTGAGAACATTAAATGGTGACCCGAGCCGCAATATTCGTTACAAACGACTAAATATTCGCCAGCTTTATTAAATGTTGTCGTATATTCGCTGACATAGCCAGGTTCAAGCATCATATTAATATTCGTTCCGGCAACTTCAAAACCGTGAATGACGTCTTTCGTTGTAGCAATTACCTTTACTTTCGCCCCAAGAGGAACTTTTACTTGAGCGGGATTATATGAGAATGCCTGCGCAACATAGACTAGCTCATAATCCCAGTCTTTTCCTTCTACTTTATGTAACCCCGGTTTGTCGAATGGCTTTTGCTGATCGACCTTATCAGGGTCTACTGTTGTTAAACAGCTTGGCGGTTTATTGCCAAGGTAGAAGGCGCTTACACCTATCGTGGTTAAGAAAAGAACCAGGCAGCTAACACCCACTATTAGCCAAATTTTTTCCAGCTTATGCATATGCATAATTTTTTCCCCCTTCAATCTTTAAAAACGTTCTACGAATAGCATGTAAACACTAACCCAGGTGATAACAATAAACAATCCCAGGAAGAAAACGGATGCAAGTGTTCCTTTTAAAGAAGAACTATCTTCTATTTCTGTTTTTTGTTCCGTTTTAAGTTCTGCTTTCGCCATCCCCAAACACTCCCTTCTGAAAGTTTAAAAATAAAAATAATTTAGTTCTCTTTCATAATACAAAACAATCTTGAAAGAAAAATACCAAATTTAAGAGTTCACAAATTGTTCATACTTTATATTTTCACTATGAATATAGTGAAAAATTGATGTAATAGTGATTTATGTCACATTTTGCATTTTTGCAAATGTGAACAAAATGTGAAATGCCATAACTCACTTGTGACATAAGTAGTTGAATTTTCCTAAAAGGTCCTTTCGCCATTTTATGTCACCTTATCGGATAGAAGGAATAGTATAATTATTATTTGAATATTTTTCAGATTGGAAGAGAGTGATCGGTAAGTGGAGAAATATTACTGTGAGCAATGCCGCTTATTGTATAGCAAAATGGAGTATTGTAAAATATGCGGAATTTTAGCCAGTAACAAAATAAAGATTGAAATTCATAAGCAGCCCGAAAAATAAAGCTGGAAAAGATTGTTCAATGCCTGGCCAATGAATCTGCTATATAATAATAGAGCACAACAACAACCTTCAAAACGTTTGCTTCTCCATCTGCGGGGAGGCTTTTTTTTTACTGGAATAATGGCTGGTGAACAGGAGATAATATTCCGTAAATATATTAGGGAGTCAGAAAATGCCAACAATCATTTCTATTGCAGAAGTTATTCCGCCGTTTGAAATAAAACAAGACAAAGCCTCTGAATTTGCCAAAAATCTATTTTCAAATGCCTATAAGGATATCGATAGATTATTGCAGGTGTTTCAAAATGGTCAAATTGAAAAACGCCATTTTGTGAAAGATTTAGCCTGGTTCGGGAACAGCCATTCATTAAAAGAAAGAAATGATGCTTATATTGAAGCAGCGGTTTCTTTAGGGAAGGCTGCAGTTATAAATTGTTTAACAAATCGCTCATTTTTAAAAAAATCAATTCCCGTTGCGGAAATTGATGCCATCTTTTTTGTCTCGACAACTGGTTTTGCTACTCCCACTATAGAGGCGAGGATAATGAATCTTCTCCCGTTTAACCCAAACACAAAACGGATCCCCATTTGGGGGCTTGGCTGTGCCGGCGGGGCCGCCGGGTTATCAAGAGCATATGAATATTGCCTGGCCTTTCCCAGCGCAAAAGTTCTTGTCTTGGCAGTTGAACTTTGCAGTCTCACATTTCAGCATGATGACCTTTCAAAAAGTAATTTAATCGCCACATCGCTTTTTGCTGATGGTATAGCTTGTGCGCTGATTTGTGGAGATGGTTGTAATCTGGATGAAGTAAGATTGAAAAAAACCTTGCCGGCAATAATGGCCACGCAGTCGACGTTAATGCCTGATTCATTGGATGTTATGGGGTGGGATCTTCAAAATGAGGGCTTATACGTTCTCTTCTCCCGCGATATCCCCAGTATCATCGAGCGATGGCTAAAGCCAAATGTTATCAGCTTTCTTCAACATCAGCGGCTTCATTTGGAAAAAATAGATTATTTTATTGCCCATCCGGGTGGTAAAAAGGTACTAGACGCTTATTTGAAAGCACTACATATCCCTGCTTCCATGGTTGAAAATTCTTTGGAGGTGTTAAGACAATACGGAAATATGTCTTCAGCGACTATATTTTATGTGTTAAAGCGTTATTTGGAATTGCAAATTCCGGTTGGGGCCAATGCTTTGTGCGCTGCCCTCGGTCCGGGCTTTAGTATGGAATTGTTATTATTAAGGTGGTTTGAATGAGTAGTAGTACACCGTTTCTTTGCTTAATCAGCTATCTAATTACCGCACGTTTAATAGAACTGGTGATTGCAAAAAGGAATGAAAAGTGGTTGAAACAGCGGGGGGCAGTTGAATTCGGCAAAGATCACTATCGTTATCTAGTCACGATGCACATGCTGTTTTTTGCGGTATTTGTTTTTGAAAAAATTTTCTTTAATTGCAGGTTAACTCCGTTATGGCCGGCAATTTTCCTTCTTTTTATATTGGGGCAGATGATGAGAATTTGGATCATCGCGTCACTCGGTAAGTATTGGAACACGAAAATTATTGTGCTGCCAAATGCAAAAGTAGTCAAGAATGGTCCATACCGCTTTATGAAACATCCTAACTACTGTATCGTTACATTGGAGTTTATCGTGATTCCATTATTGTTTTCCACCTATTATACATTATTTATTTTTACATTATTAAATATGTTCATGCTTATGATTCGGATTCCGGAAGAGGAAAAAGCACTTAAAAGGTTAACGGAATATGAAGGAACTTTTCATGATTATAATCGTTTTATACCAAAGATTGTGAAATAATTGTGACTTTTACTTTTTTGATGTTGAAAATGATTATCATCAGTGCTACAATTTGATTAGAGTGAGAATTGTTCTCAGCAACGGACGTAATAAGGAGAGTGTTACATATGACATATGCTTTTGTTGTCGGAACAATCATTATTTACGCATTTGTCATTAAGCACGTTTTAAAAAATGTAACTCATTAAAATGGATTTAATTTTTGCCAGGGAGCTTGTACACTCCTTGGCTTTTTTATTTTTTAAAAAATTAAACCGGTTTGAAGTGTCAAGATAGGAAAAGTTTGAATTATCGTATAAAATAGAAATTATTATCACGATGCTAAGGGGATTAAATGTAATGGTGAAAACTGCCAAGCAAAATGAAACCATCCAGACACTTAAACAAAAGATGGTCTTGATGTACGACTATTTAATGGAACAAAGTGATCACGAAAATGCTGAAAAAGTGAAACAGTTAGCAAAAAAATTGGCCAATCGGGAATATGCGATTGCCTTTTGCGGTCATTTTTCCGCAGGAAAATCAACGATGATCAATCGGGTAGTGGGAGAAAATTTATTGCCGTCGAGTCCAATTCCTACCAGTGCCAACCTGGTGAAGGTGAAATCCGGCGATGATTATGCAAAAGTCTTTTTCAAAAGCGGTAAGCCGCGCCTTTATTTAGCTCCTTATGACTATGAACTGGTTAAAAATTATTGTAAAGACGGCGATAAAATTGAGGAAATTGAGATTAGTCACAGTGACTCCCATCTGCCAGAGAATACGGTGATTATGGATACACCTGGGATTGATTCAGCCGATGATGCTCATCGGATTGCCACTGAATCAGCGATCCATTTAGCAGATTTGATCCTTTATGTAATGGATTATAATCATGTTCAGGCAGAATTGAATTTTTTATTTACGAAAGAGCTGACAGAGGCAGGGAAGGATGTCTATTTAATTGTCAATCAAATTGATAAACATAAGGAAGAAGAGCTAAGTTTTCAAGACTTTCAGCAAAGTGTAGTTGATGCTTTTGGTTCTTGGGGGGTAAAGCCGGCAAAAATCTTTTATACGTCATTAAAAGATAAAGAACACCCATTTAATCAGTTTCAGGACCTGCGGCAGTTTATTGCTGACCATTTAGTTGAAAAAGATCAATTTTTACTGCCATCCGTATTCCATTCTTTAAAAAAAATTGCCGCGGAACATATTGAACATACAAGAAAAGCAGAGAAGGATAAACTAGCACCGATTTTTGCCCGATTAAATGATTTAACTGACGAGGAAAAAACAGGATTACTGGAAACCTATCGGAAAATTTCTGCTGACTTGGAAGAACTAACCGAAAGTGTCACAAAAAAGGAAAAGCAATTTGATGCAGAAATGGATAAAATTTTAAAAAATGCCTATTTAATGCCGTTTCAAACTAGAGCTTTAGCTGAAAGCTTTCTGGAGTCATCACAGCCGGAATTTAAGGTAGGGTTCCTGTTTTCAAAGCAGAAAACGCTGGAGGAGAAAAAAGCCCGATTCCAAAAATTTTACGATGATATCAATGATAAAACGAAGTCACAGCTTGAATGGCACTTACGTGAATTTTTGTTAAGGACATTAAAAGAGGCCGGATTAAATCATGGTGAACTATTAGACATGGCGCAAAAATTTTCGCTCTCGGTTCCTGAAAAGATCTTACTTGATGCGATAAAGTCAGGAGCCCGCTTAACCGGGGAATATTTGCTTCATTATACTGAAGATGTTGCCAATGATATTAAGAAGTATGCCAGAAATGAACTTGGTCAATTTAAAGCGAGCTTGCTTAGTTCTCTTTCCGAGCAGGTAAAAAGGTTAAGAACTCAATATGAGCAGGAACTGAGTCATATGCAGCAGTATGTTGCGGCATTCTCGGAACTAACATCATTTGAACAACAGATTGCCAGGAAAGAAACAATTATCAATGATTTACTCAGTGAAACCGACGTCTTCTTTCAAGAAGATCATGATCTATTTAAGCTGGCGGAAGAGGAATATGAGCTGGTGAAGTCCGATTATGAACCTCTTAAAGAAAAAAAAGAAAAGCTGATTACGCCAGCTAGCGATAAGCTTGCTCGGAGTCGTCAATCGAATAGTAAGCGGGCAGAGGATCAGCTGAAAACGACAGTTGCCAGACTGCAGCTGGCTTCAAAGTTAATCGTGGATTTACCGGGGTTCCAAAAATTATCAATTGAATTGATGGAGAAGGCTGGCAGATTAGAAAACAAAGGTTTTACCGTTGCTTTATTTGGTGCTTTTAGCGCAGGCAAATCCTCATTTGCCAATGCCTTAATGGGAGAAAGGGTGTTGCCGGTTTCACCAAACCCGACTACTGCGGCGATTAATAAAATTAAACCGGTAACCTCCGAGTACAAGCACGGTACGGCCTTGGTGAAGTTTAAGGAAAGTGCGGCAATGCTTGAGGATGTTAACCGTTCGTTAAAGTTTTTTGATTTACAGGCCAAGGATTTCACAGAGGCGATAAAACATATCAGCTCGATTATGCTTGAGCAAGGCCAGGCGGGTGTCTTGGAGAAAACCCATTTTGCCTTTTTAACGGCATTTGCAAAAGGATACTCCGCCTTTGTACCACGCTTGGGCACGGTTTTAGTCACGGATCTTAACGAGTTTCATAATTTTGTTGCCTTAGAGGAAAGATCTTGTTATGTCGAATGGATTGAGCTTTACTATGACTGCGAATTAACCCGGAAAGGAATCACTTTAGTTGACACACCTGGGGCGGATTCGATTAATGCACGACATACCGGGGTTGCCTTTGATTATATCAAAAATTCAGATGCGATTCTTTTCGTCACTTATTACAATCATGCCTTTTCAAAAGCAGACCGGGAATTTCTAATTCAGTTGGGCCGGGTTAAGGATTCATTCCAGCTTGATAAAATGTTCTTTATTATTAATGCCATTGACTTGGCTGAGAACGAGGAGGAAAAACAGGCTGTTTGTGATTATGTTCAAGATCAGCTGGTGAAATACGGGATTCGCAATCCCCATCTTTATCCATTATCAAGCTTGCTTGCGCTGCAGGAAAAAACAGATCAACCAGCGGCAGAATCATCGGGAATGAGTTATTTTGAGCATGATTTCGCAGAGTTTATTTCCAATGATTTAACGGAAATGGCAGTTTCCGCGGCGGAAAAAGAAGTGACACGTCTTCAGGCTGTCATGAACAAGCTGATTCAAACTGCCAAAGAAGATAAGAATCTCAAAGCGAAAAAGCGCTTTGAGATTGAGCAGCAGAAGGCGGAAATTATTGGTCTATTAGCCGCCCAAACCGCTGACCATCTCACGAGCCGCATGCTTCAGGAAGCTGAAGAGTTAATTTACTACATTAAACAGCGGGTCTTTTTCCGCTTTGGTGATTTCTTTAAAGAAGCCTTTAACCCATCGACATTAAGGGATGATGGGCGCAACTTGAAAAAAGTCCTGCAAGCGGCCCTTGAAGAATTCTTAGAGAGCCTTGGTTTTGACTTTGCTCAAGAGATGCGGGCGACAACTGTTAGACTAGACCGGTTTGTGGAAAAACTGTTTGCGGAATACCAGGAAACGATTGTCTGGCACTTACAGGACATTAATCAGGATTTATCTTTTTCATTTGTTGAAGTCAACGCCAATAATCAGCTTGATTTCCCAATTGCCTTTAGCAAGACTGACCTCCAAGTGTTTGCCAGAGCACTCTCTTATTTTAAGAGTCCGAAGGCCTTTTTTGAAAAGGATGAGAAAAAATTTATGCTGGAGGAACTTCAAAACGTGTTAAATCCGCTGGCGGACCAGTATTTAAATCAGGAAGCTGAACGAGTGACTCAATATTATACGGATGAAATATCTCGCGAATTCTACCGTTTACTTGACCATATAAAACAACAGGCTGAGGATTTCTGCTTTAGCTTATTAGCTGCCATAGACGGCGGTGTGCCAATTGAACGGCTAATGGAAATAAAACAGCAATTAGCTAATTCATAGGGGGGAACTAGATTGAAGTACATTGTAGAAAAAGACTGGCTGTTAAGAAATTTAGATGACAGCAAGATTAGAATTGTTGATTGCCGGTTTTCTTTGGCGGATAAAGAGCAAGGCCGTCAAGAATATGAAGAAAGCCATTTGCCTGGGGCCGTTTTCTTTGATGTGGTAAAAGATCTATCCAGCACCGTTAAAGAACATGGAGGCCGTCATCCATTTCCTAATTTGCCAGATTTCATTCACAAATTGGAACAAGCAGGCATCGATGAGACCGTAACCATTGTTGCTTATGACAACGGCGAATGCTCATTTGCCGGACGCTTTTGGTGGCTGCTTCACTATTTGGGTCATGATAAGGTATATGTATTAAATGGCGGTTTTAAACAATGGCGGGCGGCGAACTATCCTCTATCCGCGGATATTCCATCCTTCGAAAAAGTTCATTTTCACAGCCATATTCGGCCTGAACTTTTAGCCGATATCGAAGAGGTAAAAGCCGTATCTGCCGGAAAAAAAGCAGCAATACTAATTGATTCACGTGAAGCCAAGCGCTATCTGGGAATGGAAGAGCCGATTGATAAAAAGGCCGGTCATATCCCTGGTGCCATTAATAAACCATATATCGACGGATTTAGCGGCGGGCAGTTTAAGCCGGCAGAGGATCAAAAAGAAAGATTCAAAGATGTCGATCCGGACAAACAAATTATTGTTTACTGCGGCTCAGGCATTACGGCAACGCCGAACTTTTTGGCGTTAAAGGAAGCAGGCTTTGACAAAGTAAAGCTTTATTTAGGAAGTTTTAGCGATTGGATCAGCTATGACGATAATATTATCGAATAATTTTTTTAAGCTGTATTTGTGGTATAATGGTAAACATGTGTTTTTTCTAAGGAGGTTCTTAACATGAAGCAGCAAAAGCCTTCATTTATGCTTGTTGATGGAATGGCACTGCTTTTCCGAGCTTTTTATGCAACAGCCGTTTCCGGACAATTTATGGTCAACTCTAAAGGAATCCCGACAAATGGAATCCATGGCTTTATAAAACATATGTTTACCGCTATTTCGTCGTTTAAGCCGACACATTTGGCGGTATGTTGGGATATGGGCAGCAAAACATTTCGAACTGAGCTTTTTCCGGACTATAAAGGCAACCGTGGCGAGGCTCCAGAGGAGTTAATCCCGCAATTTGACCTTGTCAAAGAGGTGGTGGCATCATTTGATATTCCCAACATAGGTATCGACGGGTTTGAAGCAGATGATTGTATGGGGACAATTGCAAACCAAGTCAAGGACTATGCCCATGTTTCCATCCTGACAGGAGATCAAGATATTCTTCAATTGCTGGATGATGAAATATCGGTTATTTTGCTGAAAAAAGGCTTTGGAAATTATCTGGTACACACGCCTGAAACCTTTTTTGAAGAAAAAGGAATTTCACCAAGACAGATGATTGATTTAAAAGCCTTGATGGGGGATCCGAGTGATAATTACCCCGGGGTAAAAGGGATTGGCGAGAAAACGGCACTTAAATTGTTAAAAGAGTTTCATCATGTTGAGAATATAGTCGCCAACCTCGATCGGTTGTCCAAATCAAATCGCACCAAAATTGAACAGAATATCGACATGCTCTACCTATCGAGAAGATTGGCCGAGATTAAATGTGATGTTCCTGTCAGCTGCACCATTGAAGAAGCGGGGCTGAGGATTGAAAGGGAAAAAGTCTTAAATAAATTAATGGAGCTCGAAATCCGCGGTTTGCAGCGGCTGCTGCCAATGGATGAAGCCATTATATCTTAACAAGTGAGTTCTGGCTGTCTAGGAAGACAGCCAGTTTG
The DNA here is from genome assembly GCF_016765675.1 of Neobacillus paridis. Classification (GTDB taxonomy): domain Bacteria; phylum Bacillota; class Bacilli; order Bacillales; family Cytobacillaceae; genus Neobacillus; species Neobacillus paridis. The sequence goes on from NZ_JAESWB010000247.1 coordinate 22,606, forward strand.
TCGTTTGTGCTATATTTTGGTATTAGACTTTTTCGCTCTGTTTTCCAGCTTGCTTTTCGGTTCCTCGGAAAATTCTGCATCCTGTCCGTAACCTTGTGGATTCACACCTGGTGCTTTGACACCGCGATTTTTGCTTTTCTTACCCATATTGTCACCTCCCGCTTGATTAGTATTTCCGTTTCGTATAATAAAACTCAACTTTCTCAACAATAAGGGCAGAGGTGATTCAGAATGAACAAAGGGGTTTATTTGTCCCTTTTAAGTATAGGGCTTGCTCAAGCAATAAAAATCCCGCTTCATTATATAAAAAAAAGGGAGTGGCGGCCGGATCTATTTTTCAGTACCGGGGGCATGCCCAGCTCCCATTCTGCCGGGGTTTCTACGTTAACAACATACATTGCCTTAAAACAAGGGATGCCGACTTTTGATTTTGCCTTATCGCTTATTTACGGGTTGATTGTCATGTATGACGCCCAAGGGGTACGAAGGCAGACGGGTGAATTAACATTACAAGTTAATTCTCTTAATGAATTCATTGAGAAAATTCATAAAGACGAGAGCGTCAAATTTAAACAGAATGGGCCAAAAAAGTTAAAGGAAGCGCTGGGACATCAGCCAGAAGAAGTATTAGGCGGTGCGCTGCTTGGAATATTAGTAGGGATGATCGGCCATAAATGTACAAAAAAGGATAGAAAATCAGCAAAAATTACGATAAGATTTTAAAGGGATTGGCAGATTGAATGGAGAGGGATGTAAGTAAAGTGCGGACAGTGGAAGATTATTTGCACTATTTAAAAGGAAAGGGCTTTCAATTACAAGAAGATGCCATTGGCTTTATTTACTTTGGAAAACATTATACCAATGCTTCCGATGAAATCATCAATACAGCGATTGAAGTGACGCTTAAAGCCCAAAAAAGCTTCGATGGCAGTTTCTATGTTTCGTTACTGGAAACGTTTATCACAAATAACATCAATAGCAGAGAAGATGCTCTTAAGTTTGTTAAAGAGAATGTATTGCTGGCCATTTAACAGCCTAAAGCAAAGCTATCGCGAATGGTGTCAGGCACCGCTAATTTATTGAGGGCCCTGACACCATAGCCTTTAGATCGTCTTTTTGCTACCCTCCAATACTTTTACTTTTTTGCAGCAGCGGAATTTTCTTGGCAGGCAATTCAGCCAAGATCATCCCTATAAAGATAAGGCTGCAGCCCATAATGGCGCTAGATGTTAATCTTTCGTCAGCCCAATAATATCCGGTGATTGCCGCAAAGACAGGCTCCATGGCAAAAATTAAGGCAACTCTTGTGGCGGATGTATATTTTTGGAATTTTGTTTGAATAAAAAAAGCAATCGCCGTAGCGAATACACTTGTGACAATTAATGCGATGATGACCTCCTTTGATAGTAAAATATCGGCTCGGAGAGACTGTTTCCAATCTTCAAAAATAAAGGATGAAACGATACATAAAATGGCAACGGTTGTAATCTGAACAACTGTTAACAGCATCGTTGGATATTGGCGGGCAAACTTTCCAGTAAAGATAATTTGTAGTGCGAAGCTTATGGCACAAATAAAGACAAATCCATCGCCAATATTAATTGCTGTAACGTCAGTCATTGTCAATAGGAATAACCCGAGTGTTGCTACCATTATTCCGAAAATGGCATTTCTGCTTGGAAATTGTTTTAAAACAGCCATAGAAAAGATGGGGACTAATACCACGCTCAAACCTGTAATAAACCCGGCCTTGGAGGTAGTGGTATATAATAACCCGATTGTTTGGCTGACATATCCGAGAAACAACCAAAAACCAATGAAAAATCCGGCAGCTGCCAATTTGAAATCAAATTGTTTTAATTGTCCTCTGTTAAAGAACATAAGAAATAGAACAAGTAATAAAGCCGCCATTAAAAAGCGGATTCCGTTAAAGGCAATTGGTGGTAAAAAGTCGATTGCCTTTTGAACTAATACAAAAGTCATTCCCCAAATAAGGGCTACAAAAAGTAAGCTAATATCGGCGATTATTGATTTCCTCATTTTATGTTCTTACCTCCATAAATGTTGACCTTTCTCTAATGCAATATGGAAAGTTTATCATGATTATGATAAGTTTGCAGATAATTTGCATAATTGGGTAAGATAACAAAGTGTATAGAAAATATTCTATAATAAAATACAACGGTAAATTATGAAAGGCTGAAAAAAATGAAATTCAGACTGGAATGGAAGTATAAATTAAAAAATAATCAAAAAGTTCACTGCTCTTCGGAATGGATTTCAGGAATGAATGCCATTCAAATGGGAGAAGAATTAGAAGCTGGCGGTAAGGCCAGTGAATTGTATTTTTATGATGAAAAAGGGACATCGTGGATATTAAAGGAAATGAAAAAGCTGGTTGTCGAAATTGAGGAGGATCCGCATGAAGTTACCGTCTATTTTGATGGCGGATTTAATCGAGAATCCAATCAGGCCGGGATTGGCGTGGTCATTTATTTTAAACAAGGGAAAAAGAAATATCGCATACGTGCTAATGAGTTAATAGAGGAAATGGATACAAACAATGAGGCGGAATATGCAGCATTTTACTATGCCTTAAATATACTGGAAGATTTAGGCGTTCGCCATTTGCCATGTGAATTTAAGGGTGATTCTCAGGGATTATTAAAGCAGTTGGAAGGTGAATGGCCGTGCTACGAAGAAGTGCTGAACCAATGGCTTGACCGGATTGAGGAAAAAATCAAGGCATTGGATCTGAAACCAGTCTACAAGGTTATTCCCAGAAAGGACAATAAAGAAGCGGATAAATTGGCAACCCAGGCATTAGAGGGAAAAGAAGTCTTCTCTAAAATGTTGATACTTTGATAAGCGGGGGGTAGGAAAATTAGTGAAACCAACAGTCAGGAAAGAAGTTCTTCAACAAGTGGAATCGATCATGGCTCAATATTGTGAGGGCTGTTTTTTACATCGGTATTTGAAACAGGAAGGCGGCAGGAGACTTGCCCATCGCTTTTGCATTTCACAATGTACAGTTGGTGCAACTTTAAAGGAATATGGAAAAAAACTGATTTAATGACAAGACAATATAGAAAAAGGTCGACATCATTTGTCGACCCTTAATTGTCTAATCTATAAATGGATCATAGTTTTACAACGTTAGCAGCTTGAGGTCCACGGTTTCCTTCGACGATTTCAAAAGAAACTTCTTGGCCTTCTTCTAATGATTTGTAGCCTTCACCTTGGATTGCGCTAAAATGTACGAATACATCGTCGCCGCCTTCGACTTCGATAAAACCAAAGCCTTTCTCATTGTTAAACCATTTAACTTTACCGTTTTGCATGTACTTCTTCCTCCTAAGCCTTTCGCGGCACCGCCTATATAGTGCCAAAGTAAAATATTACCATGTCACGTTTACCAACGCTTTGTTTCATTGTTAAATCTGTGTACATGATGCTTTAAATATACAATAAGAAAAAAGGCCAGTCAAGGAACGCTGAAGATTTTTACAAATATTATTGAGGAGATTTCTGGATTCAAAAACATTTAACATAAAGTAATTGAGGCCCCTCATATGTTAGATTATGACTAAATATTGAGGTGGGGATCCATGTATCGCTTTTCAATTGAAAAAGATGAATGGGTTTTAAGATTTTCTCCAAAGCTTTCCATTGATGCTGACGAACGGCAAATGATTTTGATGTCACTCCTTCACATAGGCGAGAAACTGTCGAAATATTCACATGGAGATGCCTTTATCATTTTTACAAAAAAGATCGGCGCTATTGTCTTTACTGTAGAAACAATCCCATCATTTATATTAACCGTATCAAATATTATTTCAGAAGAATATTGGTACAATCAAGATTCGGTCAGTTAAAAAAATAAGTGCAAGAGGTTCAACAGGGTGCCCATTGAGGCACCCTGTTTTGGTTGAACTAGGAATCATGTTAATATTGTAACAAATTTGACAAAAATTAGAGCACTTTCTTTGATTATCTTTGATAAGATAAATGTGAGGAATATCACATTTAAAAACAAATCGGCTTTTTTGTGGGTGCATAATTTTATTAACATAATAATCAAATAATCTAAAGGGAGTGTTATTAGTGGATCCGCTTTTTTTGGCAAGGGTTCAGTTTGCCGCGACAACGATTTTCCATTTCTTCTTTGTTCCGCTTTCCATTGGACTTGTCTTTATGGTAGCAATTATGGAAACCATGTATGTCGTGAAAAAAAATGAACTCTACAAAAAAATGGCAAAGTTTTGGGGGCATTTATTTTTAATTAATTTTGCCGTTGGTGTAGTTACCGGAATTATTCAAGAGTTTCAATTCGGCATGAACTGGTCAGATTACTCCCGATTTGTTGGGGACGTCTTCGGTGCTCCGTTGGCTATTGAAGCACTTTTGGCCTTTTTCATGGAATCTACTTTTATTGGATTGTGGATTTTTGGCTGGGACCGTTTGTCGAAAAAGGTCCATCTGGCTTGTATTTGGCTGGTTTCCCTTGGTACTACTTTATCGGCAATTTGGATCTTGACAGCCAACTCATTTATGCAGGTTCCGGTTGGATTTGCAATGAAAAACGGCCGTGCGGAAATGAATGACTTTTTGGCCTTAATTACGAATGGCCAATTACTTGTCGAATTTCCACATGTCTTTACGGGTGCCTTATGTACTGCGGCCTTCTTTGTTGCCGGAATTTGCGGCTATAATTTATTGAAAAAACGTCATATTGCTTTTTACAAAAAGTCCATGAAATTGGCTATAATTATTGGCCTAATCGGCAGTATTGGTGTTGCTCTTACGGGTCACACACAAGCCCAGTATCTTGTCAAAACACAGCCGATGAAAATGGCTGCAGCAGAAGGGATTTGGAAAGATACTGCTGATCCTGCGCCATGGTCTCTTTTTGCTTTAATTGATACTAAGAAACAGGAAAATAAATTTGAACTAAATATTCCATACGCCTTAAGCTTTTTATCCTATTCGAAATTTGAAGGTTCACTTAAAGGGATGGAAACACTGCAAAAGGAATATACTGAAAAGTATGACTCAATCGTAGGTGAGGGAACAAATTATATCCCTCCGGTAAAGACCACCTATTGGAGCTTTAGACTGATGGTCGGTTTTGGAGCAGCGATGATTCTTTTATCAATCATTGGTTTAATCCTCTGGAAAAGGGACCGGCTTGTTGCAAGTTCTACATTTTTGAAGTTTTTGGTGCCGGCAATAGCGTTCCCATATTTGGCCAATACCTTTGGCTGGCTGATGACAGAAATTGGACGGCAGCCATGGTCTGTATTCGGTTTAATGACCACCGCCGATGCTGTTTCGCCGAATGTCCCTGCTGGGATGGTGCTATTTTCAACCATTATATATCTAGTGGTATTTACCATTCTTCTTGGTGTAATGGTGTATTTAATAATCAGGGAAATCAAAAAGGGTCCGGAAGAAGTACAGGGTATAGATGATAAACTTTCAACAGATCCATTTAAGGTAGGTGCTTAAGATGGAGTTAAGCGAGTTATGGTTTGTCTTAATCGCAGTGGTATTTATTGGTTTCTTCTTCCTGGAAGGGTTTGATTTTGGGGTAGGCATGTCAACCCGTTTTGTAGCTAAAAATCAAACAGAACGTTCAGTTATGGTCAATACCATCGGGCCGTTCTGGGATGCGAATGAGGTGTGGCTGTTAACAGGCGGCGGAGCTATTTTTGCGGCTTTCCCACACTGGTATGCCACGATGTTCAGCGGCTACTATTTGCCTCTGTTTGCGGCTTTGCTTTGTTTAATCGCGCGCGGAGTCTCATTCGAGTTCCGGCGAAAAATCAAGAATGAACGTTGGACAAATATTTGGGATTGGGTCATATTTATCAGCAGTCTTCTGCCGCCATTTTTACTTGGTGTCTTATTTACCAGCATGCTCAAAGGCATGCCAATTCAAAAAGATATGAATATGCAGCCCGGATTTACCGATTTTATCAACGTTTATTCCCTATGGGGCGGTGTAACCGTAACAATATTATGCTTCTTGCACGGCCTTCACTTCTTGACGTTGAAAACGGATGGCGAGATTAGAAGCCGCTCGGCCAGCCTTGCCAAAAAGGTTGCCTTGGCTGCACTGGGAGCATTGGCCATTTTTGTTGTCCTGTCCTGGATCATGACTGATATATTCACCGTCCATCTTGTTCCGGAGCTGGCGTTAGTGGTGTTAATTGTCTTGGCATATGCCTTAGCCTACTATTTTGTCTCGAAAAAGCGGGAAGGGTTAGCATTTACAATGTCTGGTCTAGGTTTGGCATTTACTGTTTCGGCGATATTTGTCGGGCTGTTCCCGCGGGTCATGATCAGCTCGATCAATAAAGCCTTTGATTTGACAGTCTACAATGCATCCAGTGGAGCTTATTCTCTCAAAATCATGACAATTGTTGCGGTTACGATCCTTCCATTTGTGTTAGGTTATACAGTCTGGAGTTACTATATTTTCCGTAAACGGGTAACAGATAAGGAGCATTTAACCTACTAATGGACAAAGCGATATTCACCTATAAAGGAGTTACACCAGTTTTAATTAAATTAGCGGTTTTAACGATATTGCAATGTGGAATGATCATTGTACAGGCCTATTATTTAGCGAATGCAATCTCCTCTCTTTATAGAGGAGATTTGTTTCGTACTGTGGTCGTTAAATTAATCATTTTCCTTATAGCACTTGTCCTTCGCCAGCTGCTATCTGTGTGGAAAAAAAATATTAGCTTTCATTTTGCTGCACATACAAGTGAATGCTTTCGTGATGCACTATTGCAAAAACTAATTTCTTTAGGTCCTCGTTTCATCCGAAAAGAGGGGTCGGGAATGACAGTTACATTAGTAATGGAAGGAATTTTAAAGTTTCGTCACTATTTGGAAATTTATTTAATAAAAATGATGAATATGGCCATTATTCCTATGGTCATTGTTTTGTTTATTTTTAAGGTTAGCGTTCAGTCAGCGGTAATATTAGTAGTAACTTTACCAATTCTGGTGACGTTTCTTATACTCCTTGGACTTGCAGCAAAAAGTAAGGCAGACCGGCAATTTCAGTCATTTCATCTGCTTTCGAATCATTTCATCGACTCGCTTAGGGGATTAGAAACCCTCAAATACCTCGGATTGAGTAAAGAACATGTTCATAAGATTAATAGTGTCAGTGAAGCCTATCGACGGGCCACGATCAAAACTCTGAGAATTGCCTTTTTATCGTCTTTTGCGCTTGATTTTTTTACTCTGCTTTCGGTTGCTACCGTGGCCGTTTTCTTAGGCTTGGGATTAATAAATGGTACGGTCCAGCTGCACCCGGCTTTAACGATTCTTATTTTGGCACCGGAATTCTTCCTTCCGATTAGGGAACTGGGGGCTGATTATCATGCTACTCTCGATGGCAAAAATGCCGGTAAAAAGATAGCAGAAATTATTGCCCAAGAATCAGAACATCACGATCATAAGATTTTACCAGTTTGGAATACATCAAGCAGTTTAGCTATTAAACATGTAAATTTACAGTTTCCTGATCATCAACAAGGTGGTCTTCAAGATATTGAACTTACCGTTTCAGGCCCCCAAAAAATTGGCATCATTGGGGCAAGTGGTGCGGGAAAATCCACCTTAATTGATCTGTTAAGCGGCTTTCTTGAACCTTCATCAGGAGAGTTTTGGATAAATGGAGAAAAGAGTTCTACACTATCCAATGACGTTTGGCAGCAGCAAGTTACGTATATACCGCAGCATCCATATATTTTTAATGACACGGTTTTAAACAATATCCGCTTTTACCAACCGGAGGCTGCAGATGACGACGTGCTTAGAGCTGCCAAGAAAGCTGGACTTGAGGAGGTAATCCAATCACTGCCCCAAGGGCTGGAAACCGTGATTGGGGACGGCGGCCGCAGCTTAAGCGGGGGGCAGGAACAACGAATCGCATTAGCCCGGGCTTTCTTGGGGAACCGCTCGATTATTATGCTTGACGAACCTACTGCCCATTTAGATATTGAAACGGAAGCAGAATTAAAGGAAACGATGTTAAAACTATTTAGCGGCAAGCTGGTTTTCTTTGCCACTCATCGTCTGCATTGGATGTTGGATATGGATCAAATTATTGTGTTAGATCAAGGCCGTATTGTCGAAATTGGATCACACGAACAGTTAATCGCAAACAAATCCTATTATTATCAACTCGTAGAAGCGCAGAAAGGAGATGGTCAACATGGGTAAGGAGAACTGGATTCGGCCTTATATACGGCAATACCGAACTTTCTTTGTCCTCTCAATCTTTCTTGGCCTATTGACCATTCTCTTTGGTGGTGCCCTTATGTTTACGTCGGGGTATTTAATCTCTAAATCGGCAGCACGGCCTGAATCCATCTTGATGGTGTATGTTCCGATTGTTGGTGTCCGCGCTTTTGGTATTGGCCGGGCGGTATTAAGCTATGTTGAAAGGTTATCAGGGCACTCGTTAGTGTTAAAAATCCTTTCAGAGATGCGTGTGAAGTTGTACAAAGTGATCGAGCCTCAAGCTTTTTTTGTACGCTCACGCTTTCGCACCGGAGACATTCTCGGGGTACTTGCTAATGATATTGAACATATCCAAGATTTCTATTTAAAGACCTTCATTCCTGCGTTTGTTTCCTTAATTATTTATGCGATCATCGTTGTTTGTTCTGATTTGTTTTCTATACCATTTGCAATCTTTCTTGCAATCATGATTGGCTTATTGTTATTTGTCGGTCCGCTCTTTTCATTGATCTATACAAAAGCCAAAAATGAACATTTAAAGAAGAACAGAAATGAACTCTATTATAAATTTACCGATGGCATTTTCGGTATTAGCGACTGGATCCTTAGCGGTCACTCTTCACAATTAATTGAAAAAGTGAAAAAACAAGAACATCAGATATTCCAAATAGAAGAAAAAAAACAATCCTTTATAAATTGGCGTGATGTCGCCAATCAGCTTGTACTGGGTTTCATTGTTATCGGAGTCATCTACTGGGCTAATGATTTTACACTTAAAGAGCTGCTTACTCCGCCATTCATTGCTGCCTTTGGACTTGCTGCTCTCTCCTTAATGGAATCCTTTTTGCCGATTGCAGGTGTCGTTAGTGATATTACCACCTACCAAGATTCCCTAAAGCGGCTGGATACAATAGAAAGTAAAGCCTTATTAATAACCGAAGAAAATCACACTGCTGATGACGTGGAGTTATTCTCAAACTGTGATAAACTGATCGAGATCAATAAGCTGACATTCGGTTACTCCCCAGATCTCCCGGTCCTGAATGAAGTGAATCTAACCGTTTCCCAAGGAGAGAAAATTGCTATTATCGGCAGAAGCGGCACAGGAAAGTCAACCTTGTTACACTTGCTGCATGGCGCCATTCATCCAACTAGTGGCGAAGTTAAAATAAATGGTCGGAATCTAACCAATTTAAGCGGATCAATCACTAAATATATTAGTGTTTTAAACCAAAAATCCTATTTATTTAATACATCGGTTTTGAATAATATCCGTCTGGGAAATCCAGCGGCAAGTGATGATGATGTCATTCGTGTTGCCAAGATGGTACAGTTAGATGAGATGATTAAGCAGCTTCCGCTCGGTTATGATACCATCATGGAGGAAACAGGGCAGCGTTTTTCGGGAGGAGAGCGTCAGCGGATTGCACTTGCCAGAATTTTATTGCAAAATACACCGATTGTTATATTGGATGAACCGACAGTCGGTCTTGATCCAATTACCGAATCTAAACTGTTATCTACTATTTTTACGACACTAAAGGATAAAACGATTATTTGGGTGACGCACCATTTAATTGGTGTTGAACAAGTAGATCGTGTTCTCTTTCTCGATCAAGGGAAATTTGTCATGGAAGGCAGTCATAAACAGCTGTTAGAGAGCGAAGAACGGTATCGGCGATTATATAGCTTAGACCGTCCGTTTTACTAAAACCTTTGATACCACCCTAAAAAATGAGGGAATGGAGGTATAAAATGGTTAGTGTAATTATTTCAGAGAAACCATCCGTCGCAAAAAATATTGCGGATGCGTTAAATATAAAGAATAGAAAAGATGGATACTTTGAAGGTAAAGACTATATTGTTACTTGGGCTTTTGGACATTTATTACAACTTTACAATGTGAAGGATTACGATGTGGGAAAGGCAAGGTGGAGAATGGAAAACTTCCCATTTATCCCTTCCCATTTTCGCTATAAAGTAAAAAGTGATCCTCGTAATAAAGAAAAAGAAGATCTTGGTGCTAAAAAGCAGTTGAAAATTATATACAGCTTAATCAAACGAAATGATGTAGATTCAGTGATACAGGCTTGTGATTATGATCGTGAAGGACAAGTCATTGGCGATACGATTATTTATAATCTCAAGACAAAAAAACAAGTTTATCGCTTATTATTGAACGAATGGACTCCGGATGAAGTGTTAAAAGGACTCCAAAACTTAAAGCCAAATACGGAAATGAGGCCTCTCCTAGACGCTGGTATTAGCCGTCAGTGGGCTGATTGGGTAATTGGCATTAATTTAACTTCTGTGGCAACCTTGAAGTATCAGAAGGGTTCTGGAAAGGCACTGAACATTGGAAGAGTGCTACTGCCAACGCTAAAAATTATTTATGATCGAGATAAAGAAATCGAAAACTTTGTACCTGAAGATTATTTTAAATTAGCGGCTACATTTAAAACAAAAGATGGTAAAGAGTACGAAGGGACATATATGGAAGATGGAGAGGATAAATTTAAGAATAAGGAAACTTTGGAATTAATACAACAAGCTCTAAGTCATCGATCAGCCACAATCTTAGACAAAAAAGTTGAACTTAAAAAAGAATATCCCCCATATTTATTTAACCTTTCAAACTTACAAGGTTTTATAACAAATAAATATAAAGGTTGGACTTCTGATAAAGTCTTGAAAGTGGCTCAATCTCTTTATGAAAAGAAATATATTACGTATCCACGTACGGCCAGTGTAGTATTGGAAGAAAGTTTAGTAGATAAGGCGGCTAAGGTACTGGGTAATCTAAAAAAAGGACTGCCATATGAAAATGAAATTACATTTGCGAAAAAGAAACGTGTTTTTGATAATTCTAAGGTAGAAAGTCACAGTGCGATTACTCCAACGTATTTACTTCCGAAATCGTTATCGGGGGATGAAGAAATTGTTTATAATGCTATTAAAAATCGCTTTATAATGCAGTTTATGCCGATTGCTGAACATGAAGAAACTAAAATTATCACCAAAGTTAATAATGATGAAATAAAAGGTCTGTTTACATCAAAAGGGAAAGTACAGCTAGTTGAAGGATGGAAAAAGGTTGAGAAAATCGAATCGAAGGATACTATTCTACCTTTAGTGAATATAAATGAGGTCGTAAGTATTGAAGACCACAAATTGACTTCTCATGTGACAAAACCACCAAAGCACCATACAGAAAAAACATTATTAAGAGTAATGGAAACATGCGGCAAGGGTAAAGACAAAGAGGATGATGATAGTGAAGAAATGATGGCTGCTATTTTAAGTGGTTATAGTATAGGTACACCAGCTACAAGGGCTGAAACAATAAAGAAGCTAAAAGACGTTGGCTATATTGCTACTCAAAATAAAGATTTAATTTGTACGGAACTGGGCAGAAAGTTAGTTGACACATTTCCAGTAAAGGAATTATTTGATTTAGAATTCACTGGTAGATTGGAAAAAACATTGTCTGATATTGAAAAGCAAAAGTTTAAAAAGGAAAGTTTCTTGAACTTAATTTTTGATTTTACAACAGGTGCTGTTAAAACAATTAAAAATGAAAAAGACATCATTATTAATGAAGTATCAAATAAAAAGAAATCAATGGAGGTTCTTGGCAAATGTCCTCTTTGTGGGCATGGAATTATTGAGGGACAAAAAGGTTATGGATGTAGCAACTGGAAAAATGGCTGTAAATTTGTCATTTGGAAAAATGATAAATATTTAGCATCGATGAAAAAGAAACCAACAAAAACAATGGTAAAAAGCCTTTTAAAAAATGGAGTCGTTTTGGTTAAAGGACTAACTAGTAAAAAAGGGAATAAGTTTGATGCTTATTTACGTTATGAAAAAAATTCTGATAACGAATATTTTAGTTGGAAGATGGAGTTTCCTGAAAAGCAAAAGGTTAAGGGTGAAAATTAACAAGGATTTACAAATAACGGTAAAGACTTTAATGCCAGGGTTTTTTTCGATGAAATCGGCTATAACCTGAAGTTCTTATTTGAAAGCGGGACAATAAAAAAATGACCTTTAGACCAATATTAGTGTGATAAAGAGCCTTGTCACTCTTATGGTTCTATAGTAAACTTTTAATGATGATGAGTAATGGAGGACTTCGGGATGCCCACACCAAGTATGGAAGATTATATAGAGCAAATTTATATGTTAATTGAAGAAAAAGGATATGCTCGTGTCTCTGATATTGCTGAAGCGCTATCTGTTCATCCCTCCTCAGTAACGAAAATGGTGCAAAAGCTTGATAAAGATGAATATTTAGTTTATGAAAAATATCGAGGACTTGTTTTAACTGCAAAGGGAAAAAAGATTGGCAAACGGTTAGTGTTCCGCCATGAATTACTGGAACAATTTTTGAAAATTATCGGTGTCAAGGATGAAAATATTTATAATGATGTCGAAGGAATTGAGCATCATTTAAGCTGGGATTCCATTGATCGGATTGGTGATCTGGTGCAATTTTTTGAAGAAGATGAAAAGCGGATTGATGCCTTAAAAGAAATTCAGAAACACAATGAAAATGGGTAGGAATGAGCACTTGGCAGAATCGCCAGGTGCTTTTAAAATAGGTTGGGATAATGATCAAAATCTTGCTCATGCTCGGGCAGTAAACACGGATTACCCTCCGGTCCCATCTCAACATGAACACCGGCAAGTAAACCTTTTTCCGCTTCCATTATCGCTTTTTGATAAGAAATGACCCGGCCTTCAGAGGTAATAAAACTAATAATCTTGCCATAATAATTCCGATGCAGTGCTGTAATTGTTTCCACCAAATATTCCACCTTTCCCTTCTAGCTTTTCATCTTTTCTATTTTTTAATCCACTTGCAAAAGAAAAGCATCGGAAAAATTTTTCCGATGCTTGTTTACCTCCAAATAAAAGGTGTTTCCTGGTAGACATAATAGTTTAGCCAATTTGAAAAGAATAAATGTCCGTGAGAACGCCAGCGATTAATCGGCGGCTGATTGGGATCATTATTGGGAAAGTAGTTTTCCGGCACATGAATCTCGAGACCTTTTTCAATATCTCTTTGATATTCCTGTGCCAAAGTATCGGATTCATATTCCAAATGACCGGTAATCATGACATGTTTGCGGTCTTTTGAGGAAATTAAAAGGGCGCCCGCTTCATCTGAGGCAGCTAACAGTGTTAACTTAGGATGATTTTTAATTGCCTCGATTGAAACATCTGTATATCGGGAATGAGGAGCGAAAAACTGGTCATCAAATCCCCGCAGTAATAAATCGTTCGCTTCAAAAACACGATGTGGATAGATTCCTGAGCATTTTCGGCTTAACTCAAATTTTCCGATATCATAATGGAAATAAAGAGCTGCCTGGGCACCCCAGCAAATATGTAACGTTGAAGTAACGTTTTCCTTCGTCCATTCCATGATTTCAGTCAATTCCGACCAATATTTCACTTGTTCAAATTCCAATAATTCAACGGGGGCTCCCGTTATAATCATCCCATCATACTTGTGATTTTTCACTTCTGCAAAAGTAGTGTAAAATTGTTCAAGATGCTGTTTACTCGTATGTGTCGACTCATATGAGCTGGTTTTTAGAAAGTTCACATTCACTTGTAATGGTGAATTTCCCAGCAATCTTAGCAGCTGAGTCTCCGCCTTTTCTTTTTCAGGCATCAAGTTTAAGATTAAGATGTTTAATGGTCTGATGTCTTGGCTGGTGGCTCGTTCGTCATCCATGATAAAAATATTTTCCTGTTCTAAAATTGCCCGTGCCGGCAGCAATTTTGGAATGTTAATAGGCAAATGGACCGACTCCTTTCATTTTTCGTTCATTCACCTAAATAAGTTTAATAGGTCAATGTGAATGAATAATATAAATATTCAATATTATTATTATAAACATTATTGATATTTCAGGAAAGATGATAATTTACTCTATTTACTTGTTCGAATGAATGCCTTATTTCCTAAAAGGACAAAGCAGTTCTAAATAAAGAAAACGAAGGAGTAGAAAAGTGATATGTTTGATCCAACAGCCTTTGATAACATGAAGGTAGTGATTGAAGGGGCAATATATGATCGGGATCTAAATGGAGAAATCATAATTACCGACCGAAATGATATAATTAACTCTGCAAAATTGTCTCGAGAGTTTTCGGTTCGTTTTACCCTTCCCGAAGATATAGATCATCATCTTTCTGCACAGATAGAATTGGTTGCAACGCTTGATAATTTGGCAGCTGAGCTGCTTTCCAGCTCCATGTCAGAAAAATTGGCAGGCTGTTTGGTTAAACTGGAATTCTTTTTAATACATCATCACGTTGCTGATAACTATCAAGCCATTCAAAAGTTGTTTTCCGGTATATGGGGAGAAACAAGAAAAATTACACAAACAATTCAGTATAAGCCTTTCGAGGAACCGCAAAAGGTAAAACATATTGTGACCATTGATTTTGCCCGGCTAATCAGGGAAGAACAAATGGATGATTTAATCGAGATGCTTGATTTTATCGTTAAGACTCTAAAGGAGTTACAGGTATTTACCATTTAAGATATGAGGATGAAAGCAGGTGTAAAAGGTGAACAGGGAAATGATCGAGCAAACAGAGAGCTTTGTCCGCCAAGAATTAGCTGAAGATGCGACAGGTCATGATTGGTATCATGTAGACAGAGTTCGGCGAAATGCATTATATATTACACACGAGGAACAATCTGGCGACCCATTTATCATTGAAATGGCGGCACTTCTTCATGATATAGC
This sequence comes from Neobacillus paridis, assembly GCF_016765675.1. GTDB lineage: Bacteria > Bacillota > Bacilli > Bacillales > Cytobacillaceae > Neobacillus > Neobacillus paridis. The sequence continues at coordinate 37,647 of NZ_JAESWB010000247.1, forward strand.
TGACGAAAAACTGAATGAAACTGTTGAAAAAGGAGAACAAAAGCTTGATAGCTTCTTGCAGACGTTATCAATAAATGAACAAACGAAACAACATATTAAAGAAATTATCGGCACCATTTCCTTTAAGGGCGGGCATGGCAGTGAACTTACCTCTGCCGAAGCAAAAATTGTCCAAGATGCGGACCGTTTGGACGCAATCGGTGCAATTGGAATTGCCAGGGCTTTTGCTTATGGAGGCAAAAAAGGACAACCAATCTATAATCCAGAACTTCAGGTTAGACAAGAAATGAGCCTGGAGGAATACCGGAAAGGGAAATCAACAAGTATTCATCATTTCTATGAAAAACTGTTGAAATTGAAAGATTTATTAAATACTGAAACAGCTCGAACAATGGCTGAAAGCCGCCAAAAAATGATGGAGCGCTTTTTAGATCAATTTTTTCAAGAATGGAATGGGATAAGATAATGAAGATGCTCACTGTCGAAAACGTTAGCAAAACATACGGAGAAAAGCAGCTTTTTCAGGAAATTTCCTTTACAATTGCGGAAAAAGAACGTGTAGGTTTAATTGGTGTCAACGGAACGGGAAAGTCTTCGCTATTAAAGATTGTAGCCGGTTTGGACCAGCCTGATTCCGGAAAAATAATAATGGGAAAAGACTATTCAATCGCCTACCTTCAGCAGCAGCCGGAGTTTGCTGTCGACCGCACGATTCTTGAGCAAGTCTTCCTTGGTGAGGCTCCTATCCTTAAGCTAGTACGAGAATATGAAAATACCTTGGTGCGACTGGCCAGCTCACCGAATGACGTTGAGACTCAGGAAAAATTATTTAACTTGCAGAAACAAATGGATACTCTAAATGGCTGGGAGACAAGCACAAATGCCCAATCGATTTTAACAAAATTGGGGATTACGGATTTTCGCCAGCATGTCGGTACTCTTTCCGGCGGGCAAAAAAAACGGGTTGCTTTGGCACAGGTCCTCATTGCTGAACCGGATCTGCTCATTTTGGATGAGCCTACCAACCATCTTGATTTTGAATCGGTCAAGTGGCTGGAGGAATATTTAAGCAGATATAAGGGCTCGATTTTACTTGTTACCCATGACCGTTATTTCCTTGATAGGGTAACCAATCGTATTTTTGAATTGGACAAGGGGCAGCTCTATAGCTATAAGGGCAATTACGCTGCCTTTTTGGAGGCTAAGGCTGTTCGCGAAGAAAACGCGGTGGCAACCTATGAAAAACAAAAGAACCTCTACAGACGGGAACTGGAATGGATTCGCCGCGGTGCTCAGGCGAGGTCGACAAAGCAAAAGGCAAGAATTCAACGCTTCAATGAACTTGATGAAAAGCTCGCGACTGGAAAACCCGGAACGGACAAGCTTGATATTGCCTTATCAGGGAGCCGCTTAGGTAAACAGGTTTTTGAATTAAAGGATGCAACGAAGCGGTATGGTGCCAAAACCATTCTACATCATTTTGATTTACTGGTTAAACCCGGGGATCGAATTGGCATCATTGGGAACAACGGGACCGGAAAATCAACTTTTTTAAATATCCTTGCTAAACGAGTTTCGCTCGACGAGGGTGAGTATAATATGGGCCAAACCGTGAAAATCGCTTATTATACCCAAGAAGGCGAAGATATGGATGAGAATAAGCGGATGATTGAATATATGAAAGAAACAGCCCAAGTTGTGGAAACATCGGATGGGAAGACGATTTCTGCCGCCCAAATGCTGGAACGTTTTTTATTTCCGCCTTCCACCCATGGTACTCCAATCCGGAAGCTCTCAGGCGGGGAAAAGCGCCGTTTGTATTTATTGAAAATTTTAATGACAGCCCCTAATGTCTTGCTGCTGGATGAGCCTACGAATGACTTGGATACCGAGACATTGACAGTGCTTGAGGATTATCTCGAGGAGTTTTCCGGAGTCGTAATAACAGTTTCTCATGATCGCTACTTCCTAGATAAAGTTGCCGAACAGTTGCTTATTTTAAGAGGTGAAGGGCAAATAGAGTCTTTCTATGGGAATTATAGTGAATACCTTGAAAAAGTAATCGCTATTGAGGCGAATAAAGCAGCTGTAACAGCTGCGCCAATTCCTAAGGGTCCGGAAAAAGAAAAAAAGAAGAAGAAAATGACCTATAGGGAGAAGAAAGAATGGGAAGAGATTGATGGAGTCATTGCCCGGACAGAAGAGCAGCTGGAAGAGATCACAGCGGCAATGGCGGCATCCGGCAGTGATTTTGCAAGTTTACAGGAGTTAATGAAGCAGGAGGCAGAAATAAGCGAAAGGCTGGACCAGTTAATTGATCGCTGGACCTATTTGGCGGAGCTTGCCGAAAATGAATGAATATACACGTCATGAAAGACGTGCTTTTTCATTTAAATCAGGCATCTTACATGAATTAATGATATTCAATATGTTAAACTTGTTAATGAATACATGAGAATAAGGTGATTGTGTTGAGAATTAAGTCTATAGAACCAACGCCAAGTCCAAATACGATGAAAATTATTCTTGATCATGAGCTGCCGATGGGTAGAAGCCATAACTATAAAAAAGAAACGGCTGCGGATGCTCCTCCAGTTATCCAAGCTATCCTGTCTATAGAGGGTGTTAAGGGAGTCTACCATGTTGCCGACTTCCTGGCAATTGAGCGAAATGCAAAATATGATTGGCAGCAAATTTTGCCAAAAGTTCGTCAGGCGTTTGGTGAAAAGTTAACTCAAGCAGAGGAAAGCCAGAACCTTGTTACCGATCACTTTGGGGAAATAAAAGTGGAAGTTCAAATGTTTAAAGGAATTCCGCTGCAAGTCAAACTAACGGATGGTACACAGGAAAAGCGGTTCGGCATGCCGGAATACTTTTTAAAAGAAAGAGAGAAGGCCCAACTGCCTGAGGATAATTATATATTGCTGCGCAAATGGAAAAATATAGGAGTGAGATACGGTGACATCGATCAGGTTGGGCAAGAGGTTGTTGAGGAACTCGTTGCCGCCTATCCACTTGAAAGATTAAAGGAACTTGTAAAAAAAGCACAGTCAAAAGACGGCACTAAAGAACAAAAACCTAAACGCAGCCGCAAACGACTAACGGTCCAAGACTTAAACCATCCTGATTGGCGGGTTCGCTACCAGCTGCTGGAGCAAATGGATGATCCGGAACTGGCCGATTTGCCTGTTCTTGAAAAGGCTTTAGCGGATGAAAAACCTTCGATACGCCGGCTGGCCACCGTTTACTTGGGGATGATTGAAGATCAAGCTGTACTGCCTCTCTTGTATCGCGCCCTCAAGGATCGGACCGTTACAGTCCGCCGTACAGCTGGAGATTGTCTGTCCGATTTAGGATTTATTGAAGCTGTTCCGGCAATGATGGAAGCATTGCAGGATTCCAGTAAAATAGTGCGCTGGCGGGCAGCGATGTTTCTATATGAAGTGGGAGATAAACGAGCACTTCCGGCATTAAAAGCTGCCGAAAATGATCCCGAATTTGAAGTCAGAATGCAAATTAAAATGGCTATCGAAAGAATAGAAGGCGGCCAAGCCGCCAAGGGCTCCGTTTGGAAGCAAATGACCGAAGCACGAAAGACAGAAGCATAATTGCTTTAAGTTGATTTTCTTAAAAACAAGAATGGAGTGAAGTATTAATGTCAAATGCCTATGAAGAATATATGAAACAAATTATTTCGCCGATGCGTGAAGAGCTGACAAATGCCGGCTTTGAAGAATTAACGACGGCAGAGGACGTCGAAAAATTTATGGAAAATGCAGATGGAACAACTCTAGTCGTGGTAAATTCTGTGTGTGGTTGTGCCGCTGGATTAGCTCGCCCTGCAGTAGTTCAGGCTATAGTAAACAGTAAGAAAAAACCGACCCATCTTGTTACGGTGTTTGCCGGTCAGGATAAGGAAGCAACAGCGAAGATGCGTGAATATTTTGAAGGCTATGAGCCTTCCTCTCCTTCAATGGCATTACTGAAAGGGAAACAAGTAGTTCATTTTATTCCACGGCATGATATTGAAGGGATGGAGATGGAAACAGTAATGCAAAATGTGCTCGGGGCGTTAGAAGAACATTGTTAACTTATGGGGGACGAACTCACGGCGTCCCTCAGTTTAATTTATGAAATAAATATCAATATTATCTGGACGTTTCCAAAAATTTAAATTTTTAATAAATATATCAAACTGCATTTTCCATTTTTTCGAAAAAAGAAGTATAATGACCTTATCGGTAAGTTTTTTTGACTTAATAGAGAAAATGGGTGAACTGTCGTGAATAAATGGCTCCGAAAATCACTTTTTATCATCATTTCTATCTTAACTTTCGGCTTAGTCACACCTTCACAGCTGATGAATACGGTGAATGCCGAAAATCATGGCGATCGTGATGCATTTGAAGCTCAGTCGGTAGAGAATAATTTTGTCAAAGCAACCGGTCTTTTAGAAGAGTCTGAGTCTGCAAAAGAAACATTCCTGCAAGAACTATTAAAACAAGCTGAGTTACAATCCTATCAAAAATTTGGAACGAGAATAAAACCGGTGATTGAAAATGAATTCCGGGAAATTATCTTACCTAATATTGAATCAGCACTTGAAGAAACGGCGGCACAATTTCCCGAAGAAGACTTAAAAAATTTGACGATTACAGAAAAGCCGGGAAAGGGACTTTCCGAAAAAATATTTAATATAAAAAACGCTGAAACAGGGAAAGATATTCTTCGATTCCATGTGAGAAGGGAACATCCGCCGCAAGCGGGATACTGGTTTAACTTTCACTACCATACGTATCACGACGAATATCAAGGCCATCATGATCTCGGTTCTATCTATTGGGACAAAAATACTCCTCCAAAATGGATGAGTTAAACTTTCTTTTAACGAAAGAAAGAAAAAGTTATTTTTAAGTGAAACTTTTTATTAAAAGACTCGTAAATAGACTATCAACTAAAATGGAGGAATGATAAAAATGGCAGTAAGTTTATCAAAAGGACAAAAAGTTGATCTAACAAAAACAAATCCAGGGTTAACCAAAGTGGTAGTTGGCCTTGGCTGGGATACAAATAAGTATGACGGCGGTCATGATTTTGACCTGGATTCTTCTGTTTTTCTATTAGGCGAAAACGGTAAAGTGACAACTGAAACTGATTTTGTCTTTTATAACAATCCACAAGGGGCCAATGGTGCAGTCGTACATACCGGGGACAACCGAACAGGCGAAGGAGATGGCGATGACGAACAAGTAAAAATTAATTTAACGGAAATTCCGGCCAACATTCAGCGGATTGCTTTCACGATAACAATTCATGAAGCAGCCAGCCGCAATCAAAATTTTGGACAGGTGTCGAACTCATACGCCCGAATTTTTAACGAAGAAACAGGTGAAGAATTGATTCGTTATGACTTAGGCGAAGATTTCTCGATCGAAACAGCCATTGTAGTTGGAGAATTATACCGTCATAATGGCGAGTGGAAATTCAGTGCAATCGGAAGCGGCTACCAAGGCGGCTTGGCAGCATTGGCGACAGACTTTGGGTTACAAGTCGGCTAATCAGTTCATGATTTTAAGACCCGGCAGGAAGCTGGGTCTTTTTGACAAATCAGTCTATCTAGGGGGAACAAACTTAAATGTCAGTTTTACAAGGAATTCTCGACACATATGCGCAATTTTTTGATTGGCATATGTGGGGAGAGGTTTTGACCGATCCGGTTGCATGGGGGCTCATTGGTTCACTGGTTATTCTTGAAGGCCTCCTTTCTGCCGATAATGCTCTCGTTTTAGCAGTAATGGTAAAGCATTTACCGCATGATAAACGGAAAAAGGCCCTTTTCTATGGCTTAATTGGCGCTTATACCTTCCGCTTTGTTGCGATTGGGATTGGCGTATATCTGATTAAGCTATGGTGGGTCAAAGTTATCGGGGCTGGATACCTTGCTTGGTTATCCATTAAATATTTTATCGATAAACATAAAGACGAAGCTGAAGAAGGGGAAGAAGCTGAGGGAATCAACAAGAATGGTATATTGATTCGTACTTTCGGTGTTTTTTGGGGAACAGTTGCTTCTGTTGAACTGATGGATATAGCTTTTTCAGTCGACAGTGTGCTGGCGGCGTTTGGTGTAAGCAATGAGGTCTGGGTCCTGTTAATCGGAGGTATGCTAGGTGTGTTGATGATGCGAGGCGTAGCCGGTTTATTCTTAACCTTAATTGACCGCGTTCCAGAGCTTGAAACAACGGCCTATATTTTAATCATGCTGATTGCCATTAAGATGCTGCTTAGTGTCTTCGATATTGAATTAACCCATGTAACATTCTTCACAATCCTGATCGTAACCTTTGGTGCTACTTTCATTGTTCATTTTATGAACAAGAAAAAGAAGAAGGCGAAAGAAAGTTAACAGCAACATGAAAAGGGAGCTGCCGCGAGTTGTCTCCCTTATTTTTTAGCGTACATGAGGAGTAGGAAACATATGAGGTTTTTTACCTATTTTTATCAGGATGAACTTGAGCAGTTCTTCTATCAACAACCCCAGGAGTTTAATAAATTTTCAAGCAGGGATATCCTGGCTTACGGTTTGGGAGCAACACTTTATATGCCAGCAACACGCCCCAATATTCATCAGGATATTCTCTCCAATAAGCATGAGGGGTTAACCTCCTTAGTTTTAGATCTGGAAGATGCCGTCGGTGATAATCAAGTTATTGCTGCCGAACTGCTGTTAATTGGAGAACTGCTGAAATTAAATGGTGAATTGGAGAAGGGATTTTTAACCGTAAAGGATTTGCCCTTAATGTTTGTCCGCATTCGCAGCCTTGAGCAGTTCAAGCGGGTGATGGAACAGTTGGGTGATGCATCACAGTTGTTAACAGGGGTTGTGCTGCCTAAATTTAATCCCGAAAATGGTGCGGAAATTTTGAACGAAGTTCGTCATATTCATTTGCACCACCATCCTTTTTATGCCATGCCGATTCTCGAATCAGTTAAAGTGATCCAAAAAGAAACGAGAATGGAAGAATTATTAAAAATTAAACAGCTTATCGACTGCTATAAAGAAAATGTACTTAATATTCGAATAGGTGCAACAGATTTTTCCGGGTTATATGGGATTCGCCGCAGCGCCGATACAACGGTTTACGAGATTGCTGTTTTACGAGATTGTATTGCTGATATTATTAATGTTTTCGGGCGCCAGGCAAGTTCCTATGTTATTTCAGGCCCTGTGTGGGAATATTTTTCAGCAAAAGATAGAATCCTTAAACCACAGCTTAGGCAAACCCCATTTCGCGACCGTTATGGCACGGAAGGCTTACGATGGCGAAAAAAATTGTTAGATGAAAATATCGACGGGTTCATTCGGGAAATTCTAATGGATATCGCCAATGGCTTAACCGGGAAAACGATCATTCACCCTTCACATATTAAAATCGTTCAGGCATTAAATGTCGTTTCGTATGAGGAATATATTGATGCGCAGATGATCATTCAAGCGGCAACCGGTGAATTCGGAGTGCTGAAAAGTGAGTTTGCTAACAAAATGAATGAAATAAAACCACATTTGTACTGGGCAGAGAGAACGATGATAAAAGCAAAGCTATACGGGGTGCTGTATGAACATTTTACCAACATCGACCTTATCAAAAAAGAAGTATACGTTCCATATCCTTGATGCACTTGTTGCTGAAATTGATCTATTGGATAATCCATACAGGCTGCCGATTGAGGAGTTATTTACAATGGCCGCAAGAATCAATAAAAAACGGGCGTTTTTATTTGTCAGCAATGTGCTTGGAAAACATGTGCCCATCAGTCCCAATAAAGGACTTTTAATTGGGGCTTTATTAGCAGCGAGATATTGCGAAACGGTAAAGGGACTGCCAGCTAATAATAAAAATCAATTGGTAACTGCGTTTCTTCAGGATACATCGGTGCCGATTGATCCTTTTATTGTAGCCGCAGTGAATCCGCTCATAATTGGGTTTGCGGAAACAGCAACGGCACTCGGTCATGCATTTTTCTCCTGCTTCCAGCATGCCGATTTTTTTCATACAACAAGGGAAGAAGTAGCGAGTTGCACTCCGGAAGTGATCTTTGAAGAAGAGCATTCGCACGCGACCTCGCATCGTTGTTATATTCCAACGGAAATGATCGCTCATCAGCGGGAAATAATTCTCGTTGACGATGAAATGACAACCGGGAAAACCGCTTTAAATATTATTAAGTCTATCCACTGTAAATATCCGCGGAGCGAATACACCGTTGTATCGATTCTGGATTGGCGTTCAGAAGACCACCACAGGCAATTTGCCGATTTAGAGAAAGAGTTAGCCATTAAAATAAATGTAGTCAGTCTTTTATCAGGTAAAGTGCGGGTTAAACCGTTAAAGGAGATGAAAGAAAACGTCCCTGTGAAAGCGGAAGCAGAAAAGCAGCTGTCGATTGAGACGGCAGACCTTTCCGAAATGTTTTCGCCGACGTCATTTTCTTCTATTACTGAAACCATTCCATATATTAAAGAGACGGGGCGATTTGGGCTAAATAGTAGAGAAAATGACCAGCTTCATCAAAGAGCCTGTCAAGCAGCCGCGTTTTTATCGCAGAAAAGGAAGGGGAAGCGGACGCTTTGTCTCGGAACAGGTGAATTCATGTATCTGCCAATGAAAATCGCAGCTGAAATGGGAAAAGGTGTATTTTATCAATCAACAACAAGAAGTCCGATCTATGTTGACCATAACAAAGGATATGGGGTCAGATATGGTCTTGCCTTTCCCAATCCTGAGGACATGGCTGTTCAACATTTTGTCTATAATATTGCCCCAGGATGCTATGATGAAATTTTCCTATTTTTTGAGAGAGCGGTCAATTTAGCGAATCTTGCTCCACTGCTTGAAGAGCTGAAAAAAACGAAAATTAACTCGGTTCAACTTATCTTTTTTTCAAAGAAACAGAGGTGAAAACCATGCAACTTACTAAGCCCGCTAAATTCGGAACCTATTCCCAAGATGACGTCGTTTTTCTATTGAAAGATTTAAGTGATGTGAACCTTGAGGACTCTACCGCCAATCGTGAACGGAGAATTCAATCGGGCGGGCATTATAGCGAGTCGCTGCCAATTGAATACCAGCCTCCAAAAGAGTATGTCGCGCTTTTTTGGGAGACCTTACAGCAATTTAAACAAAAGACAGCCTTATGCATCGGTATTGTTTCAGAGAGAATTTTTCAGTTAAAGGGAAGGAACACTGTTTTGGTTTCCCTTGCCCGTGCCGGGACACCTGCGGGGATATTAATCAAAAGATATCTGCAAATGCAGTATGGAGTTTCATTGCCACATTACAGTGTTTCTATTATCCGCGATCGTGGAATCGATGAAAATGCGATTCAATATATTCTTCAACAGTACTCAGAAGAAAATATTCAATTTGTTGATGGCTGGACAGGTAAAGGTGCGATTTCACTTGAGCTGACAAAAGCCTGTCACCAGTATGAACAAAAATACGGGGTAAGGCTGGATGATCGCCTGGCCGTGATTGCCGACCCAGGCTATTGCACAACCCTCTTTGGAACTAGAGAAGACTTTTTAATCCCTAGTGCCTGCTTAAATTCCACCGTGTCCGGGCTTATCAGCAGAACGGTTTTAAATGAAAGGTATATAGGAAAAGATGATTTTCACGGAGCCAAATTTTACAAGGAATTGATCAAAGATGATGTTTCCAACAAGTTTATTCAGCTGATAGCGAATGAATTTCCAGGCATTGCAAACGAAGCAAAAAAAACCGCGGCACGAATGAATCAGCAAGTGATTGAAACGGGCTTTTTGGGGATAAAGGATATTCAGAGGATACAAGCGGATTTTTCAATCGAAAATATCAATTACATTAAACCAGGTGTCGGGGAAACGACAAGGGTTTTGCTCAGAAGGATTCCGTGGAAAATACTAATGCGTGATGCTTCCAGTCCATTTGTGCAGCATATCTTGATGCTGGCAGAAGAAAAAGGTGTTGAGGTGGTGGAATATCCCGAGCTGAACTATTTGTGCTGCGGCATCATCAAGTCGCTGAAGGAGCAGAACAAATGATTATTGCCTCTGATCTTGACCGCACGTTGATGTATTCTGCCAGAGCAATTAAAGAGCTAAACGCTGCTGAAGAACAAGAATTGAAACCAGTCGAAATGAAAGAGGGCCGCTGGATTGGTTTTATGACGGAAACCGCTCTTAGGAATCTTAAACAATTATCTCAACAAACTTTATTTATCCCCGTAACCACAAGAACAACAGATCAATTTAACCGCATTGTTATCTTTGAAACAGATATCGCGCTTAAATATGCGATTACGGCAAATGGTGCCGATATTTTGTATTATGGCAGGAAGTTGGAAGAATGGTCTGAACAGGTGTTACAAACAATGAATACAGAATCGCTGTCAATGGCAGAAATGTTGGCATTGTTAAAATCGGAGGGCTTTTCTTATGCTAGTGAATTACGGCAGGTAGAAAATCTCTTTTTCTATTATCATTTCAAAAGTGTTCCGGATTTGCTTGATAAAAATGCTCTCCATGCTTTGGCAGCCGTTTCCGGGTGGAGAATATCGCTGCAGGGACGAAAGCTGTATTTTATTCCCAAGGCTATCAGCAAAGGGGCGGCTTTGGAATTTATCTGCCAACGTGAAGGGTTAAAAGCCGTAGCTGGTGCGGGAGATTCAATCTTGGACTGGGATTTTTTGCAGCATTGTCAGCATCGATTTGTGCCAAAACACGGAGAACTGGTAAGCAGGTCCGAGCATGGTCTTTTTACTGTGATTGAGCAAACAGGTTTAAAAGCAGGAGAAATGATTATCAAGGAATTCTTAAAATTGATCCCGCTTAATTGTCCATCTTTTAACAACAAAATAATAAAAACTGGAAAACAAACTGTAACAGCCAATGAAGAAGAAAATCGACAATGAAAGAGAATGAAATACCGGCGTAAGAAACAACGTGAAGATGAGGCTAAATACCAATAAATCGAGAAAAATGAAAAAATCAGATGCCATCACATCCATCACATCCGTTAATTCCTCATAAACAAGTTCCACCTTGGGACGTTTATATAAAAATCTCATTGCGAGCACCTACTTTAATATTGGTATTCAATACTATGTAGGGAGAAGAAAAAAGGTGAAGGAATGGAGGGCGGCCATCGATATATTGAAACATTTTTTTCGTTCTTTCGTATAAACATATGAACCATTTAATTAACTGTGATATGATAAAAAGGGCTGCCTTACATAAATTTCTAATCATACCTAATTCAAGTTTTGCTATAAAAGGGAAGGGGTTATGAATGAATTTATCTTTAAATCAATTAAACATCCGACCTGTAGCCCTTACATCTGAAAATTGGCAGAAAATGCTCCGAAAACCGCTTCAGGATAGGCCCCATTTTTCCTTAGAAAATGGGACGATTCAAATCGGGCAAGTATTAGGGGAATTTCTTGGAGTACCAATTGACGCAGATGAGTACTATAATCAGCTTTTCGACTATGTTTCCTCAAAAGAGTTAGATTTACATTTGCTTAATGAGGATTCTCTTGATAAGACGATCGATAATAGACATTTTCAGGCCATCCAAAGGGTTATTAATATCCATCAGGAGCAAAACCTGTCCATCAACCGCTTTACCGCATTCCTTGACGGGGAGCAGCTGCTGTTAAAAGCAACCGTGCCGGTGCTCCAGCGAAAATTACGGGAAGCAATGGTTGCCACGCTCGAGTTGTTTACGAACCGTGAACAAGACGGCTTGAAAAGTCACGAATTAAGACGTGTTCTAGTAGACTTGGTGAAGTGGTCGATGAACCATCTTGCCTCACCGCTGGAGAAGGCTGACCCGCAAAAATCAATGCCCAAGTTTCTCTGGTATGGGGATGTGAAAAAGAGCCACCAATATTTTTTATATTATTTAATCAAGCTTGGCTGTGATATTGTGGTTTTTCATCCCGGAGGCATGGATATTTTAGGGGAAATCCTTCAGGAGCCGGTCTTTATTCACCGTTACCCCAACAATCTGCCGCCGGAACCATTTCCAACTGAAAAACGGAGCCGGAAAACAACGGTTGCATACAGGGCTTCCAAGGAAATTGAAACGATTCTTAATCAAGAAGGCTCAGGCCTTTATAAGCCATGGCAATTAAGGAACTACACTCCATCATCATTGACGCTCAAAACAACCTATGATGAAATCTTTATTGTCAGTAAAGAAATCGCCATGATTCGGCCGGAATTTCAGGTGAGCGGCGGCGAGGTAAAGATCCCTTCCATTTTTGCGAAAATCCACGGTGTCAGCAGGGATCGCAAGGAATATTGGGAGCGTCTTCATGCACTATCTCAATTGGACAATAGCCTATTGATTCGCAGACTGCCGATTACTTTACCGAGCCAAAGCGATTTCCGCTTTCACTATCGGAATGCGCTAGGGAAGAATGGGGTGCTTCTTCCGGAGAAAATGATGCAAGGACATTACTGGCCCTATTCATTTCTGCCATTAGGCCTGCAAAAGGGACTGGCTAATGCGATAAAGAGAGTATGTGAGAAACCAGGTTTAAAATCCTTACCAGGGGAAAGTCTGGAAGAAGTAAAAATATACCTGTTTACCCAGGCGATGTTTATCCCGAAAAGTATTATCCAGCTGCTCGAAAGATTTGATTACTCTCAAGAGGTTCCCAAATTGATTATTTTTAATAATGAGACGACAGGGATGTTTTCAAGAACGGATGCGGCGATCCTTCTTTTACTCAACCAATTTGGCCTCGATCTGATTGTATATAACCCTACTGGTCACAATGATATTGAAAATTATCTTGATGAATCCTTATTTGACAGCCATTGGCTTGAGGATGTGGTCTTTGATTTGGAGTATAAAGAGCCTTCTCATTCCATATTCAAAAAGCGAATTTTTCATGGGATATTAAAAAACTTAAGGGGAGATTAACCAGTGAATCTTACACCAAATTCAACGAGTGGTTTAACACCTGCAGAAGATTTATTAACCGAAGCAAAAGTATCGGATATCAAGCTGGCCCTGCGTAAGGAACCGGAAGTGCAGAACTTGGCCCGGTCTATTGATGAACGCGACCAAATTCAAGTATTAGAGTTTGGCAAGGAGCCGGCTGAACAAATTTCCCGGTTCTCCGATCAAATCTTAGGAAATATGCGGACAACAAAGGTAGAGGATTCCGGCGAGCTGTTAAAACAGCTTGGTCGGATTATGGATAAATTTGATCCAAAAGATTTTCAAAAGACATCGGGCGGTCTTTTCGGCAAGTTGTTTAAAAAAGGGGAAAAAGTCATTGAAAAGCTTTTTGGAAAATATCAGACGATGGGATCCGAAATTGACAAAGTTTATCTGGAAATTTCCAAGTACCGCCAGGAAATGGTGGACTCCACAACGATGCTTGAAAATATGTATGAACAAAACTATCAATATTATTTAACCTTGGAGAAATATGTGGTTGCCGGTGAATTAAAAGTTGAGGAGTTGAAAAATATTCAGCTGCCCCAGCTCGAAGCCCGCGTTGCTTCAGGGGACCAGCTTGCTTCAATGCAGTTAGATTCTCTAAAGAACTCAATTGAACTGTTGGAACAGCGAATTTATGATCTAGAAATGGCCAAAATGGTAGCACTGCAAACAGCACCGCAAATCCGGATGCTCCAGCGGGGAAATACCAAGCTGATTGGGAAAATTAATTCTGCTTTTGTAACGACCATTCCAATTTTTAAAAATGGGTTGATTCAGGCAGTTGCCGCCAAAAGGCAAAAGCTTGTGGCCGATTCGATGAGTGAATTGGACCGTCGTACAAATGAAATGCTGTTAAGAAATGCGCAAAACATTTCTCAACAAAGTACCGATATTGCCAGACTAGCCGGTGCCCCAAGTATAAAAATTGAAACGATTGAAGAATCGTGGAATACTATCATCAAAGGAATGCAGGAAACAAAAGCAATAGAAGAGGAAAATAAACGGTTACGTGAAGAGGGGACCAAGCGTTTAGAACAATTGACGCAAAACTTTAAGCAATTAAAACAACAATCTTAGATTGTTTAAAAATATGGATGAGGTGAAAAAAATGGCGATCAATTTACAAAAGGGACAAAGAGTGGATTTAACAAAAAGCAATCCGGGTCTAACAAAAATTCTCGTCGGTTTAGGCTGGGATCCCGTTCAAAACAAAAGCGGCGGTGGCGGTTTCTTTGGTTCGCTATTTGGCGGTGGTGGTGGTGGCCAAGCAAACATTGACTGTGATGCTTCGGTTATAATGCTCGGTGCCAATGACAAACTCGGGAGCAATAAAGATGTCATTTATTTTGGCAATTTACGAAGCAATGACGGCAGTGTTCAGCACTCCGGCGACAATTTGACCGGTGATGGCGACGGTGACGACGAGCAAATTTGGGTAGATTTAAGCAGAGTTCCTGCCAATATTCAAAAGCTCGTGTTTGTCGTTAATATCTACGATTGTGTAAAAAGAAAACAGCATTTTGGGATGATTCAAAACGCCTTTATTCGGATTGTGAATCCTAACAATCAACAAGAACTGATTCATTACAACTTGACAGATAATTACAGTGGCCTAACTTGCCTGATAACCGGTGAAATCTATCGCCATGGTAACGAATGGAAGTTTGCTGCAATTGGTTCAGGGACAACTGCAGCAAGTCTTAGTGAAGTCGTCCGTTCCTACAGTTAACGAAGAAAAATCTGTTAGAGGTGATGATATTGGGCATCAATTTATCAAAAGGACAAAGAATTGATTTGACGAAAACGAATCCGGGCTTAACGAAAGTCATTGTTGGTCTTGGCTGGGATACAAATCGCTATCATGGTGGCTATGACTTTGACCTGGATGCATCTGCTTTTCTTACTGATTCTAACAGCCGGGTAATCAATGATCATGATTTTATTTTTTACAATAATTTGGTTCATCCTTCAGGTGCAGTTGAACATACAGGTGATAATCGCACTGGTGAGGGAGACGGAGACGACGAGCAAATTAAAATTGATTTCAGCAAAGTTCCTTCACATGTCGATCGGATTGCCATTACGGTAACAATTCATGATGCCGAGGCAAGGAACCAGAATTTTGGACAGGTCAGCAACGCTTTTGCGCGAGTTGTTGATGAAGAGTCGGGCAGAGAAATTCTTCGGTTCGATCTTGGTGAGGATTTTTCCGTTGAAACCGCCGTAGTCATCTGCGAGTTGTACCGACATAACGGTGATTGGAAATTCAATGCTGTCGGCAGCGGATTTGCAGGAGGGTTGGCTGCTCTTTGTAGAAATTTTGGTTTAGAAGTTTAACGGCTGGAAGAGGCTGTCCCAAAAGGTTAATGTCCTTTTGGGTCCAGCCTCTTTTTTGGAGCTTATAATTGCTTAAGCCCTTGAACTAAATTAAAATAAAATAAGATGATTGGCAGTTAGAGGAGTGTACAAATTTGAAACAATATTTAGACTTATGTAAGCATGTGTTAGAAACTGGAACGGTGAAGGGTGATCGCACCGGAACCGGAACCATCAGTACTTTTGGCTATCAAATGAGATTTCCTTTAGCGGATGGCTTCCCACTGTTAACAACAAAAAAACTACATTTAAAATCAATTATTTATGAACTGCTTTGGTTTTTACAGGGCGATACCAATGTTCGTTACCTGCAGGAGCATGGCGTCCGCATTTGGAATGAGTGGGCGGATGAAAATGGTGAACTGGGACCGGTGTACGGTCATCAATGGCGTTCCTGGACCGGAGCCAATGGGAAAACAGTTGATCAAATCAGCGAGTTAATTGAGCAAATTAAGACCAATCCAAATTCGCGGAGATTGCTGGTTAATGCCTGGAATGTCGCGGAGATCGAGCAAATGGCACTGCCGCCTTGTCACTGTATGTTCCAATTTTATGTGGCCGATGGGAAGCTTTCCTGCCAGTTATATCAGCGTTCCGCTGATGTCTTCCTTGGCGTGCCATTTAATATTGCTTCCTACGCACTGCTGACGATGATGATTGCCCAAGTTTGCGGGCTTAAGCCCGGTGAATTTATTCATACGTTTGGTGATGTTCATATTTATCTGAATCATCTGGATCAGGTGAAGCTGCAGTTGACAAGGGAACCGCGGCCGCTGCCAACATTAAAAATTAACCCTGATGTTAAAGATATTTTTAATTTTAGCTATGAGGATTTTGTATTAGAAAACTACAACCCGCATCCTCACATTAAAGGAGTAGTCAGCGTATGATTTCTTTTATTGTGGCAATGGATGAAAATCGGCTAATTGGCAGGAATAATCAGTTACCCTGGCACCTGCCCGAGGATTTGAAGTTTTTTAAACGGATGACCTTAGGACATCCGGTGGCAATGGGAAGAAAAACACACGAATCAATTGGCCGGACACTCCCAGGCCGGGAAAATTTAATTATAACCCGTCAATTTGGGTATCAATCTGAAGGCTGTAAAATATTTTACTCAATCGATGATTTTATCCATTACTGCCGAGAACAAAATGAAGAAATTTTTGTGATTGGCGGTGCGGAAATTTTTAGAGAGACGTTGAAATACGCGGAACGCCTCTACATTACCCTCATACATCATCAATTTGAAGGCGATACATACTTTCCGGCATTCAATTTAGCAGACTGGAAATTGGTTTCAAGTGAAAAAGGGCTAAAAGATGAGAAGAATCCATATGATTATGAATTTAGAATTTATGAAAAGAATGCGAAGGTTCTCGTTTCTTAAGCTATAATGAAAAAAGCATCAGCTTTAAAGCTGATGTTTTTTTCATATTTACTAGTAATTTAATATCCATTAATTTCATATTCGGCTAATTTGGCTAGCATTCCCTGGAATTCGTGTGGATGGCAAAATTCCTCCTCACGGAAATGTGCTTTCACCCAGGCTATTAGTTCTTTCGGGCTATTAAAATACTCTCCGCTTCGATCGCTTTTTCGAATGGTGTACCTTCCATTGTCATCATCGATTGTTACCTCCACTGGCAGGGCCCCATCAAAACTGCAAAGTGAAAATTCCATCCAACTCACATCCTATCCTAAATTAATTTTCATTAGTATATGTTACTAATGATCCAATTATATGCAAAAAAAGTAATGTTGTCAAAATATTTTAAAAATTCCATTAAGATTTTCTTCATTGACTTCAAATCAGGATATTGTTAAATTGACTATAGAGATGGATAAGACATGAATTGTTCATCATACTATTACGTGTTTTATTGAAGTTTGTGAATCTTCTATGAATTATTTTAAAAAATTTTCCCAAACGCAATCCTTAGTACTATAATCGTAGTAGTCATTACAACAAATAAAGGGGAGATACTTCATGTTTTCAAATATCGGAGTACCCGGATTAATTTTGATTCTAGTTCTAGCACTGATTATTTTTGGACCGAAAAAATTACCTGAAATTGGAAAAGCTTTTGGACAAACATTAAAGGAATTTAAAAAATCAACAAGAGAGCTTACAGAAGATGTAATGGAAGATATTAAAGATGAAAAGGAAAAATTGACTAAATAAGGGTGTAAGATTTTGTGTCTTGCACCTTTTTCTTCTCAACTTACCAGATTATTATTGTGTTATGGGTTAATATTGGCCATCATACTTGGTAAAAACGACATAAAATATTTTTAACCTTTGAAATTGGCAGGGGAAGTAAATGGAAGACAAAGAATTACAGTTGGTTGATCATTTAGAGGAATTACGAAAACGAATTATTATTACGGCACTTGCCTTTATTGCTTTTTTTATCTTAGGGTTTATCTACGTCGGTGATATTTATAAATGGTTTGTTCGCGATTTGGATGTTAAATTACTCGTTCTTGGTCCTAGTGATATTATCTGGATTTATTTTATGCTCGCGACTATTGTTGCCATTGCCGGAACAATTCCGGTGCTGGCCTTTGAAATATGGCTGTTTGTAAAACCGGCTTTAAAACCAAACGAAAGAAAAATTACTCTTTCTTATGTACCAGCACTATTTTTTCTATTTGTTTTTGGACTTGCTTTTGGGTATTTTGTTATTTTCCCAATGGTGCTGAAATTCCTGGTAAACATAGGAGCCGATATGTTTGTCACAAATTTTACTGCAGAGCGGTATTTCCGTTTTATTCTGAATATGACACTTCCATTTGGAGTATTATTTGAGTTGCCGGTAGTGGTTATGTTTTTAACTTCACTCGGCATTATAAATCCATTTGTTTTAGCAAGGGTTCGTAAATATGCTTATTTTGTCCTTGTTATTATCGCAGTAGTCATTACACCGCCGGACTTTATGTCTGATTTTGTTGTTACTCTGCCGCTGATCTTGCTATATGAAATTAGCATAAACCTGTCGAAATTTGTTTACCGTAAGCGATTAAAGAAACAGCAGGAAGAAGAGATGTTAGAGTTAAACTAAGCAGACCTTAAGGAATTTGATTCCTTAGGGTCTTTTTTTGCGTATATTTAGAGAGAAAATGGTTTTTAGAACTTAATTAATGTGAAGTTTATCACTAATGTTTTTTATATAAACATCATAAGCATGCAATTAAGGCGAATTTGTGACTATTTGGAGAATAACAGGACGAAATTTTTAAACTATACTACAATTATTTTATATCAAGATTTCTATTTTTGGAGGGGAAGGCGGATGTCGAAGAAAGAGAAAACGGTTTATGAAGCCGCACTGGAACATGGATTTTCACGTCGTGATTTCTTGAAGATGTGTACGGCGCTGGCAGCGACGCTCGGTCTGGAATTTACCCAGTCCGATCAAGTGGTGAAAGCCATGGAAACAAAAACTAGAGTACCAGTTGTATGGCTGCAATTCCAAGATTGTACAGGTTGTTCAGAATCATTTATACGTTCGTCACAACCTAAAACTGAAAGCGTATTACTTGAGATGATTTCACTTGAATATTCTGAAGTACTTTCCGCACCATCCGGGCATCAGGCTGAAGCATCAATGGAACAGGTTTTAAAAGACTATAAGGGTAAATACATACTTGCAGTTGAAGGAAGCATTCCAAAAGATGATGCTTACTTAATGGTTGGAGGAAAATCTGCCAGAGAAACATTTATCAAAATGGCTGACAATGCCCAGGCTGTCGTTGCCTACGGTTCGTGTTCCGCCTGGGGGGGGATTGCCGGTGCTTCTCCAAATCCAACTGGTGCGAAACCGGTTACAAGCTTTGTGAGTAATACCCCGGTTATCCTTGTTCCGGGTTGCCCGCCAATTGCTGAGGTTATGACGGGAGTGATTGCACATATTATTACATTTGGAAAACTTCCGGAACTTGATCATTTAGGCCGGCCGAAGGCGTTTTATCGCCACAGAATTCATGATAAATGTAACCGGCGTGCCTATTTTGATGCAGGACTGTTTGTTGAATCCTTCGATGATGAAGGGGCCAAACAAGGCTATTGCTTGTATAAAGTGGGCTGTAAAGGACCTACCACCTATAATTCATGCGCGGAAATGCGCTGGAATGGCGGAGTGAGTTACCCGATTCAGTCCGGTAACCCATGCATAGGCTGCTCCGAAAAGGATTTTTGGGATAATGGTCCATTCTTTACAAGAAGAGCGAAAATTCCTGGAACGCAAACAACGATTAATCCGGATTCCGTCGGCTTAGCAGCTCTTGGCGTAACAGCAGCAGGAATCGCTGTCCATGCAACTGGGACAGTGGTTAAGAAAAAGATGGACGAAAAACGGGGTGAAGAATAATGAGCGAACGAATTGTAGTAGATCCAATAACAAGAATTGAAGGCCATCTGCGCGTTGAAGTTGATGTAGATGAAAAAGGTGTGATTAAAGACGCCTATAGTTCAGGCACGGCTGTCCGCGGTTTGGAACTGATTGTAAGAGACCGTGACCCGCGCGATGTCTGGGCATATGTGCAAAGAATCTGCGGTGTGTGTACGACGACACATGCTCTCGCATCTGTCCGGGCAGTGGAAGATGCCCTAAAGATAAAAATTCCTAGAAATGCCCATTTAATACGTGACATCATGAACGAAGCTGTATTTATCCATGACCATGTAGTCCATTTCTATCATTTGCATGCATTGGATTGGGTTGATGTTGTAAGTGCAACAAAAGCCAATCCGGCAGAAACATCCAAGATTGCACAATCGATTTCGAAATGGCCAAACTCATCACCTGGCTATTTTGCCGATGTGCAAAACAAAGTGAAAAAGCTTGTTGCTAGCGGTCAGTTGGGTATTTTTGCCAACGGATACTGGGGACATAAGGCCTATAAACTTCCACCGGAGGTAAATTTACTGGCTGTTGCCCACTATTTAGAAGCTTTAGATTGGCAAAAAGAGATTGTAAAAATCCACACCATTTTTGGAGGGAAAAATCCACATCCACATTATGTAGTGGGTGGTATGGCCACGCCGATTGATATCAATAGCGATAACGGGGTGCACGCGGAAAGATTGATGCACGTTTCGCAACTTATTGACCAAGCTAGAGACTTTGTCACACAAGTATATATCCCTGATTTGCTGGCAATTGGGTCATTCTACAAAGATTGGACATATGGCGGCGGTTTGAATAACTATCTTTGCTACGGTGATTTCTCCACTGGAAGCCTTTATGATCACAAACTTTACCGGATGCCGCGTGGTGTTGTCTTAAATGGCAATCTTAATGAGGTCCTTGAGGTTGATCTCGAAGATCCAAAGCAAGTACAAGAATTTATTGATCACTCTTGGTATACATACGATGGTAAAGATGCCGGTGATGGCAAACATCCGTATGATGGGGAGACAGAATTAAATTATACAGGGCCAAAAGCACCATATAAAACATTGGACACAGACAAAAAATACAGCTGGCTGAAGGCACCTAGATGGAAAGAAAATCCAATGGAAACAGGTCCGTTAGCGCGGATGATGGTCGGCTATGCTGCTGGCAAAAAGGACATTGTTAATATTGTTGATGATACATTGAAAAAACTGGGACTGCCAATTAGCGCATTACAATCAGCTCTCGGTCGTACAGTGGCCCGGGGGATTGAATCGGTATTAATTTCCGAATGGATGCGAAATGATATGGATGCTCTATTGAAAAATATTAAGAACGGTGATCAAGTCACGTTTGATCGCTCGAAATGGGAACCAAACACATGGCCTGAACGTGCAAAAGGCGTCGGCTGGATCGAGGCACCGCGTGGAGCTCTTGGTCACTGGATTGATATTGAAAATGGAAAAACAAAAAATTATCAAGCTGTTGTACCAACTACATGGAATGCTTCACCGCGCGACCATCAAAATAATATCGGCGCCTATGAAGCTTCACTTAAAGGGACACCACTGTTAAATAAAGAGCAGCCGCTTGAAATTATGCGGATTATTCATTCCTTTGACCCTTGTCTTGCATGCGCTGTCCATCTGACAGATTTGGAATCTAAAAATACAACCGAAATTAGATTAGGTTAGGAGTGAGATAAATGGATGCGCCAAAATTACCAACGCAAATGCCAGGGGGACCTACATCACATCCTAATCATGCAGTGGGAATCAATAGCGAGAATTCATTTCACCCGGAGAAACCAATTGTCTATCAAAAGGTAAAAAATGAAGTTAGGGTCTATGTATGGAACTTGCCGGTCAGAATTTTTCACTGGCTCAATGCCTTGGCTATTGTGGTCTTGATGGTGACAGGAATATATATTGGCAAGCCGTTTTCGTCGGCAGGAATTCCCGGGGATGCCTATTATTCCAACCTTATGGGCTGGATGAGGTATATTCATTTTTTTGCTGCTTTCTTGTTTACCGCCAACCTTATGTATCGGTTATTTTGGTCAGCGATCGGTAATAAATTTTCCAGATCCAATCCATTTCGCCTGATATTTTGGAAAGAAGTCTGGGAAACGATTAAATTTTATTTATTTTTGAAAAATAAAAAGCCGCATTATATTGGTCATAACCCATTAGCTCAGCTCAGTTATTGGATTTTCATCTTCTTTGGGTCGTGGATTATGATGCTGACAGGTTTTTCATTATATTTTGAACCACAGCCTGAGTCGTTCTGGGCCAAACTGTTTACTTGGGTTCCGACGGTGTTCGGAGGTAGCAGCTATATGGTTCGTTCCTGGCACCATCTGATTGCATGGGCGTTTATGCTCTTTATGATTATTCACATTTATATGGCTGTTCGCGATGACTATCTTGAACGAAATGGAACAGTATCTTCAATTTTTACTGGCTATAAGACAGCAACGAATCATTCAGTAGGTGAAAAAGATGGCGAATAAGGAGAGAATCAAAAAAATTACGATTCTTGGGATTGGCAACACCCTCTTTTCTGATGAGGGTGTTGGCATTCACCTTTTGCCTCTTTTAGAGGAGAAATATAAGGATGATGACCTAATTGACATCATCGAAGGCCAGACAGACGGAATGAAGTTATTAGGTCCAGTCGAGGATGCGGAAAACTTAATTATTATTGATGCCATCAATGCCGGAAAGGAAGGCGGCAGCATCATT
Source organism: Neobacillus paridis (assembly GCF_016765675.1). GTDB lineage: Bacteria > Bacillota > Bacilli > Bacillales > Cytobacillaceae > Neobacillus > Neobacillus paridis. Next base: position 60,165 of record NZ_JAESWB010000247.1, read on the forward strand.
AGGCTCGAAGGTGAAGAGATACCTGCCTATTTTGGAATCAAAATGTCTATTCATCAAATGGGATTTCAAGAGGTTTTATTTGCTGCCAAATTACGCGAACGCTATCCTAAGCAGGTTGTCATGCTTGGCATGCAGCCTAGCTCGCTTGAGTTGGGGGTTGGATTAACAAAAACCAATCAAGAAAAATTATCTGAATTGGCAAATTCAGTCATCGAGCAGGTGGAAAGATGGAGAAATGCATCATGAACCGGGCTGAATTTTTTAAAGAAATGTCAAATAGTCTTTTGCAAACTGTTAAATCTGTCTATGAACCGTTTATTAGTGATGATTTGGAAAAGGTCGAAAACGCCGCAGACCGGGTTCTTGGAATTACCTGGTACCCCTTATTGGAGGATAGAGGACAAGATCCGTTGCTTGAAATGCACTATACAGCTGGAAAGCCAATAATAGTTTCACGTTATGGAACGAACATGCAGGTATTTGACGGTGTATGTCCTGTATGTTCGAATATTATTATGCTATCAACACTATATTCAAAGGGTAAATGTTTAAATTGTCAAAAAGAATTCAATTTTAACACGGGAATCGGAGAGTTAAAGTTGTATTCTTTACCTGTAAAGTATAAGCAGAAAATGGTTTATGTCGGTTTGCAAACAAGTCCGAAACAAGGTGACAAGCATGCATGAAATGGCGTTGATGGGAGATATCGTTCAGTTGATTGAGGAGGATGCAACCGCCCAAGGGATTACGAAAATTGAAAAGGTTGAGCTTATTGTTGGAGAAATTTCCAATGCAATGCCGGATGCCTTAAGGATGGCGTTTGAAATTTTCCGTGATCAGAATTTACATTTCTTTTCCCAAGATGCACAATTAGTGATCCATACAGAAGAAGCAAAGGCGCAGTGTGTTCTGTGCGGAACGCAATATAGACCGAGGCAAAAAATCGCCCTCTGCCCGGAATGTAAAATTCCCTCAGGAAAATTGCTATCAGGGGAAACATTTCAGATTTTATCATATGAAGGGAGTTCTGACTGATGAAGGTTACGTTGAGGACAGATGTATTGACTAATAACAATAAGGCTGCTGAATTTAACCGTGAACTGTTTGAAAGCACCAAAACGTTAGTTATTAATCTAATGAGTTCACCGGGAGCGGGCAAAACAACATTATTGGAGGAAACGGTTCGAGCGTTATCAGAAAAATATCGGATTGCTGTCATTGAGGGAGATTTAGCAACGGAGCGGGACGCAAACCGTATCAGGTCAATGGGGGCGAAAGCAGTGCAAATTAATACCCATGGAGGCTGCCATTTAGATGCAAGAATGGTTGCAGCAGCACTTGGGGAATTTGACCTTGATGAAATCGATATTTTATTTATTGAGAATGTCGGGAATCTTGTCTGCCCATCAGGTTATGACCTTGGGCAAAACCATAAGGTTGCCGTTTTAAGTGTTCCGGAGGGTAATGATAAAATTACCAAGTATCCGCAAATGTTTATGCGGACGGAACTGGTGTTGTTAAATAAAATTGATCTGCTGCCATATCTTGACTTTAATGTGGAGGAAGCGAAACAGGATTTAAGTGAAATTAATCCACAATCAGTGTTAATCCCATTGTCAGCAAGGACAAATGAAGGGCTCCATGAATGGTTTTCTTGGATTGAAGGAGCATATAACCGATGCGTTCAGCAGTAAACATAGCGGTCCATGGCAGGGTTCAAGGCGTAGGGTTTAGGCCTTTCGTCTTCCAACTTGCCCAAAAATTATCACTGCAGGGCACAGTGCAAAACAACATGGACGGCGTGAAAATTTATCTTGAAGGTGAGAAGTCTGCGATAGAGGAGTTTCTAACAGATCTGAAAACAAAAGCTCCAAGACTTTCAAAGATTCATAATATTATTGTGGAAGATAGCGAGCTAAAAAGTGCCGAGGCCTTTTCTATTATTGAAAGTGATCGGCATGGTACATCAATGCTTGTCATTCCGATTGATTCGGCCGTTTGTGACGATTGCTTGAGAGAAATGAATGACCCGGAGGATTTTCGTTACCAATACCCCTTCATCAACTGTACCCAGTGCGGACCGCGATATACGATTATCGATGAATTACCTTATGACAGACCGTATACTTCAATGGGTGGCTTCCCCATGTGTGATGATTGCCGGAAGGAATATGAGGATCCAACAAACCGCCGTCATCATGCACAGCCGATTGCCTGTCCAAAATGCGGCCCAAAAGTAACTTTACTCGATTCAAATGGGCAGGTATATGAAGCAGAGAATTCGATAGAGGTTACCATCAGGTTATTAAAAGCAGGAAAAATTATCGCCATCAAAGGGATTGGCGGCTATCATCTGAGCTGTGATGCCCGGAATGAGCAAGCAGTTGCTACCCTACGCAAAAGAAAAAATCGGCCCAATCGGCCTTTGGCAGTCATGGCTGCATCAATTGCTGCCGCGAAGGAATTTGCGGAAATAAGTCAATCAGAAACAGACCTGCTGAGGAGTCCGGAGGCACCAATAGTGATTTTGAAAAAAAATCGCCGGTATCCATTGGCCGAAAGTGTTGCCAAGGGAATGCGCACGATTGGTGTAATGTTACCCTATTCACCTTTACATTACTTATTATTTGCTGACCCTGAATTATCCTGCCTAGTGATGACCAGTGCCAATCCATCTGGCCTGCCAATCCTTTATCGTGATGATGAAGTATTTCAGTATCTCTCCGGGATTGCCGATTTCTATCTCGTTCATAATCGGGAAATTCTGCATCCTGTCGATGATTCAGTTGTTCAACTCAATAATGGAAAGCTTGATTTCTTCAGGCGTTCTCGGGGCTATGTACCAGATCCATTTACAACGGAACAAGATGTTACCGGTATCGTTGGATTTGGAGGTCAGCAAAAAACAACCTTTACAATCGGCAGAAATGAACAAATTTTTATTGGACCACATATTGGCGACCTGGAAAATATCGAAACAATTAACCATTATCGCCACGAATTGGACCACCTGTTGAAGTGGATTGATATTCCTAAGACCACCGCTGTTATTGATGCCCATCCGGGTTATCAAGTACGGAATGTAGTAAAGGAATATGATTTTTCAGAAGTCGTGGAAGTTCAGCATCATCATGCGCATATGGCGGCATGTATCGAAGAACACCATATTCCCGGGAGAGCATTTGGAATTATCCTGGATGGTACAGGATACGGTCCTGACGGTAATATTTGGGGGTTTGAAATTCTTTATGGCGATGCGGCTCAATATGAACGCATGGCTCATTTATGCTATACACCACTCCCCGGAGGAGAGAAGTGTATTCTGGAACCATGGCGAAATGCTGCGGCGATGTTGATTCAGTTACTCGGTGAAGATGGTGTCAGACTCGCCCAAACCATTTTTTCTGATAAAGAGAGAGAAATAAATGTGTTAAAAAAGCTGATCGAGCACAATTTGAATACCGTCTATGCCGGTACCTGCGGCAGGTTGTTCGATGCGGTTAGCGCGATTTGTGGTGTGACAAAGGTATCTAGCTATGATGGCGAGGCAGCCATTCAGTTAGCGGAACTTGTCGATGAAAATAACAACTTTGAACCATATTCATTTGATTTGCAAAAAGAAAAAATGATGATGATTAATTTTTCATCAATGTTAAAAGAACTTGCCGACGATGTTATTAAGAAAAAGCAAATATCATTGATTAGCGGAAGGTTCCACGAAACTGTGGTACAGGCGATTGTATTAACGATGGATGAATTACTGATGAAAAACCCATCTGCGGAAAAGAACGTTGTATTATCCGGTGGCAGCTTTCATAACCGTTATTTGAGAAAACGGATCACTAATGAACTACAGGCAAGAGGCTTTCAAGTTTTTGTTCCTGAAAGTATACCATGTAATGATGGTGGCTTATCATACGGTCAATTAGCTGTTGCCGCGGCGAAACGGAGGTCATAAACATGTGTGTTGGCGTACCCGCAAAGGTTATAAAAAAAGAAGAGTACAGTGCATTGGTCGATGTATTAGGATCACAGACAACTGTTGGAATTATTTTTGTTCCGGAAGTTGAAATTGGCGATTATGTGATTGTCCATGCTGGTCAGGCCATGAGTATTGTCGAAGAAGAATATGCACGCCAAAGTGTCGAGGAGTGGAAGAAACTTGTCAATGCTCGAAATCCTGAAACAGTCTAGTAATCCTGAAATTTGCAAACCGCTGGTTGATGCCGTCATTCAAAAAGCTGTGGAGTTTCGGCAAAAGTTTGGCCGCAAGCCTGCTTTCATGGAGGTATGCGGTTCCCATACGATGGCGTTGGCACGTACAGGTGTAAAGCAATCGTTGAAGGATTATGTTCAGTTAATTTCCGGACCGGGCTGCCCTGTCTGTGTCACCGACCAGCGCTCAATCGACGCGATGATTGCCCTTGCTGAAGGGGACAATCGCATCATTTGCACGTTTGGTGATATGATGCGGGTGCCGGGCTCTAACAGAACATTGCTGGATTCCAAGATTGCCGGTAAGGACATCCGGGTTTTGTATTCGCCTGTCGATGCCGTAAAGGTTGCCAAAGATAATCCAGATAAAGAGGTCATTTTCCTTGGGGTCGGATTTGAGACCACCATCCCAATATTAACACTAATGGTTGGGGAAGCGGAAAAACTTAGGCTGGATAATTTTTCAATTTGGATGACGACAAAGCTTGTTGAACCAGTATTGCGGTATTTATTAGAGGCAGGTGAGGTTCAGCTGGACGGTTTTCTCCTTCCTGGGCACGTTTCGATTGTCTTGGGTGAGGATGCCTATCAATATTTGGTTACCGAATACAATATTTCCGGTGTCATAACTGGATTTGAGCCGGCAGAGCTGCTCTCGGGAATCTATAAATTGATCGATTTGGCGATCAATGGTCAGGCTTCCATCCTCAATAATCATCCTGCCGTTGTACGAAAAGCAGGAAATCAAGTAATCCACCAGTGGCTGGAAAAATACTTGACCGAATGTGATGAAGCTTGGCGCGGAATGGGCGTAATTCCCAGAAGCGGTTTAGACCTTAAACCCGAGTACGACAAGTATAATGCCAAGAAAAGGTTTACGGTAGAAGTCGGGGAGCCGAAGAAGACGAAATGTCGTTGTGGTGAGGTTATAAGAGGTTTAATTTCCCCAAATGAATGTCCTTTGTTTGGAAAAGCCTGCCATCCCATGAACCCAATTGGACCATGTATGGTCTCGGCAGAAGGAAGCTGTGCCGCTTATTATCAATACATGAGGGAGAGCTTTTGATGGAAACATATATTAGTTTAGCGCATGGTGACGGCGGTGAGTTGAGCCATCGGTTAATTCGTGATATTTTTGTTTCGGCTTTTGGTGATAAAAATGCTGTTATGTTTGATGCTGCAGCAATTACGATGGCCACTCATAAAATTGCCGTGACTACTGACTCGTTTGTAATAAAACCAATCTTTTTCCCAGGCGGTTCTATTGGTAAATTGGCAGTGGCGGGAACAGTCAATGATCTTGCCGTAAGCGGAGCCAAGCCGGCATACTTGACATGTGGGTTTGTGATTGAAGAAGGATTTCCCATTTCTAATCTAAAAAAAATTGTCACTGATATGGCGAATGAAGCAAAAAAATCAGGTGTAACCATTGTAGCTGGTGACACAAAGGTGGTAGAACGCGGTAGCGCCGATGGCGTTTACATTAATACAACTGGTATCGGTGTCTATCAACCTGAGATTGGCTGTAGTTTGGAGTTTGCCGAGGGGGATGCTGTTATCGTCTCAGGCACAATCGGTGATCACGGAATAGCTGTGCTCACTGCCAGAGGGGAATTGGGGATTACAGCCCCGGTAAATAGTGATTGTGCATCGTTAAATAATATGCTTGAAGCGATTCTTAAGGATACCAGCGGTATAAAGATTATGCGCGATCCCACAAGAGGAGGGCTTGCCACGACGCTGGTTGAAATCGCCGAAGATTTCCAATTAACGATTAACATACAGGAGACGGCTATTCCTGTAAAAGCTGAAGTTCACGGGGTTTGTGATTTATTAGGTTATGACCCGCTATACTTAGCTAATGAGGGGAAAGCAATTATCATTGTTTCCGCTAAAGAAAAAGATAAAGTCGTTGAGATCCTGCGAAAATTTCCTGAGGGAAAAGATGCAGCAATCATCGGCTCCATTAGCAGTAAGGAAAAAGGCCGGTTGCTATTGGAAACACCGCTTGGCGCCAAACGATTATTGACGAGACTTTCAGGTACAATGTTTCCGAGAATTTGCTAACATATCATGCTGTCCAAATGGTGTCGGGCATCACTAACTTCCTATCTTGCAGGAATTTGTCACGATTTTGACTGCTAGATAGGATGTTGTGGCGGCTTGACACCTTGCTTTTTGACAACTCCTGATCAATGAGGGGACCGGCAAAGAATTCAATGTTTTTTTATCTTTAAATAGTTGTTTCCTTCATTAGCTGAAACCTGTATAATCAAGGGAGTAATAGTTGGGAAGTGAATGTATGAGCAAAATAAAAATTGTAACCGATTCAACAATGGATATGCCGGAAGAACTTGTTAAAAAGCTGGGAGTCGAAGTTGTCCCCTTGGCAATTACGATAAATGGTGAAACATATTTAGACCGTGTAGAATTAAATCCAGTTGATTTTATTAAAAATATGAGCCTCTCCAGGGAGCTGCCGAAAAGCTCACAGCCATCAGCAGGTGCTTTTCTCGAAACCTATGACCGTCTTGGAAGAGAAGGGTATGAAGTCCTTTCTATCCATATGACCGGAAAAATGAGCGGTACCGTCCGATCAGCGGAAAGTGCGGCCAAGATGACAGAAACGAAAGTAACCGTGGTGGATTCTAAATTTATCTCAAAAGCTCTATCCTTCCAGGTAAAAGAAGCTGCAGAAATGGCGAATCAAGGAAAAAGCATGGCGGAAATTCTTGAAAGACTTGAAATGGTACGTGAACATACTAAATTGTACATCATGGTGGATACACTAGAGAACCTGGTAAAAGGCGGCCGGATTGGTAAGGGGAAAGCTTTTATTGGATCGCTTCTCAATATTAAACCAATTGCTTCACTCGAAGGGGCGGAATATACACCGGTCACTAAGGTACGCAGTTATTCACAAGTCGTTAAATTTATGGCCAAACAGTTTGCCGAGGATGTAAAAGGCAAAACCATCCGCGGTGTCGGTATTGCCCATGCTGAAGCACATGATCTTGCTGTAAAGATTAAGGAAAGTATAATTGAAATGACCGGATTCGGAAATATCGAAATAGATTATACAAATCCAACGATCAGTACCCACACTGGACGCGGAGCGCTAGCATTAATGTATTATTTTGAATAACGGAACAAAAAGCGCAAGCGTTGGAGCTGGGTTCAAATAACCATGTCCAAGTTATCCACAGCTAATAAATTTTATAATTTCCTTAACGAAAAAAATAGGATGGTCCTTGTGCTCCATCCTATTTAGATTTTACCAGATCTAGAGTGGTTTCAGGTAACGTAAGCCCAAGCCGTAACAGGTGCTTGCGAATTCCAATTCGCTCCCAAGTCCTGTAGATAGCATTATTCAGATTCTTCTTTGGATAAAATATGCCAATATTGCTCAACTCTTCAAAAGTTAACCCTTGGCGGACATAGCGTTCGATCATTTCATCACGGCGGTCAATAATGGCAAGATATCTTTCCATTGATTTCTGAAACTCTTGTTTAGAAAATATCCCTTTTTGATGTCCGGTAATATAAGTGTCGGCATCGAGTGAAAGCAGACGTTTTCCCGAGGCAACAAAAGCGTCAATATCGCCATCAGTTCCGTTATACCACGGCCCAAATGAAGTCATATCATAATCACTGCAGAATACAACACCCCATTCAGGAAAGTACGGACAAGCTAGACCACTTGTATGGCCGGGGGTATGCAGAAAAGAAACTTTTACACCTTCAAAAACGTATTCCGTTTCGTATTCATAGGTTCCGGTAATTCCAGTAAGATTTTGGATCATTTCCTGTGGCAGTGATTTTTTCCATCGTTCAATACCTAGAGTCCCCCACTCTTGATAAATTCCGTTGACACGGGCAACCCCTTCCACCGTTCGTGTTATGTCAAATTCGATTGGATTTATCCACTTTTCAGTATCAGGAAACAAATGGTTATGGGTTGTGTGATCGGGGTGGTAGTGTGTATTAATAATTAATCCAATCCCCTTTTCCTGATTAAGATTTAATAGCGTTTTAGCTTCCGCTCCGCTGTCGATTAAGACCTTTTCCCCACTGTCAATAAATAGACTTCTTGAATAAGGTACTTTGCTGTGGTTTGGACCTTCCAAAATGATGATTGGGCCGATGCGTTCCATTAATGATCACCTCCGGATGATTGGTAATATGAATGAGTACTCATTCATATTACCATACATAATAGTATTCTAACAAACTTTTTTTCTTCGACAGTTTCGGAGCTGAATCTATGTTTTTCCTTTCTTCTTTTGTCAATCTTTGTTACACTATTCACGGGAACATATGAAGAGGTTAGTAGGTGATGAGGTGAAAATTAGATCTATTGCGATATTTTTGGTCATTTTGACACTTCTATTATCTGCTTGTGGGAAAAAGGAGATTAAAAATGCGGTTGACTGGCCTGTCAAGGATTTTAAGGCAACCACCCAGGCGGATAAATCTTTTGGTCTAAATGATTTAAAAGGAAAAGTATGGGTTGCTGATTTTATTTTTACAAGCTGTATCGATGTCTGTCCGCCGATGACTGCGAATATGGCAAAGTTGCAAAAGATGGTCAAGGATGAAGGTTTGAAAAATGTGGAATTTGTCTCTTTCAGTGTGGATCCAACTGTTGATTCACCTGACAAGTTAACTAAGTATGCCAACCAATTTAAAGTTGATTTAAACAATTGGACATTTTTAACAGGCTACTCTCAAGATTTTATTGAAAAATATGCGTCAAAAACCTTCAAAACTTATGTCAAGAAGCCTGAAAAAGCTGACCAGGTAATCCATCAAACGTATATATATTTGGTTGATAAAGAAGGTCATATTAGAAAATCCTATAACGGGTTTAAAGATGTTCCGTTTGATGAAATGATTAATGATATTAAAATATTACAATAGACCATTTTACGGGTCTATTTTTTTTCAAAGGAATAGGATATAGTACAGAAGATTCTGAATGAATAAAGCCGTGATATAATGAATGAAGATAGTTTAGAAGGAAGGTGAAAAAGCATGAAAAAAATCTTCACCCCTTTAATTCTCTCTGCGAGTGTATTGGTCTCCTGCAGCGATTCGAACGACCTGATGATGCAGCCGGAAAAGAAGACAGCGATCCAAGTATTTGAACCTATTCCTGCCGATTTTAAGCCGCGAAATTTAACGGTGTTATCCGCAGGCGATTCCTTAACCCAAGGTGTTGGTGATAGTACAGGAAAGGGCGGTTATTTACCGTACTTAGAAACGATGCTGGAAAAAGAGAAGGGAATACATGAAGTAGATTTCTATAATTATGGTGTAAAAGGCAATCGGACGACACAACTGTTAAAGAGATTAAAATCACCGGCAATGAAAGAAGTAATACAGAAAGCTGATTTGGTGATTTTGACGATTGGTGGAAATGATATTATGAAGGTGGTACGAGATCATTTTACCAACTTGCAGGTTTCCGATTTTATGGCAGCAAAAGAAACATATCGGGACCATTTAAACCAAATTATGCAGACCATCGTTGAAGAAAATCCGAATACTTCAATTATTTTAGTGGGGATGTATAATCCATTTTCAAAATGGTTTTCCTATATAAAGGAAATGGATGAAATTGTTTCAGAGTGGAATCAAACCGGGCAGTCTGTCATCGTTCAATATCCAAATGCTTACTTCGTCGGAATTGACGATCTATTTGTCAATACCAATGAGGATCTATTGTACACAGATCATTTTCACCCGAACGATAAAGGATATGAATTAATTGCCCAGAGATTGAATATTGCTTTAGGAGACAAAGTAATTCCAGACCTGGAGAAGAAGACATTAACGGTAAGTACAGAGGAGCATTAGAATTCTTATGAAAAACAAATGGAAAATGGGATTCCTTATTTTGTTAGGAATCGACCTTTTGTTCGCAATTATTATATTATCGCTTGTCATGGCACCTTCTAAGGATATTGAGCGAGAAATAGCCAAACACCCTGTAGGAGAGCATGTCTCCTTTCATGTGAAATCCAATAAGTATGATTTAAATAAGCTGATTAATCATTATTTGGATGAAGAAGCCGCTGATTCGCCGATCCATTATCGTGTTGTATTGGCAGATGAAGTAGAATTGTACGGTAAAATCTCCATTTTTAGTGAAGAGATCAATATGAAATTAACCTTTAAACCGAAAGCCTTGAAGAATGGCGACTTGGTTCTGAGACAGGAATCCATGTCACTTGGCGATTTACCGCTGCCAAACTCTTATGTGTTAAAGTTTATCAGCGAAAACTATAAGCTGCCAAAAGGAGTTCAGATTCGTCCAAAAGATGAATTGGTCTATGTTAATATGCAGCAATTAAAGCTGAAGAGTGACTTGAAAATAAAAGCAGAGCAATTTGATCTAAAAAACGATAACATTGCTTTCACGATTTTAGTTCCGGTAAAATAGTGCTCTTTCTATACTCAATGTAAGTAAAAAAACCGCTTTGAGCGGTTTTTTTTAATCTATATTTTTCATGATTGTCCCAAATATAATATAGGCAGATGCACATGCAGGTCAAGCACCTACTTCATAAAGTAACAGGGAAAAGACACAATTTTTAGAGGAGTGAATGCGAATGTATGGATTCGGCGGATACGGCGGTTATGGATTTGATGGCTGCTGTGGCTATGGATATCCGGCAGTGGGTGGCGGATTTGGCTTTGGTTTTGGCGGCTTTGCGCTAATCGTGGTGTTATTTATCCTGTTAATCATCATTGGCGCAAGCTGGGCCTATTAATGGATAAAAAGAGGCTGACTCCGGAATGAGTCAGCCATTTTTGTTTTGGTGGGTGTTTTTATTGGATGAGAAACATGGAAATGCCAGTCGTACCGTCTTTTAACCAATAATAATTTTTTCTTTTGGATAATGGAAAGTTTCCGTGCTGCCTTTACCTCTTAGCAATGATAAGCAGGTAACAATACCGACCCTGCCAATAAACATTAAGATAATGATCAATACCTTTCCGAAAGAAGAAAGTTTCGGCGTTAGTCCCAGTGATAATCCGTTCGTACCAAAGGCAGAGGACACTTCAAAGATGACCTCGATGATCGTTCCTTGTTCAGTCATCGATAGAATGAAAATGGATACTAAACATAAAAAGGCACCAGTTGTCATGACAATAAAAGATTTCAATACATCTTCAGCTTTAAGTTCACGTTTAAAAATTTTAATCGAACCTTTTCCCTGGGCATAAAAAACAATCGCTAAAATTACAATCGCAAATGTTGTTGTTCTAATGCCGCCGCTGGCGCTGCTTGGTGATCCGCCAATGAACATCAGGAAGGACATGAATACCTGGTTACTCGGGGTAAATTCATTGACATCAGTCGTCGCCAGTCCGGCACTCTTAGAGGTAACCGAATGAAATAATGAATAAAAAATGGAATCAAACCAGCCTCTATCAACAAAAAAATGCTGCAAATCCAATAGATAAATGAAAATCGCACCAATAATAGTAATCACAACAAAGGTTAAAGTAGTTAACTTCGTAAATAAAGTAAAATGAAATTTCTTTTTATCCTTGTAGGTGATAAAAAATTCATATACCTCCATGATGACCGGAAAGCCGATTGCCCCGAAAATAATTAATAACATGACGATGGTTTGAACAAAGTAGTCATTATGAAATGGAATTAATGATTCTCCTGTTATATCAAAACCGGCATTTGTCGCCGCACTAATGGCCGCAAAAAAGCCATGTTTAAAGGCAGTAGAGACATTTCCGTAGTATTTGAGAAAGCAAATTCCTAAAATAATTCCGCCAATTATTTCAAATGAAATAAAAATGATAAAAATTCTTTTTGCCAGCTGTACTAAACCAGATAAATTGGATTGATTCTGATCAATCATAAGGAGCTGTCTTTCTTTTAAGCCTACCTTTTTTCCAATCATGACCCAAAGGAAGGTGCTTAAGGACATCACACCCAGTCCGCCTAATTGCAAAATTAAGCAAAGCAGCAAAATTCCGAAATTGTTAAAGGTATCTTTGATGGAAACGACACTCAGGCCGGTCACACTAACAGCGCTCGCGGCAGTAAACATCGCATCAATAAATGATAACTTCGCATTGGGCCGCAACGCGAATGGTATTTTTAGGATCAGGGTAGAAAAAATTAATGCTGATAAATAGAAAATGACAATTAATTGAAAAGCCGATAATTCTTTTGTTTTCATTTGAAATTTTTTAAATGCACTCATACTCCATTCATTCCTCATAATTTCTATGTATTAATCTATAATACCATAGCGATTGTGAAAGGTTGGAATTAAAAATTAAATTTTTCTAACAAAAGGAACAGAAGCAGGTTTGTTCCTTTTTTCTTTATAAAGACGAAAGAAATAAATAGTTAACTCATACAATTTTAACAGGGTTTTACTTATGTAAAAAGGAAGTGGAGACAGATGCAGCGCTCTTTTTTAATAAAACCAATCTTGGACGAGGTTTATCCGGTCATTGATTATGGGAAAGGCGTTTATTTAGTTGATCTTGCTGGACAAAAATATTTGGATGCCGCCTCTGGAGCGGTTACAGCCAACATTGGTCATGGTGTCAGCGACATTATCGAGGCGATGAATGAACAAGCAAAAAAGGTTTCCTTTGTTTATCGTTCTCAATTTACCAGTGAGCCAGCTGAAAATTTAGCAAAAAAAATCGCCAATCTGACTCCGGGCGACCTTAACTGGAGCTTTTTCGTGAACAGCGGCTCAGAAGCAACAGAAACGGCAATGAAAATCGCGATTCAATATTGGCAGGAAAAGGGGATTCACACAAAAGTGAAAGTACTGTCTCGCTGGGTCAGCTACCATGGAATTACACTGGGGGCACTTTCTATGTCAGGCCATACTGGCAGAAGGGCACGCTTTGTTCCACTCCTTGAGGATTTTCCAGTCATTAACCCTCCCTATTGCTACCGCTGCCCCTACCAGCTTGAAGCACCAGCCTGTCAATACGCCTGTGCACACGAGCTGGAAGCGGCGATTCGTAGGATTGGAGCGGATCAGATCGCAGCATTTATTGCTGAGCCGGTAATTGGTGCTGCGGGTGGGGCAATTTCTCCGCCCAAGGATTATTTAAAAGTGATTCAAAAAATTTGTGAGGATCATGACATCCTCTTTATTGCCGATGAAGTAATGACCGGCTTTGGGCGGACAGGAACGATGCTGGCCTGTGAGCATTGGGAAGTGATACCTGATATTGTTACCCTGGGTAAGGGGATGGGGGCAGGGTATGCACCGATTGCCGCAGCAGTTGCCAGTGAAAGGGTGATGGAACCCATTTTGGCTGGATCAAAATTAGTGATGAGCGGGCATACTTTAAGCGCTAACCCGCAGTCATGTGCAATTGCCTTAGCTGTTCTCGAATATCTCGAAAAATACAAGATTATAAGTCAAGTAGAGGCTAAAGGTGATTTCTTAAGACAAAGGCTTGAAAAGTTACAGAACCAATTTTCGTTTATTGGCGATATCCGTGGTAAAGGATTGCTGCTTGGGATCGAATTTGTCGTGGATCGGACGTCTAAAACACCATTCCCACGTAAAGCGGTAGTTACCCAAAAGTTGGTAGATCTTGCGAAGGAAAAGGGCTTAATTGTATATCCCGCCGGTTCGGGTATTGACGGTGTGAATGGAGACGCGATTATCATTGCTCCCCCATTAACGATTACAGAAAAGGAGCTAGACGAACTTGTTGGTTTATTGCATGAAACATTTACTGCTTTTCAAAACGCTCTTGGTGAGACGGCTGGTGTTTTTTAATGAATAATAAGTTCGGAAAAATAACGACGTTAGAGCATGTTCTTAGATTTTTTCAAGATGGGATGACTTTAATGTTCGGCGGCTTTGGCGGGGTTGGCTCACCGCCGACCATTATCGCTGGTATTTTGGAAAAGGGAGTCCGAAACCTCACCTTAATTGGTAATGATACAGGCTTTCCGGATATCGGTATTGGTAAGCTGGTCAGCCGGGGCCGGGCAGTAAAAGTAATTGCTTCTCACATTGGTTCCAACCCTTTTGCCGGGAAAATGATGCATGAGGGAAGTCTGGAGGTTGAATTTTCACCGCAGGGAATTTTAGCTGAAAGAATCCGTGCTGGCGGTGTTGGTCTCCCGGGCATTCTCTCGGATATTGGCTTTGATAATGAAGTCGTAACCAAAGGCAAACCAATGATTTCTCTTAATGGTAAGGAATATGTCGTGGAAACGGCTTTAACTGCCGAAGTATCAATCGTGTTTGCAAAAAAAGCGGATGAATTTGGCAACTTAATTTATGACAAAAGTGCTCGCAATACTAATCCACTAGTAGCAATGGCGGGCAAGATCACGATAGTCGAAGCAGAGGAAATTGTACCGCTTGGCAGCCTTGATCCTGAAGAAATTATTACCCCCGGCGTCTTTGTCGACTATGTAATTCCATCTAAGGGGGTGAATTGGAAATGGGCATGGGAATAGATACCCGCAATAAATTAGCGAGGCGTGCAGCAGAGGAAATTCGGCATGGAATGGTTGTCAACTTAGGAATCGGCATCCCATCGCTTGTTCCCAACCATTTACCAAAAGATATAACCGTCATGTTTCATGCTGAAAACGGAATTACGGGAATGGGTCCAAGCCCAAACAAAGGAGAAGAGGATGAGAATCTTTGTAATGCTGGCGGGTTTCCGGTCACCTTAACTCCAGGAGGTTCTTATTGTGACAGTGCCACTGCTTTTGCGATGATTCGTAAGGGGATAGTTGATATTACCATTTTGGGCTCGCTTGAAGTCAGCGAAAAAGGGGATTTAGCAAATTGGATTGTACCCGGGAAAAAGGTGCCGGGGATGGGCGGGGCCATGGAACTGGCCCAAAAAGCAAAAAAGGTGATTGTTCTGATGAATCATTGTGACAAAAAGGGATACCCGAAAATTGTCGAGCAGTGTACCCTGCCGTTAACATCCAGTCGTTGTGTTGATCTGATTATTACCGATCTGGCAGTTTTTCATGTATCGGACCAGGGCCTGTTGTTGGCAGAGATGTTTGCACCATATGATGTTACTCAAGTACTTAGCAAAACGGGTTGTCGAGTTCAAATGGCAAAGGAGATCCGTAAAATAAGCTATTAAACGAGGAGGTTGGAAATGCCAAACCCAGCAAATAAAATCAGAAATTGGCTGAAGGAAAACCGTGTTGCCGGGGTCCATTTGGTGCAGAAAATGGTTCAAGAAAACAGTACAAGAGGAAATGAAAGTGGTACCCAGGCAGTGGTGATCGAAAAGTGCCGTCAACTCGGCTTATTACTCGATATTTGGGAAATTGGCGATAATGAGCTGAAAAATCATCCCGCCTATTTTTGTGACCGTGAGAGCTTTGAAGGAAACCCTAATCTGGTGGCAGTTTTAAAAGGCACAGGCGGTGGAAAATCAATGATCTTAAATGGACATATTGATATTGTTCCGGTTGGTGATGAAGCAAGCTGGACATATGACCCGTTTAGCGGCCATATTGAAGAGGGCAAGCTGTATGGCAGAGGAGCAACGGATATGAAAGGCGGGAATGCTGCTCTTTTATTAGCGATCGAAGCAATTATCGCATCTGGCATCAAGCTAAAGGGAGATATCATTTTTCAAAGTGTAATAGAAGAAGAGAGCGGTGGAGCCGGGACATTGGCTGCTGTTTTAAGAGGTTATCAAGCGGATGGGGCAATTATTCCTGAACCAACCAATATGAAAATTTTTCCAAGACAACAGGGATCGATGTGGTTTAGAATCACAGTACCTGGTAAGGCTGCACATGGTGGGACCCGATATGAGGGGATCAGTGCGATTGAAAAATCTGTCCAGGTGATCCAAGGGCTACAACAATTAGAAAAACGTCGCAATGAAAGAATCGAGGATCCCCTGTATAAAGGCATCCCCATTCCCATCCCGATTAATATTGGGAAAATCTCAAGCGGTGAATGGCCCTCGTCAGTTCCCGACACGGCCATTATCGAAGGAAGGATGGGGATAGCCCCAGGAGAAACAATGGAATCAGCGCAGTTTGAAATGGAAACTTGTCTCAAAGAATTAAACGAACAAGATGCTTGGCTACGGGAAAATCCGTTGAAGTTAGAATGGTTTGGCGCCAGATGGCTGCCGGGCAGCTTGGAGAGTGACCATCCTTTGATGATTAACCTTATCGATAGTTTTAAAGAAATTACCGGAGAAGCACCTGTGATTGAAGCAAGCCCATGGGGAACGGACGGCGGTATTTTATCAAATGTTGGCGATACACCGGTTGTCGTTTTTGGACCGGGTGTCACCAAGGTGGCCCATGATGCAAATGAATATATTGTCCTCGAAGAAATGTTTACAGCCAGTGAAGTGATTGCCTTGACACTTTTAAAATGGTGTGGGATACAGGGAAATGATTAAACCTATTTTTCACTCATTAGGAAGGAATTACCGATACCAATGCAGAAACTAAACAAGATTAGTAAGAAAGGACAAATAGGAAATGTCTGGCGTGATTCATCGCCAGGCATTTTTCTCTGGCAACTGAGTTTGATAGAAAAGTTGGAAGGAGCGAACCAAATGAATCAATTGGCCAGAACAGATCGTTTACAGGAAATCAATTTTTACCTTGAGGTGTGCAGTGATCCATTTAATCGGCGTGTTCGTGTTGATGACTATCGTGGAAATATACAGGATCTAGTAAATAAAGCTGAGGAACTGGTTCATCAACAACAGGTGGAAAAGTTGATAATCAAAGGGCGTTCCGAAGATGCACATGCCTTTTTCGAGCGAGGGTTTCAGCCTGAGGCGATCGTGGACCGCTATTTTCATGGTTCGGATGCCTGGTTTTTTTCGAAATTTTATACAGCAGAACGAAAAAAGAATGATCATTGGGTGGCCGAGGATGGAATCATTCACAGTGTTTATCAATTGGCCGCTTCTGGACGAAGAGCACTTCCGCCAAAAGAATATGAACTGAAAAAGGCGGGAAAAAATAGTGCCGAAAAGCTGGCAGAATTATACCAGAACGTATTTCAAATTTATCCAACTCCTTTACATGATCCGGAATATGTAAAAAAAACCATGGACGCCGGGACAGTCTACTATGCCTTTTTTTATCAGGGGAAAATTGTTAGCGCCGCTTCTGCTGAAATCAATCTGTTTTATAAAAATGCTGAATTAACGGATTGTGCCACACTAACGGAGCACAGAAAATACGGCTTGATGAAGCTGCTATTGCAGGAACTGGAACAAGAACTGAAGCAGAGGGGGATATTTTGTGCTTATTCAATTGCCAGGGCACAGTCTTTCGGAATGAACGCCGTCCTTTATCAGCTCGGCTTTAAGTATCGCGGGCGGCTTAAGAATAATGTCTTTATTTATGACAAACTTGAAAATATGAATATGTGGGTAAAGAATCTGGCAAATTGCTGAGATTTTGGCTGTACCCGCCTATTTTTCGGCACCTAACAAATCTGAAGAAGGTAGGTGAATAGGGATGGGGGAACTTACCGTCCTCACCCAAGAGGTACTTGCGGCCATTCTAAAGAGTATTGATGAAGGTATCCATGTCGTCAATACGGAGGGGAGGACGATTTTCTATAATGAAGTAGCTGCCAGGCATGATGGGATGGATATAAAAGAAGTTCAGGGCAAACACTTATTAAAGGTATTTCCCTCACTTACGGAGGAATCAAGCACATTATTAAAGGTGATTAGAACGGGGAAACCAATCTACAATCAAACTCAGGTATATGTCAATGTACATGGAACCAGAATCGATACCATTAATACTACCTTACCGATCTTTCTCGGCGAAGAAATTATTGGTGCGGTGGAAATTGCTAAGGACTATTCGAGAATGAAGCTGCTGGCGGAGCGATTGCTGGATTTACAAAAGGGACTGAAAAAAAGCAGCAAGAAAAAGGTATGGAAACAAGTAAAATATTCGTTCCAAGATTTAAAAACAGTTAATCCTCAGTTCATCAATATGAAAGTGGAAGCCAGCAAACTGGCAAAATCTGATTCTCCAATACTGGTCTATGGAGAGTCCGGCACGGGGAAGGAGTTATTTGTTCAAGGGATTCATCAGGAATCGCTTCGTGCCGGCGGTCCTTTTATCGCCCAGAATTGTGCAGCGATACCGGAAACCTTGCTGGAAAGCATTCTTTTTGGGACGGCAAAAGGGAGTTATACAGGTGCAGTTGACCGTAAGGGATTATTTGAACTGGCAGATGGGGGAACCCTGTTTCTCGATGAACTGCATGCGATGCCAATTGAACTGCAGGCTAAATTACTTCGCGTATTGGAAGACGGGATTGTTAGAAGAGTTGGGGGAGCGGAAAATATCATGGTCAATGTCCGGGTGATCGCTGCGGTAAATCTCCATCCTAACAAGGCCTTAAAAGAACAAAAGCTCCGTTCAGACCTATATTATCGTCTTAATGTATTTTCCTTTGCATTACTTCCCTTAAGGGAGCGAAAAGAGGATATCCCCTATCTAACCGATTATTTTATTCAGCTATTTAATAAGAAGTTAGGCAAAGAAGTCAAAGGAATAGAGAAAAAATTGGAAGTGTTTTTCAACAAGTATCATTGGCCAGGGAATGTTCGCGAATTAAAACATACGATTGAATATATGATGAACATTTGCGAGGAAGAAATATTAACCTATGCGCGCCTTCCATTAATCTTGAAGCAGCCGCTGACTCCGGCACAAAGGAACAGTGAACAAACGGAGGATCTTTCATTAAGGAAAAATATTGACAATCTGGAGAGAAACTTGATCTTGAAAGCGTTGGAGAAAACGGATGGTAACATTAATCAAGCGGCCAAACTTTTGGAGATTCCAAGACAAACTTTACAATATAAACTGAAAAAAATACCGCTTTAAGGTGCCGGATCCCCGGCATCTTTTTTTGATTCACCAGCTAATAAATCGGTATTTCCTTTTTATTACTATCTTCAGAAAAGTGGCATGATTCTTGCATATTTAATACATAGAGCAGGAAAAGGGAGGAATTATTGACGATGAAACCATTTTTATATAAGCCAACAAGGCATTGGAAAGAAATTGAGTTGTGGAAAGACGTCACTGATGAGCAATGGAATGATTGGATCTGGCAGTTAACAAATACGATCCGAACACTGGATGATTTAAAGAAAGTGATCAATCTTACACCTGATGAAGAGGAAGGTGTCAGAATCTCGACTAAAACGATCCCCCTTAATATTACACCATATTACGCATCCCTAATGAATCCTGATGATCCGCGCTGTCCCATTCGGATGCAGTCAGTCCCGATATCAAAAGAAATATATAAGACCAAATACGACCTTGAGGATCCGTTATATGAAGATGAGGATTCGCCAACACCAGGCTTGACCCACCGCTATCCGGATCGGGTACTGTTTTTAGTGACCAATCAATGTTCGATGTATTGCCGCTATTGTACGAGAAGGCGTTTCTCCGGCCAGATTGGCATGGGCGTACCTAAAAAACAGTTGGATGCAGCGATCCATTATATTCGCCAAACCCCCCAGGTAAGAGATGTCTTGATTTCCGGCGGAGACGGGCTTTTAATCAATGATAATATTTTGGAATATATTTTAAAGAATTTACGAGAAATTGATCATGTTGAAATTATTCGCATCGGTACCCGTGCACCGGTCGTATTCCCGCAAAGAATTACTGAAAACCTCTGCAACATATTGAAAAAGTATCATCCCATTTGGCTGAATACCCATTTCAACACCTCGATCGAAATTACTGAAGACTCAAAACGAGCCTGCGAAATGCTTGCCAATGCCGGTGTACCGGTTGGCAATCAGTCAGTCATCCTTGCCGGGATAAATGACAGTTTGCCAATTATGAAAAAGTTAATGCATGACCTCGTGAAAATCCGTGTCCGCCCATATTATATCTACCAATGTGACTTGTCAGAAGGAATCGGTCATTTCCGGGCACCTGTGTCAAAAGGTCTTGAAATTATTGAAGGTCTTCGCGGGCACACCAGCGGCTATGCGGTACCAACCTTTGTTGTGGACGCTCCTGGGGGTGGAGGAAAGATTGCTCTGCAGCCGAATTACCTTATCTCACAAAGCCCGGAAAAGGTGGTTCTGCGCAATTTTGAAGGGGTGATCACTTCCTATCCGGAGCCTGAAAATTATATTCCTGGAAGAGCAGACGACTATTTTAAAGAAATTTATCCGGACATCGATGAGAAAAAATCGCTTACCGGGATCGCTGGGATTATGAACGACGAACATTTCAATCTCGTTCCCGAGGATTTATCAAGGATTAACCGTCGTCAAGCCTACAACCAGAATCCCGAGCACACGACGCTTAAAGATAGACGCGGCAAACGAGACGAATTAAAAGAAAAGAAATATCAAGCATTATTGCAAAAAGAAAAGCAAACTGAGGCCGAAGCCGAGCAAGTAAAGGAATAGGAGGCAGCAAAAATGACAACCGTTTGTCAGTGGTGCAATAGCACAAAAATTGAACAAATCAGCGATTCTGTTTTCTGGGAGCTGCCTGACGGTACAAGAGCGATTGAAATAACCAATACCCCGACAATTTCTTGTTTAGATTGCTCAATGGTTTATCAGAGTGAGACAATTGTAAAAGAAATCGAAAATCAATTATTTTTGATAGATTGTAAACAAATTGGTAATGTAATTAGCTTTGATAAGTTGATGCAAATTCCAAGGTTATTGAAGCGGAACTACTTTGATTTTACCTCGTAAAGTAGCAGT
This sequence comes from Neobacillus paridis, assembly GCF_016765675.1. Taxonomy (GTDB): domain Bacteria; phylum Bacillota; class Bacilli; order Bacillales; family Cytobacillaceae; genus Neobacillus; species Neobacillus paridis. Next base: position 81,144 of record NZ_JAESWB010000247.1, read on the forward strand.
CTGGGGCTCCAGGCTGCTTTATATATTTTACTGGACGGAGCAGGCTGAGGTGATTTATAGTATAAAAATATAGAGTGAAAGCGAATTTGCAAAGAAGGGGCCTATATGAGAAAATCTTTCTACCATTTTTTAATGAAATATCGACACCCATCACCCGCTGACGACATAGGTAAATTTGCCAATGATGCTTATTTGGACCATAGCTTTCCGAAACAATCCGATGATTATCAAGAACTTTCGGCTTACCTCGAATTGAATGGTCATTATTTACCGTCCATGTCTGTATTTGATAAAGCATGGGAATTATTTGTTATATCAACAGAAAATCAAAGCTGATCTTGTTCTTTCGCTTCTGCAACTAGAGGCGATTTTTTCATTTTAAAATGGAAAATGCGCGTTTAATTTATCTTCCGCATATACTATGGTAATTAAAATTACGGTTCTTCATTTGAGGGGATGGGAGGAAATGACACAGCGAAAAAAACCGAAGTATAAGATTGGCGACACGGTGGTCATTACAATATACGGTACAGTTGGGAAAATCACTGATATCAAATGGCTGGATGGTCATTATGTGTATGAAGTGAATAAAAGTCATGGACTATTTATGGAATCAACTTTAGAGTTGCTTTCAGAATTTGAGGGAACGGTTAGGGAACAAGAACAAATTGATATTGAGTATAAGTTTTTTATCGGTGATTTGGTTCAGGTTAGCGGATATGGTGCTGATTTGTTTAAAGTTGTCGGCTTCCGTACGGAAATTTGGCGATACAAGGAGGACGCTTGGGAGGATGTCATTTATGAGCTTTCAAGAATAAGTGACGGAGAGTGGCTTGAAGCTGGAGAAGAGGAATTAACTCTTGTTGCCGATGCCGAAAGTGCTGAAACATTCATTCAAAAGCTTGGACTTCTCTATTTAGTCAATAAGGAAGAGAAATCATTGAAAAACCAGCAGTTGCAAAATATCCTTAGAAAAGCGGAACTTGAAGAGATCGCTAAAAAGAAAGAGAAAAAGGAGTTTATTGATCATCTTCTTGATTTATATAATGATTATCGAATTTTATATGAATTATTTCATGATCAAGAATACTACCAGGTTATGCGGGTAATTTTAAGAAAATTGGAAAATTTGGCCGGTAATGGCATGAAGAAGCCTTGACACTCATACATTCTGAAAAAGGGGGTCGATATTTTTGAGAGAAATCGAAGTATTTATCGATACAGAAGAGATTGCCGAATTCTTTTTTCATGAGCTGATGAAAAGGGGATACGTCCCTAGTGAGGAAGAATTAGAGGAAATTGCAGACATTACCTTCGAATATTTAATTGAAAAAAGTATTATTGATGAAGAAGTGAATGAGGAATAAGCTGCTTTTTCATAACATATAGATTTTACCAAGTGAAATATATGCAAAACCTAAGGAAATAGCTCCTTAGGTTTTTGTCGTTTAGAAAATTATAAAATTTATTACTATCTTTTTCTTCCTCCTGTAGCCTGATGTTCTTTCGCGTGTGCTTCATGTTCAGCAACAATCGCTTCAGCAGGAATATGATTATTTTTCTTAGGTGCATTAATTCGTGCCCGGTGTTTTTTTCCCATGTTTCGTTTACCTCCTGTTGAATGCTTATTATCAATTATTTTGACATCATGGATCAGCAACAAGCATATTTAGTTTCCCACAGTTATGAAATTTCATTCTACTACCCATTATCGATTTTCATTGGAAAATGATTTATGTTATATTGACTATGAACATAAGTTATTCGTAGATAGATGAGGAGGAGCATTTATGAGCATACATATTGGTGCAAAGGAAAATGAAATCGCCGATGCAGTCTTATTGCCTGGAGACCCGCTTCGGGCAAAATATATTGCCGAAACATTTTTAGAAGGGGCAACCTGCTATAATGAAGTTCGAAACATGTTTGGCTTCACTGGAACTTATAAGGGAAAACGGGTCTCTGTTCAAGGGACGGGAATGGGAGTCCCATCAATTTCGATTTATGTAAACGAATTAATGCAGAGCTACAATGTACAAACGCTAATTCGTGTCGGCACTTGCGGGGCGATTCAGAAGGATGTGAAGGTACGCGACGTGATATTAGCCATGACGAGCTCAACTGATTCAAATATGAATCGACTGACGTTCGGAAATATTGACTACGCCCCTGCCGCAAATTTTGAGCTTCTGAAAAAGGCGTACGATGCAGGAATCGAAAAAGGGCTTAATTTAAAAGTCGGAAGTGTATTCACTGCAGATTCTTTCTATAATGATAATGCTGATTTAGAAAAGTGGGCCAAATACCAAATTCTTGCGATAGAAATGGAAACGGCGGCATTATACACATTGGCTGCCAAATTCAACCGGAAAGCTTTATCCGTCCTTACCGTCAGTGACCATATTCTAACCGGAGAAGAAACAACTGCGGAAGAAAGACAGACCACTTTTGATGATATGATTGAAGTCGCCTTGGAAGCGGCAACTAAAGAATAAGCCTTGCCCATACCTCTTCGTAAAGAAGAGGTGTTTTTTAATTAAATTCTTTGTTAATTTTATTAAAAAGATGTTATTCTAAACATTAAGAGTTCATTTTTTAGCATATTTAAATGCTTTATCTTAGTATGTTTAATTTTTATGGTTGATGAAAGTGGTGAAGGCTTTGGAAGAAGAGAAAAAGGAAAATGAAAAAGTTGATCAAGAGCGTGTTGCTGATAATAAATCGGGATATATTCGCTTGAAAAAATTCCATTTTGTGATGCTGCTGTTTTTAGTTGTATTTTTATCTGTAGGAATTACTGCTGTGGCCCTCTCATTTGGCGGGGAAAAAGTGGTCACGGTTGGAAACGAACGTACTGAATTTAACAAACTGTATAGTACTTTTGATACCATAAAGAATAAGTATTATACCAAGGTCAATGATCAGAAACTGATTAACGGTGCAATTAATGGGATGGTCCAAGCACTTGATGATCCATATTCTGATTATATGAACAAGGATGAAGCTAAGAGCTTTCAAAGTACAATATCCTCTTCATTTGAAGGGATCGGAGCTGAAATTCAAGAAAAGGATGGCCATATCGTCATTGTTTCTCCGATTAAAGGTTCTCCAGCGGAAAAGGCAGGTTTAAAGCCAAATGATATTGTTTTATCAGTGGATGGCAAAACCCTTCAAGGAATGAATTCAACTCAAGCAGTCATGTTGATCCGCGGCAAAAAAGGGACAAAGGTGGAACTGTCGATTAAACGTCCGGGTATCGAAAATCCAATTTCTGTCCCGATCGTTCGCGACGAGATTCCGATTGAAACGGTATATGGAGAAATGGTGGATGACAAAATAGCTAAGGTTCAAATTACCAGCTTTTCAAGTAATACTGCGAAAGAACTTGTGACTACCTTAAATGATTTACAGAAAAAAGGGATGAAAGGCCTGGTGTTGGATCTAAGGCAAAACCCTGGTGGATTATTAGACCAAGCAGTTAATATCGCTAGCATGTTTGTTCCTAAAGGGAAAGTGATTGTGAAGGAAGAAGACCGAAATGGAAAAATTACCGAGATTCCATCACAAAATGCCGGAAATCCTAATCTTCCTTTAGTCGTCCTAATTGATAAAGGAAGTGCCAGCGCATCAGAAATACTGGCTGCCGCTGTTAAAGAATCTGCTGGCATTCCGCTTGTAGGAGAAAAGTCATTTGGGAAGGGTACCGTTCAAACGACAACAGCCTTCAAAGATGGCTCAAATATTAAATATACGATTGCCAAATGGCTCACTCCAAATGGTAATTGGATTCATAAAAAAGGGATTGAACCGGATGTTACCGTAACGTTGCCAAACTACGCGACATTGCCGATTATTGACCCGGATAAAGTATTATCTAAGTCCAAGGCAGGAACAAATGTGCAAACCGCGCAAAAGATGTTAAAGGCGGTTGGCTATAATCCAGGTCGTGTCGACGGGTTCTTTGATGAAAAAACAAAAGAAGCTGTTATCTCCTTCCAAAAGGCTAATAAATTGAAAGCGGACGGGGTGTTAAAAGGCGACACGACATTGAAGCTCATGGAGCAATTAAGAGAAAAAATTGTTAAAAATGATACCCAGCTGAAAAAAGCTGTCGAGGTTTTGAAGCAAAGAATGAAATAAAAAATGAATATAGCAAAAAGCGGATGGGACTTCATCCGCTTTTTCCAATTCACAGCGAAAATAATGAATGATTAATTCCCCTTCAGGTAATTCTTTAAATGTTAAGATAAAAAGAAGGAGGAAATTAATGAAGAAAACAGTAATGATCATGATCTTTCTGCATTTCCTTCTAAGCGGTGCTGGGGATGCGGCAGGACATATCAGTTTTCAGATTGAAATGCCCGATTGGAAAGATGTTAACCAGATCCTCCCGAAATATTCAAAGTTTACTGTCCTGGACATCGAAACTGGGAAAAAATTTAAAGTCCAAAGACGTGCTGGAAGCCACCATGCTGACGTTCAACCATTAACCGTAAGAGACACAAGTATTATGAAAGATATTTATGGCGGCCGGTGGAGTTGGAAAAGAAGGGCGATCATTGTCATTCATAAAGATCGCTGGATTGCCGCTTCGATGCATGGAATGCCGCATGGGGCCGGCGCGTTGAAAAATAATTTCCCCGGTCATTTTTGTATTCATTTCTATGGAAGCACCACGCATCGAACAAATTCCATGGATTTATCACACATGCTTATGACATTGAAAGCAGCCGGAAAATTAAATGATTACCTGGCGAAGGCTAATCCTTATGATGTTATTTACGCATATTTTACGGCGATTAAACAGCAGGATGAAAAAATTGTCTCGAAAATCTCCCTCCAAAAAGTGAATTGGCAGCCAATCTTACCATTGATCGAAAATGTAGCAATATCGCGCATGGAGTATCTGCCTGCTGAGGATTTAGCCGAAGAAATCAGTTTGGACATTCCGGTCGAAGTAGAGTGGTTTAATAAAACTGGCAAACATGTTTTTAATGGTGAATTACATGTAATTCGTTTTTCACCTCAGGATGGTTGGAAAGTGGATTCACTTCATTTCTTGAAGGAAAATAATTTAAAATAAATGAAACACCTTTATTAATAGCGTATATTAACAAAGGTGTTTTCTCTTTCAATTTTGCTGTTCACCAAATTTTATAAAGGTTAGTTCATCTTCAATCAATCCGCATGAACCGCATTGAATTCGATACTCGGGACCGTTGTAAGGGTGGTGAAAGGGTTCTAGTTCATTTTCACTGTATTCTTTGATGATCACCCCTGTTTGCGGATCAAGCTTCACTGCTTGTGAAACTTGTTGAATAATATTAAAGCGGCTGCGGTTTGTTTTACAATTTGGACATCGATATGGGGTAGGCATATGTCTCTCCTTCCATCCAATTTTAAGACTATTTTCTACAATTAAAGAAGGAAATATGTAACAAAATTTATCCGACAGAAGAGGAAGTTTTATTTAAAAACATGAAAAGACAGCAATCATGCTGTCCCTCTAGCCTCGGGGATCTTTTTTCCCAGTTTTTCTTTTATCTTTTGCTGAATTTGCTTGCTAAAATCCCCTTCATATGTGGTTCCGATATTTAATGTTCCTGATAATTCATGAATCCCTATTTTGCCAAAATTATTAGTAAAACAAACGTTTTTAAAGACCTTTTTTTTCACCTTTGATCAACCTCCTGATCTGGACGATTGGGCTCGAAGTTAATTGGGATTGTTTCCATTTCTTCCTGGTTTATTGGCATAGCGATATATAATATCCCGTTGCGAAATTCTGTTCTGACTTTTTCTAGTAGGATTGGAAACGGAAGTGGTATTTCCTTTTTAAAAGACCGATTGGCGCGTTCTTTTAAGAAATACTTTCGTCCATGTGTAAACGAGTTAAATTCACCGCTAATAGTAAGCATTTGTTCTTGAATGGACAACTTCATATTTTCCTTCGTCATTCCTGGGAGTTCGACTTCGGCCATTAAGTACTGGTCCGTTTCAAACAGATCGCATTTTGGAAAAAAATCAGTAACGGATGTAAAGGGGTTACCATTCAAGGGAGAAGCGGATTTTTGTGAGGAATCAAAAATCGAATTCCAAAAGGTTTCTGATTGGAAATGTTGTGCCGCTTCCATCCACTTTCTTAATTTATCAATCTCCATCAAATCACTCCCGGTAATAAATAGACCGATATTTAATCTTATTAAGGGAAAGGCAAAACATTCGAATAAAAATGATTACATAATTTCTGTAACATCAATTTGCGAGAATTGCATATCAATATTTTTAGGGATTTTTACTTCCAAAATACCATCCTTGTAGTTTGCGGCTGCTCCTTTCTTTTTTACGATGGCCGGAAGGGTAATCGTATGTTTATCATCATGTTCCGGAATATGTTCTAAAATCAATTGGTTTGATGTATGATAAAGGCGAAGCTTCTTTAACCAATCTTCATCCTTAATCGAGATTCTGACAAAGACGTAATCATGTGTTTCAAAAGCGGAGGAATTCAAATTTCCGCTAGAGGCGGGTTGCTGAGACGGAGAGGTTTGAAAGCCGTTTAATATATCCATTGGGTTCATCATTCCCCTCATATTTGCGGGAAACACTTTCCCAATTATATCTTGGACATATTTATCTATTTCCTCGGGTTTCATTTTTTGCACTGAATCCTTTAGGTCTTTGTTAAAAGGGAATATATTCCACGGGAACATTTGTTTCATCCTTTCGCATGTAAGTCATTAAATTTGATTTAAATTTGGTAAAGAAGGGTTGGCAATTTGATCCAGTTCACTGACATCAAAGTCAATATAATTATTGATATGACCGGAAGTCGCCGGGGAAAGGTCGCCAAAAGCCATATTGGTACCAATTAACTTTGTGTTTGAAGTATGAGAGTTTTGCACAATCGGTCCGAAATCAATATTTCCGTTATTATTAATGGCATTGGTTTTAATATTAAAAATATTTATTTGAAAGGGCATGTTATGTTTCAGTCCTTTTATTTGTTATATGGGATTTGAGTAAACATTCGATGGATTAGCAACATCTCCCATATCATTTACGTCCGGATCAATAAAGACGTTTTCCATGGCCGCATTAGGCGGAGCAAAATCACCGTATGAGGTATTTTCACCCTGTGATTTTGTAAGGGCTGAATGAGCATTATGAAGTGCTTCTCCGATGTTGACAGACCCATTGTTGGCTACACTATTAATTTTAAAACTGAAAATGTTAATGATCGTCTGCATTCTGCCACATCCTTTTCTTTTATATCACATCCTATGCAAGCAAAGGCCCATTCGTTATTAATTCTTTATTTTAGCGATATGCGGCAAAAGGCTTACAAAAGAATTTGCATTATGAATGGAATGTTTTTAACATAAAAATAACGAGTGAAATTAAAGATTGGAGAGGTATTATTTGAACAAGAAGACTGCTTTGATAACAGGGGGAGCTTCTGGAATTGGAAAAAAAACAGCGATCCATCTTGCTGAAAAAGGGTATCAAATTGTTATCAATTACCGAAATAGTAAATTAGAAGCCATTTCTTTGGCGAACCATGTAAATCAATGTTATGGTACAAGCGCTATTGCTGTTCAAGGGGATGTCGCTTATCAGGAAGATTGTGAGCGAATGGTAAAAGAGACACTTTCTGTTTATGATTCCATCGATATATTAATCCATAATGCTGGTCCTTACATTCATGAGCGAAAGAAAATGACCGAATATTCCTTTGAAGAATGGAATTACTTGTTAAATGGAAATCTAACTGCTGTATTTAATTTATCAAAATTGATTATTCCGTTGATGCGTCAACAAAAATGGGGCCGAATCATTACCATGGGTTTTGATCGTGTTGAATCTTCTCCAGGATGGATGCACCGCTCTGCTTTTGCTTCTGCAAAGGCGGGACTTGCGTCACTTACAAGAACGATTGCTCTGGAGGAAGCTGGGTATGGGATTACGGCCAATATGGTTTCTCCCGGAGATATTACAGACGATTGGAAGGAAAAATCGATTCAAGAATCAAAGAATGAAACAGCTGGAAGGAACTCTCTTCGGAGGGAGGGAACAGGGGAGGATATAGCCCGAGTTATTGGATTTTTAATTGATGAGCAATCTGATTTTATTACCGGCAGTATCATTCCGGTTACCGGCGGTTTGGATATATTGGGTAAAGCCTTAAAATAATAGATGCTGTCTTTTTTGAACACTTGAACGAAACACGAAAAAAGCAATCGGATTACCGATTGCTTTTATGCTTCCAATAAATGAGAATTGGATTGCTGTAAGCCATTCCGCAGTAAATAGAATGTATACAAATCCTTGGGAATTTCATATAAATCGTATACGGTCTCATTCGCATTTAATTGATTATATAGCGTCTTACGGCTTTCATTCACCTGAATCACAAAGGGAAGTTTCTCAGCTGCTTTTTTCGACCGAATATTAACCTTGCGGATTCGCATATAAACTGTTTCAATTCCTAATTCATAAAATAATTCTTGAAAGAAGCTGTCTTTGGCCAGACGATTATAACCCTTGCCATGGAACGGTTTTCCCAGCCAAGTTCCCAAAAATCCTGACTGATTTTCAATATCATACAAGCTGATGGTACCAATGGGTGCTCCCCATTCATCTAAAATGGTTCGGGAGATTAATTCCCCACGTTCCTCTGCTTCAATTGTTTGTTTGGTTATAAATAAAAATTCATCATATGAAGCTGCCTTTTGGCGAACATAAGGGAAGACATCAGGATGCGTCATTAGTTCATACAATACATTGCAATCTTGCAGCTCACGTTTCTTAAGCATGCGAATCCCTCCAGTTAGGGCATTCCGCTCCCCCGATAGACAGCGGCCACCCTCGAAATTTTTTATAAAAGTAACGTAAAAAATTTCGGGGTGGGAATCGAACCCACTAGAACCAGTAAACTGGTGGCGCACCATTTGCCTTCCCTATTTCATTTTTTGTTATACCAATATAAGTTTGTAAAACCCCCAAATGGTGTTAGAAAAGTTTTATCTAGAGTATAATACATGAAAAAAAGCAAAAAGAAAATAGATTTTTTTGGCGAATTACCGAAAAAAATTATTCCATATTTCTACAGATTTCTACACCTCGGTATAAATGAATTTCTGTAAATACCTTTCTAAATCATAAAATAGTATTTTTTCCATTTTATCAGCATCTGTGCCTTAATAAAAGCAGAAATTTAGATGAAACATTCAGCAAGCTAATACGTAAATAATAGGGTAAGGAATTATTAAAATCCCAATGGGGGGAATTCAGATGGCGAACAGTGATGAAAGAATGCTTGCGGCACTCATGTATGTTCTAAGTTTTTTTGCACCAATTCTTGGTCCGCTAATCATTTGGTTAATTAAGCGGGAGGAGTCGTCGTTTATTGATTACCACGGAAAAGAATATTTTAACTTTTTTATTTCCTACACTGTTTATTGTTTTATTAGCGGTATATTGGTCATTATCTTGATTGGTTTTGTAGCACTGGCGGTGCTGGGAATAATGGCCTTTGTCTTTACGATCATTGCAGCAATCAAAGCATATGAGGGATATGAATATCGTTTCCCGTTGATTTTCAGGTTAATAAAATAATTCGTTCTTAAAGAAGAGGTCTCTAAATGACTCTTCTTTTTCTACGGAAATTCTTCTATCATTTTTTATTGCTGTTTTAAATAAACTAGTAATAGAGGATTTGACAAGGAGTTTTTTCCGTATGAAAATAAACGACTATTACCAAGATGTTGCCCAGTTGAACTTAAATGGCAGTATTGCCGCATTATTACCGAATGTGTTTTTGATCGCTTTCAATTTGGCATTATTTCATAATCATAAAATTTTTATCTTAGCGGTTCCTTTTTTTCTTTACAGCTTTTTTTGCTTTCAACTCTATCTTTTTCGCAAACAACAGGCACTACGTATTAATAGAAACATGACTGAATTAAGACTTGAAAGAAAAAACAATTCGTTGCTGTCAGCTAGATATTTGTTGGTACTATATTCTAATTCCCAAAATTCCAGGGTCTTATTCTACTATCCGGATGGACATTTGGCAGGAAGTATCAAGCGATACCGTTCGACAGGTCTGCGCCCGATTCGCTTTTCAAAAATATATGTCCTCTATGATGAAGATCATGGGGCAATTGCCTGCTACCGGGTCAAAGGGAAAAAAACGATGAAAATTGAAGTATACGATAAAGATAAAAGCTATTTAGGCTGCTTGCTGAAAACTAAGCAAAATTGGTGGAATAATAGAGAGGAATTATTTAATGGGGAAGGAAAATATTTTGGCGAGGTAGCGGGTTCCAAGCTATTTATGGACGAAAAAATAATTGATTCGAACGACAGGCAAGTTAGTCGGTTGCGCAGAGGCTGGATGCCCGTTGAATGGAGCCCGATATTTCCGGAACCGAATACACCTGTTCTTTCATTCAGCGGGAATCAATCTGCCCAAGAGAAACTTCTTGGAATGACGATATTAATTAATGAGTATTTCCTTGAGCGCTAGAAGTTCCCCTGAACAATATTGTTTGATATGATAATGGTATTATTTTGTTGCGGGGGTTTTATAAGTGGAAATAAATGTGATTAAAGGCCATGGTTCTGGCAATGATTTTTTATTAATTGATGAAATGACGAATGATTACACCTTTACGGAAGCGGAAAGGGCAGAACTTGCCAGGCTATTATGCAATAGAGAAACGGAATTAGGTGCAGATGGAATTCTATTTGTGTTAAAGAGTGACCGGGCTGATGGAAGAATGCGCATTTTTAATGCTGATGGCTCGGAGGCTTCGATGTGCGGGAATGGACTGCGGCTGGTGGCACGTTACCTTTGTGAATTGCTGGGAAAAAATGAAGCGGTTGTGGAGACAATGAAGGCCGACTTAAAAGTAAGAAAGCAGGCGGAGATTTTTCCCGAGGTCCATACTTACCAAGTGGAAATTTCACCAGTGTTATTTAGCCTAAATGCACTGCCGCTGCAGTTAAATAAACCAACCTTATTCAATGAGAAAATTCCTCAGTTGTCAGAAAAATTAAGATTTACTGCTTTAGCAGTCCCCAATCCCCATTTAATCGCGATCGTTGATGTAGAGACACTGCAAACGGATATTCAACAACAGCTTAGCGAAAAGGTTAATGGCCCCAATGAACTATTTCCGGATGGTGTTAATGTCAGCTTTGTCAAGCCGCTTGGAGCGGGGGCCATTTATGTAAGAACGTTTGAACGAGGAGTCGGTTTCACGAATGCTTGCGGAACAGCAATGTCTGCTTCATCTTTAGTTACCTGCATGCAGGGATTAAATGAATATGAATCTTTAATCGACGTTTATAATAATGGCGGTAAGGTCCAATGTGTTGTCCATCAAATCGGTCAAGAGTATCAAATTGATTTAATTGGCAATGCCACCTATCTTTACAAAGCGTCGGTAACCACCGATTTATCCGCAGGCTCCTTTGTTGTTACAGATAAAAATTATTTCGCGGAGCAGTCTGTCTATGAAAGGCTTCAGGCAGAAGTACAGCAATTTTTAACGATAAAGTGAAACTTCCATCAGTGGCGGTCTTACTGCTTGTTAAGGCGAAATAAAAATGAAAGGATAAGGGGATGCTTATCCTTTTTTTGTGGCCCTTTGTTTTAACACTTCCAGGATCGGGGCAAAGGGCTGAATTTCTTTGGCTTTGAAATAATTTTTGAAAGGGTCTCCCAGTTTTTTTAGGCGGATTAAGGCATTCTCCATTGTAAAAACGTTTGGATCAAGCTGCTCATTCACTTCCTCCCAAAACAATGGGGTGGCAGCCCCGCCATGTTCATTGCCTCGTAAAGAATAGGGTGCAATGATCGTTTTTCCTTCTCCGTGTTGCACATAGTCGACATAAAGCCTGCCGCCGCGCTGTTTTTTCATTCTTTCAATCGTAAAAGAATCTGAATCTTTCGAAACTAAATATTCAGCGATAAAGCGGGTAAACAGCCTTGTGTCAGCAAACGTAAATTTACCTTCCGGCAGCGGCAGATATATCTGCAGCCCCTTGTTTCCGGAAGTTTTAATAAAGCTGATTAAATGAAACTGATCCAGGACTTCTTTAATTAATACCGCTGCTTTGACCGCCATAGGGAAATCTTCCTTTGAAGGAGGATCCAAATCGAAAACAATTTCACTCGGTCCCCGGCTGTAGATGGTGTGAAACGAGACATGAAATTCGATTGCCAGTTGGTTTCCCAGCCAAATGAGCGTTTTCAGGTTATTGCACAAGATATACTTAATTTCATCTACCTTATGGGTTTCAACAAAATCGGGTGCATAATCGGGACAGTTTTTTTGATAAAAGGCTTCACCGAACATGCCGTGGGGAAAGCGAATCACTGTCAATAAGCGATTTGTTAGAAACGGCAGCATATAAGGGGAGACTGCCCGCAAATAAAGGATATAATCTGCTTTTTGAATGGTAAGCTTGTCCCAGAGTGGCTTGTCTGGATGAGTAATTTCTAAATCCTCAGGTAAATTTTTTTGCCTAAAAATAAATTTTTCGTATGTGCAATTCTTAGGTTCGAGATCAAATCGAAAACGGTCAAAATGCGGCTCACGCAGTTGAAAATCATAAAGCTCTAAATATTTTATTTCAAGGCAGATGGCGGGCTCAACATAAATAAATTGTTGATCTTCGCTGGTCGTATTTTGTTTGATAATCTGTTCCAGTGCCTGTTTCTCCTCCGGCTTAAAACCGAACAGCACCTGACCAATCTCGTGAATTTGCTTGCCTTTGTATACCGATACGAAAAAATAACCATTTGTTTTATCATAGGAAGTAACAAAGCAGCTGACGTATTTCCAATTTTTATACTTTAACCATTGTAATGAACGTTTACCCTCCTCCCATGGGCTCTGGTCATTTTTGGCAACGATCCCCTCGCTGTCGAATAAAACAACTTTCTCCCATAATTCCTGAAAATGATCATAAGCGGTTACCAGCTGAAGCAGCTGGTCATTGGCAGGATCAGGATTTAAATCAAACTCCAGCAATTTAAATAAATGCAACAGTTCTTGTTTTCTTTCCTTAAAAGAGAGAGAGTATAGTGGTTTCCCTGACAATTTCAGAAGATCAAAAACCATCAGGCGGCAAGGGGCATTTTTGGCTTGCTCCACCATTTTTTTAACAGATTTAAGCCGTCCACGCAGTTGAATCGCCGAAAAATTGGCTTTAAAAGGATTCTCTAGTGAAACCAGTTCCCCATCGAGCTGCAGGGGTAAAAATGGTTTAAATGCTGCTTCCTTTTTTAATAAAAACTGCTTGATTTCTGGAAACTGCGGCAATAATGTTTTTCCATTTCGACTGGTTAATTCAATCCCGTTTGCATCCCAGTCTAATATAGCCCGAAAACCATCATATTTTACTTCATATACCCAGCCGGGACGGACTGGCTGCTCGAAAGTAAGGGTAGGAAGCATAGGTTTCATAAAAGCATTTCCCCTTTTTCCTTACTTTGTGTTAAACGGCCAAACTTCATTCTTTACCAGAAGTTTTTATGTATTCGCGGCCTTTAGAATCACACACTAAAATTAAAAAGAATGGAGAAAGATGAGATGCACACAATGTGGAAAGGCAGCATCAGCTTTGGACTCGTCAATATTCCCATTAAGCTGCATGCAGCAACAGAGGACAAGGATATAAAATTGAGAACCCTGCATAATAAATGCCATGCCCCAATTAAATATGAAAAAGTTTGTTCAGTTTGCGAAGAGGAAGTAAAACCGGAGAATATTGTCAAGGCTTACGAATATACAAAAGGAAAATTCGTCCTTCTTGATCAGGAAGAACTGGAAAAGTTAGCAAAGGAAAATGAAGATAAAGCGGTTGAAATTATAGATTTTGTCAAAATGGAAGAAATCGACCCGATCTACTTCAATCACAGTTATTATATGTCACCCAATGATGGCGGCAGCAAGGCTTATTCCTTACTGCGCAAAGCTTTGGAGGAAACACAAAAAGTTGGTCTCGCTAAAATCATGATCCGCTCCAAGGAACAGTTAGCAGTAATACGGGTATATGATAATACCTTGATAATGGAAACGATCCATTATCCGGATGAGGTCCGAAAAACAGGTGATGTTCCCAATGTTCCAACGGATGATAAGGTAACGAAGAAAGAACTGGAAACAGCTATTTTGTTGATCGACCAGTTAACAACAGAATTTCAGCCGGAGAAATATACCGATGAATACCGGACAGCACTATTGGAATTAATCGAATCAAAACGCCAAGGTAAAGAAACGGTTACGGCGGAAGCGAAGGAACCGGCTGCTTCCAATGTGACGGATTTAATGGCAGCATTGCAAGCATCGATTGACCGGACGAAACCAAAGAAGGCTGCAGCAACAAAGAAAAAAACTACTGTTAAAGTCAAGAAAGAAGCATAGGTTCTAAAGAATTTACAAATCTTAGAAACTAATCTATAGCAGGGAAGTTCCCTGCTATTTTTTAGCTAAAAGAAAAGGATAAATTCAACTACGCTTCATGAACCATCCTTATGGGCTCACCAGTCGGGGAGTTTTTATTTATTAATATTCTCCTTGCAGTATTGAAGAACTTCCTCTTCTTCGTCATCTTCTAGGGCAAAGTCGAATACCTTTTCACTTTCCTTTTCATAAAAATGATAATTGGATATTTTTGCTTCATGGTTGTCAACGGCCAATAGGACGCGTAAACCAACCCCTTTTTCCGAATAAAGTTCATCGTCTTCATCTATGTCAAGATCCAAAAAAAATTCATAACGGTCACCTGAAAGCAGACCGAAAGGATCTTCTAATTTTTCTACTGTATGTCCAATGATCTCCATATGGATCCTCCTTTTGCATTATTTTAATGTTGTTCTTTGATATTATACATTTTTACCGGCTAAAGCAAAATAAACGTAAAAACGCCAGAATTCTCTGGCGTAGATTGTTTATGTATCGATGGCGGAGAAGGTGAGATTCGAACTCACGCGACGGTTACCCGCCCTAACGCATTTCGAGTGCGCCCCCTTATAACCACTTGGGTACTTCTCCAAAGGATAAAATGGAGCGGGTGAGGGGAATCGAACCCCCGCCGTCAGCTTGGGAAGCTGAAATTCTACCATTAAACCACACCCGCATAGGAACAATTAAGACAATTGATATTATAGCATAATAATTTCAAATATGGTAGAGGAAATTTATTTTTATTTCAATTTTTTAAGGAAAAGTTCATACCTGCAAGCTTACTGTATGCAGGATGCGATTTCCAGGCCTTAAAGGATTAAATTAGTATGGTAAAAGCTCGGCTATGGTGCAACATGAAAGAGCTGAGGGTCCACTCAGCTCTTGCTATAATTATTTTCTTTAGCTTGCGGTTTGATGGCCAGCAAAGTAACGACCGCTGCTAACATACTAAGACCGCTCATGATGATAAAGATCCAATGGTTGGCGTATTTCATTAACAAAGCAATAATTGGTGGACCAGCGGCCACTCCAATAAACCGCATGGAAGAATAAAAAGAGGTGATGGTTCCCCTTTCCTTTTTTTCTACTCCATCAGTAATTAAGGAATCGAGACAAGGAAGACCAATACCGATTCCCACACCGCTAATTAAAAACATGGTGATCATATACCATAGTTTTATGGAAAACCATAAGGCCGCAATTGAAAGGGCGGCAGCGATTATTCCACCGAAGGTTAACCATTTCATTAAAATCTTATTTTTTTTAATCACCTTTCCACTGATAAAGGAGGATAAACAAAGAGCACCAAGGGGAAGAGCCAGGAAAATCCCCTTTTTAACATCCTTTATCCCATACTTTGTTTCAAACACCTCAGAAAGGTAAAAAAGAATTCCAAACAGCACAAGCATTAGGATACCGCCAATAAAAAAAATTGCATAAAGCCAGCGACCATGTTGTTTAAAGGTTTTCTTCACACCACTGAAGAAAGCTTTAAACGGTATTGGCTTTTCCTTGCCTTTGGGAGATTTTACAAGCAACGCCACCATTAAAATCGAGACTGCGCAAAAGATTGGAAAAGATAAGAAAGGTAAAAACCAAATAAATCCTGCTAGAATAGCCCCAAAAATTGGGCTTAATACCTTACCAAAGGTGTTGGAAGTTTCAATTAGCCCCAAACAGGTACTGACATCATCCTCATTCTTAAACATGTCGCCGACCAACGGAAGGACGATCGGAAAAGCCCCGGCAGCTCCTACACCCTGCAGCGCCCTGCCAGCTAAAATAATCCAATAGGCCGACTCAAGTTTCCATGCTGCCCAACCGGAAATAAGACCGCCAATCCCGGCAATAAACAAACTTGGGATAATCACCTTTTTTCTGCCGATATGATCAGATAAATAGCCGGCAATTGGGATTAATACAATCGCTACTATAGAATACACCGTAATAACCATACTCGACTGAAATGCTGAAATCGATAATTCTTTTTCCATCCTAGGCAGTACAGGTATTAACATGGAGTTTCCCAATGTCATCACTAAAGGGATAGAAGATAACGATAAAATTGCCCATTTTTGCTTGGAAATCTCACTAGAACCATTTTGCTTGGATTGGGACTTTTTGCTTTTGGCTGCCCGGGGGTTCGTCCATAATTGTTCAATATGTTCCATTGTCTCCCTATCCCGCCTTCAAAGTATTTGGTATTGTTTAATATTTGCTTATATCGAAAAAAAAACTGTGGTAGAAAAATCCTCTTGGGGAATATTAATTTTGTACTTTTTGAATTTTTCCGAAAAACATCTTGACAGTAGAAATGGAATTTATTATGATAATCATCAATTACACAGTTATTTTGGCGATGATGAAGAAGAGTAACCTTTACAATTTCTTTAGAGAGCTGATGGATGGTGCAAATCAGTGAAAAAGTATCGGTGAATGGACTTCTGAGCCTCCAAACCGAACGATCTCTTGATTCAGTAGGCTTTGGCGAAAATCTCGTCGTTACAAGAGAACGCATTAAGTATTTTTTGCTTGATGCTGGTAAAGTGAGCTAATTTTAGCTAATGAAGGTGGCACCACGGGTCTTCCGTCCTTTTTTGGATAGAAGACCCTTTTTGTTTTATCTTCGATTTAGCTCATTAAAAGAGGGAGCAGAATCATCTGCTTCAATTGAGGTGGCACCGCGGGTCTACGATTCGTCCTCTATATTCATAACACCTGTTGTGGATATAGAGGGCGATTTTTTATTTTAGCTTCAGCGGCCAGCGCCTCATGGATGATCAAGCTGCAATTGCTTTCCGAGTTGAGAAGAGAGGAGACGAGAAATGACAACCAAAACAGACTTTATGGTGAAAGAGATTAGTGGAGATTTGCTTACCCCAATCTCAATTTTACAAAAAATCAGCGGGGGGAAAAAATTTTTGCTGGAAAGCTCAAATAAATTTAATCAATCCGGTCGATATTCCTTTATTGGAGCAGATCCGGCAATTGAGCTGATTTCATTTGGAAAAATTAATACAATTATTCGAACCAATGGCCAAAAAAGGACGCTTCAAGGAAACCCATTAGATATTTTAAACGATGTTCTTCCTTCCAGGGATTTGGATGATCTCCCTTTTCCATTCATTGGCGGGGCTGTCGGCTATGTCGGCTACGACATTGTCAGGCAGTATGAAGAGATTGGCCATGAGTATTCAAACAGCCTTGAAATGCCTGATGTTCATTTAATGTTTTATGAGGAGGTCATTGTTTACGATCATCTTGAAGAAAAGGTATATATTTGTGGAATCCCTTTAGAGCATGGAGATCTTGATTTGGTTCGAGAGAAGATGGGCAAGAGAGAAGTCGAACTGAAAAAAACATATCATTTTGCCGAGGAAGAGCCTTTCTCGTTCTCAGGTTTTCAATCCGAGACAACGAAGGAAGCTTTTATCCACAATGTCGAGACTGCCAAAGAACATATCTTCGCAGGTGATATTTTTCAAGTAGTGCTGTCAAGGAGAATGAGGTCAGAATTCCAAGGCTCGCCGTTATCGCTTTATCGGAAGCATCGCACCCATAATCCAACACCCTATATGTTTTATATCGATTTTGACAACTATACGGTGATAGGCTCCTCGCCGGAGAGCTTGATAAAAACAAGGGGTAAAACAGTCATTGCCAACCCCATTGCCGGGACAAGAAAAAGAGGAAAAACAAACCTCGAAGATTTAGCGCTTGAGAAAGAATTGCTGGCTGATGAAAAAGAGCTGGCTGAGCATAAAATGCTTGTTGACCTTGGTAGGAATGATCTTGGAAAGGTTTGTGAATTTGGCTCAGTTAAGGTAGAAAAATACATGGCAGTTGAAAAATTCCGCCACGTCATGCATCTTGTTTCCGAGGTTAGCGGCCAGCTCCGTTCCGATCAAACTCCACTTGCGGCACTTGCTGCCTGCCTCCCTGCCGGAACGGTTTCCGGTGCCCCAAAGGTGCGGGCAATGGAAATTATTAATACATTAGAAAAATCAAAGCGTGGACTTTATTCCGGGGCCATTGGTTATGTATCCGCAAATGGAAATATCGATTTTGCCCTGGCAATTCGGACAATGATTTTGAAAGAAGGCTGTGCTTACATCCAAGCTGGTGCAGGAATTGTGCATGACTCCGATCCCGAGTCAGAATACGAAGAAACAGCCAACAAACTAAAATCGTTTCTCGAGGGGAGGGAGGTACAATGATTTTATTAATCGATAATTTTGACTCCTTTACCTTTAACCTTTATCAATATTTGGGGGAAATGGGCGAAGAGGTGGCAGTCTATCGCAATAATCAATTAACGATTAAAGATATCCTCCGGTTGAATCCGAAAGCAATCATTCTATCACCAGGACCTGGCCGGCCTGAGGATGCCGGGATTTGTATGGAAGTAATTCAAACCTTTTATCAAGAAATTCCGATTTTAGGTATTTGCCTGGGGCATCAAGCAATCGGAGCTGCATTCGGAGGGGAAATCAGAACAGCGCGCACGATTAAGCACGGAAAAACATCGTTTATCAGCCATAACAGCAATGATATTTTTGCATACCTTACCTCTCCTTTGGAAGTGATGCGGTATCATTCACTTTCCATTGATCATGACAGCCTGCCGCTAGAGCTTGAATGTGTGGCACATTCGCTGGACGATAACGAAATTATGGCAATTAAGCATAGCGATTATCCTGTCTATGGGTTACAATTCCACCCAGAATCAATTGGAACCCCAACAGGAATGCAAATATTAAAAAATTTTTTAGCAGAGATAGAAAGGAAGAGACGAGATGAAGAGTTATTTACTCCAGTTAGCTGAGCGTAGATCTTTTTCGGAAAAACAAATGCGGGAAGCAGTTGATTCTATTTTAGGTGAAGAAGTATCCGAATCCGAAATTGCTGCCTTTTTAATGGGGTTGAAATCAAAAGGAGAGACTGTTGATGAAATTGTTGGCATTACAAAGGCATTAAAAGGCAACACATTGCCATTTAGGAAGAAGTTTAACGGTGTGCTTGATAATTGCGGTACTGGCGGTGATGGTTCCTCCAGCTTTAATGTCAGTACTACTTCAGCATTTGTCCTTGCTGGTGCCGGCATTCCTGTTGCTAAGCATGGGAATAGAAGTGTTTCCAGCAAAACGGGTAGTGCTGATGTTTTGGAGGAATTAGGAGTGAATTTAAACCTCTCTCCTGAAGCGATTGAAGAAATGATTGAAGAAATTGGTATTGCCTTTTTATTTGCACCACATGTTCATCCAAGACTAAAAAAGGTGACGGTGGTCAGAAGGGCGCTTAAAATCCCTACTATTTTTAACTTTATCGGTCCGCTGACAAATCCAATTGACCTTGATTTTCAACTGCTAGGTGTATACCGTCGAGATTTGGTAACGATGTTTGCCGAGGTGCTAAAGCAGTTAGGTAGAAAAAGAGCGGTTGTTTTGAATGGGGCTGGTTTCATGGATGAAGCCTCCCTGCAGGGGGAAAACCATCTGACTATTCTAGATAACGGGGTTATGACAAGTCAGATCATTACCCCCGAAGGAGTTAATCTGCCGCAATATGCTAACAGTGCGATTAAAGGCGGCGACGCAAAAGAAAATGCACAGATCTTAATAAATGTCTTAAAAGGGGAAAAAGGGGCATATCGTGATACGGTCCTGCTAAATGCCGGTATTGGTATTTTTACAGCAGGAAAAGCTGATACCATTGAGGCAGGGATCAGAAAAGCCGCAGAAATTATTGACTCAGGAGCAGCATATGAAAAATTAGCTACTTTAGTGGAAAAATCCAAAGGCTTGCAAAGAGAGGCAATTTAAAATGGGAACGATTTTAGACCAAATTATTGAACAAAAGAAGCGAGAAGTAGTGCATCTTCGCGAACAAAAAAATAAATTTCCGGAATCTCATTATCAAAAAAGATCATTCGTTGCCAAATTGCAAAACGCCGAGGAACTGGCAATAATCGCTGAATTCAAACGGGCCTCTCCATCTAAGGGAATCATTAATAGTAACGCGGAACCGGCTGAACAGGCAAAAATTTATGAAAAAAATGGGGCCGGTGCGATCTCAGTGTTAACCGATCAAACTTTTTTTAAAGGATCTTTTGCTGACCTGAGTGCCGTTCGTGAATCAGTAAATTTGCCGATTCTATGCAAGGACTTCATCATTGACAGGCTGCAAATTGACCGGGCCAAGGGGTTTGGAGCGGATCTTGTATTGTTAATCGTTGCCGCTTTAAAGGAAAAAGAGTTACAGGAATTATACAAGTATGCGATAGACATGGGGCTGGAAGTTTTAATGGAGGTGCATGACCTGGCTGAGCTGGAAACAGCACTTGACACAGGGGCAAAACTGATTGGGATTAATAACCGTAATTTAAAAACCTTTAACGTATCCCTTGAAGTGACAGAAAAATTAGCACCAATTGTAAAAAGTTCGGGGGCTTTTTTAATCAGCGAAAGCGGCCTGCACCAGCCAGCGGATGTCAAACGGGTAAGAAATGCTGGTGCAAATGGGATTTTAGTTGGTGAAGCGCTTATGAAAAGTTCAAACCTCCAGCAACAGTTTAATGATTTTAGACTGCCGTTAGCAGAAGGTGCAAAGTGATGAAGGTAAAAATTTGCGGAATAACCGATGTAAATACAGCAGTTAAAGCAGTTGAATATGGTGCCGACGCAATTGGATTTGTCTTTGCTGAAAGCAAGCGAAGAATTACGGAAAAGCCGGCCCGAGAAATTGTAGAACATCTTCCACCAGAGGTTTATAAGGTTGGCGTATTTGTAAATGAAACAGCTGAAGAAATCGAAAGGATTGCCTCCTATGTCGGACTGACACATATTCAATTGCATGGGGATGAGGACGCTGAATTTTGTCAATCGCTTACTTTTCCAGTAATTAAAGCAATTAGCTTCCAGAGCAATGAGCATTTAGCCGAAGTAAGCCGTTTTCCAGCTGCCTATATTTTATTGGATGGACCTAAAGGAAAATACCGTGGAGGAAATGGTACAGCATTTGACTGGAATCAAGTAAATATTAGCCTGCTTAAGAGCAAAAAGGTAATTCTTGCCGGTGGGTTACAGGCAAATAATGTTGAAAATGCCGTGAGCATCATCAAGCCATTTATGGTCGATGTCAGTTCCGGAGTGGAAACAGATGGTGTAAAGGATCTCGAAAAAATCAAGGCATTTATTAAAAAGGCAAAAGGGATTTGCTAGGAGGAGAAAAAATGACTGCATATACACTGCCAAATGAAACAGGCCATTTCGGCATGTTTGGAGGGAAATTTGTCCCGGAAACGTTAATGAAGGCGATTATCGAATTAACTGATGCCTACGAAGCGGTAAAACAGGATCCAGAATTTTATGCGGAAATAAAACATCTATCAAAAGATTATGTGGGCCGGGAAACGCCGTTATATTTTGCTGAAAATCTGACGAACTATGCAGGCGGCGCCAATATTTTCTTGAAGCGGGAGGATTTAAATCATACAGGCGCCCATAAAATTAACAATGCGATTGGTCAGGCACTTCTTGCCGTCCGCATGGGCAAAAAGAAGATTGTTGCCGAAACAGGTGCCGGACAGCACGGTGTAGCGACTGCAACAGTCTGTGCATTGTTAAATTTGGATTGCATTATTTTTATGGGAGCGGAAGATATCAAACGCCAGGCGCTGAATGTATTCCGAATGGAATTGTTAGGAGCGAAAGTCGTCAGTGTTACTTCCGGAAGTGCCACATTAAAGGACGCCGTTAATGAAGCGTTGAGATACTGGGTGGCAAATGTTGAGGATACCCATTATTTACTGGGCTCCGTAACGGGTCCGCACCCGTTTCCAATGATTGTAAGGGATTTTCAAAGTGTCATTGGAAAGGAGACAAAAGAACAATTTTTCACACGCTATAAAACACTTCCTGATGCAGTTGTGGCATGCATCGGCGGCGGCAGCAATGCGATGGGAATGTTCTATCCGTTTATCGAAGAGAAAAAAGTTGCATTATATGGAGTTGAAGCTGCCGGCAAGGGGATTGAAACTCCTTACCACGCAGCATCGCTGACAAAAGGAAAACCTGGTGTTCTGCACGGTGCGTTAATGTATCTATTACAGAATCAGGATGGGCAGATTCAGGAAGCTCACTCGGTATCTGCAGGACTTGATTATCCTGGGGTGGGACCGGAACACAGCTATTTAAAGGAAATCGGCCGTGCTCATTATCATTCGATTACGGACCAGGAAGCCTTGGATGCTTTTCAATTATTATCAAAGCTTGAAGGAATAATCCCGGCGTTGGAAAGTTCCCACGCAGTCGCCTTTGCCCTTAAACTGGCGCGGCAAATAGGAGCTTCCCAAAATCTCGTTGTCTGTTTATCAGGGCGGGGCGACAAGGATGTTGATGCTGTAAGAGCAAGGCTTAAAGGGGGAGACATAGGATGAACCGGATCGAACAAACCTTTCAATTATTAAAAGAACATGACACAAAAGCTATTGTCCCTTATATAATGGCCGGAGACGGCGGACTTGACTGCTTGACAGAGAGACTGGAGATGCTGGAGAAATTTGGTGCGGCTGCTATTGAAGTTGGAGTCCCTTTTTCCGATCCGGTTGCCGATGGCCCTACGATTCAAGCAGCCGGAATTAGAGCCCTAAACAACGGAACTACCTTAAAGGAGATTGTTGCGGAGCTCACGAAAGCGAGAAGAACCATCAAGATTCCACTTATCATAATGACTTATCTTAATCCGGTCTATGCCTACGGGATTAGTAGTTTTGTTGAAGATATTCAAAAAGCCGGGGTGGATGGTTGTATTATTCCGGATATGCCGGTTGAGGAAGAGGAAATGATTGCGCCTCTGCTTGAAGCTGCTGGGACTGAGCTGATTCGTCTGGTGACCCTGACCACACCGCTTGACCGGGTCAAACAGATAGCCGCAAAAGGCAGAGGATTTCTTTATACAGTTACGGTTAAAGGAATTACTGGAACAAGAAATGAATTCGATAAGGAATTGCTTAGCTTTTTACAAGCAGTTAAGGAAGTTAGTCCGATTCCCGTGTTAGCTGGCTTTGGAATTTCTAATCATGAACAAATGCAGACAATTACCAAATACTGTGACGGTGTGGTCATCGGCAGTAAGATTGTTGATCTCTTGGCAGAAAATAATTTTGCCGAGTTGGCAGACTTAATGTCCATTTTTAAACTAAAGTCCAATCTGATATAAACGGTGGGTCCTTCCTTTTTAGGGGAAGGGCCCTTTTCTGTTGTTTCGCTAAATAAAAAATCCTGTCGAATCCAATCAGCCCCTTACCTCACCTTGATCGCTTTAACAATCTCCTTTATAATTAATTTTGACTGCGAATGAGAAGCCTTAGCTTTGCTGACACTTTACTTAAACTTCCATAAAGGAAGTTTTGTTTATTTTTATGATATTATGATCAAGGACTAATTATAGGAGCGGTGTTTCATGAAGGAGATTACAGTTGAAGAGCTTTCTACACTTGAGAAGCCGATTTTCATTGATATACGCTCCCCTATCGAGTTTCAAGACGGTTCAATACCGGGTGCGATTAATGTTCCCTTATTTTCAAATGAAGAACGTCAGGAAATAGGGACGATCTATAAGCATGTGGGGCAAGCTGCTGCAAAGTGGCGGGCTATGGAACTGGTATCACCCAAAATTCCTAACATGCTCCAAGAGATTAAATCCCATACTGATAAGGGAGAAGTAGTGGTTTATTGCTGGCGCGGCGGGATGCGCAGTAAAGCGGTGGTGACATTTTTAGAATTTGCCGGTATTTATGCCTGGCGCTTAGTTGGAGGTTATAAAGCATTTAGGCACTATATTCTCGAACAAATACCCTCTATGATTCCAAATAAGGCAGTCGTTTTACATGGAATGACGGGCGTTGGAAAAACGGAGATATTAAAGATTTTAAAAAGAAAGGGCTATCCAGTCTTGGACTTGGAAGAAATGGCGGGGCATAGAGGCTCGATTTTTGGAACGATAGGCCTTGGGGAAGGAAACAACCAAAAAACGTTTGATTCTCTTTTATTTAAGGGATTACTGGATTTACAAGGAGCTGACTATTTTCTTGTGGAGGCAGAGAGTAAACGGATTGGAAAAGCGGTTCAGCCTGAGAAATTAATGGATGTTAAGTTTACTGGTCTTAACCTGTTCATTCATTCACCGCTGGAACAAAGGGTGAAGCATTTGGTTTCTGAATATGTCCGTCCCTATGAACATCAGTCATGGTATCATGAAAAAATATCATTAGGAATGGATCGGGTTTTGAAACGGATCAAAGATATTGAAATTAAAAATCGGTTATCTGAAGCATTGGCTGAGCATAATTATGAAGCGATGATTCCGATTTTGCTAGAATTTTATTACGATCCGCGATATGACTATGCAAGATTAGATTATCAAAATGAATTTATTGATATCTATGCTGAAAATTATCAGGATGCAGCAGAAAAAATTGCCGATAAATTGGATGAGCTATCATTCAAGCCTGTCTTGGCGGTAAGTAATTAACATTGCCCATGTATTTCTAATTGTCCAAGGATACGGAAAGATTGTTATTCGAAGGGTAGATAAAAAACCGCTGAAAAACTTTCAGCGGTTTTTAAAATTGTTAACGATTGACAATGGGCTTTAAGCCTCGTCGTTCAATTTCATCCTTTAAAATTTTTATCCATTCCTTTTCCTTTCCAGATTTTAATGCATCCCGATACGAAACAATCAACTGCTCGTTACTCATAATTTTCAATTTTAGAATGCCCTCCTTGGAAATTGGATTGAATATTCAGTTTTTATCATTGTAATGTTTTATTGCCTGTTTGAGAACCCATGTGGAGCATTTTTCACAAATTTGTCAGTATTTTTCTTGAGAGACCTGATATTTTTCTGTTGTTGCACTGAAAGAGTCATTTTGTTTATACTTGTAATGGAATCAGGAGAGAAAGGACGGTGGCAGCATTGATTCATTTAACTTGGCACGATCGTGAAGCAATTAAAAAAGTAAAATGCGTTCATACGAATGCAAAAAAATATGTTGTCGATCAAGTTTTAACTGTTGGAAAAGTCTATGAGGTAAAAAATGAAACCGAAGAATTTTATTATATTATTGATAATTCCGGAAAAGTTGGCGGTTTCTATAAGGATTATTTTCAAGAAGTTTAACATGAAAATGCCCGGCCTATTGGTACCGGGCATTTTATATGGGGTTATTAACGTGCATCTGGGAAAACTCTGCGGATCGTATCGGTAAATTCATTAAAAAAGCCGGAAATGGGTCTGCCGTTACGGATATCATCAGCATAGTTATTAAAGCGGTCGTATAGATCAGGATTTACCGAAACATAAACATGGTCAATATCCGGGTCAACCGATTTTACGGCCCGGGATATTCGATTTTCTATTTTGGAGGTAAGTCCATTTTTTGCTGTTCGGGCTAACTTTGCAGCAACGTAGGCATTATTTTCAGTCACAATGACGTTAGCGCGATCTACATCTGCTAGGTCGGCCACTTTCCTGGCCGCATCATCGGCCACACGCATTTTATCGGAACGATTATCATTCGTATCATTGATTAAATCATTGTTCCGGCGATTGGCATTAAGATCCGTCTGATTGTCACTGACATCTACTCCCGAAATTGCCGGCCCGCCTTGATTTGGTGGATTATAATTGACTCTCGTCGGTTGGTTTCCATTTCGGGTTGCAACATCATCATCGACATTATTTCTTGCACAACCTGTTAGATAAAGGCTAAAGATCACTGCTGAGATTAGAATTAATCTTTTTTTCAATTTGTGTTCACTCCTTTTTTAGTTGTACATATTTAGCTTTCCGTCTAGAATAAAATCTATCCACAAGAATAAATGGAAAATTCATGGATAAAGGTAAACGAATATATATTTTTGGACATTGGAGTGTTTATGATGGTTTATTTATTTATTGGGATTGGCGGAATGATCGGTAGTATTTTGCGCTATTTACTTTCCCACATTATTCCGCAAATATGGGGGGGAGATTTTCCTTGGGGAACACTAATCATTAATCTTTCAGGCTCTTTTTTTCTTGGTTGGATTACCAATAAATTGGTGGTTCTAAAGAAATTACCTCCACAGCTGTTAACGGCATTAACAACTGGAGTGGTCGGATCTTATACAAC
Organism: Neobacillus paridis; assembly: GCF_016765675.1. GTDB lineage: Bacteria > Bacillota > Bacilli > Bacillales > Cytobacillaceae > Neobacillus > Neobacillus paridis. The sequence goes on from NZ_JAESWB010000247.1 coordinate 107,802, forward strand.
CTTTTCCACCTTCTGCCTGGAAACTGTTCAGCTAATGGAAGCGGGAAAGTATTATCTTTCATTGCTGTACATAGTGCTCAGCCTGATGGGTGGATTGCTGTTCGTCCGCATTGGCTTAGAAATAGCCGAAAATAATTGAAGGGAGCTGAATACTTGATGACAGAAATTCTTTATGTTGCAATTGGCGGCTTCTTCGGCGCAATCCTTCGTTATGCGATCAGCAATCTGCTAAGGAGAAAAAACGGATTTCCTTTAGGAACGTTAGTGGTGAATTTATTAGGAGCATTTTTATTAGGGCTGCTGGCCGGTTTGGGTATTCATGGGTCCCAATATACACTTCTTGGTGTTGGGTTTATGGGCGCTTTTACCACCTTTTCTACCTTCATGCTTGAATCCGAACAACTAAAGAAGACCGGCAAAAACAAGTTTTTCTATGTTTACATGGCCTGTAGTTTGCTACTGGGGATTGGTTTATTATCTTTCGGACTTTTTATCGGATCAATAATGTAAAAACAAGAAGCACCGTTGCCGATGCTTCTTGTTTTGTATTATTTATCTGCTTGCGGTACATTTTGTTTATTGTGATAAAGCCGATGACTAATGAACGTTTGAATGGTTAAGAAAGTACCCCCTACCACCCAATAAAGCGGCAGGGCAGCCGGTGCATTTAATGAGACCATAACAATCATTATTGGTGATATCAGCCCCATAAATTTCATTTGGTTCTGCTGTTCTTTCGTCATAGTCGATTGAGATACCCTAAATTGGAAGTAGTACACAAGTCCGGCAATGGCGGTAAGAACGATATCGGGGTGTCCCAGACTAAACCATAAGAATTTATGGGTAGCAATTTCATTTGAACTACGAATTGCATAATAGAAAGCTGTTAAAATCGGCATTTGAATTAAAATTGGCAGACAGCCCATATTAAGCGGATTCACTCCATGCTTTTGATAAAGCCCCATCATTTCCGCTTGCAGCTCCTGCTTCTTCTGCGGGTCTTTTTCCAGCTTCATTTTCTTTTGGATAGCATCCATTTCCGGCTTTAAGGCTTCCATTTTAACCTTCATGTTCATTTGATTCTTATATTGTTTTAACATTAATGGCATTAAAGCAAATCTGATGACCAGCGTGACGATAATAATCGCCAGTCCATAGTTTCCATTAAACAGATTAGCCGTTGATTTTATAATCAGCGAAAATGGTTCGACAAAATAATGATGAAAAAATCCTGTATTATTTCCGCCTTTTGGCTGTGACGAACAGGCTGATAGTAACACAGTTGTGGTCATTAAAAGAACGATTGTAATAAGTGATGATTTTAGTTTTTTCATATTTCCTCCTGAAAATGTTGGTTTAATTAGTAAGCAATAAGGAGGGAAATAGGTTCTTCAGAATCATCCTGAGGGCATTCTTTTCTGCGAATATATTTAATGATGCGAATAAGAATAATACTCCCATTAAAGCTGCTTGTTTTGTTGAAAAAAAATAATGGCCGGATAATTTTTGTATTTTTCGCATATGAGGTATTTCCATTTAAAGTGTACTCAACACTCCACGTCCAAAGGTGTTTTAGAACGAGACCCAAGTAGATACTAAGATATAGGGCATTAAGGGTGTTTACATCAGAGTGATCGATGAGTATCTGAAACAAAAATTATCACCTCACTAGATAAGCGCAGGGCGCTGGACAAATTTTAAGCCAATGATAAGAGTATATAGGAGATTAAAAAAATAATCAATTTAAAAAGGACACCAATTTCGAAGGAAATTAGTGTCCGACCGGTTTCACCCAATGTGCAGTAAGCAAATGTTCCGCAAATTTCACTTGTTCTTCAGTTGGTGGTTCCACATGATTTAATGGATAATCATATCCAAGTGTCTCCCATTTATATACTCCAAGTTTATGGTAGGGGAGGATTTCAATTTTATCGACATTATGAAGTGAACCAATAAATTCACCCAATTGTTTTAAGTCATCAGGATCATCAGTAACGGTTGGAACAAGAACATGGCGGACCCAAATTGGCAGATTACGATCTGACAGAAATTTGGCAAACTCCAAAATGTGATCATTCGCCATTCCGGTTAGCTGAATATGTTTTTTCCGGTTTATATGCTTTAAATCAAGCAAGATTAAGTCTGTATAGTGCAGGAGCTCCTCGATCTGCTGGATGAAAAGCTTTGAATGGGAAAAGCAGCCGCCTGATGAATCAATTGTAGTATGAATCCCTAACTTTTTACATTCTTTGAAAAGCTCAATAAGAAACGGTATTTGTAATAGTGGCTCTCCGCCTGTAACGGTAATCCCTCCGCCTGATGCTTCAATAAAAGGGAGGTAGGATGATAAATCCTCAATGATTTCAGCCACAGACATTTGTTTTCCGGTACCAATTTCCCATGTATCGGCGTTATGGCAAAATTGGCAACGCAACAGGCAGCCTTGAGTAAAAACGACATAGCGGATACCGGGCCCATCGACAGTTCCAAATGTCTCAATGGAATGAATATTTCCGTCCATATGATGATCTCCCTTCATTCTAATTGCCAAGCCATTGATAATAATGAAAGTAACAAGGTGAAATTAATTCTCAACAAAAAGTAAAAGTGTGGGGAAGGGGTTAAATCCTTCCCCAGACACTTTTGTGCCTATTAATGAGCACCCGCAAGCTCTTTAACCGGTTCCTTAGCTGGTTCAGCAGCAGTAATACTTTCATGGAACGTACGATTGATGACATCAATTTGCTGTTCGCGAGTCAGTTTAATGAAGTTAACTGCATAACCAGATACCCGGATGGTTAATTGTGGATATAATTCCGGATGATCCATGGCATCTAATAAGGTATCACGGTTTAATACATTGACATTGAGATGATGTCCGCGTTTTGTCATATAACCATCAAGCAAGGCGACGACATTTTTTACTTGTGTTTCATCTTCACGACCAAGTGCTTTCGGTGTGATCGTAAATGTATTAGAGATACCATCCAATGATGATTCATAAGGTAATTTTGCCACGGAAGTTAATGAGGCAAGAGCACCTTTGGAATCACGGCCATGCATTGGGTTTGCTCCTGGCGCAAATGGTTTACCTGCTTCACGGCCATCTGGTGTTGCACCAGTTTTCTTACCGTAGACGACATTGGAAGTAATCGTTAAGACAGATTGTGTTGGAACAGCGCCACGGTATGTTTTGTGTTTTCTAATTTTGTTCATAATTTCTTTTACAAGATTAACCGCAATTTCGTCAACACGGTCGTCGTTATTGCCGTATTTAGGATAATCGCCCTCGATTTGATAATCAACAACAAGGCCGTTTTCATCACGAATTGTTTTCACCTTTGCATATTTAATGGCACTCAGTGAGTCAGCAGCAACGGAAAGTCCAGCAATACCGCAAGCCATTGTCCGAAGAATTTCACGATCATGAAGCGCCATTTCAAGTCTTTCATAGCTGTATTTATCATGCATATAGTGAATCACATTTAATGTGTTGACATATAGCTCACATAGCCAATCAAGCATATTATCATATTTTTGCATGACTTCGTTGTAATCCAAATACTCAGAGGTAATTGGCTGATAAGCAGGTCCAACTTGGGTTTTATATCTTTCATCAATCCCGCCGTTAATCGCATATAATAAGGCTTTCGCAATGTTGACCCGGGCACCGAAGAACTGCATTTGTTTACCGATTCTCATGGCTGATACGCAGCAGGCAATACCGTAATCATCGCCATAAATTTCCCGCATCATATCGTCATTTTCATATTGAATCGCACTTGATTTAATCGACATTTTGGCAGCATATTGTTTAAAGCCTTCAGGTAATTTGGTAGACCAAAGAATCGTTAAGTTTGGTTCTGGAGCTGGTCCTAAATTGTCCAATGTGTTTAAGAAACGGAAAGAGTTCTTTGTTACCAATGGACGTCCGTCAAGAGCCATCCCACCAATGGATTCAGTTACCCAAGTCGGGTCACCACTGTATAATTCGTTATATTCAGGAGTTCTTGCAAATTTAACAAGACGCAGTTTCATAACAAAATGGTCAACAAGTTCCTGCGCTTCTTTTTCGGTTAGTGACCCATTACGCAAATCTCTTTCGATGTAAATATCCAAGAAAGTAGAGGTACGGCCTAGGCTCATGGCAGCACCATTTTGTTCTTTAATCGCAGCTAAGTAACCAAAGTATAGCCATTGAATCGCTTCTTTCGCATTCTTAGCAGGTTGTGAAATATCATAACCGTATGAAAGAGCCATTTGCTTTAATTCTTTAAGAGCGCGATATTGTTCGCTATATTCTTCACGTTCACGAATCACATCATCAGTCATCGTGCGATCGCCAATATAGTTAAATTCTCTTTGCTTTTCTTTCATTAAAAAGTCAACACCGTATAGAGCAACACGACGATAGTCGCCAATAATCCGACCGCGTCCATAAGCATCAGGAAGACCAGTGATAACGCCGGCATGACGGGCTGCTCTCATTTCTGGAGTATAGGCGTCGAATACCCCTTGGTTATGTGTTTTCCGCCAATCGGTGAAAATATGTTCAATTTCCGGATCTAATTCATAGCCGTATGATTCCAACGCGTTTTTCGCCATGCGGATTCCGCCAAAAGGCATCAACGAACGTTTAAACGGCTTATCAGTTTGAAAACCGACAATTTGTTCCAGCTCTTTATCTAAATATCCGGGTCCGTGTGAAGTAATAGTTGAAACAACTTTAGTGTCAGCATCTAAAACGCCGCCTGCTTCACGTTCCTTTTTCGATAACTCCATAACTTGTCCCCACAGTTTTGTTGTTGCTTTTGTAGGGCCCTCTAAGAAACTTTCATCACCTGTATATGGTGTGAAGTTTTTTAGAATAAAGTCACGCACATTCACTTCTTTTGTCCAAACACCGGTTTTGAAACCTTTCCATTGTTCCATTTTAAGTCACCCCTTACAGAAATAAAGAATATAACAGTTATTCTTTTTTATCACAATTTAAGTATAACAGATTTTTAATGTGAAACAATGAACAATTGTTAAGATATTGTGAAATCTTATTGTTTTAAAAATAAGTTACAAAATATATTAAAAGTGTTACATTAAATATAAAAATCTGTATTATAATCATTTGCAGAAATTAGCAACTGTTATATAAAACAAAAAGAACAGGAATCATCCCCTCCTGTTCTAATCAACAACAATATAGGCAATCATTGGGCCATTATGGTCTCTGGTTGAATGGGCCTCACAAATTAATCGATAGGTTCCTTCTTTATCAAATTGAAGAGGTACCACCGTCTCCTTTCCTTTCTGAACTGTCCCCTTAATGTCGGTTCCTTCGATATAAAAAGGGTGCTTTTCACCGTTTATCCCACTAATAAATAAATGTACTTTTTCACCTTTTTCTAAAGAGATTGTTCCCGGATCCCATCTGTAGGCCTCTAATTGCGTTCCGTTTTTTGTTGTTGTTTTGAATTCAGCAGTTACCATATGAATCTCGCGAATACCTTCATCGGCTGTCTGATTAAAAACAGCGGCATCGCCAGCCTTCATCATAAACCAGGCTAATATAGCGGTTAACATAATCCCGATCGCTAAGAAGAAGACAAAGGTTTCCTTCTTAAATACTAGAAATTTCATTTCAAGTTCCTCCTTAAGAATTTGTCCTCATTCATTCATATGCCTGATAGGGTGGAAAACTTGTCTGCATTTTTTAATTTATTAATGCGGCCTGTAGGTTAAATGGGGATGAAGCGGTCAAAAATAATGCATATATATCTTTGTTTTTCTTGTCGAAACGTTTATAGTAAAAACAGGAATATAAAATAGGTGGTTTTCTTGTTGGGCATAAAAAAAGAAAAGATAGTCAAAGTAATAAAGTTCATTTTTCCACTATTTTTGTTAATACTCGCGGTTATTGAAATTAGAAAATTTACCGGGCATTTAAATGTTGAGTTACTTAAAAATGAATTAAATCAACTAAATGCCTGGGTCTTATTATTTATTATAGCGATCACCTTTGGTGCAGTTTTGCCAATGATTTTATACGATGTGATTTTAGTAAGAGTCTTACAGATCAAAGTTCCTAAGAAGGAACTGTTGGAACAATCGTTTATTGCCAATTCATTTTCTAATTTAATTGGCTTTGGCGGCCTGATAGGAGCCATGCTAAGAACATATTTTTTTCATAAGCTAGAGAACGATAAACGTAGATTGCTAAGTGTCATTGCTTCCGTGTCTTTTTTTTATTTAACCGGTATATCCGTTTTATCATGGGTTGTGACCATTTTTTATCGGCATTTTCCGCTATTTGTTGATATTAAATGGCTTTATTTTGCTGTTTTAGCTGTGAGTTTGTATTTACCGGTATTTATCATGATCCATTTGATCAATGCAAAGAAGAATAACCAGTCACTTATATCCATTAATGCTGGAATGAAGCTGATCGCAGTTTCCATTGTCGAATGGTTTGCTGTGTTTATTGCGATTTACATCTTAAGCAATATATTGGGTATTAGCATTCCAATGACAAAGCTATTTCCGGTATACATTAGCTCCGCTTGTGCAGGGATCATTAGTATGATTCCCGGGGGACTTGGCTCCTTTGATTTGGTTTTCATTTGGGGAATGCAGGATTTACATATTCCACAGGAAAAGGTTTTAGTTCTGCTCCTTTTATATCGGATAGGCTATTACTTTATTCCATTTTTAGTAAGCTCTGTATTCTTTGTCAAATTATATTGGAAAAAATGGAATCAATCATGGAATGATTTGCCAAAGGCAATTGTTCAAGGGCTGAGTCACATTATTCTGACGCTGCTCGTTTTTTCATCGGGATTAATCTTGCTTTTGTCAGCTAGTGTTCCGGGGATTATGTCCCGACTGAGAATGGCCCAAGAACTTTTGGCTTTCCCAATCATTAATGTTTCCCATCAGCTTTCCGTGGCGACCGGCTTTTTATTGCTGGGCTTATCACGGGGGATTGAGTATAGTGTCAAACGCACCTATGATGTAACAATGTTTGCTTTAATTCTAGCTGCATTATTTTCCATCTTTAAGGGGATCGACTATGAAGAAGCGATTTTTTTAATCATTGTTGCCCTGATTCTCAGAATGTCCAAGGGACAGTTTTATCGAGAAAGCTACGTACTGACATGGGGAAAAACATTGTTTGACGTCTCGATCATTGTCATCATCACTTCCATGTACTTGATAATCGGTTACCTTAATTTGCCAAGCGCGAAATTGGCGATGCCGGAAAAATTATTGCCATATGTTATTGTAGATTCCCATGATTTATTCACAAGCGCCTTCATTGGACTGCTGATCGCGTTTATGATTCTTTCTGCGGGTTATTTAATTAGTTTGCCAAAAAAGTGGGTATTTGAAAAATCAATCGATGTGGAAAAAGAAATTCTCGATCATTTTTATAAATACAAAGGAAAAGTATTATCCCATTTAATCCTGTTACATGATAAATTTATTTTTTGGAATAGCAAACGAAATATTTTATTTTCGTTTCAACAGTATGCGGATAAATTGATTGTTCTTGGGGAACCTGTCGGGGAACAAGCGGAAATATCCAATGCCATAGCAGAATTTCAAGAAAAAGCCGATTTGTACGGCTATACTTTGGTATTTTATCAAGTTGGTGAAAAAATGCTGCCGCTTCTCCACAATCACGGTTTTGCTTTCTTTAAGCTTGGGGAGGAAGCTGTCATTGATTTAAAGGAATTCTCGCTCTCCGACGATAAATTGCAAAATTTACAGGCAATTGAAAATAAGTTCTCTCGTGATCAATATACTTTCGAATTGCTGGAACCGCCATTTTCGGAAAAGCTTTTTCAGGAATTAAAGGAGATATCAATAGATTGGCTGCAGGGGAGGAAGGAAAAGGGCTTTTCATTGGGATATTTTGATAAAAACTATTTGAATAAAGCACCAATTGCGATTGTTAGAGATAATAATTTACAAATTCTGGGGTTTGTGAGCATCATGTATGTTTATGATCAGCAGACCATTTCAGTTGATTTGATGCGTTTCAAACATGATGTTAGACCCGGTACAGTTGATTTTCTCTTCCTTTCATTGATTGAGTGGGCGAAGAGCCAAGGCTATGAGCGTTTAAATTTGGGGATGGCGCCGTTAGCCAATGTGGGATTATCAAAATTTGCTTTCTTAAGTGAAAAAATCGCCTCGCAAATTTTTTTACATGGTCATTTAATTTATCATTTTGAAGAGTTAGAAGAATTTAAAGAAAAATATACAAATATTTGGAAACCAAAATATATAGCGTATCGTAAAAAATCATCACTTCCTTTTATAATGGCACAAATTTCGCTGTTGATATCGAAAAAAAGAGAATAGAAATGGCGAGAAACGGTAAGAAAACTGCTTACCGTTTTTTTATGATAAACTTTTTTTGGAAAAACTATTTTTTCTTATTAATAATCTGTTAAAATATATGAGGATTATAGTACTTATTAAGGGTGTTCATATTGAGAAAATTTGTAGCAGGTTTTTCTTTCATTATTATGCTGTTTTCAATCCAAACGATCACATATGCTAAAAGTGATCCAAAATTGGCATTGAAAAGTGAGGCAGCCATTCTTTTAGACTCCGAAACAAACGCGGTTCTATACAGTAAAAATGCCGATAAAAAAATGTATCCGGCCAGTCTAACTAAAATTGCGACAGCCATATATGCGATTGAAAAGGGCGATTTAAACAGTATTGCGACTGTAAGCGACAATGCCGTAAGACAGGACGGCACGAGAGTTTATTTAGTTGAGGGTGAAAAATTACCGTTAATCAAATTGGTCCAAGGCATGCTGATCAATTCCGGAAATGATGCTGCGGTGGCCGTGGCCGAACAGGTAGATGGCAGTGTTAACCAATTTGCCAAAAATCTAAATGAATATCTAAAAACAACTATCGGTGTCCACCATACTCATTTTACAAATCCAAGTGGTTTATTTGACAAAAATCATTATACGACCGCCAGTGATATGGCCTTAATCACTAATTATGCAATAAAAAACCCTGTTTTTGCCAAGATTTTCGGGACGAAAAAAATTCATTGGGTAGGAAAGTCCTGGAATACAAATATCCTTTCCCACCATAAGATGTTGATTGGTGAGTTCCCTTACAAAGGTATTACAGGTGGGAAAACGGGGTATACGACAGAATCAAAGCAAACTTTATCGACGACAGCGGATAATGGAAAAATAAAATTAACCGCAGTCGTCCTTAAATCTGATTTGAAACAAGATAAATATGTTGATACGGCGCATTTATTTAACTATGGGTTTAAATTCTTTCGTGATCAAACGATAAAACAGGGAGAGAGATTCAAAAAGGCCTCTAAGGAATACCATTCTGACGGAGATATCCTTGTTACAGAAGATATACGCGGGACAACCAAAGATTTAACTGATAGCGGGGCCCTTTTGATTAAAAACAAACAAGGAAAGGTTCTTCAAACGGTTCAATTAAAGCCATTGGAATTAAAGCCGGCAGCAGCACCGAAAAAAGCTGTTGAACCAAAAGAAAATGAACAGCCGCGATTTGAATCAATGGCAATATTTGGATTAATGTTTATCGTTGCTGCTTTGATTGTTGCTGGGACTGTCAGGAAGCTTAGCAGAAAGTATTAGAAAGATGAAAAGGCGATGAAAAGGAACCAAACTTTTCATTGCCTTTTTTTGGCTATTCCAAATCACAGTCCTGAATATTGGGCAGGGTGGATTCGAAGGAAGACGGTGAATCTATTTGGTCACGATCATCGACAAAACTTCTTGTGGCAAAAAAGTCACTTTGGTCACCAAAATTTTGCCCGTAGCCCTGATTTTTTTTATCGGAATTATGCCATTCTGCCAATAGATTTTGTCCAATATTGACAGCAGAGGCATTTTCAAAGGAATTAATTTTTATCATAAATATATTAATATTAATAAATGGAGCGGGAGTCGGCATGTCATCTCCTCCTTATCGTTGCTTAAAATATATGCAGGGATCAGCTGTTTAAGAAATCTTAGGGTAAAAATTGGTTTAAATTAACTCAATCAAAAGTATGATGTAGTAATAGAAAAAATGAGTTCATTTTTTTAATGGATGGTTAGAGGGGGTAGAGCTGCATGGATGTGGAGAAATTAAAGCAATGGCTCGATGTTGCCAAAAGTATGCAAGGGGGCGATTTCTGGGGCAATATATTTGACCAGGAGTTTGCCAAGCAATTTATCAACGAACAGCAGATGAAGGGCCCCTTTTCTAACACTAATCAACAAGCTTCCCGGGATGCAGGCTCTGCACGGACATTTCCGATCATTGATGTGCTTGAAGGAGAAGAAGAAGTAATCATCATTATTGAGCTGCCTGGTATATTAAAAGAAAATGTTGAACTAGGTTTGAACAACAATATTCTTACCGTAAAAGGCAAGGCTCTGCCGCTCCATCCACAATTAAAATTAAGCTATTCGGAAAGGTTTTATGGTGATTTTCAACGGCAGATCACATTGCCTGATTCCATTACTCCAAATGAAATAAGCGCTAAATTTTGGAACGGAGTTTTACTCGTTAGATATCCAAGGATGGTGGACAAGGGAGAAATGATTCCCATCGACTAAAACGGATTAGATTTTCTTTCGTACATGTTCAGCTGATTTTCCCATATACATAAAGTAAGGGATTGAAAAGAGGAGCGTTCCGCGGAGATGTCAATAAAAAATTTATTTTCCATATTTCACAAAAATGAACGTGAAAAGGAACTAATGAAAAAACTGACTTTACTTGACCTGAGTATCAAGGAACTAGAAACAGCTTTATTTGCTCTTCAAGCTCAATCTCAAGTAGACAAGACGAGCAAAACAACTGAACCTCCAATTATAATCGAGAAGATAAATATCGAAAAAATTATTTTGGATAAATACGAACTTAATAATAATTTTGGCCAGCTGGGAATTAAAGAACTAAAGGGGAAATTAAATATTGGTGCAACCTACGGTGCTGAATTTACACCACAGCTGGACGAGGAAGAAAAGAATTCGGAAATGAAACAGGAAAAAGTTGAGGCTGAAGAAACAAGCGGACCGAAAATTAATATCAAGGCAAAAAAAGACTAAAGATGATCCTTTAGTCTTAAAAAACTATTGAAGTCTGTTCTCTACCTCGCGGCAAACTTCATCTGCAGACATTCCTCTTGCTTCAATTACCGGTGCTTTCGTGATTGTCTCTTGCATTCCCATTACGTTGGAATCCAAACCAGTGACGACACAGCAGTCCACATTACGGGCATCTGATTCCTGCTTTAATTCCACCACATCGTAACCCTTATCACGTAAAGCCCTTGTCACATTTGTCAGCGATTGTTCTACTCCAATCTTTGCCATATAAAACACCTCCTCTGACCATTATCGTCCCTAATTTTTTCAAAAATATTCAAGTATATTTATTCGGGTATATTGGAACCATTTATTCCAAACGCTAAGTGTGGAGGTGTTTTGAAATGGGAAAACAAAGTAAACGCAAAGCCGACCCGTCTACCATTGGGCTTGGTTCACCACAAGTAGAAGGGCAAGGGACGACGAATGGGGAAACAGGAATGAAAGAAGTATCTTCTGCGCGAAGAAAACAGAAACGATACTAATTAAGCAGGCTGAAAAGGGCACCAACAGATCTGTGGTGCCCCCTAAACAAATTATTTATACATCTCCGCCACTTGTTTTTGGATTTCGCTATTTTCCAAGTATTCATCATAGCTCATTTGCTTATCAATGAGACCATTTGGGGTAATTTCAAAAATTCGGTTGGCAATGGTTTGAACAAACTGATGGTCATGTGAAGCAAACAATATTGAACCCTTAAAATTAATTAATCCATTGTTGAGAGCTGTAATTGATTCTAAGTCTAAATGGTTTGTCGGTTCATCAAGCAGCAGAACGTTTGCGCCGCTAAGCATCAATTTGGACAACATGCAGCGAACTTTTTCACCACCAGAGAGGACGCTGGCTTTCTTTAACACTTCCTCCCCGGAAAATAACATTCTGCCTAAAAATCCTCGTAAAAAGCTTTCACTTTGATCTTGAGGAGAGAACTGCCGCAGCCAATCGACAAGATTTAACTCGCTGCCTTCAAAAAACATCGAGTTATCTTTAGGAAAATAGGCTTGAGAAGTGGTTATTCCCCATTTATAACTGCCGCTGTCAGGCTCCATTTCGCCCATTAGTATTTTGAAAAGTGTCGTTTTGGCCATTTCATTTGTGCCAACCAATGCAATTTTGTCTCCTTTATTCATAAAAAAACTAAGGTTATCTAAAACTTTTACTCCATCTATTGTTTTCGTCAATCCTTCCACCCTTAATAAATCGTTACCAATTTCACGTTCTGGGGTAAAGCCGACATATGGATAGCGGCGTGAGGAAGGTTTGATATCTTCAAGGGTAATCTTTTCCAATAATTTTTTTCTTGAGGTGGCCTGCTTGGATTTGGAGGCATTTGCACTAAATCTGGCAATAAAGTTTTGCAATTCTTTTATTTTTTCCTCCTTCTTCCTGTTGGCATCCTGAGCCATCTTTAACGCTAACTGACTAGATTCATACCAGAAATCATAGTTACCGATATAGATCTGAATCTTGCCAAAATCCAGATCGGCAATGTGGGTGCATACTTTATTTAGAAAATGACGGTCATGGGATACAACGATAACTGTATTTTCAAAGTTAATTAAAAACTCCTCAAGCCATTGAATGGCTTTAATGTCCAAATGGTTTGTCGGCTCATCAAGTAAGAGAACATCCGGTCTGCCAAACAGAGCTTGGGCCAGTAATACCTTTACCTTCTCAGCTCCTGTCAATTCGACCATCATTTTATCATGAAGATCCTCTTCAATTCCAAGACCTTTAAGAAGAATTGCTGCTTCTGATTCTGCTTCCCAGCCGTTTAACTCAGCAAATTCAGCTTCAAGTTCAGCAGCTCTCATTCCATCTTCGTCAGTAAAATTTTCTTTCGAATAAATGGCATCTTTTTCTTGCATGACTTGATACAGTCTTGCATGACCCATAATCACCGTCTTTAATACCTCAAATTCTTCGTATTCAAAATGGTTCTGTTTTAAAACTGCCATTCGTTCGTTTGGATCAAGCTGAACAGTGCCCGTTTGTGGCTCAATTTCTCCGGCTAAAATTTTTAAAAATGTGGATTTTCCGGCCCCATTCGCACCAATCAGCCCATAACAGTTTCCAGGGGTAAATTTAATATTTACATCTTCAAAAAGTTTGCGGTCTCCGTATCTTAAACTAACATTACTTACGGTAATCATCTAAAACATCCTCCAAAAAAACATATTGCTTATCATTATACCATTTATAAAGGGGAAGGGCGAATAATTAAAAAAAGGGGAGCAAGGAAATTTTCCAAAAAAATTTTTATGTTTTCACACTTTATTCATAATTTTGGTGTAAAATGAAACTAAGCAGTTTTAAAGAAGGTGAAGAGTGTGGCCAAGAAACAACTAACGGAACTCGTAAACAAGTTAAAAAAGTCAGGAATTCAAGCGAGTTTAACAAAACCAAAGTCTAATTACCTTTTATCTTTACAACAGCTCAAAAAATGTCCTTCATCTGTGAATTAATAAGAGAATAGGTATAAAAAGCGATTAATCCCTAAGGACTAACCGCTTTTTTATGTTATTCCAATTTGTCGATGATTTTATCATATACATCTTGTTGATTAAAGTCTTTTCCCATTGGAAATTTGGCAATAAATTTATTGTTTTTATCGACCAAATATGTAAAGGTGGTATGAACAAATTGTCCATTTCCCGGGTCCTTGAACTGGAATTGCAAGGCATCGGTAATTTTTTTAAGTTTTTTCTGATCCGCCTTAATATTTTGCGGATCCCCAGTCAAAAATACCCAATGCTTTCCGTTTTCAATTCCAAAACCTTTCATGTATCGGGTTAATGCTTCGGGTGTATCGCGATAGGGGTCAATTGTAATCGTAATAAATTCAATATTCTTCCCAAATACCCCTTTTTTCTCAAGCTGCTGTTTTAAGCCGACCATTTTTTGTGTTGTCGTTGGACATACGTCCGGGCAATGAGTGTAAGCAAACTCAATCAGCTTTAATTTTGTTTTATCTTTACCAAATGTATATTGATCACCATTCTGATTGATCAGGGTAACATCTGATGGTATGGCTGCATTTGCGTCCCGAATAAGAAAAAATGAAATCCCGGCTGCAATTCCAAAGAAAATCGCCAGACCGCAAATAAGATAGATCTTTTTCAAGTGTCTCCCCTCCTACTATATAAGATAAAGAAATTTTTTGAAAAAAGATATGGATAATTTGTGAACAAGAATAAGAACTTAAAAAGAATAATAATTTGAAACTGAAAAAAGCTGCCTGTGTCAGTCAGCCTTTTTGCTCCACGAATAATTTACTCTCTTCTTCCATATTATGAATTTCAAACACGACCAGTAATGCATCGAAGCAACGGACAATTTCTTCCGTCAACTCTGAGGTTTCCCATCTGTGTTTTATCTGCTTAACAATTAATTCCAAGATTTCATGATCTCTTTTTAATTGAATAATCGTTTCCAACAGGTCCGGATTTTCAGCCAGCTTTTCTTCAAAAAAACCCTCCTCTTCTGACTGAGCATGGGCCAATGTCCTTGTTTCCCAATGTTCGAGTAATGCATCACATACCTCTTTTTGCTGCTGTTGTTTTTTATGATCCTTGAACAGCTCTTTTAGAACATTGGTCAATTCTCTTGCTTCTGTAAAAATACCGTCATGAATGGCATGGTGGGAATGTTTCTTTCTTAGTGATGGCCCGGTCATGTCAATTCTCCTTTCCAATTTTTCTTTCTTCAGTCATTTCCAACCTATGGATTATTTAAAACAAACCTGAACTGAAAGAATAGATTTACAGTTAATGGATACATTACTAGATAAAAATGTTTAAAGAAGGTGAGAATATGGAACGAAAACGAGCCCCGCTTCTGAAAAAATTAAAATTCTTTGGGCAATCAAGGGATGTTGCCGCCCATGCAGTAATGAATCCTATCGATCGGAACTCCGAAAAAGTATATAGACGGCGGTGGCAGCATGATAAAACGGTTAGAACAACGCATGGAGTTAATTGTACCGGCTCTTGCAGCTGGAAGGTTCACGTAAAAGATGGAATTATCGCTTGGGAAACCCAAGCTACCGATTATCCTTCAACGGGTCCTAATATGCCTGAGTATGAACCTCGTGGCTGCCCAAGAGGAGCGAGTTTCTCCTGGTATATTTATAGTCCGTTAAGAGTCCGTTATCCCTATGTTCGCGGCAGTTTATTAACGATGTGGCGAGAAGAGTTGGCGAAAACCAGTGATCCGGTTGCTGCATGGAAGGAAATTTCGGCTAACCCCGAAAAAGCCAAAAAGTATAAACAGGCTCGTGGGAAGGGAGGATTTGTTCGCGCTTCATGGGAAGAGGTAAGTGAAATAATTTGTGCATCCCTTATCTATTCGCTTCAAGAATTTGGTCCCGATCGAATTTTTGGATTTTCGCCGATTCCAGCAATGTCGATGGTCAGCTATGCCGGCGGTGGGCGTTTCCTATCCCTAATCGGAGGCTCATTGTTAAGCTTCTATGATTGGTATGCAGATCTCCCACCAGCATCACCACAGGTATGGGGGGAGCAAACGGATGTCCCGGAAAGCTCCGATTGGTTTAATTCATCCTACCTGCTAGTTTGGGGATCGAATATTCCCCAGACGCGATCACCTGATGCCCACTTTATGGTGGAAGCAAGATACCGTGGCACAAAAGTGGTGGCCGTCAGCCCTGATTATGCGGAATTTGTCAAATTCGCCGATAACTGGTTAAATTGTCAAGCGGGTATGGACGGGGCATTAGGCATGGCCATGACACATGTCATCTTAAAAGAATTTTATGTCGATAAACAAACAGATTATTTTACCGATTATGTCAAAAAATTCACTGATCTGCCTTTTCTCATCAAGTTAAAAAAACACGGCAATTCCTATATATCAAGCACATTCTTACGAGCAAGCGAACTTGATCCTACGATTACCAATGGGGAGTGGAAAACAGTTGTTTGGGACCAGATCATGAATAGGCCAGCATTCCCCAATGGGACGATTGGTCATAGATGGGAAGAGAATGGACAATGGAATCTTCATCTGAATGATTCAGAACAAAATATATCTGGGATCAATCCATTATTAACGCTGCTCGGGACTGAGGATGAGGCTGTACCGGTGGAGTTTCCGCATTTTGAAATGGAACAAAAGGAGACTTTTATCCGTGAGGTTCCTGTTAAGCGGATCCAGATGAATGGTCAATCTATTCTCGTTACGACCGTGTTTGATTTAATGCTCTCGAAAGTGGGTGTAACCAGAACAGGCTTAAAAGGAGACTTTCCTCAGGACTATAATGATCCCAAGCCATATACGCCTGCTTGGCAGGAAAGTTTAACGGGTGTTGACCGTAAACTTGCTGCACAAATTGCCCGTGAATTTGCCCAAAATGCGGTTGATTCTAACGGTCGTTCAATGGTGATCATGGGTTCGGGAATTAATCAATGGTACCATGCGGACGCTACCTATCGTACGATTCTTAATTTAGTAATGTTGACAGGATCACAAGGAGTAAATGGTGGGGGATGGGCCCACTATGTAGGTCAGGAAAAGGTACGTCCATTAGAAGGATGGCAGACAATTGCCATGGCAAGAGATTGGGGCGGTCCGCCCAGGCTGCATGCAGCAACCCCATTTTTTTACTTTGTGACCGAGCAATGGAAATATGATGACCAGTCTATCGCCGACCAAGTATCACCGCTCGTAGATGCACCCCGTTATAAACATGCCGGTGATTATTATGCGTTAGGGACTAGACTTGGGTGGACACCAGCGTACCCGCAGTTTGATAAAAATTCTCTGAAACTTGTTGATAGCAGTAAACTATCCGATAAAGAAGAAATCATCCAGTCTATCGTTTCAGATATTAAACAAGGAAACACCAAGTTTGCGATTCAAAATCCTGAGGATCGAAAAACTTTTCCAAAGGTCATGTTTGTCTGGCGGGGCAATTTAATTGGAAGTTCTTCGAAAGGTCATGAATATTTTCTAAAGTATATGCTTGGCACACATAGTGGAAATCTTAGTGAACAGAATATTGAATTAGCAACGGAGGAAATTGAATGGAATGAGGAGCCCGTTGATGGAAAGCTTGATTTGATGATTAATCTCGATTTCCGTATGGCCGGGACTGGTTTGTACTCAGATATTGTTCTACCCACCGCTACTTGGTATGAAAAATATGATATTAGCAGTACAGATTTACATCCATTTGTCCATCCGTTTAATCCGGCAATCGCACCTCCATGGGAATCAAAATCGGATTGGGACACGTTTAGATTACTGGCAAAAAAGTTCTCTGCGATGGCTGAAAAATATTTTCCTACTCCGGTCCAGGATGTTGTCGCGACACCGCTTTTGCATGATTCACGTGATGAAATTTCCAAGGCGTGTTCATTTGGAGAAATTTCAGATTGGATAAATGGCCAAGCTGAGCCTGTTCCCGGTCAGAACTTCCCGCGTTTACATGTAGTAGAACGGGATTATCGCAAAGTGTACGAAAAGTTTATCTCGCTTGGGCCAGTCGTAAAGGAGCAAATCGGAGCAAAGGGTATTGGCTGGCAGGCAAAAGAAGAATATGAAAAATTGAAGAAACTTCTTGGCACCGCCAATAAAACCGAGTATAAAGACTGTCCAAGTCTATATACAGCAAGGGATGCAGCAGAAGCAATCCTCTCATTATCAAGTTCAACTAACGGCTCCCTCGCCATGAAGGCGTGGGCGGCATTGGAACGAAGGAGCGGACAAAAATTAGCTGACTTGGCAGAGGAGAGAGCAGAGGAACATCTTTCATTTAATGAAATAACCGCACAGCCGCGTCAAGTTATTTCTACCCCTGTGTTTAGCGGTACAGAAACTGGCGGACGCCGCTACTCGCCGTTTACCACTAATGTCGAGCGGCTGATTCCGTGGCGGACATTAACCGGTAGGCAGCACTTTTATTTAGATCATGAAATGATGCTTGAGTTTGGTGAGGAGCTTCCCATTTTTAAGGCGCCTCTTAAAAAAGCGGCGTTTCAAACAACAGATCGAAAACCTGATGGGATGGGCAAAGAGATAAACCTACGTTATTTAACGCCACATTTTAAATGGTCTTTCCATAGTACCTATGGTGATACGATTCCCATGCTGACACTCTTTAGAGGCGGTCCACATGTGTGGATGAATGTAGAAGATGCCAAAGAGGTGGGGATTGCTGATAATGATTGGCTGCAGATGTATAACCGGAACGGTGTCGTCGTTGCCCGTGCTGTTGTTACGCATCGGCTCCCACGGGGGCAGGTGTACATGTACCATGTGCAGGAACGGCATATCAATGTCCCTGGTTCCACGATAACAAGACAACGCGGTGGGACTTTTAATAGTCCGACAAGACTGCAAATGAAACCTACCCATATGATTGGCGGTTATGCCCAGTTAAGCTATGGCTTTAATTACTATGGGCCATGTGGAAGCCAGCGGGATGAACGCGTGATCATTTCCAGACTTGATCGAAGTGAGGTGGATTGGCTTGAAGATTAAGGCCCAGTTTGGCATGGTGATGAATTTAGACAAATGTATCGGCTGCCATACCTGCAGTATTACCTGTAATAACACCTGGACAAATCGTCCAGGTGCTGAATATATGTGGTGGAATAATGTCGAAACCAAGCCAGGAATTGGCTATCCAAAGGAATGGGAAAATCAAGACAAATATAAAGGCGGCTGGCAGTTAAGAAACGGCAAGATTGAATTGAAGGCCGGTGGCAGGGTTTCAAAGCTGTTGAACCTTTTCTATAATCCCAATCTGGCAGAATTGGATGATTATTATGAGCCGTGGAGCTATGATTATGAACATTTGCTGAGCAGCCCGGGAAAAAAACACCAGCCGGTTGCACGGCCCAAATCGCAGATTACGGGTGAATATATGGATATCAAATGGGGGCCTAACTGGGAGGATGATCTGGCCGGTGTCTATCAAACCGGACAGGATGATCCGAACCGCAAGGGGATTGAGGAAAGGGTCAAATTTGAATATGAGCAAACGTTTATGATGTATTTGCCGAGAATTTGCGAGCATTGTATGAACCCTTCTTGTGTAGCCTCTTGTCCTTCAGGAGCGATTTATAAACGGGAAGAGGATGGCATCGTTTTAGTCGATCAAGAAGCCTGCCGCAGCTGGCGTTTTTGTACGACGGGATGCCCGTATAAAAAAGTATATTTTAATTGGAAGACACATAAAGCGGAAAAATGTACTTTCTGTTTTCCAAGAATTGAAGCAGGAATGCCGACGGTTTGTTCAGAAACTTGTGTAGGCAGACTTCGTTATATTGGGATTGTCTTTTATGATTTAGATAAAGTCGCGGAGGCAGCAGCGACAGCAAATGAAAAAGATTTATACGAGGCACATTTGGGTATTTTTCTTGATCCACATGATCCTGAAGTTATTAAAGAGGCGAGAAAGGCAGGCTATCAGGAAGACTGGATTGAGGCTGCTCAACAATCACCAGTATATAAGCTTGCTGTGGAGCAAAAAATCGCCCTGCCACTCCATCCGGAATACCGTACATTACCTATGGTGTGGTATATCCCGCCGCTCAGTCCGGTTATGAGTGCTTTTGATGGAGGACTTGACGGGATTAACCCGCATGTTATTTTTCCACAGATTGACGAGCTGAGAATTCCAATAGAATATTTGGCCAATATGCTCAGCGCAGGGGATACCGAAGTCATTCGAAAAGTGTTAAAAAAAATGGTTGCCATGCGAAGCTATATGAGATCGCTTAATTTAGGCAAAAAACCGGACCAAACTATTCTTAATGCAGTCGGCATGAACGAAGAGACAATGCACGAAATGTATCAGCTGGCGGCAATTGCCAAATATGACGACCGCTATTGTATACCGAAATCCCATCGGGAGGATGCAGGAAATATGTTCCTAGGTCAGGGAACAGCCGGGTTTGATTTTATGGAGGGTTGTTCCGGCTGCTCAGTCACACCGATTATTTCCAGCGACTATAAGATCGGCGATGATTATTGGGGTGAACTAAATGGATGAACATCAGCATATTCTTGGATTAGCGTCATTACTTTTACAACATCCAGAGACGGAGTGGTTTACGGATGAGCAACTCAAAGAGGAAATAAATCTAATTGATGATCAATTAACCAAAATGCTGTTTAGACAATTTTACCATTATCTTCATTCTGTCCCTTTTCATGAGCTTTGTGCCAATTATTCATTCACGTTTGATTTTAATGAAAAAACAACACTATATCTAACACATTATCTGTTTGGGGAAAATCCTGACAGGGGAAAGGCGCTAATCAAATTGAAAAAGGATTATGATGAGGCAGGCCTTCCATTGAAAAGTAATGAATTACCGGATTTTCTCCCGCTTGTGCTTGAATTTTGTTCACTAGCTCCAGCTGATACCGCTCAAAAAATGCTGATGGTTCATCGCCGAGCAATTGATCAATTGGTAAAGGAATTATCCGCAATCGATAGCCCTTACCAATTTATTTTACAAGCTTGTGTTGAAACAATTGAAAACATGATCAATAAACAAAAAGCGTCGTAAGGGGGACCATGAATGACCTTTTGGCAAAACTTTTTCTGGATTTCTTTCCCATACATTATGTTAACGATGTTCGTTGTTGGCCATATTTATCGCTACAATACCGATCAATTTGGCTGGTCAGCCAAATCAAGCGAATTTTTGGAGAAGAGGCAATTAAAGTGGGGCAGTGTTTTATTCCATTATGGAATTATTTTTGTGTTTTTTGGCCACGTAGCAGGAATCTTAATTCCTAAGGCTTTTTATGACTCCGTTGGAATTACAGATCATATGTATCATTTTGGGGCCGTCTGGATAGGAGGAATTGCCGGCCTGGCAACCATTATTGGTGTATGTCTACTAATGGTTCGTCGATTCACTGTGAAACGGATCTATGTCCACAGCACATTTCGCGATATTCTTGTACTTGTTCTTTTAACATTGATTATCTTTTCGGGGTTCGTGAACACTGTTTGGTATACCGGAAGAGGTGTTGCATTTGAATATCGTGAAACGATTAGCCCTTGGTTTCGTGGAATTCTTACTTTAAATCCGGATTCAGCTCTGATGGCAGGGATCCCGCTTGGATTTCAAATCCATGTTGTCTCGGCTCTATTGCTTTTTGGAATTTGGCCATTTACGAGGCTTGTCCATGTTTGGAGCCTGCCTCTTGAGTATTTAAAAAGAAAATATATTGTCTACCGTGCCGTCTTTGGCAGAAAAGCATTGGCCATGTCAGAGGACCCCGAAAAACAATAATAGCTTCACTTTATGGACATACTAAGAAAAAAGGAGGCGGTTGCTATTTTTTATGGCAGAAAGGGTAAAGACATTGAAACGGAGATCATTTTAGAAGATACAGAAGTTTTCTCATGTATTGTTGATTCATGCATTGGCTGGATGCGAAAGGACTTTGTTGCAGCAGATTTACTTTGTCCGATATGCGGTAATGAAATGATTCAAGAAATTCGGGTTCTACCAAAAATTTAATCATGAAAGGTAAAAGACTGTCAGTTGAATTTGACAGTCTTTTTTCTTAAAGATTTTCATTTTGTTGTCTGATTTCATCACCTGTGACTAGAGAATTAGCCTCTTCAAGAGCTTCATGTTCGTCGACCGAGTCGCCGGGAACATTTTTTAAATTTGGATAAACCGCGCCATTATTTATGGTCAGTTGCTGCTTTTTGGGTGCAGTGGTAAGATAATCTTTATTTTTACTTTTTGCCATCCTTCATCAACTCCTTATGTAAAGGTTTTACTAATGAAGAATGGTTTATGCTAAGCTGTTTCAAAAAAATTCTCCAGGTTATACTGGAGAATTAGCTTTATTCCCCTTTTTTTGATAAACAATGGTCGCATTCCATGAAATACGATTCTGCCTGCTCTTCGATTTGCTGACCGCACTCTGGACAAACTTTTTCAGGTAAATTACGGAAAAATTCAACCGGACTCATTAACATTTTAGTATCCTCCTTTAATAATACAGTTAATTATTTTTTATTGTTGTTATAATACAGAAGGTGCAAAAAAAAGATCTTATTCTTCCTTTTTTGCTAAGCAGCGGTCACATTCCATTAAATACGATTCTGCTTGCTCTTCGATCAGCTGACCACATTCAGGACATACTTTATTAGGTAAACTGCGGATAAGCTCTAGCGGACTCATTAACATTGGAAATCGCTCTCCTTTATTAATACAGAATTATAATTTCAACCTTGTTATAGTACAGTATAAACGAAAACAATAAAAATGTGTAGACTTTTTTGAAAAATTTATCAACTTTTTTAAAAAATAAGTCTTTTAACCTGTTTGTTTCCTTTTGGGATATTGTTAGCACGAAGGTCTAATGAAAAAATAGTGTAGGTAAAAAAATATTAAAAAAGCAATATTCATATTAATTTAACACTTCCATAACAAACCACTTTCCATTAAAATCATAGTAGAAAAAGATTTAAAGGGGGGATGCTGGTTAAATGGATACATTATTTAACTCGTTTCATCCATTTTTCTTCATAATCGCGATAGGCTTAACGATAATGGCTTCATATACGGCATTAGATATGTTCAGGTTAATAAGAACATCTGATCAAAACAAACGGTTACTGTTTCTCGGCGGAACTTTTTCGATGGGGATGGGAATTTGGGTTACTAATTTTATGGGTCTGATTGTTACCAATGCCGGCTTATTTGCCAATTACTATATACCACTTGTGATATTATCCATTTTGATTGGTATTGCTTTTTCAGGAATGGCCTTTATGCCTTTTTTTGGGAGAAAGATTCGTTTTTATCACTTAATGATAGGCAGCTTATTTCTTACACTTGCTGTCATCGCTATCCACATTATCGGAAATTATGCTCTAAATGTGGAAATAGAATACCATGTGTTATTATTTATTGTTTCCAGTTTATTAATCTTCGCTTCTTTTTTGTTTTCTTTATGGATGTTATTTTCCTCAAAAAATTCCCAGGAAAATCAGACATGGTTAAAACCTGTTAGTGCTTTGATTATGTCCGGGACGATTGCCGAAGGTCATATATTATTGAGAAAATCATTGGTGATCATAACTGCAAATGATGTGACGAATGCAACGGTTGTGGACAGTCCTTTCTTTAATTATTTAGTCTTATTTGTTTCGGTTCTTATCATGGGCGGCCTAATTGTCTCAAGTACATTAATAAGCAAGCAGCTTGCTGCCTCCGACACCACTTTGCGGGATATTACAAAAGAAGTAAAGGATATTACGTTTGCCTTAAACCAATCATCGATCGTTGCGATTACGGATGAAAAGGGGAGGATTACTTCTGTAAATAATAAGTTTTGTGAAATCTCTAAGTACAGTGAGGAAGAATTATTGGGGCAGGACCACCGTATTCTGAACTCTGGCTATCATTCTAAAGAATTCTTTAAGGAACTTTGGAGAACGATTGGCCATGGGAAAGTTTGGTATGGTGAAATTTGTAATCGGGCTAAAGATGGAACACTTTATTGGGTGGATACAACCATCGTGCCCTTTTTAAATAAAAATGGAAAGCCGTATCAATATCTCTCGATCCGGACTGATATTACCGAGAGAAAAAAGCAAGAGGAAGTCCTCCATCGCCAAGATAAGCTTGCGGCTGTGGGGCAATTAGCAGCGGGAGTGGCCCATGAAATCCGAAATCCGCTGACATCTATGCGAGGATATGCTGAATTTTTGCAATTAGATGAAAAAGATCCGGAACGCCTGGAGTTCTTAAATATCATTCTTGATGAAATTGAACGAGTTAATACAATTGTTGAAGACTTTTTGGTCTTAGCCAAACCAAAGGCAGTTGAACTGGAAGAAAAAAATATTGTGCCTGTCATTAAAACTGTTATCTCCATGCAGGAATTTGAAGCAATCAAAAAGAATGTCCGACTGCACTTTGACTGTGAGCAAAAAAATATTCTAATAAATTGTGATGAAAATCGGTTAAAACAGGTATTTTTGAATTTTATTAAAAACGCGATTGAAGCGATGCCAAACGGCGGCGATCTCTATGTAAAAGCAATGATTCATGACAACAATGTGCAAATTTCCATTCAAGATACCGGTGTCGGAATTCCAAAGGAGCAATTGAAAAAATTGGGCGAGCCATTTTTCACAACCAAGAAGCAAGGACACGGGTTAGGACTAATGATGAGCTTTAAAATCATCGAAGGTCATCAGGGGAAGGTATTTGTCGAGAGCGAGCTGAACAAAGGAACTACCTTTAATATTCTATTGCCCGCTAAAAAAACCGCCTAAAACGATAAAACGCTTTCGCTGTCATTGCGGAAGCGTTTTTTGGGTGGAAGAACAGGATCTTATAGACTATTGAAGCCAGCTTACCTACGCCATTGAAGAAGAATTATGTTGACAACTATCAAAATTCAAATAATTTAATATCTCAAATGAAAGCTGCAAATGAAGTAATGATTGATAGTCATCGAGACTAAATCCGAGTACTTCTTCAATTTTTTTTAGTCTGTATAGTAGGGAACTTCTTTGTATATGTAGATCATTAGCTGTTTTCGACTGAGATTTTCCATTTTTTAAATATTGATATAATGTATTTGACAGTTCTGGATTAAATTCTGTTAATTGTAATAACGAATGATGACAAAATTTTCTTATGTCTTCGTGCTTCGCACATACATCAATGAGATGATATAATGGAAAATCCATACATCGGAACATAGCCCCAGACAATTTAAACTTTATTCCTAATTCTATAGCTTTTTCTGCTTCAGCATAGCCTTTGTTAATGTCCTTAATATTTGTAAAATTGTTACTGATCCCCGCCAACATATTGAAGTCAGTTAACAACTTTTTTATTTTTGAAAGGGAATCGTTATTAACAGCAGATTCAAAAAGGATGACAATCCTATATTCATAAAGTAAACATATATTACACTTGGTAGAAGCAAGAATTCTTGCTCTTAAATGGGTTAATTTTGAAACATCATTTACATGTGTTGAAGGTTTAACGACCACTAGAAAGTATTCGTTATTCAAAGGAAAATTCAGATAATTAGATAACTTCATAATCTCTTCCTCGGATAGATTCTGGCCGTTCAGTAAGTCGGTACAAAGATATTCATATTTTGTTACGGTATTTAATAAATAGCATTCATTTTTGGACAATTCTAACGATAGGATTTCAGAGAAAAAAATCATTAAATCAGATGTTATATCAGAAAAGTGTTTTTCAATTTCGTAAACATTCAACCAGCCTATCTTTTCATTGCCTACCGAAATAGTATACGATATACAATTGAATATAGCGCCCTCACTTCTGTTGAAATAGACTGGCTTGTCCTTACTAGCGTTATTTTTGGACAAATACTGTTCGATATATTTAGAGTCACCAAAAGTATACCCGTTAGATTGAATTTGTTTGAGATAATAGGAATAGAATTCCTGATTTTTCGTATTGGGCATGTAATTAATTCCTGCAAGAACTTTTAAATTTCGATCAACAATCGAACAAGGGTTTCCTAATAGTGTTGCGATGTTCTCTAATAGAAAATCTAATCCTTTATTCTCTTTCACTATTTCCAAAAGGTGATTGAAAATAGTGGAATAGTAGCAAAAAATATCTTGAAGCATATTAAATAATTCAGTGACTTCCGTTAAATTCTCAAAGATGAATAGATCGGTATATTGGAATCTTTCATCACTATTGCATTCAAGATTTGCATCGTTAATACAGGCGATTTTTTCCGGAATCAATCCATTGTAGCTTGAAATCAGAAAAGACAGATTTGTTATATAGAGAATATCTGGTTCACTCACAATATTGTTTTGAAGAAATCTAACCTCTGTTAAATGGTTAATCTGTGATTCTGCACTAGGAAAATATTGAAAATGAACGCCAGATAGCCTATCAAGTAACATCGGAATGGTTATCCTCAATTTCATCACCTCATTGTTCTATTATACGGTTTCAACTAGAGATAAATCGTGAAGGTTATGTGAAACTTGTAAGCGGTTGTACATTTTGCATAATATCTTTTAACAATTGTACGATGAAATAAGAAAATAGTCCGGGGTAAAATGATTGTGAGAAAATTAAAGCCTTAGCAGGAGAGAAAACGGAATCAATGGAGGTGTTAAGGGAAACCAATTACAAACTCGTCTGTTTCGATGGTGTGGCTCGAATTAAGGCGGGGAGGGAAAGCACATGTCCTGTTTTGTGAAAATGTGAACAAATTGTCGATTTTTTTAATTGAATCAGGGATTGGTTGAAAGGATAAGCAAACAGAATGATCTTACGGTTTCTTAAAGAATAAGAATCATTAACAGATTTCCGTTTCTAGTTTAATCGTTTGAACGGTTGAATCATTTACCTGCTAGCTTTAAAGAATGGGGGAGTTCTAACTCCCATTATTCTCAGCGGAACCACTAAAATGAAATGATAGCACCCTCTTATCGCTTCAGTGGTACCAATAATCAAAATTTACATAACATATTCTTCCGTTATGTAATCACAAGGAGTGAAACAGATGGGAATAAAGCGATTTGCCGGAAACAGACAACTTAACGTCCTTGCCATTGTCGTTTTAATGGCAACTTTGCTTCTCCAAGGATGTTCCGGTTCTGGCGACAATGCAAAATCGAATGGTGAAGGTAATGCGAAAGGCGAGACCATGAGCACCGATGTGGTGGTTGTTGGTTCCGGTGCTACAGGCATGTCTGCCTCGATCCAAGCAAAACAACTCGGTTTAGATGTTATTATGCTTGAGAAAAATGGTAGTCTTGGCGGATCTTCCAATTCTGCTGAAGGCTATGGAGGGATTAATACTAATTTTGCTAAAAAGCAAGGGATTCATTATGATGTAAAGAAAGTTTTTAAAGAAGCACAGGATTTCCATCATTGGGCAACCAATCCAGAGCTATTGATGAAGTATTATCAATCCTCGGGTGAAACAGGAAACTGGTTAGAATCTTTAGGTGTGAAATTTGATATGCTGGCGCCAAATGGAACAAACAAATTTAATACTTGGCACCTGTATCATCGTGATCAACCTACTACAAATTCACTGGTCGCAAGTCTTTCGGATAATGCCAAAAAATTAGGCGTAAAAATAATGCTTGAAACCAGAGGGAAAGAATTGATCATGAAAGATGGTAAAGTAGCGGGCATTAAGGCAGAGAAAAGTGATGGCGGTACTTTATCTATCAAGGCTCCTGTAGTAATATTAGCTACTGGCGGATATGCCAATAATCCTAAAATGATTGAGAAATATGCAAAAATTGACGGTGACGTGGTTGTTGATGTTGGTGTTCCAGGAAGAACTGGAGATGGCATCAATATGGCACTAAAAGTTGGCGCCTCAGATAAACGCCTAAAAGGGACACTTATGAACTTTGGCGCTGCCATGAAAGGACAACCTACTTATGGTCCGATTAATATGGTTGGATGGATGCCTCTTTTGAAAGTAAATCAGGAAGGTTTCCGCTTTGAAGATGAGTCAGTTGTTGAGAGAGACTGGGGCACAGCCGGAAACGCCCAAAAACAGCAAGGATATGTCTATCATATTGTGACAAAAGATACGTTGGACGGCTTTATAAAAAATGGATTTCCAACTTGGACAAATAAAATGCCTAACTTTTATGATGATTTGAATAAAGCTTTGGAAAAGAACAAAGATTCGGTATTTAAAGCAGATACCCTTGAAGAATTAGCGGATAAAATGAAAATTGATAAAGCTAATTTGGAAGCAACTGTAAATAAGTGGAATGAATTTGCCAAAACTGGGGTTGATAAAGACTTTGGATTACCAGCTAAATACTTATATCCAGTTGAAAAAGGCCCATATTATGGCTTTAAATTTGGACTAGGTATTTTTGCAACTACTGATGGATTGGAAGTAACACCGGATGCACAAGTTTTGGATAAAAAAGGAAAAGTTATTCCAGGACTCTACGCCGGTGGCGGCGATGCAGGTGGACTTAATGGTGAAACATATGATGTTAATATCGTGCCAGGTTCTCAACAAGGCTGGGCTGTTAACTCCGGTCGTTTTGCTGCAAAAGATGCCAAGAGATATATAGGGGAAATAAATTAAGAGATTTCAACCATTGTGTTACATGTGATAAATTGGCAAAAAGCATTGTCTTTTTGCCAATTTATCAAAAATGCAATAGGTGGTAGGAAGGAAGTGATTCCTTGTCATGAAGGTCATGCGTAAATTTAAAAAGGGTGATCTTTTTTTCATCTTCTTGATGATTGCACTGCTAATCATCGCAACTCTTTGGCTTTGGAATCAACATGTGCAAAGTGAAAGCAAAGAAAACAAGAGCCTCATTGCGGAAATCAAACGCGATGGAAGGTTAGTTGACAAGATCAACTTGAACAAGCTAAAGAAGCCGAAATATATCAAATTGGAGGATGGCATACATTTAACGGTACTAGCAGAAAAAGGAAGAATTAGAGTTTTAGAGGCAGATTGTCCGAATAAGATTTGTGTAAAAACTGGGTGGCTGACCAAGCCTGGTGATATGGCGATCTGCGTTCCTTCCAACACCACCGTATCGATTAATGTGCCATGAAAATAGCCCAGAGTTTTCTGAAAAAGGGGGGAACCATTGATGAGTAAAAATAGAAAAGATGCGATCATCATCATTTTAGTTACCAATGCTATTTTGATTTCATTTATAGAGTCCTTCTTTCCACTTCCGATTCCTATCCCAGGAGTGAAACTTGGATTAGGGAATATTATTACCATGGTAGGAATCGTTTTCCTTGGATTAAAAGATATCCTTTTAATTGTGGTCGTACGAAGCTTTGTGGTCGCGGTATTAACCCGAGGTGTAACCATGTTGCCATTTAGCTTAAGTGGTGGAATCCTAAGTGCTTTAATAATGTGGGTACTATACAAGAAATTTTCGCAGCTTTTCAGCATTAAGATCATTAGTATTATCGGAGCGATTATCCACAGCACGGCGCAAGTTATGGTGGCATCCATGATGCTTGGACAACTTATTGTATTGTATTATCTCCCTGCTCTTTTCATTACGTCTATCGTGTCCGGATTCATCACCGGAAGAATTGGTGAACTGGTTATCAATGAAATTCGTAATAAAGAGATTTTCACTGCTAAAAAGATCATAGTTTGAAAGCACGGTGTTAGAAATGTCAAATAATTTAACCATCACCAAAGGAACAGCATGCAAAAGTTTACCGCAATGGGAAATGGATGGATTCATCAAGATCATTCAAGCGGTATTGCTTGCCAGTATTCCGTTTCTGCTTAAAAACCCAATCAGTTTTATCCTATTGTTTACCTATTTGCTAGGTGTGACCTTCGTTTCCAGAATTAAACCACGGACCTTGATCACTAGTTCTGTTTCCT
Source organism: Neobacillus paridis (assembly GCF_016765675.1). Lineage (GTDB taxonomy): Bacteria > Bacillota > Bacilli > Bacillales > Cytobacillaceae > Neobacillus > Neobacillus paridis. The sequence goes on from NZ_JAESWB010000247.1 coordinate 137,339, forward strand.
ATTGTATCGTCTTTTTAATTCCTTTCTTATTCGGCATATTGATGAACCACTTTTTATACATGATTACTGGTGATGATCTATTTGCTGATAATCAAGGAACGCATGAAGTTTATTTAAGGTTGATCAGACTTTTTCTTATTTGGTATATCAGCATCCTCTATTTCAACACCACCCCGATTCAAACGGTGGTAGGTTTATTTGACATGATTCTTAAACCGATAAAATTAATTGGTGTTCCCGTAAGCGATTTTTTAAAAATAGTCATGTATGTTGTTATGGACCTTTCTGTTTGCGGAACTGAAATAAAGGAAAGTCTGGGAGAGAAAATACGGGAAGCAGCAGGTGGATCCGGAAAAAAATTTAAAATTAATATCAAGACAATATCCCAAATCATTGTTTCATTAATCATAAATTCCTTTGATCGACTGGATAAAATTGAAAAACTTATGGGTGAAAACAATGATGAAATATACAAGTATAGTTTCCGGCTAACAAAAAAAGATGGAATTTCAGTTCTTAGCTTTATCCTGTTTGTTGTAACGGTCCTGCTAATTGAAAGAGGATAACTCCTTAGAGAACGTTCGTCCTTTGTCAACGACAATCCCTGTTTATTGCTTAGTTTTAACAGCTAGCCAAATAGTACAATAGGGACGGCAACTGTCCCAAAAGTCAAAACTTACCTCCCCCAATACATAAGTACCTGCGGGGTCAACACTGCCCCGTCCTCCAACCGGATACTAAAATCACATCTTTAATCCCACCCATAAAAAAAGAAATGTAGCATATTAAGGCTTTATTAAGGGAATCTGCCCATATTTGAATTTATATTAAAATGTTCCTCTGTACATTTTCTAATGAGTTGTGAACGAGACTCGACATGCATTTTACTAAATATGTGCTGGTTATGTTTTTTGATGGTTTCTTCGGTAACAAATAAGTTATTACTAATTTCTTTATTACTGTATCCCTTACAAATAAGTTTAATAATTTCAAACTCTCTTTGGGTTAAATGATATTTTCTACAAAAAGTACCTTTAGCGTTCATTTGATACTTGCCTCGGGGATGCGATTGATACATTCGGTGTGTCAAATGGGGAGTTATATAGTTTAAGATAAACGCTTCTTTATCGGTGAAATCCGAATGTCCTTTTGCTCTATATAAACTAGCTTGTCCTAGAAAAATATTATCGTAAATAAAAGTAAGTCCACAGCCATAATACATGCCAAGCGGAAAGAGAATTTTTTGATACATTTCCGTTTTTTCCCGTTCAACAGACGTAGGTATTATATCTGAATCACGTAAAACTACTGAGTTTTGAAGCCAATACACCCAGTTACCAAAATCCCTGTTTTGAAATTTTTTATATTCGTTACACAGGTCGTTAGGATTTCTAACTTTTTGATAAGGGTGCTTAATGAAAATAGGATTGATAAGCTTTTTTTGGTCTTCAGTATTGCTGCCAAGGTAAAAGACAGCACAGTCGAATGGGATAATACCTTCAAGTTTCTTCAAAAAGGACATTCTCATTTCATCATCGCTGGTGAGTATGATATCAGAAATAATCAACCATTCTTCATCTGTTAGTGTGGACAAATCTATCACCTTTCTTTGTGAAAAAAGTCTCCTACAACATATATGGAATTGAATATTTTGAATCATAAAGATATTCTAACATATATTTCCGGAATAATAATTGTCTAATTATTGAAAAGTGAAATATCAAGTGTCTTCGTAATTGATTTAAAACCAATCATAATAATACTTCTGAAAAACCTATTCTACTAAAGTAGTATTTATTATCTTAAAATACACTTTTGTGCAATTTAAGCTATTCACGAAATTTCATATACTGAGTCTAAAGGGGTATGAAGAGCAGAAAATTACGCGTAATTGAATTGAAAACCAAATCTTTTCAGGACTAGGGAGTGTTAATTGGACCGTCGTAAAACAGATCTTTTACAGATAATCGTTGTCATCGGAACTCTTTAAAAAAAGTAAAAAAGATTATGGAGGAGATGTTCTTATGCTATCAAATATTGGTATCCCGGGATTAGTGATCATTTTGGTTTTAGCTCTTATTGTTTTTGGACCGAGCAAGCTTCCTGAATTGGGACGTGCTGTAGGTCAAACGCTAAGTGAATTTAAAAAGTCAGCACAAGAGTTAACCAGCGATACAATAGAAGAAATTAAAGAAGTAAGCAAGGTAGAAAAGAAAAAGTAACTGTTTCTTATAGTTGAAATAAGTTTTTAAATCGGGGTGTTAATTGTGAGCGAAATTAGTAGACGGAAGTTTTTGAAGAACGCTGCGATTGGTGCAGTAGGTATGGCATCCATCAGTCTCTTGGGTGGATGTGCTGATGATAAGGACACAAAAGATAAAAAAGCAAATAAAGTCACCCATAACCCGGTCCGTACAGAAAAGTGTGATTTAGTCGTAGTGGGCAGCGGTACGGCTGGTTTATGTGCAGCCGTTCGTGCGGCTGAATTAGGTGCTTCTGTCATTCTACTTGAGAAACTGCCGGCACTTGGCGGTACCTCCGCATTAACAGAAGGAATCGGAGGGCTTAACTCTTACATGAACAAAAAAATGGGCAAAGGCGGCAAGCCTTTTGATGTTAATGAAGCTCTTCAGAGAAGTCAGGAGTATTCCCATTGGGCTGCAGATTCCAAAACTTATGAGAGATTTATAAGCGAAAGTGGCAAGACGATCGACTGGCTTCATTTCCAATGTGGTGTTCAGTTCCTAACGGCAGATGTTACTGCCCCGACATCCTATCCTTCTTGGCATTTAGGGGCTGTAGACGGTAAATTCGCTTATGTTGGCAAAGCTGTTCACAAGCCACTTATTGACTATGGTAAGAAGCATGGACTTAAAACTAGAGTATCAAATCCGGCAACAGGACTTATTGTTGAAAACGGAACCGTCAAGGGTGTCTATGTACAGGATAAGGAGAAAAAACAAGAATACGCTATTAGAGCGAAGAATGTTGTCCTTGCTACCGGTGGATATGCTAACAATAAAGAGATGTTCAAGCGATTCACTTATCGTGACTCAGATACGGTATGGAACTATGGTTTACACGAAGGCCGGGATGGGGATGGAATTAAATGGGCAGAAGAGATAGATGGAGTTCTTCATTATCCAGGTACAGTCATGTATGCCTATCCCCAGGTTGTCGGTAATAAGGTCTTTGGCGGTGCAGTTCCATTTTTATTCGCCATGCAGCCAATTCTCCGCGTCAACGAACGGGGTGAACGATTCTACAATGAAGCGAATGGCGGGGACTTTACCATTACCAGCAATGCGATGAAAGCTCAACAAAGAGTTTTCTCTATACTTGATCAATCATTATTGGAATATATTCATGATAAAGCAGTTATGGTCGGTTTCGCTGACGCAGTACCCACAGGTAAACCAATGCGTGACGCCTATAAAGCCGTTGACGAGGGAATTAAAAATCGTCAAGTACATAAGTTTGACACTGTGGGACAATTAGCGAAATTTATCGGTTGTGAGGTCAAAAGACTCCAGGAAACGCTTGATAAATATAATAAGGCGTGCGCCATTGGTAAAGATGAAGAGTTTGGTATGCCAGCATCGTTCCTACATCCTATGAAAAGGGCTCCATTCTACATCGCCGAACTTCAGTTGGCTATGTACACCACTATAGGCGGTCTTCATGTCGATGAATATTTACGAGTTATCAACACCAAAGGAGAGCCAATATCCGGGCTGTTTGCACTGGGAAACGATGCAAGTTCGATCTACGGTACCGATTACGATGTCGGCATCTTGTCTGGATCTCAGCAGGGCTGGTGTGCGACGGGTGGGCGACTCGTTGCAGAATATGTAACTGGCAAGGCTTAAGCTCCTTCAAACCTTGAAGATATATATCGAAAATTACATAATTTTGTAAACTAAATTCGCTTACCCTAAAGACCAGTTTGTGAGAAGGGTTTTGTCAGTTGCAGCAATTTGATCTTCACCAGTCCAGCAGAGTGAAAACGAAATATTTAAACTGCCAGGACCCGGCTCTCAATCAAGGGAGCTGGGTCTATTAAACAAATTGTATCCATGACTTTGAATCATGACACGGAAGTCGGCCCCAACAGGTTAAGTGATTGTACAATTTGTAAGAAAAACTTCTTACACCTGTACGATGAAACATCAACATCGGAAGGGATAAAATTAATGTAGTAAAAGAATCTATCATCGAACGAGTGAGGAAGAAAGTGAAATCATGATCTAGAACGGGCAGCATATGGGGTCCCTCAGAATGATTAGATCCAGCTGAAAAAAAAACGAAGAGGCTGAAACTGCAGGGGAAAGGATAATCATCAGAAAAGTTAATGGTGGAGGTAGTGTTTATGAAAAAAATAGTGATTCTGGTAAAAAGAAAAGAAAATTTTTCACCTTAAAAAATATCCTCATCATGGTTGGTGTGTTCATTGTCCTTGGATTTGGAACTGGAGCGGGTGTGTTAAAAGCAAGTGAGAAACCATCATTTTGCGCTATTTGCCATAATATGGACAAATATTATGATTCTTATAGGGATGAAGGGCTCCTTGCAAATAAACATGCCAAAGCAGGTGTTACCTGCCACGACTGCCACCAGGAAGGCATTTCTAAAAAAATGGAAGAGGGTGTAAAATACGTAACCGGGGATTATGAAACTCCTCTTAAAAAACGTGACTTTGGGACCCGTGATTTTTGTCTGAAATGTCATGATTTTGATAAAGTCAAGAAAAAAACGGCTTTCGATGAATCAAATCCACATGATAATCACAATGGAAAACAGAATTGCAACGTATGTCATAATATGCATCAGAAATCTAAGGCAATGTGTGAAGAGTGTCATTCCTTTAAATGGATGGATGACCTTGATGAAAGTTGGAAAAAGTAGTTGAGTTCCATTAAGTCGCGCGGTTTTAGTTAGGGGCGAAATCATGGTTGCAGCAAAAGAAATCTATCGAATTATTTCTTCCATGAAAACCGGACTCTGTTTGCTCGTATTAATCGGATTAGTATCAGCTGTCGGCAGTATGGTTTTTCCAGGTGGTTTTTTTAATACCTTTGTATTTAAACTTCTTTTGCTATTGTTACTGCTAAATATGATGCTTTGCACGATCAATAGGGTAGTATTTTTTAAGAAATCAAATTTTTTTAAAAGGAAGATTGGAAAAGGATTAATCCGTCAGATAGGTGTCCTTCTTCTTCACTCGGGAATTGTCTTAATCTTAATTGGTGGTGTGGTTTATAGTTTCTATGGTCAGAGTGAACAAATTGAAATTTTATCTGGAGAGACGACTAATTTGGCCTATGCTATGGTAATGGATAAACCCATTTCATTAAAATTAAATGATTTTAAAATTGAGACTAATCATGATGGTACACCATCTCAGTATTATTCGGATTTATCCGTCATCGAGGGCGGAAAAACTCAGCGAAAACAAGTAATTAGTGTGAATCATCCGCTTAAATATAAGCATATCAAAGCTTACCAAGATAGTTATGGATACGCTGTCAGATCAAGGGCTGTAACCAATACGGACAATGGGCAGGAACAGTTATTATATGAAGGAGAGTCTTTGACTATCCCAGGTTCGAAACGGACGGTTAAGATATACCGGTATTTTCCTGATTTTGATCCGACAAAAGGAATGGCCCAAAACTCTATGAAACAGGGCGATGCCCGGGTTGTCTATTCCGTATATGAGAATAAAAAATTGTTGGGTGTGGGTGCTGCAAAGTTTGGCAGTAAAATCGAAATTGACGACCATAAATATGTAGTATTTGATGGAGTTGAACCCTTTACAGTACTGAAAGTGAAATCAGATCCGGGATTAATATTTGTGCTCATCGGGTCATTAATGTTCATGCTGGGGGTATCCATGGCGCTCATTTATATGCCAGCTCGAAAAAAACAAAATCAGCTTCAGCAAAATACAGCAGTCGTGTGAAAGGGATAGTTCACGATTAGATAGAAAGGAAGATTCACCATTGGCAATTTTTATTCAAATTATCGTATACGCATCACTGATTCTTTATATCGCAGCTTCTGTCCTGTACTTTGCTGGCTATCGTTCTGAGAAAAATGGAATGCTAAAGGCAGCTTCAGCTATAGCCATTGTTGGCTGTATTATCAATTTTCTTGCCTTGATCATACGAACGATCCTTTCTGGTAGACTTCCGTTGAGCAGTGGCTATGAATTTATTCTGAGCTTCGCGTTTTTAACCAGTTTACTTTACCTTATTTTTGAGTGGAAAAACAAAGCAAAAAATGCCGGTGGTATTGTAATGATCATTGCAGCACTATTAATCTTAGCTGTAATCATCATTGCTGGCGGACAATTGGATGAGGTCAGCCCACTCATGCCAGCACTTAAAAGTCCATGGTTAACGGTTCATGTGTTAACAGCGGCACTGGCATATGCCAGTTTTGCGCTGGCTGCAGGATTGGCGATCATCCAAATTAGAAAAATAAAACAGGGCAATACGGCACAGGATAGTAAAATTTATCGCGTTGTAGCCATTGGGTTTATGCTGTTGTCATTTTCCATTATATTGGGCGCAATCTGGGCAGAGCAAGCCTGGGGAGCCTACTGGACTTGGGATCCTAAAGAAGTCTGGGCCCTTGTCACCTGGATTATTTATGCAATCTATTTGCATCTTCACCGAAGAAAAACATGGCGTGGTGCAAGAGCATGCTGGATGGTGATTGCAGGTTTTATTATTGTCTTATTTACCTTTTTTGGCGTCAATTTTCTCTTTTCAGGAATGCATAGTTATGCAGATAGTATTGATCCGCTCTTTCATATGAATGAGCAGTTTTTGTAAGACCCCCTTCTATAGAAGTTTATCTTCTAAGCTAGGCTCAAATCCTGGTAACAGCGATTTGGGCTTTTTTTACTATGGAATAACTTCGCTCTGTTCACCTTACCATTCTCTTAATGTCAAGGTTGAATTCCTTTTAGCAAGACAATGGATTTTTTACTTTTAAAAAGAAAAATTTTTAAAAAATTTTAATAAAAATGAAGGCGAAATTCATAGGAAATAGATTAATATTATAATATAGGTAAAAATGTAACAAGGGAGGTAATATTATGGGAGAACCTAACTTTGTCAAAACGATTTGCGGCTACTGCGGAACTGGCTGCGGATTAATTCTGGAAGTCCAGGACAATAAAATCATCAAGATCCGCGGTGATAAGGAAGCCCCGGTAAACAAAGGGCAGACATGTGTAAAAGGGGCCTTTGCCTATGAATATGTCCATGCCCAAAACCGGTTGACAACCCCGCTCATTAAAAAAGCAGGTAAGCTGGTTGAAACCACTTGGGAAGAAGCTTATCGCTTTATTGCCGATAACCTATCAAGAATAAAATCTGACTGGGGCCCCAATGCCATCAGCATGTTTGCTTGTGCAAGAAGCACAAATGAATCTAATTATGTTACCCAAAAATTTATGAGAGCCGTCATCGGCAGCAATAATATTGACGGCTGTAACCGAACGTGACATGCTCCCAGCGTTGCCGGTCTGGCAACTATCTTTGGAAGCGGTTTTCCGACCAATACACTTGAAGATTTTGAACGGGCTGAAGTTCTGCTGCTAATGGGTTCCAACACCACCGAAGCACATCCGATTATTGCCAATCGGATGAAAAAGGCAGCTAAATCCGGGCTAAAAATAATCGTGATTGATCCGCGAAGAATTGATATGGTCAAAGTGGCTCATCGTCACCTGCAAATTAATGTCGGGACTGATATTGCTTTGATCAATGCCTTTATCCGGGTGATATTGACCGAGGGACTATATGATGCAAAATTTATTGATCAAGTTACCATTGATTTTGAAAAGCTAGCGCGTCAGGTGGAACCATTTACCCCGGAATACGCAGCAGCGATTACCGGGGTGTCGGCTGAGGATATCGTAACAACAGCGAGAGAATACGCAACGTCGAGCGGTTCGATGATTGCCTATACACTGGGAATTACCGAGCATCATTGCGGTGTTAATAATGTCTTTGATATTGCTAATCTTGCGCTGCTAACTGGCAATATTGGCAAACCAGGAACCGGGATTATGCCGCTTCGGGGACAAAATAATGTCCAGGGTGCAGGAGATATGGGCTGCCTGCCTAACCAGCTTGCAGGGGCAATGAGTTTGGCCAATGACGAATTCCGTGCCCGCTATGAAAAAGAGTGGAATGTTACCCTTAATCCGATTGCAGGCGACACACAAACACGGACATTTGACCGAATTGAAATGGGTGATCTGAAGGCGTTATACATTATCGGCGAAAATCCCCTGCTCGCTGATGTGAATATGAATCATACGAAAACACTATTTAAAAAACTCGATTTATTAATAGTCCAGGATATTTTTTTAACGGAAACAGCAAAGCTGGCCGATGTTGTTCTTCCTGCCCGTTCGTGGGGTGAAGTAGATGGAACTTATACGAATACTGACAGGCGAATCCAACGGGTTCGAAAAGCAGTGAAACCTCATCCTAGCACGAAGGAGGATTGGGAAATCCTTTGTGAGCTTGCCACAATGATGGGTTATCCAATGCAGTATCAAAATAGTGAGGAAATTTGGAATGAAGTAAGAAAGCTTGCCTGGGAGATGTATGGCGGTATTTCTTATGAACGGCTTGATCGGGAATACAGCATCCATTATCCATGCCCGGATGAAAATCATCCTGGAACCTTCATCATGCACGAACGTTTTCATCAAGATAAAGAAACAAAGAAGGCACCGTTTGTACCGGTTGATTATACACCGCCAATGGAGTTGCCTGATGAGGAATTTCCATTTATCCTGACAACCGGAAGACGCTACGAATCATATAATACTCATACACAAACCCGGCATTATGCGACAGGTGTTAAGATTAAGCAAAAGGAAGAGACGGTTGATATTCATCCCGAAGATGCTGTTGCCTTAGGAATTGCAGACGGAGAAGTGGTTCAAGTACGCTCCCGCAGAGGTGAACTGCAGGTCAAAGCCAAGATTACCGAACAAGTAGTCCCTGGGTTAGTGTTCATGAGCTTCCATTGGCACGAAACGCCAACAAATGTGTTAACCCTAAATGAGTATGACCCGATTTCCGGTACCGCCGAATATAAAGCATGTGCCGTCACCATTGAACGGTTAGTCAATTAATGCTTCAAGAAGACGCAGTCAGTCACCAGACTGCGTCTTCTTTTTTAACTTTTTTCTATTTTATCACTTTTTACGTTTTCTTCCTTAAACATTCCTACGTAATGTTTCGTTGCGCCGGTTTCATCTTTTATCGCCGTAATCGTTAACCATTCTTTATAAATATCATTGCTTTTACGTTTGTTCCAGATCTCACCTTCCCAAAATCCCTCATTTAATAAACTATCCCACATTCTTTCGTAAAAATCGTTCCCATGTTCACCTGACTGAAGGATACTAGGGGTTTTTCCTAGTACTTCTTCTGGGGGATATCCGGTAATTTTCGTGAAGGCTGGGTTCACTTTTTGGATGATCCCATTGGCATCGGTAAGGACAATTCCTTCTGCGGCGTGATCGACAATTTTTGAGGAAACTTCAAGTTTGTCTAGGTAATAAAGCCACACGACCAACACTAAGGTGGCAAGTGAAAATTCTGACAGTGACATGAATCCGATCGCATAATGACCGGTCCAATTAAACAGAATCGTTAAGATAATGGGTGGGAAGAAACCGCCAAGGCCACCCATTGCAGCAACAATTCCGTTAACAATTCCCGCCTGTTTGGAAAAATAAAGCGGCACTAATTTGAAGACAGCACCATTTCCGATTCCAGCAAAAAACGCGACTAATAAACAGCCGAAAGAGTAAATCGGCAGCGATGGAGTAAACGATAACAGAAAGCCAGCAAACGTCAGGCTAAAAAAGACCCCCATCAAGATTAAAAATGGGTTAATTTTATCTCCGAGCCAGCCGCCGACTGGCCGAAAAATTGTTGCCAAGGCAATAAAACCAGCTGTTCGCAAACCTGCATCCACTTTACTTAATTCGAAATGATTCACTAAAAAAGAGGGTAAATAAATGGTAAAAGCAACGAAGGAACCAAAAGTAATAAAATAACATAAACTTAAAAACCAAAGCTTAGGGTTACGATAAACCTGCTTAAAACCAACGGAAAAAGAATTGCTCACTTTGTCCTCTTTTCGATCACCAAAAACAAAATTAAGGATGGCAAAAATTAAAACGATAATTAAAAAAATCAGTACGGCTGTTCTCCAACCAAATACATTGGCGAGAACCGGTGCTGAAAAAGATGTAATTGCTGTTCCAATGTTTCCTGCACCATATATTCCATTAATAAAACCGTGTTTTTCTTTCGGGTAATATTTTGGCAATGAGGTTACGCCAATCGAAAAGACCGCCCCGCCGATACCCAGGAGAAATCCACCTAATATCAACATGGAGATAGATTGGGCATAGCTAATCACGGCAATTGGGATCAGTAGGATGATAAAACTAATTGTAAATAATATTCGGGCACCGTAGCGGTTGGCCCAAAATCCAATTGGAACCCTTAGTAATGACCCCAAAATGACAGGCACTGCTGTCACCCAGGCAATCTCTGTTGAGGTCAGTTGAATATCCTCTTTTATAAAGGGCATTAATGATGAAATTAACACCCAAACCATAAAACCTGCAATCAAGCTACTGGTTTGAATAATAAGTTGTTTTGCACCTTGATGCATTCTGAACCCCTCATTTCGTTCCCTATACTCAAAAATTTAAGAATTCTGCTTCATTCCTGAGAAAATAACAAGGTAAATCTGATGTCTTTCCCCAAACTTTTTTATAATCCAAAAATTTTCACTGATTCAATATATTCGACAACAATTTTCGAAAACGATTTGCATCTTTAGCATTACCGATTAGCGCATATAATAGTCCATATGATTGGTTAGTTTTTACATCAAGGGGAGAATGCGCCTAAATAAAATTTCAAAGGATCGGATAAATTAGGGGAAAGGAGTGAGAAAAATGCCAAGAGGAAAAGAATTAGAACAATTACCGATGGCAAATACTTTACCTGGGGCAGGAAAAGATGTCAGTAAATTTAACAGAGAAATACTTGGGACCATGGTTCAAAAGGAAAGGCCCCAGCCAAGTGAAATCGAAAAGGAAAATGAGGATATGGTTTAGGCAGGAATTCCTCCTGCCTATTTTTTAGCTTATTAGAAATTCAAATATGCCTCCTGAACCGTCCTTAAGGACTTGCCAGTCAGCAGTGCCATATAATGATTCGAAATGAAATCGGTTTCTACTATTATATAGTTCATTGACTATAAGGATATTCAATATGGTTTCCATTTATGGTGCCGCCCTCGTCATTGATCGTTAGATTATTTAAATACTGAGCTAATTCCAGCTCTAATTCCTTTGGTGCCCCTGGCTTTAAATGCCAATTTCCTGGTTCAGCAACAAAATATGGACTTTTTGTGAATTTTGGTTTCATTCTTGGCAAAAAAATCCCTCCTTTTTAAAAGAAACCGGTTTGTCTATAGCTTGGCTTTTACAAAGATTTTTATCCACGGCGATCAAAGATAAGGCTAAAATCATATTGCGGCGCCAATACACTCAGTGTATGATAAATAGAAATCGTTCCTCACAGAATGTACGTAAGGGAAACTGAGAGTATAATTTTAGGCAAAAAAATGAAACCAATTTGTGAATTATTCGTCTTATATTATTGAGATCAAAAATAGTCATGTCCATTAATAAACAATCATACAAATGAAATGGATATGTGACTACTAAAAATGTCCAAGCAATTGGAAGTTGTCGATGATTGCCGAAATTTAGAAAAAAGCAGAAAATTACCGCGAGAAATTAAACATTTAATGGAAGAATTTATGTTTTTCATTTTAGAGAAAATATGTTATAGTAATTGAGGTTCGTTTACCGAAGCTTTAATTTGGTAAGTGAGAGGAGAAGTAAAATGAATAAAATAAGACTACCTAAAAAATTCAACAATAGTCATATTACTTTTTTTGCTATTGCTGTTATTCTATTTTGGCTTAAATCGTACGTAGCATACCGAATCGAATTTAATCTGGGAATTGATAATAATCTACAGAAATTTTTACTATTGATTAACCCATTAAGTTCAGCACTTTTCTTTTTAGGGCTGGCTTTACTTTTTAAGAAGCATACGAAGCTTGTAATGATTATTATTGACTTCCTTTTATCATTTTTGTTGTACGCGAATATCACTTATTACCGTTTCTTTAATGATTTCATCACGGTTCCGGTTTTGTTGCAGACAAAGACAAATGCCGGTCAGCTTGGTGATAGCGCACTATCACTGATGCATCCACTAGATGTTCTATATTTTGCAGACTTCTTTATTTTAATTGCTTTAGCTTTAACGGTTTTCAAACATATTTCGGTAACGAACAGGAAACCTTTTAAAATTGTTTTGTTATTTGCCATTACGACATTTTTATTTAACTTAGGCTTGGCAGAAAAGGATCGTCCGCAGTTGCTGACACGTTCCTTTGACCGAAATTACCTTGTGAAATACCTTGGTGCCTACAATTTTACAATTTACGATGTGATTCAAAATATTAAGTCTTCCAGTCAACGCGCTTTGGCTGATTCCAGTGATATCACTGATGTAGAAAACTATCGAAAAGCGAATTATGCAGAGCCAAATCCGAAGTATTTTGGTAAAGCGAAAGGCATGAACGTCATTTTTATCTCAATGGAATCACTGCAGAATTTTATAATTAATTATAAGCTGCCGGATGGTCAAGAAGTGACTCCATTCCTGAATTCATTAACACATGATAAAAACACCTTCTATTTTAACAATTTTTATCATCAAACAGGGCAAGGTAAAACTTCAGATGCCGAGTTTTTAATGGAGAATTCGTTATATCCAATGGCTCAGGGAGCAGTATTTGTTAACAAAGCACAAAACACTTACCAAGCCACACCGGCCATTTTAAAAGGAAAAGGATATACTTCCGCAGTCTTCCATGGCAACTATAAAACATTCTGGAACAGAAACGTTATCTATAAAGCATTTGGCTATGATCAGTTTTTCGATGCTGAATATTATAACATGACGGAAGAAAATACGAAGAACTATGGCTTAAAGGATAAACCATTTTTTAAAGAATCGATACCATTGTTAAAGAGCTTGAAGCAGCCGTTCTATACGAAATTTATTACATTGTCGAACCATTTCCCATTTGCAATGGACCCAGGTGATACTGATTTTCCAGCCGGTGATTATGGTGATACAGTGGTAAATCAATATTTCCAATCAGCTCATTATATGGATCAGGCCTTGGAGCAGTTTTTTAATGATTTAAAGGCGTCTGGTTTATATGATCATACCGTGATCGTAATGTATGGCGATCACTATGGTATTTCTGAAAATCATAATGATGCCATGGCCCAAGTATTGGGTGTAGACGAAATTACGCCGGCCATTAATGCAAAATTACAGCGTGTACCTTTATTTATTCACGTTCCTGGCGTTAAAGGCGGTATTCAGTCACAGGTAGGCGGAGAAGTAGACGTTCGTCCAACCGTGCTTCATTTATTAGGGATTGATACAAAGGATTACATGGAATTTGGCTCAGACTTATTATCTAAACAACATCGCAATTGGGCATTATTCCGTAATGGCGACTTTGTAGCTTCTGACGTAATTCAAGTAAAAGACAAGTGTTATGCAGCAAAGACAGAGGAATTATTGGAGGATCCTCAACCATGTAAGGAGATATCCGATAATGTCAATACTGAACTGCAAATGTCCGATGAAGTGGTTTATAAAGACCTCCTTCGCTTCTATAAACCGGCAGGATACACACCAATAAACCCTAATGATTATGATTATTTAGGACCTAATGCAAAAACAACAGAAAAAAATAATTAACTGTGAGAGAAGAACAATTCTTCTCTCTCTTTTTCGTTTTGGCTGCACCATATCAAATATTTCTGTTACAATTGCTGCAATGTTAGTAAGATTAGAAGAGGTATGATTTTTATGCGAAACAAATTTCAGCTGTCATTTGGATTATTCCTTTTATTTTTATCTGCTTTTATCTCTGGCTGTTCAAGTACTGAAACGGCTCCAAAAGATACAAATCACAACAAGGTTCCTGCTGTTAGTCAAAATGAAGAAAAAGCGGATCACACAAAAGAAACTGCTTCAGTAAATAATTCTTCAAAGTCTAGAGAGAGTAATAACAGACTGCTGCCAGGGGTAATTGTCAAGAATATTGATGGAGACACGGTTGAAGTGAAGATAAATGGACGGGTGGAAAAGATTAGAATGCTCTGTGTTGACACGCCCGAAACACATCATCCACGGCTAGGAGTTCAACCGTTTGGACCAGAAGCCTCAGCCTTTACAAAAAAGATCCTTGCTGTAGGAAAAAAGGTTGAAATTGAACCGGGAATTGGTGATGGTCGCGATAAATATGGACGGCTGCTTGCCTACATTTATGTAGACGGAAAAATGTTTAACGAAATGTTGCTGGAAAAGGGATTAGCCCGGGTAGCTTATATTTATGCACCTAATACCAAGTATGTCGACGAGTTCTATGCCATCCAAAGAAAAGCACAGAAAAAAGGTATCGGAATCTGGTCGATTGAAAATTACGCGCAGGAAGATGGTTATCATACTTCCGAATCCAGCAAAAACGAACATGCAGACACAGCTTCAACAAATCATGGGAGTAGCTTTCAAAATAACTCCGATGATGATCAAGAAAGGAATATAAAGTGTAAGGGGAAAATTAAAGGCAATGCCAATTCCCATATTTATCATGTTCCCGATGGAGCCTACTATGACTCCATTAAGGATAATATTGTGTGGTTTTGTTCCGAAAAGGCTGCACAAGCGGCAGGATACCGGAAATCAAAACGATAATTGCCGGAAATATGTAAAAGATAGAAAAGGCTGGATCATGAATACCCGGCCTTTTCTGTTTAGGGAGACAGCCAACAGGTACAACCTCATTGTCGGACTCCAGTTTAGGAGGGATGCTGGTCAGGTGTTATCGATGAACTTAGTACATGCCACCGTAGGAAGTACCTACAATGATCAACAGAATGAACAGAACAACAATCAACACAAATCCCATGTGTCCGCCACCATAGCTCATAATTCTCCACCTCCTTTTTATGATCTACTTCAAATTATGTAAAGGCATGTCCAAAGGTGTGGACAATCTACCCGCAGGCGAAACCATTTTTTGAAAATCTAAAGAAGATTTTCAAAAATGGGTGAAAATTATTACCAAGTACTTTGGACTTTTTTTAATAAAAACCCTCATGTTCCTGTTTTGGGCCACGAACCCTTTAATAGAATGAAAGAATATCAGTTTTTCGGGAGGGGGTAAATCATGGAACCGTTGTTGATAGATATTGATACTCTTTTAGATGCAACCATTAACCTGACAGTAGATGGCAAAGGCTTCTCGATGGAGCAAATTGAGATAGATCGGCTGCTTGATTGCACCGAGAATTAATGAAAAATTTTTCTTTCCACCTTCTGAACAAACAGAAGGTTTTTTTAGCTTTAAAGCGCAAAAATATTTTTTCCATTTCTATTGCTTTTGGACTAAAAAAATACTAGAATAATTTCTAATATAAGAATTTTTTGAAATCTCTTTTTAATCAGTTTAGGAGGAAATAAATGATGAAGAAAACAGTAAAAGGCCTTTCAATCGCATTGGCAGGGCTGCTTTTGCTCGCAGGATGCGGCACTAAAGAATCTGCGGGAGATACAAAGCAGGGAGGGGCAGAAAAGGATAAAACCTTTAAAGTTGGCATTTCACAGTTTGCACCGCATCCTTCATTAGATGCCGCAACAAAAGGATTTCAAGACGCTTTAAAGGATAAAGGGCTTAAAGTCGATTTTAAGGTGCAAAATGCACAAGCTGACCAAAATAACACTCAATCGATAGCCAAGAATTTTGTAGGTGATAAAGTAGATTTAATTTTTGCCAATGCGACTCCGAGTGCCATTGCTGCTCTTAACGCGACCAAGGATATTCCGATTGTCTTTACTTCTGTAACGGATCCTGTCGGTGCCGGACTGGTTAAGGCATTTGATAAGCCAGGTGAAAATATCACCGGGACGACCGATAACCACCCTGAAGCAACCAAGAAGACCATCAGTTTTATTACAGATGAAGTGAAGGCTAAAAACGTCGGTGTTATTTATAATGCCGGTGAACAAAATTCCGTTGTTCAAGTAGACGAAGTGAAAAAATTGGTGAAAGAAAAGGGTGCAAAGCTTGTGGAAGTATCTGTATCGAATACTTCCGAAGTGAAGCAGGCTGCTGAATCGCTTGTCGGCCGTGTTGATGCCATTTACATTCCAACCGATAATACGGTTGTCACGGCGCTTGATGCTGTTATTGCGGTAGCGAATAACAAGAAGATTCCATTATTTGTTGGTGAATTGGATTCGATGAAAAAAGGCGCTGTAGCGGCAAGTGGATTTGAATATTATGATATTGGTTATCAATCAGGTGAAATGGCTGCAGATATCTTAACTGGCAAGAAAAAAACATCAGAAATTCCGGTTCAGTTGCCGAAAAGCCTAAAACTTGTCATTAATAAAAAAGCTGCAAAGGCACAAGGTTTAACTGTAAAAGAGGAATGGAAGAGTCTTGGCGAGTTCTATGACGGGAAATAATCAACCATCTTCAGGTCAGGAGCCAATCAAGGAACGATTGGCTCTTTGATTGCAGATTTTATTCTTTATCGCTTAGGCCAAAAGACTTAATGGAAAGGATGATCTCATTGTTTACAGCAATATTTGGATCATTTGAAGCGGGTATCATCTATGCGATTATGGCTCTGGGCGTCTATCTTTCCTTTCGAATTCTTGATTTTCCCGATTTAACGGTAGACGGCAGCTTTGTAACTGGAGGCGCGATTGCATCCGTCATGATTATGGGTGGCGTGAACCCTTATGTGGCAACAGTGGCAGCACTGTTTGCTGGATTTTTAGCCGGGTGTATGACTGGTTTGTTGCACACATTCGGAAAAATTAATAATTTATTATCCGGTATTTTAATGATGATCGCCCTTTATTCGATTAACTTACGAATAATGGGGCGTCCGAATATTTCGATGTTAAATACAGAAACGGCCTTTACAAAGGTTGAAGATCTGTTTGAAAAAACAGGCATTGATACTTTTTTGAATAATTTGCTGACAGCACTTGGATTAGGAGACAGCCTCCCAGAAACATGGGGAATTTTGATTATGATGATCATCGTGACATTCGTCATCAAAATTATTACCGATTGGTTTTTACAAACAGAAATTGGTCTTGCCATTCGAGCGACGGGTGATAATAAACGGATGATTCGCAGCTTCTCGGCGAATACCAATTTGCTGACGATATTAGGCCTTGGTCTTTCAAACGCTTTTGTTGCTTTTTCAGGTGCCTTGATTGCCCAGCAAGGAGGATTTGCGGATGTCGGTATGGGGATTGGCATGATTGTTATAGGTCTAGCCTCCGTTATCATCGGTGAAGCCCTTTTTGGCACCAAAACGATTGTTAGAACCACTCTTGCCGTAATTGGTGGTTCAATAATTTATCGCATAGTTGTCACAATGGCACTGAGAATTGAATTCCTCGATCCGGGAGATATGAAGCTTATTACTGCCATTATTGTTATCATTGCCTTAACGATGCCGAAAATTTTAGAGCGTTCAAGAGAGAAGAAGCGCAAAGCTCACAGAAAAGCTGAAAGGCCGGTCAGTTTTAACGTTGCTGCTGATGAGGAGGGGACTAAACATGCTGCAATTAAATCAGATTCATAAGATCTTTAATGAAGGGTCCCCTGATGAGAAAATTGCCATTGACGATATCAACCTTTCCCTCAAAGCAGGCGATTTCGTTACGGTCATTGGTAGTAATGGGGCCGGAAAGTCAACATTGATGAACATCATTTCCGGGGGCTTGTTCCCTGACGTTGGCGAGGTGTTCATCTCCGGTAAAAACGTGACTAATATGACGGAATATAAACGTTCAAAAATGATAGGCAGGGTCTTTCAGGATCCAATGGCGGGTACAGCTCCAAGCATGACGATCGAAGAGAATTTGGCGATGGCTTATTCTCGTAATAAGACACGCACTCTGAAAAGGGGTGTAACACATAAAAGGCGTGATTACTTCCGAGAGGTGCTGGAAACATTACACCTTGGATTGGAGAATCGTCTTAGCGCCAAGGTAGGGCTGTTATCAGGTGGGGAACGTCAAGCCCTCTCCTTGTTAATGGCAACCTTTACCGAGCCAGCTATTTTACTGCTTGATGAACATACAGCCGCCCTTGACCCATCCAGGGCCGAGCTGATAACAAACATAACGAAGGAAATAGTCGAACGCTACAAGCTGACAACATTAATGGTAACACATAATATGCAGCAGGCGATCGATCTTGGCAATCGCTTGATCATGATGGATAAAGGGCAGATTATCCTTGAAGTTGACGAGGAACAAAAGCAGCATCTCACCATAGAAGGCTTGTTGGAGGAATTTAAACGGATCCGCGGCAACCAAATGGTAAGTGACCGAGCGATTCTATCATAAAATTAATATCTGATGGTTGTTGTAATAAATTGATATTCATTTTTCTTGAGAAACATCCAAAATGCTGGATGTTTTTTTTTATAAATAGGCAGTTTTTTTTAGATTCCGGAGAAAAAATGTTAAGCTAAAGAAAATATTGCTGAATGAGGGGTGTAAATATGGAACTAGATGCGATTTGGTTAAGATTACAGCAGCACACTCCAACAATATTGGGAAGCCGCAATTTATCCAAATATGCCGTCATGGTACCACTTATGAAAAAGGATGACGGAGTTCATGTTTTATTTGAAGTACGTTCGCTTCAATTAAGACGTCAGCCGGGTGAGATTTGTTTTCCGGGAGGAAGAATAGATCCTGAAGATGCTGATGAAAAAGCCGCTGCGATCCGTGAGACGAAGGAAGAATTAGGTATCGATACGAGTGATATATCGGAGGTATATCCTTTGGATTATATGGTTTCTCCGTTTGGAATGATGATTTATCCCTTTGTTGGATTGATCGAACAAGCGGAAAGGTTAAATTATAACCGCTCTGAGGTGGAGGAAATTTTCACAGTCCCGTTAACCTATTTTTTAAAACATCCTCCCGAAATACATCATGTTGAATTTAAAGCAACACCGGATATTGATTTTCCTTTTGAACTGCTTGTCGGCGGTAAAAACTATAAGTGGCGGTCGCGAGGGATTGATGAATATTTTTATGTATACAAAGGTCGAGCCATTTGGGGTTTAACCGCAAGGATACTAGCTCATTTTATTGAATTGGTGTCTGCTGGATAAAGACAAATGTCCACATCAGGCGGAAAAAAGTCTTGATTATTTTGCGAATTGTAATAAAATTAAAATTATATTTCTAAAACTTAGGAGAGGTAAATATGAAGGTCGTTAAGTTTGGTGGCTCGTCTTTAGCCTCAGGGGAACAATTGGAAAAGGTTTTCGATATTGTCGTTTCGGACCCTGAGCGAAAGGTGGTTGTCGTTTCGGCTCCAGGGAAGCGATATCCGGAAGATATAAAAGTAACAGATTTGTTAATAGAATGTGCAAAAAAATGCTTGGTGAATGAAGAGCCGAAAAAGCATTTCGATGCCTTGATTCAAAGATATGCAGCAATTGCGGCTGAACTGGCCCTTCCGGCTGAAATCATTAGTGAAATTAGCGATGATTTAACCACTAGGTTAAATGCAGATAAAAGCAATCCTGAGCGGTTCATCGATTTGCTGAAAGCTAGTGGGGAGGACAATAATGCAAAATTAGTTGCCGCTTTTTTCTGTAAAAAAGGACTGGAGGCTGCTTATGTTAACCCAAAAGAAGCTGGCCTTTTTGTTACCGCCGAACCAGGTAATGCTCAGGTCCTTCCTGAGGCCTATACGGAGCTGCATAAACTTCGCGAACGCTCCGAGATTCTCGTCTTCCCAGGTTTCTTTGGTTACAGCAAGGAAGGGGATGTATACACGTTCTCTCGAAGCGGTTCAGATATAACCGGGGCGATCCTGGCCAACGCCTTAAAAGCGGATTTATATGAAAACTTTACTGATGTTGATGCTGTTTTTTCAGTCAATCCGTCGATCATTGATCGACCTAAAGAAATTAAGGAACTTACCTTTCGGGAAATGCGGGAGCTTTCTTATGCCGGTTTCTCTGTACTCCATGATGAGGCTCTTGTTCCGGCATTTCGTGCTGGAATTCCGGTTCATATTAAAAATACCAATAACCCCCAGGCTCATGGAACAAGAATTGTTGCGGAACGGGACAATACGAATGGACCGGTTATTGGCATTGCCTCAGATGAGGGATTCTGCAGCATATATGTAAGCAAATACTTAATGAATCGAGAAATTGGCTTTGGACGGAAACTTTTAAGTATTTTAGAGGATTTTGGGTTATCATATGAACATACTCCTTCCGGTATCGATGACTTATCTGTCATTCTGCGAGAAAATCAGCTAGATGCCGAAAAGGAGAAAAAAATTATACATCGTATTAAAACGGAATTGCAGGCAGATGAAGTAATTTTTGAGCATAGCCTGGCTCTGATTATGGTTGTCGGCGAGGGAATGCGCCATAATATCGGGACAATGGCAAGAGCCTCGAAGGCATTAGCAAAGGCCAATGTTAATATTGAAATGATCAACCAAGGTTCGTCAGAAGTCAGCATGATGTTTGGTGTAAAAGAAGTCGATGAAATAAGAGCAGTGAAAGCCATATATGAAGAATTTTTTGCCGCCGTACCAGTATAGTGACGGCAATTAAATGGGCAGGGCTAAAATAAAAATTTAGCCCTGCTCTTTTCATTGTTCATTAGGAAGGTCTTTCATTTTCTGCAGCTTGAATCTTGTTCTAATCCCACTCCAGCAGGCAATTAGCAATCCTCCTCCGACATCAGCAATTAAATCCGTCATTGTGTCTTTATTGCCGCCGCCCTGTAAGTCCATGCCCAAAAACTGATCACAGCTAAATTCATAGATTTCCCATAGAACACCGCCAAGTGAGGCGAACGAAAGGGTAAACCAAAACACAAACCAAGGGGAAATGGCATTCCCTGCGTTTCGGTGAATCATTCTTTCATATAAAGCAATTCCGGTAAAGGCAATAATCCCCCCACTGATAAAATGGACAAATGTATCCCACCAGCCTAGACCGTACCAGCCGCGGATGGAGCCTAGATATTGCGAGCCGACTAAAAAGATTAAATAGGAAATGACAATCGGCAAGTTAAACTGCAGTTTAGTAAACAGAGCCAGCAATAGCGGAATGGCCCCGCAAGCTATTCCGCCGATAGCCACAGTCGCTTTAAATGAGGCCCCTTGACTAAAGTAATAAACTGCTAAAATAGCCATGAAAATGACATAAGCAGAACTTAAGATGATGACAACTTTTCGATTCATAAATTCATCCTCCTACACGTGCTTTTTTCTATATAAGGAGTACAGGCTGACAAGCAGTCCACCGGCAGAACCCCATAATAAATCAAGCATCGTATCTTGATTTCCCCCTCTTTGCATCGTATGCGTAAATGTTAAATCACCGACAAATTCATAAATTTCCCAAACAACACTGGCCAAAACCCCAAGTGAGAGGACAAAAAGAAATAGGATCCACACCGATACATCTCTTCGAACCCTTGCCGGTATCAACCGTTTAAACAGGGCAATTCCGACAAAACCAATATAGACACCTTTGTAGAAGTGCAAGGTCGAATCCCACCATTTATGATGGAGATAAAAGCTAGAAATCGAACCAAGAAATAATGAACAAAAGAGAAACAGATAATAGCCGAGAATAATCGGTATATTAAATGGATTGTCCTTTAGTTTTAGCAGCAGAAGTGGTAAAGCGCTCGCTAAAATACCACCAAGGGCAACCTGCCACCGGGACGAATCATTCTTAATCAAATAATAGGCAAATAACGAGGCCATAAAGCAGATAAACAGGATACTTAACCAAATAATCATTTTCCGTTTCATAAAGCACCTCAGTTGAAGGAGTATACTCTCAAGTATGTCCAAAATGATTTAAATCTAATGGTTTTACAACAAGTAAGCAAAAACAGTATATTGTTATTATATATAATAATCGATAGAATTGTTTTTTTGAATGAAACCTTGGAGGAAGCTATGGAAAGGACGCAAATACCAATTTATGAGCGAATTGCGATTGATTTAGCAAATCGGATTTACGATGGGAAATTAAAAGTGGGAGAAAAAATTCATGGCAGATCGACTTTAGCCAGCGAATACAAGGTATCTCCTGAAACGGTACGGCGGGCCATCAAGATATTAGAGGATGTTGAAATTGTTCATTCCACAAAGGGCAGCGGGATCGTGATTGCTTCAAAGGAAAAGGCATTCAAATATATCTCACGTTTTTCCCACTTAGCAAGCATGAAAGAGCTGGAAAAGCGAATGAATTCACTTATTGCTCAAAGAACCATGCTGGATGAACAGTTATACGAAACATTGCGAAAAATCATCGATTATTCTGGAAGGCTGCGTCATACAAACCCATTAACACCGATTGAAGTCGACATATTTCCGGACTGCCGCTATATTGGGAAGTCCATCTCCGAATTGAAATTTTGGCAGAACACCGGAGGAACGGTAATCGGGATAAAACGGAATGGAGAGTTAATTATTTCACCAGGACCTTATGCTTCAATTCTGGAAAATGATGTTCTGCTTGTGGTCGGTGATGAAAGAACATACGACCGGGTAGTACACTTTTTAAAAGGGGAGTAATAAGAAACCTGCTTTTATGTGAAAGCAGGTTTCTGTATTTATTAATCAATTAAACCCTCAGCTTGTAAAAACTCCTTTGCGACTTTCGCTGGGGATTGCTTTAGACTGTCAACTCGATAATTCAGCTCACGCATTTTATCTTCCGTCAGCTTTCCAGCAAGGGAGTTAAGTACCTTCTTCAGTTCCGGATGTTCTTGCAATGTCTTTTCTTTTATTATTGGAACCGCATAATAAGGGGGGAAGAAGTGTTTATCATCCTTTAACAGCTTTAAGTCAAAGGCCTTAATTAAGCCGTCAGTGGAGAAAGCATCAATGACATCACTTTTATGATGATCCAATGCCGTGTAGCGTAATCCGCCATCCACCGCTTTTACATCTTTAAAATTCATTTGATAGGTCTTGGTAAGACCTTTTAAACCATCATCTCGTGTCGAAAATTCAATGGTCGGACCGAGGATAAGCTGGTCACTGACTTTCGCTAAATCAGATACCGTAGCAAGTCTGTATTTTTGGGCGGTGTCCTGGCGAACCGCCATGGCATACGTGTTATTGAACCCAAGCGGTTTTAACCATTTAATCCCGTATTTTTGCTGAAATTGCTTACTTACATAATCATACACCTTTTCAGGGTTATTCATTGTGTTCTGATTTAAGATACTAACGTATGCGGTGCCTGTATATTCAACATACGCATCAATATCACCTTTATTAATCGCACTGAAGGTCACTTGGGAGCCGCCAAGGTTTAATTTTCTTTCAACTTGTAAATCAGTTTTATCTTCAATTAAATCGGCAACGATATTTCCTAAGATGATTTGCTCATTATAGTTTTTGGAGCCGATGACAATTTTGTCTTCTGCCTTTGCTTTTGAAAAAAGTGTGATGCACCCGGCAGCAATAAGGATTATCGCTGCAAATGAAATAATTAATTTCTTCGTTGTCTTGCCGGTAGCAGCTGACTTCTGCTTCCCTGTAGGAGAAAGAGAGGCTTCAAGCCTGCCGACGACAAAGTCAATTAATAAGGCAAGCAGACAGGCAGGAATGGCACCAGCCAAGATCATCGCATTATCCACGGATTGGACCCCGGAAAAGACTAAATAACCGAGACCGCCCGCACCGACAAATGCAGCAATGGTCATCAAACCAACGGCCGTAACGGCTGAAATTCGAATGCCTGCCATAATCATTGGCAAAGCCAGTGGAAGCTGAACCTTTCTCATCGTTTGACTTTTAGTCAGCCCGATTCCTCTGGCAGCTTCCAGAATATCCCGATCAATATTCGTAAGCCCGGTATAAGTATTTTTTACAATCGGAAGCAGTGAATAAAGAACAACCATGATAATTGCTGGTGTACTGCCAATCCCAATGAAAGGAATGAGGAACCCGAGCAAGGCCAAACTTGGGATCGCCTGAATCACATTGGTTGTCCCAATAATCGGTTTTGCCAATCTTTGTTCCCTGGAAATTAAAATTCCAAGTGGAATCCCGACTACTGTAGCGATCAAGACAGCAATAACACTCAAATAGATATGCTGTCCGATTAAGTTTAGAATTTGTTCATAATTTGATGTTACATAGTTCCATAAATCTGTCACTAAAAAGCCACCTCCATATCTATTAATTGGCTGCTTAGTGCTGATAAAATACTGCTCCTTGTGATTAGTCCAATTAATTGATTTTGCTTGTTTACAACTGGAACATAACCAATTCGATGTTTATTCATCGTTGCTAATACAGAAATTAAATTCGCATCATCTGAAACAGAAAGAACGTTTTTCTCCATTAGCGCTTCAACTGAAAGATTTCGGTTTTGCAGTTGAATTCCTTTTAATGTGACTAACCCAAGTAAAAAGTTATTTTTGTCCGTCACCATCAAACTATCAACCTTATTTTCTTTCATTATTTCAATCGCCTGAAGAACATTGCGCTTTGCCGTGATTTTTACTGGGTTTTGAATCATGAAGTCTACAGCAGTCAATAATTCCGGATTGTTCCAGATTCTTCTTTTCCCAATAAAATCAGCAACAAATTCATTTGCAGGATTTTTGAGTATATTTTCAGGAGAATCATATTGGAGAATATCGCCATCTTTTATAATGCAAATCTTATCTGCGATCTTTATCGCTTCATCCATATCATGGGTAACAAAAATGATGGTTTTGTTTAGTTCCTTTTGCATGGTGAAAAGTTCATCTTGAAGTGTTGTCCTGGTCACGGGGTCTAACGCGCTGAAAGGTTCATCCATTAATATAATCTCCGAGTCTGTTGAGAAGGCTCTGGCAACCCCTACGCGCTGCTGTTGACCGCCGGACAGCTCCTGAGGATATCTATTCAGATATTCTTTTGGATCCAGACCTACCATCTGAAGTAACTTTCTGGTTTTTTTATCAATGTCTCCCGGGTCTTCGCCTTTAAGTTTCGGAATTAACTCGACATTTTCTTTAATCGTCATATGTGGAAATAAACCGGTATTTTGAATCACATAACCGATATTTCTGCGCAGTTCTATCGGATTCATCGCGGAAATATCGCTGCCGTTAACATAAATATGTCCGGATGTGGGTTGGATTAGTTTATTGATCATTTTTAACAAAGTGGTTTTACCACAGCCGCTGGGACCAATAAACACAACAAGTTCGCCCGCATCAATTTTTAAAGAAAAATGATTTATAATCGTTTTGGTGCGGTACTTCTTAACAATATTTTTAAATTCGATCATTCAATGTCCTCCTTCGAAAAAAGTAACAACCTGATTATAACATAAAAGTTGCTTATTGTCGATTAAGCTGGAAATGAATTGTAAGCCTTATTCTATTAAAATCACTAGTTATTAGGTAAACTTGAATAGAGATGGTGGATGAGTAAATGTTTATGCTGCCTTTAATAAGGAATCCGGGGTAGGAAATATGTGTAAATGAACCTAGACGTGAAGAATATTCATGCTAGAATTGCGCTCTTGTTTTTGTATAAGGATCGTGCTGAACATCCAAACTATAGTTTGGAAATACAATAGAATGGTGGTAGCTTATGGTAAAACTTTTTACAGATAATGATTTAGATGGGCTTGGTTGCGGGGTAATTGCCAAAATTGCCTTCGGAGAACAAGCTAAGGTCTCCTATTGTTCCTATCGGAATTTGAATCAAAGAGTAGAACGATTTATTGCCAATTCCGAAAATGATAGGGAAGAAACATACATAACAGATTTAGCCGTAAATGTGGAAATAGAGAAGAAACTCGCTCAACGAATGGTCCAAACCTTTGTCAAGCAATATTGTGTGGGAATCGTTCATGCAGAACAGTACTTATCAGAACTTGGCAATGCATTAAATAATTTGAATCCGCATTTGGATATGATTGCCCTGATAAATGTAGGCAGTAAAAAAATTGGCTTTCGAACGATTCATGATGAGGTAAATGTCGCGGAGTTTGCGAAAACTTATGGAGGGGGCGGACACCCAAAAGCTTCCGGTGCAGATTTGACAAGCACAGCGTTTGCAACCTTTGTTTTAAATGTATTCGAACTGCCGCCGCTTAAATCAGATGCAGACAGGAATGAATTTAATGTGAAGGAGTCGCCCTACGTTGTAAGCTATCGAAATCACATAGACGAAATATCCTATATTATTCGGCAGACTGACAAGAAGTTTACAATTGTTCATAATGGAAAAAAGTTAACTTAAGATTTTTCATCCTTTCCCGCGGCTGAACGATATATAAAAAGAAATTATTCATCCTGGCTTCGTCACGATCATGATTTTCTCGGAGAGCTTGCCGGCCTGTTCAACATTTCCGTGGAGGAATTAAAGGAAAATTATCCAGCGGTTATTGGCGGGCGTTTGCATGAAATAATGGGCGTTTAACAGTCTTTTTACAGATGCATAATATTCTGCGAATTTCGCTTTATCGATTTTCGGGATTTTTCTGTTTAGGTATGGTAATATTATGTTAAGATCTTCCAACAATTTAAGGATTATCATTTTATCCTTTCGGGGTATACGATAAGCTTTGGCTTTTTGCCAGCTGGAAAAAGCCAGAGGTTTTGTGTACATTTGGAAGGTTCATTTTTTTATTTAAGGAGGAATTTATCATGAAAAAATTAATGAAGTTTTGCAGAAGGTTCGATCCTAGTCAGGAGGCTATCTACTATGAACCATAGTACACTTCAGAACAAGGATTTTTTTAGTGAACAATTAGCTTATATTGAGGAGAATATAAAAGACTTAACAAATCTTTATATTTCTTCCACCCCAATTCAGGAACGATTAAAACACTTTTTCAATTTGTATGTTTTGGAAGTAGAGGAATTATTAAATCAAAATCGTAAGAATGCGGTTATTTCATTCTTTTCGAAAGTATATATTGGGACCAAGGTTACGGTTCAATATGATGATGAAGATGATTTCGAGGAGTATGTCATCTGTTTTCCGGAGCAGTCCGACCCGGATCGTGGCTTTATTTCCTTTTTATCCCCGGTTGGCAGACAGCTACTGCTTAAAGAAATGGGGGAAAAGATTTCATTGAAGGTGCCAACCGGTAAACTCCAAGTGACCATCAAGGAGATTTCCTATGTGGGGAATTTATTTGAAATGAAGAGAAGGACCAAAGAAGCATAATTATTGTAAACGTTTTTATTTTTTGTTAACATGACCGAACAGTTTACTTTCTCTGGTCGGTCATGTTAATTAGCTGCTGGAAAATAAATTATATTAAAATCCGAATAATGAGCTAACAAAATTTTTCTTTTTTCTTTTTACTTTCCCTTCATCCAGGACGTACGGCTTTTCAGCAGAGGGCACAGGTTTAAGAGCATTTAATTCCTTCTGCAGCAATTCGCATTTTTGGTTGAGCTCTATTATTTGATTTTGCAACTCTTCAATTTCCCTTCGATGCTGAAGTAATTGATAAGAGGCAACGGAATCTGCTTTTGCCTGCAGATTTATTTCAATTTCTTTAACCTTTGATAATAAATATTCGACGGTTTGATCATTTCCAACGGACCTTATCGCTCCTTTTCGCGGGCTTTTCTTTGCGGTTACGGGGGCAATATCCGCGAGGATCGCTCCATTTTGTAGTTGTTCCTGGATATTTTGTAATAATTGAATATCCTCCTCTTTAAAATAATAATGTCCCCGGTCATTTCGTCCCATCGGGAGTTCCAACTGCTTGACCCAGCGCTGTACCGTGCTTACAGATACCCCTAATAATTTTGCCACTTCCGCAGTATTCATAACATATCCCTCCAAATATAAATTAAACAATAGACATGGACGGCAACTAGGTTAAAAATGAATTATTTATTTTCAATCAAGCCGAGGGCAGCAGCTCAGTTATGACCAGAATTTCCACCACTTTTTTTCCTTGGCTGCAGCAACATCCCTGAAATTTGCCAACATTTGTAGAAAGGCTGCTTCCCTTTGTCTTATTTCATGGAGGTATTGCTGCCTCTCTTCAGCAAAGAATTCCCGGTCAAGGGAAATAGCTTCTGTTATATTGGCTAATTCATCATTTGTATCATTGATGAAATGGGAAATAGCATTTGTCGAATCTGTCAATTGCTTTGTAAGAGTAAAAATGTCATCGGATGTTTCGATCGCACTGCTTTTGATGTTATGAGCAAGATATTGGAGCTTGTCGGCAGTTAGATCAGCATTCTTTTCAACTGCCTTAGAAAGATGTTCAATCTCAGCTTGAGTTTTGGCGGATGATTTGTAAATCGCATCCGAAATCGACTTTACGGTTGTCAGCGTTCCTTTTGAGATTTCCTTTCTGACCTCTTCAATAACGTCTTTACGGACAGCATGACGAATTTCCTCTTTTACTTCATGAATAAAATGATTCTTGTAAGTATCGATCGCCTCAAAAAAGAGATGGGCCTGTTCATTTACTTCTTTATTAACGGGTGAAGCGGAGATTGGTTCATCAATCACTTCTAAAGAAGTTCCGACTTTTACAGACTCATCTACGCTTTCTTCTTGAACTGACTTTCTCTGCAACTGAAGCCGTATCGTTTCTTTGCTCAATTTTTGGTCGTACAATTTCTTGGCGTTAATGAGCAGATCAATTTCTGTATCTGTATAAATTCGTGCACCTTGCTTTGTGCGGGGAATCTCTATGACTTCCTTCAACTCTTTCTCCCATTTCCGAATAATCCCTGGAGCAATATTTATTTTTTTAGCCACTTCCTTCAAAGTATAGGTCTTCATCAAAATCCATCCCTTTCTATATCTATCTAGGAAATATTTTGTCTATGACTATGTAATTCACCAATCGGTATATGATTTTCCTGCTGCTTGACAAAAGCTCTCAAAACAAGACTTGAAGTATGAAATCACAACAATATTTTGCAAATTTACTGCCTGTTACAAAATATTTGAAAAATATGCTTGAGTATTGTAGAAAAGAGGTTTATGAATTGTGGCAAAATATAATGATTATCTGGCGACAAATTAATTATTACGTCCAAACAATTATCTGGGTGCCTATATGTTTTGATCAGTAACAAATTTTGAAATCCTTTTTTACCTCCAAATAGGTTGTTGCATATATTGGTAAGCAGGATCAGAAAGATGGAGGTGGAAAAAGATGATTACGGCAAATCTTGGCAGTAAAACCTATCGGATTCCAACTAACCTTGAGCAATATTTTCACACGTTTCGTTCGCAAACAATTGGGATGGATCAGGAATTTGCTTCCCCTTATGGAAAAAAGAAAATCATTTATGCGGACTGGACAGCAAGCGGGCGTCTTTACCGCCCTATTGAGGAGCGTATTTCCGATGTGTTTGGACCGTATATGGCGAATACACATACGGAATCAAATATAACCAGTTTAATGATGACGGGAGTCTATAAGCATTCAAAGGAAATGATTAAAGAACATGTTAATGCTGATCCCTATGACGTGGTCATTCTTGATGGTTTTGGGATGACCTCCGTTATTAACAAATTTCAACGAATCTTGGGAATCAAAGTGCCGGAAGGCTTGAAAGCCAGGATTGCGCTTCCTGTAGATGAAAGACCAATTGTTTTTCTGACACATATGGAGCACCATTCCAACCAAACATCTTGGCTGGAAACGCTGGCTGATGTGGAAATAATAAAAGCTGATGAAAATGGCGATGTGGATATCGGTCACTTAAAACAGTTATTACTTCGTTATCATAATCGAAAAATGAAAATTGGTTCCTTTACGGCTTGTTCCAATGTAACCGGCATTCAAACTCCGTATCACAAGCTGGCGAAAATCATGCATCAGCATGGCGGACTTTGCTTTATCGATTTTGCTGCCTCAGCACCATATATCAAAATGAATATGCATCCGCAAGACCCAATGGAAAAACTCGATGCGATTTTTTTCTCGCCGCATAAGTTTTTAGGGGGACCGGGAACAAGCGGGGTATTAGTGTTCGATTCCAGATTATACGTGAATAAGGTTCCAGATCATCCCGGAGGGGGAACGGTCGCATGGACAAATCCATGGGGAGAGCATCAATATTATGAGGATATTGAACTTCGTGAGGACGGCGGCACTCCAGGAATTCTGCAGGCGATCCGTACCGCCCTTTGTCTAAAGCTAAAGGAGCAGATGGGGATTGACAATATCCTAGCAAGGGAGAAGGAGCAGTTAGCGCTTTTATTACCAATGCTGGCAGAAATTCCGGGACTCCGCATCCTAGAAGGACAGGTAAAAAGCAGGCTGGGGATTGTTTCCTTTACGATTGAAAATATCCATTATAATCTGATTGTCCGGCTGCTTAATGACCGCTATGGTATTCAAGTCAGGGGCGGTTGCTCATGCGCCGGAACATATGGCCATTATTTATTTAACATTGACAAGAATATGTCTAAACAAATTACTGATAAAATCAACCAAGGCGACCTGTCAACAAAACCGGGCTGGGTCCGTTATTCTCTTCATCCAATTATGACAAATGAAGAGATTTTAGTGTTTACCCGGGCAGTGAAAGAAATTGCTCTTAATATCGATGAATGGAAAAAGGATTATAAATATGATCCTGCCAGTAATGATTATTTTTATATTCATTTTAAAAGAGAAGATTTAACTCCATTATTTAGGATGGAGTCCTAGCGAATACCATAGGGTGGGGTGCCTTGTTGAGGGAAGGTAAAGTATCCAGTGTTAAGCCTGCCCTTTGTCAAAAGTTAAGTCAACCTTCGGCATAAAAGGGCATATTCTAATGAAAAAGGTGTGACCCTTTATGATTCATGTCGTTAAACCTGGAGAAACACTTTCTTCCATCTCCGCTGATTATCGGGTTAGTCTTAACAGTCTACATGCTGCCAATCCGGGAATTGGCCATCTTCACGTCGGTCAACGAATTCGGATACCTGGACTCCCGGAGCCAAGTACGATTCCCTATACGATTCAAGTTTCAGTAAACAAAAGAAGATTATCCCTTTTCCATAATGGAAGACTAATGCGAATTTTTCCGATTGCTGTCGGAAAGATGCTGACAAGAACACCTCCGGGAGAATTTGTCATCGTCAATCGACAAATAAACCCTGGTGGACCGTATGGGGTCATGTGGCTTACACTATCCAAACATGGCTATGGCATTCATGGGACAAACGATCCCGGTTCAATTGGAAAAGCAGTATCCCATGGCTGCATCCGCATGTATAACCGGGATGTCCTACAACTAGCCGAAATCGTACCCAATGGTACACAAGTGATCATAAAGCCGTGAAACAGTAAAAGGGAAGACAAATCTGTTAAATCTGTCTTCCCTGGCTTACTATTCGGCTTTCGCAGCCTGAATTTGCAAGTTGATTTTAACTTTATCACCGACAAGAACGCCGCCGGTTTCAAGCGCCGCATTCCATACAAGACCGTAGTCTGAACGGTTGATCGAACCTTCTGCACTGAAACCAACCTTTTCATTTCCCCATGGGTCTTTTCCTGACCCTTCAAAGGTAACCGTAAATGTTTCTTGTTTCGTTACGCCGCGAAGGGTTAAGTCACCCGTTACGTTATATTCACCTTCGTCAGTTTTCACGATATTTGTTGCCTTAAATGTCATCGTTGGATGATTTTCAACATCGAAGAAATCGGCAGAAACCAAGTGTGCGTCACGCTCTTTATTACGTGTATCAACACTGGCGGTTTCCACTGTGAATTCAATTTCTGCGGTAGTTAAATCGGTTGGATCTGCCACAATTTCAGCAGAAAAATTTTGAAATGTTCCTTTCACGTTGGCAATCATCATGTGACGAACTGAAAAATCGACGCTGCTGTGAGCAGAATCAAGAGTCCATTTTTGTTTTGTCATTTTCCTTCTCCTCCTAAAAATTACTTTGAAATTATTTATCTTGAATTTAAAATAACTTAATTCAAAATAAATTATAAAAAGGAATTTTATAAATGTCAATTATTTTTCACTTTTTTTTAATACGGGTGTTTATTTTTTCTGGAATGTAGGGATATGAACTTCATTTTAAAAGGGATGGGGAATGGAAGAGAAGAAAAAACGTATAATAAAAACGCCTAAGTGGCGTTACTTTTTTTACAACCAAATCCTTGAAAATGAAAAAGAAGCATGTTAAAATGACATTTGGTACAAACGATAATGTTATTATTGAATATATAAATACCCAATAATAACATTATCATATTTTTTCGAGGATGTCAACAGAATGAATGAATAATTTATTATGGGAGTGGTGGCATGAGTGAATGGCAAAGCAAGGACTGGCAAATGGAGCAAAAAAGAGTCCATTCAGTAGTAAGTGAAATAGACAATAAGATAAATCGACTTAAAAAGAATACCGGCAGTGTAACTTCAGATGTTCTTGAGCTACGAAAAACCTTTTGGGAGGATGTAACCGTCAATTTGGATGAACCGGATGATATGATTGAAACGGCTGCCAGCATTAAACAGCAGGCAGAACTTCTCTCAGAACGTGAACGGACCCACAGACAATTGGACCAACAGCTCAAAACCCTTGTAAGATTAAGATATTCACCCTATTTCGGACGGATTGATTTTTTGGAAGAGGGTGAAAAAGCAGTGGATACCGTTTACCTGGGGATTGCCTCATTAATGGATCAGCAGGATGAAAATTTTTTGATTTATGATTGGCGCGCTCCGATTTCGAGCCTCTATTATGATTATCCGCCAGGACCTGCCCAATATCAGACGCCTGCGGGTGTGATCCAGGGTGAAATGAAACTGAAGCGTCAATTTATCATTAGGGCTGCAGAAATCAAGGGAATGTTTGATACCGGTGTAACCATCGGTGATGAAATGCTTCAGGAGGTGCTTGGGGCTGGTGCCAGCACTCAAATGAAAAGTATTGTTGCCACGATTCAACGGGAACAAAACGCAATCATCCGCAATGAAAAAAGTAAATATCTGATTGTGCAAGGAGTAGCCGGCAGCGGTAAAACTTCTGCGGCACTGCAGCGTGTGGCTTTTTTGTTGTATCGTTACCGCGGAACAATTAGTTCAGAAAATATCATGCTATTTTCACCCAATCCTCTGTTTAATAGTTATGTGGCTACTGTTCTTCCGGAGCTTGGTGAGGAAAATATGCAGCAAGCGACCTTTCAGGAATACTTGTATCAAAGGATTGGGAAGAATTTTGCTGTTGAAGATCCATTTATGCAAATGGAATATTTATTAAAGCAAGAAGAAGATCCGGATTATTGGATAAGGCTTGAAGGGATTCGCTTTAAAGCAAGTCTTCAATTTAAAGATATAATAGACCAATATACCAGGAATTTATCAGCTGACGGACTAATTTTTCGCGATTTAACGTTTAGAGGGGAGACATTCATCTCGAGACGGGACATTCATCAATATTTCTATTCATTAGATCAAAGTATCAGCATTCCCAATCGGATCCAGCTTGTTAAAGAATGGCTATTGCGAGAACTTAAAAGTGCGATGAAACGGGAGCGGACCAGAAGCTGGGTTGAGGAAGAAATTCAATTTTTAGATAAAGAGGACTATATGGAAGCCTTTAAGCAGCTTCAGAAAAAGCAAAGGTTTTCTGAGGCGACATTTGATGATTTTGAGCGCGAACAAAGACTGCTTTCGGAAATGGTCGTGAAGCAAAGGTTCAAACCGTTATTTTCAATGGTGAAGAATTTAAAATTCATTGATATGCCACAAATTTATCTGCAATTATTTAACGGGGATTATGGTGCTAACGAGCTTCCACCCAAATGGCCGCAGATAAGCAGATTGACAGCCAAGCAAATAAACGATAGGGTAATGCCTTATGAGGATGCTGTGCCATATGCTTACTTGCAGGATTTAATTGAAGGTAGGAAGGCAAGTACCGCAATCCGTCATATTTTTATTGATGAAGCCCAGGATTATTCACCGTTTCAGTTTGCTTTTATTCACAGACTGTTCCCATATAGTAAAATGACACTGCTTGGTGACTATAATCAAGCGATTTTTTCAGGAGTTACCGAGGCGGAAACGGTTATAAATGGATTTGCAACCGCTGAAGAGGATCTTGCAACCTTTTATTTAACAAAAACGTACCGTTCCACCAAGGAGATTGTTGAATTTACCAAGGCATTAATCCCAGAAGGAGGTAAAATTGAACCCTTTAACCGTTCAGGTAAGAAGCCTGTGGTCACGTTGACTGACAGAATGCGATTACATGACAGTATCATTGAAAGAATAAACGAGTTGCAAGCTGAAGGCTATCAAACGATTGCAATTATCTGCAGGACATCTGAAGAAAGTAAACAAGCTTTCAAGGCCTTGAGGAAAGAAGTCCAGCTTCATTTAATTGAAAAAGGGACGCTTACCTATGAGAAAGGAGTCAATGTTATTCCTTCTTATCTAGCCAAAGGAATTGAATTTGATGCTGTTATCCTCTATGATATTTCCCAATACAAGAGAGAAAGAGAACGGAAATTATTTTATACCGTCTGTACCAGGGCCATGCACGAGCTGCATTTAATGGCTGCCTCAGGCATGAATGCACTAATGAACAACATACCGCAGGAAACCTATAGAATTGAGAAAAAAATTTAGTATAAAACAAGAAAGCTGTATGTTGGATATTGTGGCATACAGCTTTCTTTACCAATACTTTATTTTTTCCATTGTTTCTCCACTTGTTCAAAAGCAAGTCGCATAATTTCCTCATCTGATGTGTTTCGGTCAGCAATAACATTAGTTAAATAACTTCTTCCTTCGAAAGTAATCGCTACTTCAATTTGCATCATAATTTAATCACCTTTCTTTATGAAATTTAGTTTTATTAAATAAATAAATGAGAAAATATTCCAAAATATGTCCGTTCTATTTAGAAATTTACCGCTGAAAAGTTTTTGAAAACAGAGAGTATGAACCGATGTTTAAAGAAGTTTTAAAAAGAGGGTTTTTATATTGTAACAAAACAACATCCAAAATAGAAGAAAAATGCTTTAGGACAACGATAGGGAAAGAAAAAACTTCCAATTGGAAAGCCTTTAAACTTCAACAATCATAAATTCCTCGGCAAACAGCCGTACTTGATTTTTATCTATTTTATTCTTTTTTACCATCGATTCTGCCATAACTACATGGGCTGAAAGAGAATGATTTCGTTTTAAATCACGAATTGACAGATCGCCATTAAGTAATTGAATCGCTTGTTCTTTGATTTCTTGACTTCTCGCCGATTTGTAAAGAAAATAGGCTATACAAGTAACTTTATCCACATTACCACTCCTTTTGAATCTTTGAATCATGGATCCGATTATCCTTATAATTCGTTTTTAATCTACTAGTTTCCTGCTTTTTTCTGAAAATTTAATAAAAACACATAAATATCCGGAATTCCTTTGGATATTGCTTATTTAATGCGACTTTTATATAATATTGGAGGAATAACAGGCAATTGGTAATGGCGATGATTACCTTTCGTTCCGTGGGGATGGGAGGTTTTTTGTTTACACTCGTCGTTGGAGTTGATACATAAGTTTAGGAGGAAACTCAGATGAAACAGACCTTAGTGAAGGATTTGTACAGAAACACTGAAAACTATATTGACCAACAGGTACGAATTTCAGGTTGGATCCGCACGATCCGCGATTCCAAGACTTTTGGATTTATCGAGATAAATGATGGTAGCTTTTTTAAAGGTGTTCAAATTGTTTTTGATGACAGCTTGGAAAATTACAAGGAAATTGCGAAGCTGCCGATCAGTTCATCGCTTAAGGTGGAAGGAGATTTTATTTATACTCCGCAAGCTAAGCAGCCATTTGAAATTAAGGCAACCAATATTGAGATTGCAGGAACCTCAAATGTCGATTACCCGCTGCAAAAGAAAAGACATACGTTTGAGTATTTAAGAACGATTGCTCATCTAAGGCCAAGAACCAATACGTTTGCTGCTGTTTTTCGCGTCAGATCGCTTGCAGCTTATGCGATTCATAGATTTTTTCAGGAAAATGGATTTGTTTATGTCCATTCGCCCATTATCACAGGCAGTGATACCGAGGGTGCGGGTGAAATGTTTAGAGTGACTACTCTGGATATGGATAACCTGCCGAAAAATGAACAGGGTCAAACGGATAATACCCAGGATTTCTTTGGCAAAGAGACCAATTTAACTGTCAGTGGACAACTTTCTGCAGAGGCTTTTGCTTTGGCATTCCGCAATGTCTATACATTTGGACCGACCTTTAGGGCGGAAAATTCCAATACAGCGAGACATGCTGCTGAATTCTGGATGATTGAGCCCGAAGTAGCGTTTGCGGAACTGCCTGACATTATGGACCTGGCTGAAGAGATGGTGAAATATGTCATCGGTTATGTGTTGGAGAATGCTCCGGAGGAAATGACCTTCTTTAACAGCTTTGTTGAAAAAGGGTTGTTGGATCGTCTGCAAAACGCTCACAACGCCCAATTTGCGCGGGTAACCTATACAGAAGCAATTGAACTGTTAAAACAATCAGGGGAAAATTTTGCTTATCCGGTCGAATGGGGCTTAGATCTGCAAACTGAACATGAGCGCTATTTATGTGAAAAAGTGTTTAAGAAACCGGTGTTTGTAACAGATTATCCAAAAGAAATTAAGGCATTTTATATGCGATTAAATGAAGATCATAAAACCGTTGCTGCAACAGATTTGCTTGTTCCGGGAATTGGTGAATTAATTGGCGGCAGTCAGCGTGAAGAACGTGAAGATGTACTTGCCGCAAAAATTAAGGAACTTAACATGAATGAAGACGATTATTGGTGGTATTTGGAATTAAGAAAGTATGGAGGCACAAAGCACTCGGGCTATGGCCTCGGCTTCGAACGGCTGATTATGTATTTAACAGGTATGACCAATATCAGAGATGTCATCCCATTCCCAAGAACACCAGGTAATGCAGAATTTTAACATTGAAAAAACAGACTCGTAGGGGGTCTGTTTTTTTCTTTTCTATAAATGAAAACTCGCCGACTGGCGAGTCCTTAAGGACGAAGATAGAGGCGCAGTTGAATTTATACTTTCTTTTATTAGCTAAAAAAACAACACGCAGTGGAAGCGTGTTGTTTTAAGATCTTATACTTCAAGATCACATTTCTCTAACGGAATAAGCTTTGTTTTCTTAATAAATTTATAGCCAAGCCAAAGTGCCAGAAATAGCGGTAAACCAATATAGGAAACTAAAACACCATTCCAATCGATATGGTTTCCAAGGAAGGCTGAGTAGTTTTGCCCCAAGATAACGAAGGCACATACAGCAAAAGCGAAAAGGGGTCCAAATGGGAACAGTTTCGTTTTATAAGGTAACAAGCTTAAGTCTTTACCTTGTGCAATGAATGCTCTCCGGAAACGGTAATGGCAAATCGCAATACCCAACCATGCAATAAATCCTGACATCCCTGAAGCGTTTAACAGCCATATATATACTGTTCCATCACCGAAGAAGGAAGCAAGAAAAGCGAGAGTTCCCACTAAAGTGGTCACAATTAAAGCATTTACCGGTACGCCATTTTTATTTAATTTTGCCAGGAATTTTGGTGCTTTACCATCGCGGGCTAAATCCCAAAGCATCCGGGTTGAAGCGTACATCCCAGAGTTACCTGCAGACAATACCGCCGTAAGGATAACGGCATTCATGACTGAAGCGGCGAAAGCAATCCCTGCTTTTTGAAAAACAAGGGTAAACGGACTTACAGATACATCGCCGTTAAGTAAACTTTTATTTGTATAGGGAATGAGTAATCCAATAACTAAAATTGCTAATACATAGAATAGGAGGATCCGCCAAAATACTGATTTAACGGCCCGCGGTATCGATTTGGCTGGATCGTCTGTTTCTCCGGCAGCGACTCCCAA
The DNA here is from genome assembly GCF_016765675.1 of Neobacillus paridis. Taxonomy (GTDB): domain Bacteria; phylum Bacillota; class Bacilli; order Bacillales; family Cytobacillaceae; genus Neobacillus; species Neobacillus paridis. The sequence continues at coordinate 175,481 of NZ_JAESWB010000247.1, forward strand.
CAGTTCTGTACCTTGGAAGGAAAACCCAGCCGCCATGAAGATCCCCAGCATCGCCATAAAGCCGCCATGGAACGGGGCATCACCAATGGTAAGGTTTTTAAAGCCGACAGCTTCACCGCCCATAATCCCAAAAATCATTAACGTTCCTGTAACAATAAAAATAATGACTGTAACTACTTTTATGAGTGAAAACCAATATTCTGCTTCACCAAATCCTTTAACAGACAGGTAATTTAATAAGAACATCAGCACTAAAAAAATACTGCTCCATAATAATGAAGGTGTATGAGGGAACCAAAACTTCATAATCATCGTCACGGCAGAAAGTTCAGCGGCAATCGTAATTGCCCAGTTATACCAATAATTCCATCCTAGAGCAAAGCCGAGAGATGGGTCAACAAACTTTGTAGCATAGGTACTGAAGCTGCCGGCAACCGGCATATAGGCAGCCATTTCGGCTAAGCTTTGCATTAAAAAGTAAACCATGATCCCAATAACGATGTACGAAAGAATTGCACCACCGGGACCTGCGGTATGAATTGCACCGCCACTGGCAAGAAATAGGCCGGTGCCAATCGTTCCGCCCAGCGAAATCATCGTAAGATGCCGGGATTTTAAGCTTCGTTTCAGTTCGCTTGTCTCGACGTTGTTGGCTTCTGTATAAGCTTCATTTTCTAGTGCGTTTGCACTTTGCATAATTAGGACTCCTTTTTTAATAGAATGGGAAGGAGGTTGGAATAAAAAATGCCACCGAAGCAGATACAGGTGGCAAGTGTCTATACCCCGCATCATACCTTCCGAAAGATAGCTCAACACGTTTGGATAGGTGGTCCGCACGTGACAGTTCTGTTCCTTTTCGGAGACAGCCCCAGCATACTGTTCCAGAGAAAAAAGTACACTTCGGCAGTTTTTCCTTTCAAATGGAGTTGCCAATGTCTCTGCATCTCGTCCATCCTACTAATAAAAACTGCGACCTCTACCCCATCGGTTGATGAGGATTTAATATATAAAGTTAATATACTTATATAGTATAAATTTTATTTATTGAATGTCAAATGGAAACTAAATATGGTTTGAGTCAAGTATTTGTGGGCAGTTTTTTTATCCCCACAGAAGTGAAAGCGGATTCACTTATTTAGAGTGCTCTCTTGATAGAAAATTTGTCTTTTTTAAAAACCGGCCAACTCTTTTAATGCT
>NZ_JAESWB010000248.1 GCF_016765675.1 Neobacillus paridis
ACCCACGCCGGGATCAAGGTGCTGCTCTACATTGGGGACTGTTTCGAGGAAGCGCCTGCCGCGGCCTTTGAACAGGCTGACGCGCTTCGTCTGCGCGGTGTCCGGGCCATCCTTTTTCACGACGCCTCGACAGGCGACCAGAAAGCCAGGGACGTCTTTGAAGAGATCTCGCGGCGCACCGGTGGTGCCTGCCTAGATTTTTACGGCGCCAGGACTAACGACCTGCGCGACATCCTGGAAGCCGTGGCGGTGCTGGCCTATGGTGGGGTGAAGCTGTTGGAAGAAAAAAAGGGGCAACTACCCGGCGCGCGCCGCCTGCTTCCTTTTGTCGCGTAAGAGATGAATATTTAGCAACTATTATTTCCTATGGGATATTATCTCGTCTCTTTCAGATACGTTTTATCCCTCCCATGGAATCGACTGCTCCGGCACAGCCATATACCGTCACCTACAACCCCGACAACCTGCTCAACGCACTCATCGAGCGGCTCGAACTGAAGAAT
>NZ_JAESWB010000249.1 GCF_016765675.1 Neobacillus paridis
CCGTGGATATTGTCGGTCAGGGCGGCCGCCACCATCAGGCTGGCAAGCAGCACGACGATGACAAACAAGGCGGCGATGGGTTCGTGTTCAGACATCATGATGGCACTCCGAAAGCAGGCTATTTGCTGCATAGCACAAACTATAGGACTGATTTATCATGGGATAAAGACTAACAATTGGAATTGACTGTTCACATTCGTGAACAATCATGGAAACAGCGAGCGTGCATGGACAAGTTGCAGGCAATGGAGGTATTTGTGCATGTGGTCGACGCCGGCGGCTTTACCCGCGCGGCCGAACAATTGCACATGCCCAAGGCCACCGTATCCACCCTGATCCAGGCGCTGGAGAACACGCTGTCGGTCAAGCTGCTCAACCGCACGACCCGCCAGGTCAATGTCACGGCCGACGGCGCAGCCTACTACGAGCATTGCCTGCGGATTCTGGCCGACATACGCGATACCGAGGACACCCTGTCGCGCACCCATGCGAGCCCCAGCGGCCGGTTGCGGGTTGAAGTTCCCAGCGGCATCGGGCAGCGCCTGATCATTCCGGCCTTGCCCGACTTTTACCGGCGCTACCCGGAGATC